>NZ_JBIVBI010000004.1:172774-532796 GCF_044746005.1 Streptomyces sp. NPDC086766 | reverse complement strand
GAGGTCACCGCGGGTCTGACGGGGATGGAGGTCCCGCTGCGGGTGGCGGTCATGGGGTGTGTGGTCAACGGTCCCGGTGAGGCGCGCGAGGCCGACCTGGGGGTCGCCTCGGGCAACGGCAAGGGGCAGATCTTCGTCAAGGGCGAGGTCATCAAGACCGTTCCGGAGTCGAAGATCGTGGAGACCCTGATCGAGGAGGCCATGAAGCTGGCCGAACGGATGGAACACGGCGGCGTCGCGTCCGGCGCCCCCGCCGTCACGGGGACACCCACCGTGACAGTGAGTTGAAGCACGGCACGGACCGAGAGGGGGCCGAGCGTGACCATTCTGGAGACCGTCCGCGGACCACGCGACCTGAAGGCGCTGTCCGAGACGGAACTGGCCGAACTGGCCGACGAGATTCGGGAATTCCTGGTGCACGCCGTCGCCAGAACCGGCGGCCACCTCGGCCCCAACCTGGGGGTGGTGGAACTCACCCTCGCGCTGCACCGGGTCTTCGAGTCCCCGGCCGACCGCATCCTGTGGGACACCGGCCACCAGAGCTACGTGCACAAGCTCCTGACGGGCCGCCAGGACTTCTCCAAGCTGCGCGGCAAGGGAGGCCTGTCCGGCTACCCCTCGCGCGAGGAGTCCGAGCACGACGTCATCGAGAACAGCCACGCCTCCACCGCGCTCGGCTGGGCCGACGGGCTCGCCAAGGCACGCCAGGTCCGGGGCGAGAAGGGCCATGTCGTCGCGGTCGTCGGCGACGGCGCGCTGACCGGCGGCATGGCCTGGGAGGCGCTCAACAACATCGCGGCCGCCAAGGACCGGCCGCTCATCATCGTCGTCAACGACAACGAGAGGTCGTACTCCCCGACGATAGGCGGCCTCGCCAACCACCTGGCCACCCTGCGCACCACCGACGGCTACGAGAAGGTCCTGGCCTGGGGCAAGGACGTCCTGCTGCGCACGCCGGTCGTCGGCAGCACCGTCTACGAGTCCCTGCACGGCGCCAAGAAGGGCTTCAAGGACGCCTTCGCCCCGCAGGGCATGTTCGAGGATCTGGGGCTGAAGTACCTCGGCCCGATCGACGGGCACGACGTCAGGGCGGTCGAGTCGGCGCTGCGCCGCGCCAAACGCTTTCACGGTCCGGTCCTGGTGCACTGCCTCACGGTCAAGGGCCGCGGCTGTGAACCCGCCCTCGCCCACGAGGAGGACCACTTCCACACCGTCGGCGTGATGGACCCGCTGACCTGCGAGCCGCTGACTCCGGCCGGCGGCCCCTCCTGGACCTCCGTCTTCGGCGACGAGATCGTGCGGATCGGCGAGGAGCGGGACGACGTGGTGGCGATCACGGCCGCGATGCTGCACCCGGTGGGCCTCGGCCGGTTCGCCGAGCGCTTCCCCGGCCGGGTGTGGGACGTCGGCATCGCCGAGCAGCACGCCGCCGTCTCCGCGGCGGGCCTGGCCACCGGCGGCCTGCACCCGGTCGTCGCCGTCTACGCCACCTTCCTCAACCGGGCCTTCGACCAGCTGCTGATGGACGTGGCGCTGCACCGCTGCGGGGTCACCTTCGTGCTGGACCGGGCCGGTGTCACCGGCGTCGACGGGCCCTCCCACAACGGCATGTGGGACATGTCCGTCCTCCAGGTGGTGCCGGGCCTGAGGATCGCCGCCCCGCGCGACGCCGACCAGATGCGGGCCCAGCTGCGCGAGGCCGTCGCCGTGGACGACGCGCCGACCCTGCTCCGCTTCCCGAAGGAGTCGGTCGGCCCGGCCGTCCGGGCGGTCGGCCGCGTGGGCGGCATGGACGTGCTGCGGGCGGACGAGGACCCCGACGTCCTGCTCGTCGCCGTCGGCGTCATGGCGCCGGTCTGCCTGAAGGCCGCCGAGCTGCTCGCCGCCCGCGGCGTCGCGTGCACCGTCGTCGACCCCCGCTGGGTCAAGCCCGTCGACCCGGCGCTTCCCGGACTCGCCGCCGGCCACCGCCTGGTCGCCGTCGTCGAGGACAACAGCCGCGCGGCCGGCGTCGGCTCCGCGGTCGCGCTGGCCCTCGGCGACGCCGAAGTGGACGTACCAGTACGGCGGTTCGGCATCCCGGAGCAGTTCCTCGCGCACGCCAAGCGCGGCGAGGTGCTGGCCGACATCGGGCTCACGCCCGTGGAGATCGCCGGCCGGATCGGCGCGAGCCTGGCCGCCAAGGACCAGGCCGGGACGGCCCGGGCGCGGGACACCGCCGGGGCCGCCGGACCAGTCGAGGAGAGAGCTGAATGAGCAAGGAGTTCGACCTCGGCAGCCTTCTGTCCGAGCGCGGAGCCGAACGCTACGAGCTGCACGCCCGGCACCTGAACCACCAGCTGCCGCGCATGCTGCACACCATCGGCTTCGACAAGGTCTACGAGCGGGCCGAGGGCGCCTACTTCTGGGACGCGGACGGCGACGACTACCTCGACATGCTCGCCGGGTTCGGCGTGATGGGCCTGGGCCGCCACCACCCCGTCGTCCGCAAGGCGCTGCACGACGTGCTCGACGCGCAGCTCGCCGACCTCACCCGCTTCGACTGCCCGCCGCTGCCCGGACTGCTGGCGGAGCGCCTGCTCGCCCACAGTCCGCACCTGGACCGGGTGTTCTTCGGCAACAGCGGGACCGAGGCGGTGGAGACGGCGCTGAAGTTCGCCCGCCGCGCCACCGGCAGGCCGCGCGTCCTGTACTGCGAGCACGCCTTCCACGGCCTGACCGTGGGCTCCCTGTCCGTGAACGGCGAGGACGGCTTCCGCGACGGCTTCGCCCCGCTGCTGCCCGACACCGCCGTACCGCTCGGCGATCTCGACGCCCTGGCGAGGGAGCTGGCGAAGGGCGACGTCGCCGCCCTGATCGTCGAGCCGATCCAGGGCAAGGGCGTGCACGAGGCCCCGCCCGGCTATCTGCGCGCCGCCCAGGAGCTGCTGCACCGGCACAAGGCGCTGCTCATCGCGGACGAGGTCCAGACGGGACTCGGCCGCACCGGCGACTTCTACGCCTTCCAGCACGAGGACGGCGTGGCGCCGGACCTGGTGTGCGTGGCGAAGGCGCTGTCCGGCGGCTATGTGCCGGTCGGCGCCACGCTCGGGCGGGACTGGATCTTCAAGAAGGTCTACTCGTCCATGGACCGGGTGCTGGTCCACTCGGCCAGCTTCGGGTCCAACGCCCAGGCCATGGCGGCCGGACTCGCCGTGCTGTCCGTCATGGAGAACGAGCAGATCGTCGCGGGCGCCCGGGCCACCGGCGAGCTGCTGAAGTCGCGGCTCGCGGCCCTGACCGAACGGTACGAACTGCTCGCCGACGTGCGCGGCCGGGGCCTGATGATCGGCATCGAGTTCGGCCGGCCCCGGTCGCTGAAGCTGCGCGGCCGCTGGACCGTGCTCCAGGCCGCCCGCAAGGGCCTGTTCGCGCAGATGGTGGTCGTCCCGCTGCTCCAGCGGCACCGGATCCTCACCCAGGTCTCCGGCGACCACCTGGAGGTGATCAAGCTGATCCCGCCGCTGATCATCGGTGAGCGTGAGGTGGACCGCTTCGTGGAGGCCTTCACCGACGTGATGGACGACGCGCACGGCGGCGGACTGATGTGGGACTTCGGGAAGACACTGGTGAAGCAGGCAGTCGCCCATCGCTAGGACGCGGGCCGGCCTGCTCACGTGGCCGCTTTTTGCCTCTGAGGCAATTGATTTGCCCGAGAGGCAAAGCTGCGGCTCAATGGAGGCATGAGCGCTCCCGAGTCCGAGCCCTCGGCGGGACCGGTCGAGGACCTGCCCGCCGTCGCCCCGCAGCTGCGTGCGCTGCGCCGCCGGGCCTCCCTCACCCTGGAGGCCGCGGCCCGCGCGGCCGGGCTGTCGCCCGCCCACCTCTCCCGCCTGGAGACCGGACAGCGCCAGCCCTCCCTGCCGCTGCTGCTCGCGCTCGCCCGTGTCTACGGTACGACGGTCTCCGAACTGCTCGGCGAGAGCGTCGCCGCCCCGGACGCCGTGGTGCGCGCGGCGGCCATGGAACCGACCCGGGCGGGCGGCTGGACGTACTGGCAGGCCGGTGCGCCCGGCCGCGGGATGCAGGCCCTGCGGGTCCACGTGCCCCACGGCTCCCAGGGCGACATCGTGCGTGTGCACCCGGGCGAGGAGTGGCTGTACGTCCTCAAGGGGCGCCTGCGCTTGCGCCTCGGGGACACCGCGCACCTGCTCGCACCGGGTGACAGTGCCCACTTCGACTCGCTGACCCCGCACCGGATCGCCGCCGAGGACCACGACGGGGTCGATCTGCTCTTCGTCCACACCCTGCTGCAGAGCCCCACGGCCGCGCTGTGCCTGGGCCCCCACACCGGAGACACGTCATGACCGACATGGAAGAGAAGTTCCCGCGAGCCCTGTGGATACGGCTGATCGTCTACATCGCCGTCGGGCACGTCTTCGCGGGGTTCGTCTGGCTGCTGTTCGAGGTGGGCGCCAAGTAGGGAAGCGCGAGGTGGGGGAGCCGGAGCGGGCCGCGGCCGGCGCGGCGCCCCCGCACCGGCCGGGGCCCAGCCCGCCGCCCCTCAGTCGAGCAGGCGCTCCCGCAGCCGTTCCCGTGTCTGGGGGGTGAGCTTCAGCCCGCGCTCCAGGTAGGCCTCGACCCCGCCCCAGGTCTCCTCGATGGTCTCCAGGGCCGCGGCCAGGTACTCGGCGCGGGCGTCGAAGAGCGGGCCGAGCAGCTCCATGACCTCGGGGGAGTAGGCCGAGGCCGCGCTGCTGCTGCGGTGCACCTTGTAGCGGCGGTGCTTGGCGTTCGACTCCAGGTAGTCCGCCCGGATCGCGTCCTCGTCCACGCCCACGGCCAGCAGGGTCACGGCGATCGACAGGCCCGCGCGGTCCTTGCCCGCCGCGCAGTGCATCAGGGCGGGGACGCTGTCCTGCGCGAGGGCGTGCAGCACGTGGGAGTGCTCGGCGGTGCGCTCGGTGATGATCATGCGGTACGAGGCGATCATCCGGTTCGCCGCCTTGCCGTCCGCGAGGATCGTGCGCAGCTGGTCGAGGTCGCCGTCGCGGACCATCCGCCAGAACTCGGCGCCGTCGGCCGGGTCGCTCAGCGGCAGGTTGACGTTGCGCACGCCGGGCAGCTCGACGTCCGGGCCCTCGAGCTTCTTGTCGGCCGCGTTGCGGAAGTCGAAGATCGTGTGCAGGCCGAGGGAGGAGAGGAAGGCCGCGTCCCGGTCCGTCGCGTGCGCGAGGTGGCCGCTGCGGAACAGCACTCCGTGCCGCACCCGCCGTCCGTCCACGGTCGGCAGCCCGCCCACGTCGCGGAAGTTGCGCACTCCGGCCAGCTCTGGTTCGGTCGACGGGACCTGCTGCGTCACGGGGGCTCCTCCCACTCGGTCGGCCCGGCCCGAAGGCGGGGCCTGAGCCCGCCGTCACGGCTCGTCGGCGGGCGCGCCTTTCGACGATACGACATGGGTTCCCGGGGCAACGGTCCGGCCACGGGCGAGGAAGCCTCTGGCCGCCGGCGGCTCCGCTCGGCGGCCTTCGCGCAGGCGACCCCCTGGCCCACTTTCGCCCTCCTGTCTCCTATGGGCGTTTTGTCGGTTTTAACCCTTTAAGCCCCAACTCGCCACCCCCTGGGGACTCCTGACGAGCCCGGACGTGAGGAGCGTCATATTCGTGACCCACGGTGCTCCGCCATGTTCACGTAATCGCGTTGTCTTTTGCCGCGGTTGACGAAGAGAGCGCTGATCGAATGCACGGAGCGTCACCGGTTTTGCCCGAATTGGATCAAGATGAGCATCTCTGAGCGGAACCCTCTGCTTGTCCGAACACATCCCGCTCGCTTACGTTCCATCCCGATCCGGACGGACGCCTCATCCTGCCGCCGTCCGGGGCCCGCACACTCACCCGTGCACGGCAGGAGCGGGGGACCCACAGGTACGACCGCCTGTTCCGGTCTCCGGAACGGCTAGGGGTGAAGTCGCGTCCCGCGCGGCCGGGCATCTCCAGCCCGAACCCGACAGCTCACCTCGCAGGCGCCGGAGAGGAATCCGCCATGCCCGCGAAGGGTAAGCACCGCCGTCCGAAGCCCCAGCGCCTGACCCGCATCCTCGCCGCCGCCGGAACCGGCGGCGCCGTGCTCGCACTGCCCCTCATAGGCGCCGCGGGAGCCCACGCGGCCCCCGCGCAGTCCGTCTCCGAGAAGACCGTCCGCAGCGCCCCCGTGGCCGTCAAGGCGCCCGCGGTCAAGGGCGCTGCCGCCCGGACCTACACCGTCCGTGCCGGCGACAGCCTGTCGGGCATCGCCGAGAACCAGCACGTCCGCGGCGGCTGGAAGCAGCTGTACCGGGACAACCGCCGGGCCGTCGGCGACGACCCCTCGCTGATCCACCCGGGCCTGAAGCTGACGCTCGGTCACGCCGCCGCAAGCGCCACCCGGGCGCCCGCCACCCCGAAGCCCGCGACCGCCGGCTCGTCCGCCGCCAAGGCGAAGACCGTCTCCGCCGCCCGGGTGAAGACCGCGGTCGCCCGCGCCGAGCGGGCCGCCGCCACCGGCTTCACCCTGCCCGTGACCCACGCCGCCGTCGGCACCGGCTACCACGTGGCCGGCAGCCACTGGGCCAGCGGCTACCACACCGGCGTCGACTTCGTGGTCCCCACCGGCACCCCGGTCAAGGCCGTCGGCGCGGGCACGGTCGTCTCCGCGGGCTGGGGCGGTGCCTACGGCAACCAGGTCGTCCTCCGGCTCCAGGACGGCCACTACGCCCAGTACGCCCACCTGTCCGCCCTCTCCGTCTCGGCCGGCCAGGCCGTGACCACGGGACAGCGGCTCGGCCTGTCCGGCGCCACCGGCAACGTGACCGGCCCGCACCTGCACTTCGAGATCCGCACGACGCCGAACTACGGATCCGACGTGGACCCGGTCGCCTACCTGCGCGCGCACGGCGCCCCGGTCGCCTGACGCCCGCGCTCCCGCCACCATCTGCCTGACACGCCGCCGAAGGCCGGACCCACACCCCCCGGGTCCGGCCTTCGGCGTGTTCTATTCCTGGGCGGCGACATTCGCTCAGTGGCTTATCTCACCGTCCGTCAACCCTTGCCTACGGTCGCGTAGGTCACATTCCAAGGTGAATCATGGGCCGACGTGGCAGACGATTCGAAGAGTGACAGCAGAGCAGTGATCGGGTCGTACGTGGCGGTGGGGGACAGCTTCACCGAGGGCGTCGGCGACCCCGGCCCCGACGGGGCGTTCGTCGGCTGGGCCGACCGGTTCGCGGTCCTGCTCGCGGACCGACGCCCCGAGGGCGACTTCCAGTACGCCAATCTCGCCGTGCGCGGCAAGTTGCTCGACCAGATCGTGGCGGACCAGGTCCCGCGGGCCGTGGAACTCGCCCCGGACCTGGTGTCGTTCTGCGCGGGCGGCAACGACATCATCCGTCCCGGCACGGACCCGGACGACGTGGCGGAGCGGTTCGAGAAGGGCCTCGCCCGGCTCGCCGCCGCGGCCGGCACCGTGATGGTCACCACCGGCTTCGACACCCGGGGCGTGCCCGTGCTCAAGCACCTGCGCGGCAAGATCGCCACCTACAACGGGCACGTGCGGGCCATCGCCGACCGCTACGGCTGCCCGGTGCTCGACCTGTGGTCCCTCAAGGCCGTCCAGGACCGCCGGGCCTGGGACCACGACCGGCTGCACCTGTCGCCCGAGGGGCACACCCGGGTGGCGCTGCGGGCCGGCCAGGTCCTCGGCCTCGACGTGCCGGCCGACCCCGAGCAGCCCTGGCCGCCGCTGCCGCCGCGCGGCACCCTCGGCATCCGGCGCGACGACGTCCAGTGGGCCCGGGAGTTCCTGGTGCCGTGGATCGGCCGCCGCCTGCGCGGCCAGTCCTCCGGGGACCATGTGACGGCCAAGGGCACACTGTCGCCGGCCGACATCAGGAGCCGGATCACGACGGTGGCGTGAGGCCGGCAGGCGTCCGCCTCGTCCCGGGGCGCACACCGGAGCGCAGGGGCACGGCATCCCGCCGCGGGGTCGTGCCCCTCGCCGCACCGGCCGGCGCTCGCCCCGGCCCGGGGCCCGTCCACGGCGCCGTTTCACCGGCCCGCGGCCGTCAACGCCTCCCGCTCCAGGCCCAGTTCCCGAGCCAGTGCCTCGTCGGCCCACTCCCGGGCCCGCGCGCGGGAGACCCCGCCGCCGTACGCCGTCAGCTGGACGGCGAGCCCGTCGAGCAGGGCCGTCAGACGCAGCGCCGCGGCTCCGGGGTCCGGGCACCGGAACTCGCCCGCCGCCACACCCTCCGCGACGACCTCGGCGATCGCCGCCTTCCACTTCCGG
Source organism: Streptomyces sp. NPDC086766 (assembly GCF_044746005.1). Lineage (NCBI taxonomy): Bacteria > Bacillati > Actinomycetota > Actinomycetes > Kitasatosporales > Streptomycetaceae > Streptomyces > Streptomyces sp. NPDC086766. The sequence goes on along the minus strand of NZ_JBIVBI010000004.1, from coordinate 524,495 downwards.
TCGAGGCCCTGGGCGACCTCCCGCAGAGCGGGCTCGCGCAGCGCGGCCGCCCACCCCTCGATCCACAGCCGCCAGCCCTTGGCCTGGCCGGTCGGGGCGTACCAGCGGACGGCGGCCCGCAGCCGGCGCAGCGCCGTCGTCCGCCGCCCCAGCACCTTGCGCAGCTGCGCCAGATCGTCCTCGGCGGCATGGGCGAAGGCGGCCGCGACCAGCTTCTCCTTCGTCGAGAAGTGATAGAGCACCAGCGCGTTGCTCACCCCGAGCACCGAGGCCACGTCGGCGATCCGCACCGCCGCCACGCCCCGCTCCTCGATCTGCCCGATGGCGGCCCGCAGCAGCTCCTCGCGCCGCTCCGCCACGCTCAACCGCACTCTCGCCACGCGGTCACCCTAACTCCCCCCGCACACCGCCCGTTTGGCGCGCACGGCGGCACGGCCCGGAGCCCCCTCGCGCCGCCGGCCCGTCCCGCGGGCCGCGGCGGACGGCAGGCTGCCGGAGGGCCCCGCGCGGCGGCCCTCCATAATGGAAAATCCGACCGACTCCTGGAGGTACCGTGGCCGGCTTCCGTTCCCTGAGCTCCGGGCTCCGCGCGCTGCGGCCCGCGGCCTTCGGCGCGGACCCCGGCGGTGAGCGCATGGCGCGCATCCGCCGGTCGCCCCATTTCGCGGACGGCGTCTTCCAGAACCCCGGCGGCGTCGCGCGGACCCGGCCCTCCGGCTCGATGCGGGCCTTCGCCAAGGTCTACTTCGACAAGGACACCCGCCCCCGCCGGGCCCCCTCCGGCACCGTGCCGGTGCACGCCACCACGCTCGCCGACCTGGCCCGGCCCCCGGCCACCGGCCTGCGGCTGACCTGGATGGGGCACTCCAGCGTGCTGGCGGAGATCGACGGGCAGCGCGTGCTGTTCGACCCGGTGTGGGGCGAGCGCTGCTCCCCGCTCCCGTTCCTCGGGCCCCGCCGGCTGCACCCGGCTCCGCTGCCGCTCGCCGCGCTCGGCCCGGTCGACGTGGTCGTCATCTCCCACGACCACTACGACCACCTGGACCTGCCCACGATCAAGGAACTGGCCGGCACGGACACGGTCTTCGCCGTGCCGCTCGGTGTCGGCGCCCACCTCGAGCACTGGGGCGTGTCCGCCGACCGCCTGCGCGAGCTGGACTGGAACGAGGCCACCGAGGTCGGCGGGCTCACGCTGACGGCGACGCCGGCCCGCCACTTCTGCGGCCGCCGGCTGCGCAACACGCAGCACACGCTGTGGGCCTCCTGGGTGGTCGCGGGCGACGAGCACCGGATCTACCACAGCGGCGACACCGGCTACTTCGACGGCTTCCGTGACATCGGCGCCGAGCACGGCCCGTTCGACGCGACGATGATCCAGATCGGCGCGTACTCCGAGTTCTGGCCCGACATCCACATGACGCCCGAGGAGGGCTCGCGCGCCCATCTCGACCTCCAGGGCGGTTTGTCGGGCGGACCGATGCTGCCGATCCACTGGGGCACGTTCAACCTCGCCCCGCACGCCTGGGCCGAGCCGGGGGAGTGGACGAAGGACGCGGCCGCGCTGGCAGGACACTCCGTGGCGCTGCCCCGGCCGGGCGAGCCCTTCGAGCCGGCCGGAGACCTTCCCGCGCACCCCTGGTGGAGGGACGTGTCCCTGCCGCTGGACCGCAAGTGGCCCGTTCCGCGGGCCACCGCGACGGCGTCTCCCGAGGACCTCGACCTTGTGGGCGAGGACTGAGCGACCGGATCCGGTACGTCGCCGGCATCGAGCCCCGGTCGTCGGCAACCAACCGCCCGTTCACACCCTCTTCCTGGTCGACCGATGGACGCGGCCGTAACCGGGCCGGCTGTATCCGACCGAGGGGGGAATCGTTGTTCCGCAGTGTGGTGAGGGCCGTGGGCGCGGCCGGTCTTGCCATGGCGGCCTCGCTGGGAGGGGCGGCAGTGGCGTCGGCCGAGGGCACCGGCCCGGCTCCGGGCGGCAGCCCGTCCGCGGCGGTCTGGCTGGAGTACCACGTGCCGCAGGGCAACACCCTGGAGGCGGGTGACGCCCTCTGGTTCAGCATCGAGGGAATGCCACCGGGATGGGACAAGGTCGAGGTCACCTCCCCGGCCCTGCGGCAGCCGATCACCCTGGCTCCGCTGCGGAAGGGATCGACGCAGTCGGTCCAGGTGAACGAGGCGGGAACGGAGCACCGCGTCCGCTCGGGTCTGCGCCCGGGCACCTATCCGGTCGTCGCGACGAGCCACGGCCGTACCGTCGCGACAGCCCGGCTCGAGGTCGCGGCCGAGGGCTCCGCGCAGATCGACCGGTTCGTCCTCGGGCCCAGGGACGCGTTCCCCGGCGGCGACGAACCCGCCTCCCTGCGACCGGGCAGTGACGTCCGGGTGGTCCTCACCGACCTGCGGGCCGCGCCGGGGGAGAAGTACCTGACCGTCACGTCGCCCATCTTCAAGGGCCCGTTGACCATCAAGACGGACAGCCCGGAGGACCCCGGCTGCAAGTGCGACGACGGCGGCACGGTCTACGCGGGTCACGCGCGGCTGCGCGGCGACGTCCCCGACGGCCGCTACACCGTGACCGTGGTCAGCCACCACGGGCGGCAGACCACGGAACAGCACGTCACGGTGGCCGGCCGGCCCGTCACGGACGGCCGACCTTCCTGGGCGGTCGCCGCCGGCGCCGCGGCCGCGGGCCTGGCCCTCGCCTCCGGCGGCGCGTTCGCCGCGCGGCGCCGCCGCTCGCGGAAGGCCGAGCCCCCCGCGTAGCGGCGAACCCGGCCGGAGCGGCACACCCGGCGGCCGCGGCCCGCCCCTGCCCTTCTTCGCTCCCTCCTTCTTCCTTTCCTTCCTTGCGACGTTTCCTCTGGCCGCCTCCGGTCCGGAGACGGCTGTTCCACGACTCAGAAAGCGTTCCTTGCGTACCTCACACAGACGAATACCCCGCCCTGCCCTCCTCGCGGCCGCGACCGCTCTGTTCCTCACGGGCGGGGGAGGCCTTGCCCAGGCTCAGGTCCAGGACGCCGCACCGCAGCCCCGTCCGTCTGCGACGACGGTGCCGTCCGCCGTACCGTCCTCACCGGCGCCTCCGCTCTCCGCCGGCCCCTCGGCCGCGACCGGCTCCGGAGAGCCCTCGGCCTCCGTGCCGACGAGCGCGCACGGCCCCACCGGGGCGAAGGACGGCGACGGCGACTGGTCGGACGCGGACGCCGTCCGCTTCTGGACGCCTGAACGCATGGCCTCGGCCACCGACCCGGCACTGCACGCGCGGCAGGCGGACCCGAGCGCCAAGGCGCGTTCGCGACGGGCGGCTTCGGCCGGCCCCGCGGTGGCGGCCGACATGCCGACGGCGGAGCACATCCTCGGTCTGAAGTCCGTCGGGACGATCTTCACCTACAGCGCGGACCCGACCACCGAACAGATGCACGCGCACAAGTGCTCCGCGAGCGTGGTGGAGAGCCCCGGGCGCAACCTGGTCCTCACCGCGGGGCACTGCTCCGGAGGCAGGGCCGTCTTCGTTCCCATGTACGCCGCCGAGTACACGCTGGACAAGCAGACGCTCGGCTTCTACCGGATCTCCGACTGGTTCGTCGACAACCGGTACGTGCACAACACCAAGAAGCCCATCTCCGACCTGGACTTCGCCTTCGGCCTGCTCGAGCCCTCGAAGAGCGGCAAGCAGGCGCAGGACGTCGTGGGCGCGAACACGCTGGTGCGCACGCCGGGTTACCTGAACAAGGCCACGATGCTGGGCTACCCCTCCAGCCACGACCCCGAGGACCATCCCGTGCGGTGCCCCACGCAGACGGAGGCGCTGCCCGGCTTCTACCAGATCCAGGCCAAGTGCCGCGGCATGTGGGGCGGTGTCTCCGGCGGCCCCTGGTTCTCCCAGGTGGACTGGGCGAAGGGCACCGGTGAGATCATCGGCAACGTCGGCGGGTACAACGGCGGCGGCAACGACGCCAACGTGGACTGGCTCACGTACAGCCCCATGCACGGCGACTGGTTCTTCCGCCTGTACGACGAGGCGAAGAAGAACCAGCACGTCTCGCACGGCGGTTCCTACGACCAGCCGCCGCTGCCGTACTCCATGGGCGACGGGGAGACGTGGTCCCATGCCAAACTGCTGGCCTCGGGCGAGTACACCGGTGACGGCAAGGGCGATCTGATCGTGGTCTGGACCGACGGTGAGGTCACCCTGTACACCGGCGACGGCAACGGCGGGTTCACCGGGGAGCGCCGGCTGGCCGCGCCCCACGGCGTCTGGAAGGACGCCAAGGCCCTCACCGGTGGCGACTTCTCCGGCGGCAACGGCTCGGACCTGCTGGTGGTGTTCGACAGCGGCGAGGTCAGGCTCCTCCCCGACGTCGGCACCCGGGGCGTGGACGGCGGGAGCAAGCTCGCGGACGCAGGGTCCGTCTGGAGTCACGCCGACCAGATCACCGCGGGCACTTTCGGAACCGCGAAGTACGTCACCGACCTGCTGGTGCGCTGGAGCGACGGTGAGGTCACCGACTACACCGCCGTCGGTGACAAGGGCTTCGGCACCGAACACCAGCTGATGAAGCCGAAGAGCGCCTGGAAGGACGCCACCCTGGTGACCGCGGGCGACTTCACCGGGGGCAGCAACTGGGACACCCTGGTGCGCTGGTCCGACGGAAGGGTCTCCCAGTTCCAGGAGACCGGCCCCGGCGGTGTCGGCAAGGAGGTGCGGATGGCTCCGGCCGGCAGCATCTGGTCCCACGACTCGGTGATGACGGCGGGCAGCTACGACTCCAACGGCTGGCCGGACGACCTGGTCGTCCGCTGGTCCGACGGCGAGACCACCATGTACACGCACACCGGCGCGACCTTCGGCGCCGAACGCATGCTCGTCGCCCCGAAGTAACCGCCCCGCGACCTGCCCCTCGGCCGGGGCGGATCCGGGGGACCCGAACCACCGGGCCCCCGGATCCGCCCTGCCGGGGATCCGCAGTGACCGCGGGCAGGCCCCGGTGCCGCCTCAGCCGCTGTCGGCGGGACCGGTCGCAGGGGCCCCGGTCACCGCCGGGCGGGCACGGTCCCGCTCACGGAGGCCCCTCGGTGACCCGGGGCAGCCCCGCCGCTCGCAGCGCGCGGTTGAGCGGCCCGAGGTCGTGGATGCCGTCCAGGTCGGCCGACTTGAGCAGGCCCACCCGTACCGCGTGCCGGGCCTGCGCGCGCAGGGTGGCCGCCAGCGGGTCGTCGGTGAACGTGATCCCCTGCCAGGCCGTGTCGAGCACACGCGCCGGAAGGGCCCTGGCGGTCAGCCGCTTCAGCCGGGCGTTGGGCGCCGCCTTGGCCTGGCCCGGATGGGCGGCGATCCAGGTGTTGGCGGCGACGGTGCCCCGCACCACCGCGTCGACCACGTCCGGGTGGTCGGCCAGGAACGTACGCGAGACGATGACGTTCGTGGTGACGAACCGGTGCCCCGGCCAGAGGTCCGCCTCGTCCAGCAGCACCCGCGCCCCCTGTGCGACCAGGCGGGAGGCGGTCGGTTCGGGAACCCAGGCGCCGTCGACCGAGCCGGAGCGGTAGGCGTCCACCGTCACCCTGTTGTCGCTGCGGACCACCGAGACGTCGCCCCGTCCGGTCGCCGGGTCGATCTTCCAGCCGCGGCCCTCCGCCCAGTGCAGGAAGGCCACGTCCTGCGTGTTGCCGAGCTGCGGGGTGGCGATCCGCTTGCCCTTCACCTCGGCCAGGGAGTGGATGCGGCCGGGGTTCACCACGAGAGGCGGTGACCGCCGGTGCGGTGACGTTGAGTGATGTTCAGGGGAGTACCGATGAGGGCGGCGGCGAGCCCGGAGCCGCCTCCGCGAGCTGACCCGGGAGGGAAACGGGTGGCCGGCCGGGGGCCGGGGGAGCGCACGCCTCCCCGGCCCCCGGCTTTCGTTCTGGACCGAACCTGATCAGGTGTGATCGTTCGCTTTCGCTCAGGCGTCGCGTGGGCGCGCCGCGTCTCGCTCTGTCGTACGAACCCTCATACCAGAGCGGGACGCGTCCTGGGTGATTTCGTCAACTGCCCACCGCGCCAGTTGCGTTGGTGACTACTGTGAGTGGCGGTCGGGTGACGCGGGGCCGGTTCCTCCCGCTCCCCCCGACCGGCACAGCGAAGGCGCATGCCCGCTCGCGCACCAGGCGCGCGCATCACGGGCCCGACGGACCAGACGGACCAGTACGAGGAACAGATGTCTCACCTCCGTGCACCGGTCGCACGCGCAGACCGCCGCGAGGGCGGGCGGCACGGGCGGCCGGTGACCCGCCCCGTCCCCGCGCCGCCCGACACCGCCCTACGACCCCAGCTGACGCGGCTGGCGGTGCTCCCGCCGACCGCGGTCGCCCTCGCCGCCTGCGCCGCCGTGCTGTTCACGGTGCGCTCCACCGGCGCACGTCCCGGCCTCACCCTGTGGGTCGTCCTCGCCGGGGCGCTCTCGGTGACGCTCGCGGGCATCGGGATCGCCGCCGTCGCCGCCGGCCGCGCCGCCCGCTCCGTCCAGGACCGGATCGCCGCCCTGCGCGGCGGCACCGCGCACCGCGAGTCCGACCTGCGGAACGTCCTGGAGACGCTGCGCAACGGCGAGGTCCCGGCGCCGCGCAAGGCACGCGGCGGGCCCCCCGAAGGCGCCGACGACTTCGAACTGCTCGCCGCCGACCTGGCCCGCGCCCACGACGGCGCCGTCACCGCCGTCGTCCAGGCAGCCCAGCTCTCCAGCCGGTCGGGCAGCGAACAGAAGCTGGAGGTCTTCGTCAACCTCGCCCGGCGCCTGCAGTCCCTGGTGCACCGCGAGATCTCCATCCTCGACGAGCTGGAGAACGAGATCGAGGACCCCGACCTGCTCAAGGGGCTCTTCCACGTCGACCACCTCGCCACCCGCATCCGCCGGCACGCCGAGAACCTCGCCGTGCTCGGCGGCGCCGTCTCCCGTCGGCAGTGGAGCAACCCGGTCTCCATGACCGAGGTGCTGCGTTCGGCCATCGCCGAGGTCGAGCAGTACTCGCGCGTCAAGCTCGTCCCGCCCGTCGACGGCGAGCTGCGCGGCCACGCCGTGGCCGACGTCATCCACCTGCTCGCCGAACTCGTCGAGAACGCCACCGTGTTCTCCGCCCCGCAGACCCAGGTCCTGCTGCGCGCCAACCTCGTCACCTCCGGACTCGCCGTGGAGGTCGAGGACCGCGGTCTCGGGATGCCCGCCGCCGAGCACGCCCGGATGAACGCGCTGCTCGCCGACCCCGGCCAGGTCAACGTGGCCGGCCTGCTCGCCGACGGCCGCATCGGCCTGTTCGTGGTGTCCCAGCTCGCCAAGCGGCACGGCATCTCCGTCCGCCTGCAGAGCAACATCTACGGCGGTGTGCAGGCCGTCCTCGTGGTGCCGCAGGCGCTGCTGGGCACGGCGGCGCCCCTGCCCGGAGCACTGCCCCAGTTCCAGCCGCAGCCGCTCCCACGGCCCCACCCGCAGGCACATCCGGAACCGCACGCGCCGGCGAACGGGCGGCGGCCCGTGATCCCGGCACCGTACGTCCCGGGCCCGGCGGCCGGCCGCCCCGGCACACCGGCCGGCCGCCCCGGCACGCCCCACCGCGCGCCCACGCCCCCGGCAGCCGCCCCGCCGCCGGACGACGCCCATGTCCGCGCCCCCGCGCCGGACCCGCACCACGGGGTACGCCCCGCCCCGGCCGGCACCGGCACGGACCTGCGCGGCGACCCGAGCCCGGCCCGGACCGCGGACGCCGGGGACCCGCCCGCCGTGTCCGCGGACGCCGCGGCCGGCGCCACCGGTGACGCACGGCCCGGCGAGCCCGCGCACGGCGGCGGACCCGCGCCGCTGCCCCGGCGCGGGGCCCGCGGGGCGCGGCCGAACCCGGCGGACGCCGCGCCCGGCGTCAGACCCGAGGAGCGGCCCGTCGTCGCGACGAACGTGGCCATGACGTCCACCCCGCGCGCCGGCGCCGTACGCGGCACCATGGGAAAGCCCCAACTGCCCCGGCGCCGCGCCCAGCAGCACATCGTGCCCCAGTTGCGCGGCGGCCCGCTGCCACGCCAGGACACCGACGGCGCCGGCCACGACCCGGGCCTGATGGCCGCCTTCCAGCGCGGCGTCGGCCTGGCCGAGACCCAGCAGCACCGGGAACCGGCCCCTCCCGAGCCGGATCTCCCGTACGCCTCCGAGGCGCCGTCCGGCCCCCGCCCCCGGGACGTACCGCCCCCGGACGCGCCCCCCGTGGCCGAGGCACCGGACGCACCCGCCCCCGCCGAGACGTTCGGCGCGCAGGACGGACCGGCCGCGCCCGGCCGGCACGTCACCGCCCCGCACGACGGGAGCACGCCGACGGGATGACCGGGCCGCCCACCGCCCCCACCCCCAGTGCTCCCGCAGACCCTCGTACCCCAAGGAGTCGATCCACCATGGCGAGCGATGCGCCGACCGGCCATGTTTCCGACCTCGACTGGCTGATGAGCGGGCTCGTGCAGCGCGTACCGCACACCACCAGCGCCGTCCTGCTGTCCTGCGACGGGCTGGTGAAGTCCGTCCACGGTCTCGACGCCGACAGCGCCGACCACATGGCCGCCCTGGCCTCCGGCCTGTACTCGCTCGGCCGCAGCGCCGGCGCCCGCTTCGGCGACGGCGGCGAGGTGCGGCAGGTCGTCGTCGAACTCGACTCGACCCTGCTGTTCGTCAGCACCGCGGGTTCCGGCACCTGCCTGGCCGTGCTCGCCGGCCGCGAGGCCGACGCGGCGGTACTGGGCTACGAGATGGCGATGCTGGTCAAGAGCGTCCGGCCCTACCTGGTGACCGCGCCCCGCCAGCACACCGTCGAACCCCCGGCGCTGAGGCCTTGAGCGCGGCGACGGCCGGCGACGGACCCTGGCTCGACGACGCGGCTGGACGGCTGGTGCGCCCGTTCACGGTCAGCAACGGCCGCACCCGGCCGAGCATCGCACTCGACCTGATGTCGCAGGTGATGGCCACCGGAGTCACCCCGCTCGGCTACCTCGGCCCCGAGCACGCCCAGGCCCTGGACCGGTGCCGCGCCCCCGCCCCGGTCGCCGAGGTCGCCGCCCATCTGCGGCTGCCGGTGGCGGTGACCAAGGTGCTGCTGTCCGACCTCGTCGACTGGGGGGCGCTGACCACCAAGCCCCCCGCGTTCCACCACCAGCCCACTGACCGGGCCCTTCTGGAGGCAGTGCTCGATGGACTACGACGACAGCTCTGACTACGACGGCGGCGCCGACCCCTTCCCCACCGCGCTGAAGATCCTGGTGGCGGGCGGATTCGGCGTCGGCAAGACGACCTTCGTGGGCGCGGTGAGCGAGATCGCTCCGCTCAGCACGGAGGAGCTGCTCACCACGGTCGGCGCGGCCACGGACAACCTCGACGGCATCGAGAACAAGGTCGAGACGACCGTGGCCATGGACTTCGGCCGCATCACCCTCGACGCGCACCACGTGCTCTACCTGTTCGGCACGCCCGGCCAGGAGCGGTTCTGGTTCATGTGGGACGAGCTGTCCGAGGGCGCGCTCGGCGCGGTGATCCTGGCCGACACCCGCCGCCTGGAGGAGTGCTTCGCGGCCGTCGACTTCTTCGAACAGCGCGGCCTCACCTTCATCGTCGCCGTCAACGAGTTCGACGGCTCCTACCGCTACGACCCCGAGGAGGTACGGGCCGCGCTGGACCTCGACGCACGGGTGCCCGTCGTCCCCTGCGACGCCCGCATCTCCAGCTCCAGCGTCCAGACGCTGCTCGCCCTGGTCCGCCATCTCCTCACCCACGCCCCCGCCCCCGCGCCGAGCCACGGCGCCCACCGGTGACCACCCGCCACGGAGCCCGAACATGACACACGCGCACAGCGTCGGAACCCGGTCATGAGCTACGACCCGCCCCGCCCGGCCGGTCGCCTGCTGCTCACCCCCGAGGACCGGGACGCCCCCGCCCGCACCGCGCGGCTGCGCGGGCTCGGTCTGGGGGAGCGTTCCGAGCCCGCCCTCGACGCCTTCGCGGACCGTCTCGCCCGGCGCACCGGGGCGCCGTACGCGATGGTCAACTTCCTCGACGGGGAACGGCAGTTCTTCGCCGGACTGCACCGGCCCGAACGGGACGTGCTGAGCGTCGACACCGACGGCTCCGACGGCACCCGCCCGGAGGTCGGCCGCTATCTGGCCCGCGACCACGGCTTCTGCCCCCACGTGGTGGCCCGGCGCAAGGCGCTGGTCCTGGAGGACGTGTGCGACTACCCGCGGTTCGCGGGCAATCCGGTCGTCGACGAGTTCGGCATCCGCTCCTACCTCGGCGCCCCGCTCATCGACAGCACGCGGACGGTGCTGGGCACGGTCTGCGTCGTCGACGTCGAGCCGCGGCCCTGGGGCCGGGAGGGGCTGGACACCATCAAGGCGGCGGCGGCCGAACTCGTTCCGCTGCTGGAGGGGCGCGAGGCCGGGGGCTTCCCGATCTGAACCCGCGCCGGATCCGGGGGCTCGGCCCGGGGACGCCGCCTGGGGACGCGATCTGGGGGCTCGACCCGGGGACGCGACCTGGGGGTGTGAAGGAAAGCTGTGGCCGCGCTTAAGAAATCCTCGATGGACCAGCGCGCCGCCGTAGGGCAGATTGCTACGCGATTCCACCCCTCTCCCCGGGCGCGGGCCGCTTCGTCAATGCCCGGACCGGGGTCGAACCACAGGAGCCGTAGCGTTGAAGGCGCTGGTCAAGGAGAAGGCGGAGCCCGGGCTGTGGCTCGCGGACGTCCCCGAGCCCGCCGTGGGACCCGGCGACGTACTGATCAAGGTCCTGCGGACCGGCATCTGCGGCACCGATCTGCACATCCGGGCCTGGGACGGGTGGGCGCAGCAGGCGATCCGCACCCCGCTCACGGTCGGGCACGAGTTCGTCGGCGAGGTCGTCGAGACCGGCCGCGACGTCAGCGACATCAAGCCCGGCGACCGGGTCAGCGGCGAGGGCCACCTGGTGTGCGGCAAGTGCCGCAACTGCCAGGCCGGGCGCCGCCACCTGTGCCGGGCCACGGTCGGCCTCGGGGTCGGCCGGGACGGTGCCTTCGCCGAGTACGTCGCCCTGCCCGCCGCCAACGTCTGGGTGCACCGGGTCCCCGTCGACCTCGACGTCGCCGCGATCTTCGACCCGTTCGGCAACGCGGTGCACACCGCGCTGTCCTTCCCGCTGGTCGGCGAGGACGTCCTGATCACCGGGGCGGGCCCCATCGGTCTGATGGCGGCGGCCGTCGCCCGGCACGCCGGCGCGCGGAACGTCGTCATCACCGACGTGAGCGAGGAGCGGCTCGAACTGGCCCGGAAGATCGGCGTGAGCCTCGCGCTCGACGTCTCCGAGGCCACCATCGCCGACGGGCAGCGCGCGCTCGGCCTGCGCGAGGGCTTCGACATCGGCCTGGAGATGTCCGGGCGCCCGGAGGCGATGCGGGACATGATCGCCAACATGACGCACGGCGGCCGGATCGCGATGCTCGGCCTGCCCTCCCAGGAGTTCCCGGTCGACTGGGCCCGGATCGTCACCTCCATGATCACCATCAAGGGCATCTACGGCCGGGAGATGTTCGAGACCTGGTACGCGATGTCGGTGCTGCTGGAAGGCGGCCTGGACCTCGCGCCCGTCATCACCGGCCGGTACGACTACCGCGACTTCGAGGCGGCGTTCGCCGACGCGGCGAGCGGCCGCGGCGGCAAGGTCATCCTCGACTGGACCGCGTAAGTCATCTGCCTTCTAGGAGCTTTGCGATGTTCGACTCCGTGCGCGACGACCTGCGCGCCACCCTCGACGAGATCCGTGCCGCCGGCCTGCACAAGCCCGAGCGCGTCATCGGCACCCCGCAGTCCGCGACCGTCCGCGTCAGCGCCGGCGGCCGCCCCGGCGAGGTGCTCAACTTCTGCGCCAACAACTACCTCGGCCTCGCCGACCACCCCGAGGTCGTCGCCGCCGCCCACGCGGCCCTGGACCGCTGGGGCTACGGCATGGCCTCGGTGCGCTTCATCTGCGGCACCCAGGAGGTGCACAAGGAGCTGGAGGCGCGGCTGTCGGCGTTCCTCGGCCAGGAGGACACGATCCTGTACTCCTCCTGCTTCGACGCCAACGGCGGTGTCTTCGAGACGCTGCTCGGCGCCGAGGACGCGGTGATCTCCGACGCCCTCAACCACGCCTCGATCATCGACGGCATCCGCCTGTCCAAGGCCCGCCGCCTCCGCTACGCCAACCGCGACATGGCGGACCTGGAGCGGCAGCTGAAGGAGGCCACCGAGGGCGGCGCCCGGCGCAAGCTGATCGTCACCGACGGCGTCTTCTCGATGGACGGCTACGTGGCGCCGCTGCGGGAGATCTGCGACCTCGCCGACCGCTACGACGCGATGGTCATGGTCGACGACTCGCACGCCGTCGGCTTCGTCGGACCCGGCGGCCGCGGCACGCCCGAGCTGCACGGGGTCATGGACCGCGTCGACATCATCACGGGCACCCTCGGCAAGGCGCTCGGCGGGGCCTCCGGCGGCTATGTCGCCGCCCGCGCCGAGATCGTCGCCCTGCTGCGCCAGCGCTCCCGGCCGTACCTGTTCTCCAACACGCTCGCCCCGGTGATCGCGGCCGCCTCCCTGAAGGTGCTGGACCTGCTGGAGTCCGCGGACGACCTACGCGTCCGGCTGGCCGAGAACACCGCGCTGTTCCGCCGCCGCATGACCGAGGAGGGCTTCGACATCCTCCCCGGCGACCACGCCATCGCGCCCGTGATGATCGGCGACGCGGCCCGGGCCGGCCGGATGGCCGAGCTGCTGCTGGAGCGCGGGGTGTACGTCATCGGCTTCTCCTACCCGGTGGTGCCGCAGGGCCAGGCCCGCATCCGCGTCCAGCTGTCCGCCGCCCACTCGACGGCCGACGTCGACCGCGCCGTCGACGCGTTCGTCGCGGCGCGGGCCGAACTGGAGGGCTGACGGCGGGGGCGGCCGGCTCCCCGTCGGGACCGGAAGGCCGGCGGGGGGAACGGCCGGCTCCCCGGGCGGCCCGGTCACCACGGGGGACCGGGCCGCCCGTCCGGCTTGCGATAATCGGGGGCATGATCGAGGCACGGCGGCTGCACATCCTCCGGGCGGTGGCCGACCACCGTACGGTCACCGCGGCTGCCGCCGCGCTGTACCTCACCCCCTCCGCGGTCTCGCAGCAGCTCACGGCCCTGGAGCAGGAGACCGGCCACCGGCTCGTGGAGCGCGGCGCCAAGGGCGTACGGCTGACCCCGGCCGGCGAGATCCTGCTCAGCCATACCAACGCGGTCCTCGCCCAGCTGGAGCGGGCGGAGGCCGAACTCGCGGCGTACCGCTCGGGCGCGGCCGGCACGGTCACGGTCGCGGCCTTCGCCACCGGTATCGCCCTGGTCGTCGCCCCGGCGGTGGCGCGCCTGGCCGGCACGTCGCCCGGCATACGCATCCGTGTGCAGGACGCCGAGGGCGACGAGAGCCTGCCGATGGTGCTGGACCGGCAGGTCGACGTGGCCGTGGCGGTCGAGTACCGGGGAGCGCCGCCCGCCGACGACCCCCGCCTGACCCACGTCCCGCTCTACGCCGAGCCCTTCGACGCGGTCGTCCCGGTCGCCCACCCGCTGGCCGCCGCCGCCGAGGTCCCGCTGGCCGGGCTGGCCAAGGACCCCTGGATCGGGCCCTACCCGGGCAACCCGTGCCACGACGTAGTGGTCCTGGCCTGCGAGAACGCCGGTTTCCAGCCCCGCATGGAGCACTCCTCGGACGACTTCCGCGCGGTCGTCGCCCTCGCCTCGGCCGACGCGGGTGTGGCCCTCGTCCCCCGTTCCGCGCTGCGCGGCATGGACCTCACCGGCGTGGTCGTCCGCCCCGTCGACGGCGACGCCCCCACCCGCCGCGTCTTCGCCGCCGTCCGCCGGGGAGCCGAGGAACACCCCCTCATCCGCCCGGTACTGGCGGCCCTGGGCGACGTCGCGCACACCTGACGGCGATGTCAGTGGCAGGGGCTAGCGTGCGTGTCATGCCCGACGCCGAAGACGTACGCCGTATCGCCCTGTCCCTGCCGGACACGACGGAGAAGCTCGCCTGGAACATGCCCACCTTCCGGGTGGCGGGCAAGATGTTCGCCACCCTGCCGGAGGAGGAGACCTCCCTCGCCGTGCGCTGTCCCAAGGAGGAGCGCGACGAACTGGTCCGGGCCGAGCCCGGGAAGTTCTGGGTCGCCGGGCACGAGGCGCAGTTCGCCTGGGTCCGGGCCCGTCTCGCCGCGCTGGAGGACGAGGACGAGCTGCGCGACATCCTCGCCGACTCCTGGCGCCAGGCCGCCCCGCCCCGGCTCCTGGAGGCGTACCCCGCGCTGGGGCTGCCCATGGAGCGGTGAGAGGCGGCCACCGGACCGCCGCCGGTACGGCCCCCGACGGTCAGGCTCCCGGCGCGGGCCGCCCGGCCCGCGCCCCGACGAAGGCCGCGACGCGCTCCCGCAGGGACCGCGCGTCGAGTCCGTGCGCGGCGACGTGCTCCTCCACGCGCCCGTAGCGCCGCAGCTCGCGGCGGCCCACGCCGAGGCCCAGCACCCGGTGCGGGAGGTCGCGCAGGGCGTCGTTCGCCGCCGCCGTCGAGGTCCCCGCCAGATAGGGCTCGACGAGGACGACGTCCGTCCCGGCCGTCTCCGTCGCCCGGCGCAGCGCCGCCGCGTCGAAGGGCCGTACGGTCGTCGCGTACAGCACGGTGACGTCCAGGTCCCGCGTCGCGGCGAGCACCTCGTCGAGCATCGGCCCCACGGCGACGACCACCCCGCCGCCGCCCTCGCGGACGGTGCGGAAGCGCTCCCCGTCGACCGGTCGGCCCTCGGCGTTCGACTGCGTCGACAGCCGCACGTACACCTTGTCGTCCCCCGCCGCGACGGCGTGCCGCAGCAGCCTCTCCGCCTCGTCGGGATGCCCCGGCACGTGCACCGTCCAGCCGTCCAGGGTGTCGAGCAGCGCCACGTCGCCGGGCGCCATGTGCGTGAGGCCGCCCGCGGGCCAGTCGAACGAGGCCGCCGCGCTCACCAGCACCGCGCCGGCCCCCTGGTGCCCCAGGTCCAGCTTGACCTGCTCGAAGGGCCGCTCCACGAGGAAGCTGGCGAAGGTGTGCACCACGGGCCGCATCCCGGTCAGGGCCAGCCCCGCGGCGGCGCCGATCAGGAGCTGCTCGCGGATGCCTACGTTGATCACCCGGTCGGGATGCCGGCGCCGGGCGGCGGCGAAGCCGTCCTTGCCGATCTCGGCGAGGACGACCGCGACCCGCGGGTCCTCGTCGAGCAGGCGGGAGACGACGGGGGCGAGACGGTCGCGCATGGTGTCCATGGAGGGAAGCCCTTCTTGCGGATCGGCGGAAGCGAGCGGGGAGCCGGGGGGAACGGCCGGGAAGCGGGGTGCGGGCGGGCGAGCGGGGCTCTGGGCCGGGCGTCAGGCGGACTTCGGCTCGACCCGGGCCACGACCACGTGCGGGCGGCCCGGGTGCGGCGCGGTGAACGCGGCGTGCAGCGCTTCGTGGTCCCGGCCGTCGACGGTCAGCGCCGACCAGCCCGCCGCCTCGAAGCGGGCGGCGATCCCGCCGGGACGGGCATGGCTGGCGGAGGCGTTGTCCACGACGACGGTGTGCAACCGCTCCAGTCCGGCGGGGCCGGCGAAGGCGATCGCCTCGTGGTTGCTGCCCTCGTCCAGCTCGGCGTCCCCGATCAGCACCCACACCCCCGGCCCGCTCAGCCCCTGGGCGCGCAGCCCCAGGGCGGTGCCGACGGCGATCGGCAGTCCGTGCCCCAGCGACCCGCTGCCGATCTCCGCGCCCGGCACCAGCATGCGGTCCGGATGGTGGCCGAGCGGGGAGTCGTATGCGCCGAAGTCCGGCAGCCAGTCCACGGGCACGAAGCCCTTGGCGGCGAGGACGGCGTAGTACGCCATCGGCCCGTGTCCCTTCGACAGCAGGAACCGGTCCCGTTCCGGGTCGTCCCGGCGGACCGGGGCGACGTCCAGCACCCGGTCGTAGAGCACCCAGAGCACGTCCAGCGTGGACGTGGCGGCCGGTCCGTGCTTCTCGTCGCCGGTCATCAGCCCCATCAGCCGGGGCAGGTCGGCGTACCCGTGGGTGCGCCCGAGGTCGTCGGTGATCGTCATGTCGACGAGCGTGCAACCTCGACCAAGGTTGAGGTCAAGCGCGCGCCCCGCCCGGAAAAGGGGTGCGCGACCACCGACCCGAGTGCGGTATTGTTTTCCTGCGCGTTCGGCCGGAGGAAAGTCCAGGTCAGACGGGCAACGGGACGTGGCGCAGCTTGGTAGCGCACTTGACTGGGGGTCAAGGGGTCGCAGGTTCAAATCCTGTCGTCCCGACTTGTGAAGCAGCAGGTCGGAGGCCGCACCGGAACACACCGGTGCGGCCTTCGCCGTGTCCGGACCCCGCGGGGCCCGGGCCGTCACGGGCCGCCGGCGGTGACCGCCGTGCCCGGCGAGGACCCGCGCGGCGAGGCCGCCGCTCCGGTCGCGCCCGGCGCGGCCCCGGGGAAGTCTGCGGGGACGCGCTCCAGGACGCCGCCCGCGAAGACGTCGTACAACGGCAGGGTCTCCAGGTGGACGTAGCCGATGTGGCAGTCGCACGCCGTCAGCGGGCAGGGCCGGGGCGCGAGCGCGGCGCGGTAGGAGCCGTCGTAGAGGTTGCCGAGCTCGGCGCGGACGAAATGGCAGCGGCGGACCGTGCCGTCGCCGTCCACGGAGACCACGGTCTCGCCGGTGCGGCAGGGCAGCCCGGCCGAGCGGTGCGGGCGGCGGCTGTACGGGAACAGCGGGTCGATCGCGGTCCAGGTGTCCGCCTCGTCGTCGGTGTAGGTGTGGCCCTCGGCGGCATTGACCCACAGATAGACCTCGGCGGGCAGCGCGGCGCGCAGCCGGCGGGCGTGCTCCAGGTGCCCGGGCAGCCCGACGACGCCGACGCTGAAGCGGATGCCCCGCCCGGCGAGATCCCGCGTCTTGGCCAGGAACCGCTCGTACGGCGTCTCGCCCGGGTGGTACGTGCACCACAGCGCCACGGTGCCGGGGTCGGCGTCCGCCAGCCAGCCGGTGCGGCAGCTCAGGTTCGTCTGGATGGCCACCCGCTCGACGTGCGGCAGGTGCGACAGCTCGACCAGGGCGCGCCGGTACCAGGAGCGGACGAGCCCCTCGCCCCAGGGGGTGAACAGCACCGAGAGGCGGTCGGTGGTCTGCTTCCCGGCCCAGTCGGTGAAGCGTTCGAGCGCGGCGCGGTCGGCGCGCAACCGCGCGGTGCCGTCCCGCCGCTTGGCGAACGGGCAGTAGGGACAGTCGTAGTCGCAGGAGGCGAGCGGGCCGCGGTACAGGATCGTCAGGTCCATGGCGGGCTACTTCGGCGCGTAGGCGGCCATCGCGGCCCGCACGGCGGGGGAGAACAGCGCGGGGCCCAGCGCGTCGGAGTGGGCGAGCCCCTCCGGGGTGAGGCGCAGCAGGTCACCGGCGCCGTCGTCCTCCAGCCAGCCGCGCGCGGCGAAGGCGGCCAGCTCACCGGGGAAGTCGTCCCACGGGCCGGTGCCGAACCGGTCGCGGTAGCCCGCCACCGGCATGCCCCGCGCCTGGAGCACCGACTGCAGGAGGTGGCGGCGGCGCGCCTCGTCCCCGTCGACGCGGCGGCCGTGGACGGCCCGGCTGAAGTCACCGGTGGCCGTGTAGTCGTCGACGATCGCGCGGATCTCGCTCATGCCGACCGCGTAGTCGAAGGAGTAGTGCAGCGCCGAGGTGTAGGAGCGGGCGCCGCAGCCCAGGCCGATCATCCCGTCGGTCTGACAGGCGTGGTCGTCCGGGCCCTGCGCGGGCGCGCCGGCCCGGCGGAACATGCGCATCGACACCTGTTCGTACCCGTGCGCGAGCAGGTGGTCGCGGCCCTGCCGGTACAGGGCCAGCCGCTGCTCGTCCCACGCGCGGTCGGTGTGCGCGGTGCGCCGGGCGAGGCCCGTCAGGGGGCGCACGTACAGCGGGTAGAGGTAGAGCTCCTCGGGGCGCCAGGCGAGCGCGGCGTCCAGGGAGGTCCGCCAGGTGGCGGGCGTCTGGCCGTCGATGCCGTAGATGAGGTCGACGTTGAGCACGGGGATCGCGGCGTCGCGGATCCGGCCGAGGGCGGTCTCGACGTCGGCCCGGCGCTGCGGCCGTACGGCGGCCCTGGCCTCCTCGTCGACGAAGCTCTGCACGCCGATGCTGAGCCGGGTCGTGCCGCGCTCGGCCAGGACGGCGAGCCGGTCGGCGGTGGCGGTGGCGGGGGACGCCTCCACGGAGAGCGGGATCGTCCGCAGGTCGGCGCCCATGCGCTTCTCGGCGATGTCGCACAGCCGGGACAGCTCGCCGGCGGTGAGGAAGGTGGGGGTGCCGCCGCCGAACGCCGCGTTCGCGAACCGCGCCGGGGCCGTGCCGCCGTCGCCGGGCTCCCGCTCGTCGAGCGCGTCGCGGACGGCGGTCGCCTGGCGGTCCAGGGCGTCGAGATAGCGGCCCGTGAGCCCGTCGGGCGCGCCGATCCGGGTGAACAGGTTGCAGAAGCCGCAGCGGACCTCGCAGAAGGGTATGTGCAGGTAGAGCGAGAGCGCGTCCTTGCGTTCGCCCCGCCACAGCTCGCGCAGGGCGGGCCGGCCGGGCAGCGGCCGGTAGGCCGTCTTGTGCGGATAGGCGTACACATAACTCTGGTACGGGCGCGCGCTCACGTCGCTCTGGTTCGGGCGCGCGCCCATCCTGCTCTCACGGGGGCTCACAGCGGTGCCGTCGGTGGGGTTCATGCGGCGGGCTCCAGGAAGAAGTGGGCGTACGGCACGGTCCACACGGCCTCGTGGCCGAGGCGGTGGCCGGTGTAGCCGTCCTCGCCGTAGGCGGTGCCGTGGTCGGAGCAGACGACGGCGAAGCAGCGGCGGCGCGAGCTCATGGCGGTGAAGAGCCGGCCTATGTGCCGGTCGACGTACTCCAGGGCGGCGGCGTGGCTGGCGCGGGTGTCGCCGTCCTCGCGGGTGGCGCCGGGCAGGTGGAACCAGTTGGGCTGGTGCAGCGCGGACACGTTGAGGAAGAGGAACAGCCGCCGGTCCGCCGGAAGCCCGGCGACGACCTGTTCGGCCCGCTCCACCTGCGCCTCGAAGGACGTGGGGGAGGGCACGCCGAACTCGGGCTGCCAGTGGCTCTCCTGGAACATCCCCGGCAGGACGCCGCCCAGCGCCCCCTGCTTGTTGAAGAAGCCGACGCCGCCGATGCACACCGTGCGGTACCCGGCCGCCGCGAGACCGGAGACGAGGTCGGGCGTGTCGAAGACGTAGGTGCGCCCGGCGGTCGTCTCGCTGCCGGCGAAGCGCGCCGCGAACAGCCGGGGATGCGGCCCGGGAGCGGCCGGGGTCGGCAGGAACCCGGCGAACATGGCCTGGTGGGAGGCGTAGGTGAAGCTGCCGGGCGCGTGGCGCTTCTCCCAGGCGCCGCCGGGCAGGTGCCGGGCGAGGTTCGGGATGCGTCCGGCGGCGGCCAGTTCGGCGGCCACGTCGTGGCGCAGGGTGTCCAGGGTGACCAGGAGCAGGTCGTCGCGGCCGACGACCTCGTTCATGTCGGGAAGCGGTCCGGCCTCGGGGGGTCGCATGGTGGTCCTCGTTCGGTTCTCGCGCTGTTTCTCGCGCTGTCTCTTGCGCGGTTCCCGCGCTGTTCTGGCTCATTGGTGCCCTCGGCGGCGCCACCGGGGGTCCCGGAGGGCGGCGACCTGGGCCGCGTAGGTGTCCAGCCCCTCGGCCCCGCTGCCGGGCAGGCCGGTGAGGCCGGGCAGCAGGTCGCCGAAGGCGTTGACCTCCGCGACGGCGAACCGGCCCCAGCCGACGGCCGGGAGCAGGTCGACGCCGACGCACAGCGTGCCGGGGAAGCAGGCCGCCGCGCGTTCGCAGGTCCGCAGGGCCTCGGCCCAGCGGGGGCCCGCGGCCTCGACGGCGGCGGCGAGATCGCCGCGCCGGCCGCCGAGGTGGAGATTGGTCATGGGGGAGTGGCTGGTGCGCACCACGGCGTGCGTGGCCCGGCCGCCCACCACGACGACCCGCAGGTCGGCCGCACGGCCGTCGCCCAGCGAGGCCTTGGGCCACCACCGCTCGACGTGCAGTCCGTCCGGGGCCAGCGCGTCGACGAGGGCGGCGATCTCGCGCTCGCCCGTGACGCGGCGCACCCGCAGGGAGTTGTGCAGCCGGCCGTCCGCGGCCGCCTCCACGGAGGTGGTCGCCCGGATCCGGCCGCGTCCCGCCGACTCGACGGCGAGCACACCGGACGCCGACGACCCGTGGGCGGGCTTGACGAACACCCGCGGCATCCCGTGCGCCCGCATCAGGGCCCGTACGTCGTCCCAGCCCCGCACCGGGGTGCCGCCGCCGGACGTCGGCGACCGCGGCACCGGCACCCCGGCCTCGGCGAGGGCGCGGTGGCAGAGCCGCTTGTCGAAGAGGACGGCCAGCTCGCCGGGATCGTCGAGTCGCACCCCGCCGGTCAGCGTGCCGACGGCGGCGGTGAACCGCGCGTACCAGCGGGCTCCGCCCTCCACCCGGGTCGGGTCGGCCAGGCCCCGCAGGGCGCGGTCCACCTCCTCGTCCTCCCCGGGCGACTCCAGCCGCACGACCTCGTCGGCCGCGAAGGACGCGCCACCGTCCCGCAGGACGGCCGCCCAGGGCACGACACGCGGCGCGGGCAGCCCCGCCTCGCGCACCGCCCGGTCGAACAGGCCGACGCGGCGGTTCCCCGGATTCCCGACGACGACGAGCCGCGGGGCCGTCCCAGGCGGCCGAGAGCCGCGCCCGGCGATGACGGCCGTTTCCTCGCTCATGACGGGGCGCCCGCTACTCGCCGACGGCCACGTAGCGCCAGACGCGGCCGTCGTCCTCGTCCTCCTCGGCGTACCCCCGCTCCAGGTCGAGCGTCACTCCGGCCTCCCCGAGGGACTCCCGGAAGCGCTCCCGCACCGCGTCGCTCAGGTAGTTGTGGTGGAGGTCGAGCCTCTTCAGGTGGGTGAGCGGCCGGCCGCCGAGCAGTGCGGTCGCGCCCTCGTCGGTGAGGACGCCCATGGACAGGTCGAGGGTCACGAGCCGGGCGACGACGGGCGCGGAGGCCAGGGCGGCGGCGATCTCGTCCTGGATGTCGCTGTTGCGCAGCCCCAGGTATCGCAGCTTCGGCAGGAGGGATCCTTCCAGGATGGGCGCGACGTCGGAGAGCTCGCAGTCGCCGCCGTACTCGGAGGTTCCCAGCCACAGGTCGAGGCGGGTCAGGGCCGGCAGGTCGCAAGCGGCTATGCCGCGCACCGCCGCGGCCGGCAGGCCGCCGGTCTGCACGGTAAGGGAGAGCAGCCGTCGGTGCGTGAGCGCGGGGAAGACCAGGCCGCTGCCGCCGCGGACGCCGAAGTCCTCCAGCTCGGGGAAGCCGCTCAGCAGCGGACCGACGTCGCCCTGCTGGATCCAGGAGATCTCGCACTCCTCCGACTCCATGTCGCCCAGGAACAGGGCACGCAGCGAGGTGAGCCGGGCCCGGGCGCCGAGGAGCGCGTCGATCACCGGCTTCGGGCCTGTCTCGTAGGCCTCTTCCCAGGGGCCGACGATGAGCGCGTACACGCGGGTGAGGTCGACAGCCGCGGCGAATCGGGCGAACGCCTCCGGCCAGCTCTCCTCGGCGTCATAGGTGTCCGAGGAGATCCGCCACGCGACGGCGTCGGCCGCGGGCAGACCCCCCGTGCCCTCGTCCTTGGGGCCGGGGAAGTCGAAGACGGGCAGTCCGTACAACTCCCGCAGGTGGTTCGCTGTGCTCATGTCTCCGACGCTCCTCGCCGATCGCGGTCTCCACTGCCGCAAGTTGTAGCAAGGACCACTGACAACGCCTTCGGCGGAGCGGCGGCCGACGGCCGGGTACGAGCACCTCGCGTCGCCGCGCGCCGCGCCGGACGAGGACGAAGACGAAGACGAGGACGAAGGAACCCTTCACGTGCTCCGGCGCCCTCGGGCGGGACGCCGGACGCCGTTCAGGACACGTGCCCGACGTGGGCGAGCGCCTGCTTCAGGAGGACGCCGTGCCCGCCCGGCATCTCGCTCTGCACCGCCGCCGACGCGGCCTCCTGCGGGCTGAACCACACCAGGTCCAGGGCGTCCTGCCGGGGACGGCAGTCACCGGTCACCGGGACGATGTAGGCCAGCGACACGGCGTGCTGCCGGGGGTCGTGGTACGGCGTGACGCCCGCCGTCGGGAAGTACTCCGCGACCGTGAAGGGCTGCAGGGAGGCGGGCACCCGGGGCAGCGCCACCGGACCGAGGTCCTTCTCCAGATGGCGCAGCAGGGCGTCCCGCACCCGCTCGTGGTGCAGCACCCGGCCGGAGACCAGGGTCCGGCTGACCGTGCCGTCCGGCCCGATGCGCAGGAGCAGGCCGATGCTGGTCACTTCGCCGCTGTCGTCGACGCGCACGGGCACCGCCTCGACGTACAGGATCGGCATGCGGGCGCGGGCCGACTCCAGTTCGTCGGTGGTCAGCCAACCCGGCGTGGTTTCAGTCATGTCAGCCATTGCTTGATCATACTTTCAGGGGTTCCTGGTTGGGGCGTGCCGCACCGGGCGACTGCGACCGGCACCCTGCCGGTCAGGCCTCCCGGTCGTCGTCGGTCAGTCCGTAGACCCGCCGGGCGTTGTGCCGTCCCGCCCACCGGGCGATCCGCAGCGCGTCCGCGAGACTCAACTCGTCGGTGTCCACCCGCTCTTGCAGCAGACCGGCCAGACCGGCCCGGAAGGCCACCGCGCCGAGGTGGTGGAACTCGGCCACACCGTAGGCGTCGGAGCTGTACAGCAGTTTGCGGAACGGTGTGATCTCCAGGGCCTCCGCCAGGATCGCCCGTGCCCGGCCGGGGCCCACGTGGTGCAGCGTCAGGCCGACGTCGAGGTACACCCGGGCGAAGACCGCCGCGAGATAGGCGGCCTGGCGCTGGTAGGGCCAGCAGTGCAGCAGCAGGACCGGGATCGTGCCGGCGGTCCGGTGCAGCCAGTCGGTGAGCAGGGCGGGGTCGGCGCGGTGCAGCCGCAGGTCGTTGTCGCCGAATCCGGCGTGCAGTTGGAGCGGCAGGCCGAGGTCCACGGCCGTCCACAGCAGGTGCCGCACGAGGACCGGGTCGTCCAGGCGCCGGCCGCCGCCCGCCGTCCAGCGCGCCGCCGCCCGCGCGACCTCGGCCTCCGAGGGGCGGGCCGGGTCCAGGCCGAAGCCGGTGCGGTAGGCGGCCACCGACTTCACCGCCAGCACGCTTGGCCGCCGTACGGCCTCCTGCGCGGCCGCGCGGAACACCGCGCCGTACTCACCGGGTTCGACCCCTCGCGCCGCCACGGCCTCCGCCACGTTCTCCAGCCGTACGACCTCGTAGGCCCTCGCCCGCCCGCCCGCTGCCGCGGCCAGCTCCGCCGGGGTGGTGGCGTGGTCGGGCACGAATCCGGTGTCGACGCAGAACACGTCCGCTCCCGCGGCGGCGAGCAGGCGCCGGTTCACCTCGGGCGCCCCCAACTCCGCGCGCCGGGCCAGGTAGACGTCGGCCGGGGCGTGCCGGGGCAGGCCGAGCACCGGGGCGCAGTGGCGGCGCACGGCCACGCCGGCCGGGGTGTCGAAGGTCGAGATGCCGCCGCCCGGCCACGCCCCGCCCTCGCTGATCAGCGCCTCGAAGCCCGGCCGGTCCAGGTCCGTGGCGACCACCGGGTGGCAGTGGTGGTCGACGAGAGGCAGCGCGGCGAGCGCCTCGTGCACCGGTCCGGCGCTTCCCGCGGCCGCCGTCATCGGCACGTTTGGCACCGGGCCGCGGGTGCCGTCCCGGCCCACGTCCCGTCCATCAGTAGGCCCACCGGTACGCCGCCGCGACCTGCTCGTCGTCCAGCCCGTCCACGGCCGCGATCTCCCCCTCGCGCACCGCGATCACCGCGTCGGCGAGGACGGACCCGAGGGTGGAGCGCAGCAGCGCGTCCGCGCGGAAGGCGGCGACCGCCTCGGCCAGCGAGGAGGGCAGGCGCCGTACCCCGCGGGCCGCGGCCTCGGCCGCGTCGAGCCGGGCCGGGTCCCCGGTGATCTCCTCGGGCAGGGACGCCGACGAGGTGAGCCCGTCCAGGCCGGCCGCGATCAGGCAGCCGAGCGCGAGGTACGGGTTGGCGGCGAGGTCGACCGGCTTGACCTCCAGGTTCGCGGCCTGGTCGCGCACGCCCTGGGTGCCGGTGACCACGCGGACGGCGGCCTCCCGGGTCTCCCGGCCCCACGCGGTGAACACCCCCGCCCACTGCGACGGTTGGAGCCGCAGATAGCTCGCCGGGCTCGGCGCGGTCACCGCGGTCAGCGCCGGGAGCCGGGCGAGCAGGCCGGCCACGAAGGACTCGGCCGCGGCCGTCATGCCGTACCGGCCCGCTCCGCCGGAGTGCAGGTTGACGCCGTCGCGCCAGGCGGAGAGGTGGATGTGGCCGCCGTTGCCGACGCCCCGCGCGGTGACGGCGGGGGAGAAGGAGGCCTTCAGTCCGTGGCGCCGGGCCACGGCGCGGACGGTCTGCCGCACCA
Source organism: Streptomyces sp. NPDC086766 (assembly GCF_044746005.1). Classification (NCBI taxonomy): domain Bacteria; kingdom Bacillati; phylum Actinomycetota; class Actinomycetes; order Kitasatosporales; family Streptomycetaceae; genus Streptomyces; species Streptomyces sp. NPDC086766. Next base: position 499,914 of record NZ_JBIVBI010000004.1, on the reverse strand, counting down.
GCATGCTCCGGTCGGCCGCCGCCACGGGGTCGAGCGCGCCGACCGAGACCTCGAACTGCCCGGCGGCGTACTCGGGATGGAGCTGTTCGACGTCCACGCCCTGCGCGGCCAGCGCCGCCAGCAGATCGGCGGCGCAGTCGCTCAGCTCCACCTGCCGGGTGGCGCCGTACGCCGGTCCGGTCACCGCGGGCACGAACTCCCCGTGGGGCGCGCCGCCCTGGCCGAGGGCCCACTCGATCTCGATACCGGCCCGGAAGGTGATGCCGTGGTGCTGCTCGGCGTCCGCGACGATCCGGCGCAGCGCCGTGCGGGCGCAGCCGGGGTGCCGCGTGCCCTCCTGGGTGATCCGGTCCACCGGGGCCCAGGCCCAGCCGGGCTGCCCGGACAGGGCGACCAGGTGGTCGAGGTCCGGGTAGAGCCGCAGATCCCCGTCCGGGGAGCCGAGGACGTCGGTGGCGACGACGGAGTCGTCGGCGAGGAAGGTGTCGAACACCGGCGACATGCCGACGCCCCAGGCCGCGGCCGAGGCCAGCTTCGCCGTCGGCACGGTCTTGACGCGGGTCACGCCGGCGGTGTCGACGTAGGCCAGGACGACGCCGTGCACACCCCGGCCGGCCAGCTCGCCGCCGAGCGCGGTGGCCCGTTCGAGGTCACCGGGACGTCCGCCGGGGACGGGGTCGGCAAGGGTGGTCATACGTCCTCCTCGGCGCGCGGTGACGGTCCGGCGGCGCCGGGCCCGCCCGCGTCAGGGTTTCACGGCCACCGCGCCGAACTGCGGTACCACGGCCGGGGAGCCGGAGCCGGAGCCGGAGTCGGCGCGCCACCGCGAGCACGGCACCAGGCCCGGTTCGACCAGGTCCAGCCCCTCGAGGAAGGCGGCGATCTCGGCGCGGCCGCGGGCGGTGATCGGCGGCGTGGCGTTCGCGTTCCAGAACTCCATGGCCGGGATGTTGCCCTCGCCGCCGAGGTCGGCGTCGTAGGTGGGGTGGGTCAGCACCAGGAAGCTGCCCGAGGGCACCGCCGCCATGACACGGCGGACCGTCTCGCGCGCCTCGTCGGTGTCCAGGACGAAGTTGAGGATGCCGAGCATCATCACCGCGATCGGCCGGTCGAAGTCGAGGGTCGCCGCGGCGCGCTCGACGATGGTGTCGGGGTCGTGCACGTCGGCGTCGATGTAGTCGGTGACGCCCTCGGACGTGCTGGTGAGCAGGGAGCGGGCGTGCACCAGGACGATCGGGTCGTTGTCGACGTAGACGATGCGGGCGTCGGGCGCGATCCGCTGGGCTATCTCGTGGGTGTTGTCGACCGTCGGCAGACCGGTGCCGATGTCGAGGAACTGCCGCACTCCGCGCTCGGCGGTCAGATGGCGGACCGCCCGCCCGAGGAAGTCGCGGTCCGCGCGGGCCACGTCGCGGATCACCGGGAACATCCCGGCGACGTGCTCGCCGACCCGCTGGTCGACCTCGTAGTTGTCCTTGCCGCCGAGCCAGTAGTTCCACACGCGCGCGTTGTGCGCCACCCCGGTGTTCAGCCTCGGCGATCCGCCCGAGGTGCTGTGGGTCTCGCTCACGTCTGCGCTCCGGTTTCCTCGTGGTCCGTCCCGCCCCATGCGGCCGTCGCCGCCATTGTGCCGCCCGGTGATCACGCTGTCCCGGGAATCGGGGACCCGGGGGCAGCGGAGGGTCGTCCCTTTTTGGTCAGGACTCTTGCCCAAACCGTGTGCGCCGTGCTTCGCTCGAACTCTAGTAAGGAGTCCTGACCAAAGGAGGTCGACGATGACCGCCGGCACCGACCGGCAGCGGGCCGCGCCGCCCCTGCCCCACTGGGAGAACGTCCCGGAGGACCTGCCCGCCGCGATCCGTGAGGTCAAGGCCGCCCTGCGCGCCCGCATCGAGGCGTCCGGGCGGACCGTGGAGGAGGTCTTCGCCGTCGTCGAGCGCCGCGTCGCCGCCCGCGTCGCCGAGATCCGCGCGGCGAAGGAGCGCGGCGAGAGCGTCTGGCCGGCCGTCGACTACGCCGACATCGAGAACGGCACCGTCCCCGCGGACCGGCTGGCCGCGGTGCGGCGGCGCGGCTGCCTGGTGGTGCGCGGCCACTTCCCCCGCGAGCAGGCCCTGGCCTGGGACGCCGGCATCGTCGACTACGTGGAGCGGAACAGGTTCTTCGAGACCTACGCCGGCCCCGGCGACGACTTCTTCGGCAGCGTCGGCTCCAGGCCGGAGATCTACCCCGTCTACTGGTCCGAGGCCCAGATGGAGGCCCGGCAGAGCGACCGCATGGCCCGGGTGCAGTCCTTCCTGAACTCCTTCTGGAAGCACACCTCGGACGGCGTGCGGTGGTTCGACCCCGACCGGGACGCGCTCTACCCCGACCGGATCCGCCGCCGCCCGCCGGGCACCGACTCCGGCGGCCTCGGCACGCACTGCGACCCCGGGACGCTGGACCTGTGGATGACCCGCGCCTACCAGCGGGCTTTCCGGCACCTGTTCGACGGCAGTGCCGAGCGGTACGACCCCTGGGACGCCGCCCACCGCACGGCCGGCCCCCAGTACCCGGGCAGCACCATGTGCTCGGCGTTCCGCACCTTCCAGGGCTGGACCGCCCTGTCCGACATGGACCACGACCAGGGTGTGCTGCACACCGTGCCCGTCCCCGAGGCCATGGCGTACCTGCTGCTGCGCCCGCTCCTGCCCGACGTGCCCGAGGACGACATGTGCTCGGTCACCGTCAACCGGGTCTTCCCGGCGAGCGAGAAGTGGCACCCCCTGCTGATGGAGGCCCTCACCGGCATCCCCGACGTGCGGGCGGGCGACTCCGTCTGGTGGCACTGCGACGTGATCCACAGCGTCGCGCCGGTCACGGACCAGAAGGGCTGGGGCAACGTCATGTACATCCCCGCCGCGCCCTGGTGCCCGCGCAACGAGGCGTACGCGGGACAGGTCCGCGAGGCGTTCCTGACCGGGTCCAGCCCGGGCGACTTCCCCGAGGAGCACTACGAGCGCGCCTGGACCGGCCGCTTCACCGCGGACCGGCTGAACGCGACCGGCCGCCGCGGGCTCGGTCTCGCGGAAGACTAGTCAGGAAGGAGCCCTTACCGTCCTCGGGTCGGTAGGCTGGCGGCGGTCGTCGAGCGGCGATCAGCGGCTCGAGGACGAGAGGTGCGATGGAGATCCGCCGGGAGCTCGCGGGAGCGGCCCTGCCGAGCATGGCTCTGGTACGGGAGCTCACCGACCAGATCGTGCTGGACACCGTGTTCGAGCAGGCGCCGGTCACCCGCGCGGAGATCGCGCACCGCACCGGCATCTCCAAGACCACCGTCTCGGAGTCGGTACGGCGGCTGGAGGAGCTGCGGCTGCTCCGGCCGGCCGGCGAGCAGCGCGGCCGGCAGGGCCGGGTGGGCACCTACTACCGGGTGGCCGCCGACGCCGGGTTCGTCGTCGCCGTCGACCTGCACCCGAGCGAGATCCGGCTGTGCGCCGCGGACCTGTTCGGCCGACCCTTCCTGCAGAGCACGCACCAGCCGCTGCGCCCGCGCAACCCCGAGCACACCGCCCGGCAGCTGCGCACGCTCGTGGCCGGCGCGATCGAGCAGGGCGGCGTCGACCACGGCCGGCCGCTGGCCGTCGGGATCTCGGTCGCCAACCCGGTCGACCCGCGGACGTCCGCCGTGATCCCGCTCCGGAACACCCCCTACCCGGGCGGTGTCTTCCAGCCGCAGGACGCCCTCGCCGGCCTGACCGACGCCCCCCTGCTGGTGGAGAACGACGTCAACCTCGCCGCCGTGGCCGAACGCTGGCACGGCGCGGGCCGCGACGCCGAAAGCTTCGCCTACGTCTACATCGGCGCCGGCCTCGGCATGGGTCTGGTCGTCGGGGACCGGCTCGTCCAGGGGGCGCGCGGTGTGGCCGGCGAGATCGGCTACCTCAGCGTCAGCTCCCAGCCCCCCGGCACCCCGCACGGCCTCGCCCGCGCCGTGGCCGAGGCGGGCTTCCGGACGGGGCAGCTGCCGGAGGCCGACGGGGCGGACCCCGTGGCCGCGGCCCGCGAGGTCCTGCGGCGCGCCGAGGACGGCGACGCCGAGGCGGGCGCCGTCGTGGCGGAGGAGGGACGCACCATCGGCGAGGCGATCGCGACCGTCTGCGCGGTCGTCGACCCCGAACTCGTCCTCCTCGGCGGACCCGTCGGCAGCCACCCCGCGCTGCTGCGCCCGGTCCGCGAGACGGTGCGCGCGCTCGCCCCGCTGCCCCCGCCGGTCGAACCCGGCGCCCTCGGCGACACCGCACCGCTGCGCGGCGCCCTGGCCGTCGCCCTCCGCCGCGCCCGCGCCGACCTGCGCACCCGCGCCGGAACCGGCTGAGCCACCCGGACCGCCCGCCCCGCGCGCCGGCGCGCGGTGGGTCACGGGACGGCAGCGGCGACACCCTCCCCGCGTACGGCAATGGCGCCGGCGCACCACCCCGGCGCGTCCCCCGCGCCCGCCCCGGAGAACCGGACCATGCCCAGCGCCCCCTCGCCCCTGCTCACCACCCCCGGACCCGCCGCCGGGCCCGCCGACATCCGTCTGATCGTCACCGACATGGACGGCACACTGCTCGACGACGCCAAGCGCATACCCGCGGGCCTGTGGCCCACCCTGGCCGAACTGCGCCGCCGCGGCGTGCTCTTCAGCCCGGCGAGCGGACGGCAGTACGCCACCCTGGCCGAACAGTTCGGGGACGAGGGCCGGGGCATGGTGTTCATCGCCGAGAACGGCACCTACGTCGTCCGCGACGGCGTGGAACTCAGCTCGGACCCCCTGGCCCCGGCCGTCGCGGGCCGCATCGTCCACGCCGTACGCCAGCTCGCCGCCGGGGGCGTCGACGTGGGCGCCGTCGTCTGCGGCAAGCGGTCGGCCTACGTGGAGCGGACCGACGAGGCGTTCCTGGCGGAGGTGCGCAAGTACTACGTCCGCCACCGGATCGTCGAGGACGCGGCCGCCGTCGAGGACGACGTCATCAAGGTGGCCCTCTTCGACTTCGGCCCGGCCGAACGGACCACCGCACCGGCCCTGGAGGAGTTCGCCGCCACCCACCAGGTCGTGGTCTCCGGCGAGCACTGGGTCGACGTCATGAACCGCACCGCCAACAAGGGCACCGCCCTGCGCGGGCTCCAGCGGGAACTCGGCATCACGCCCGCCCAGACGATGGTGTTCGGCGACTACCTCAACGACCTGGAGATGCTGGACGCCGCCGACTGGTCCTTCGCCATGGCCAACGCGCACCCGCGGGTCGTCCGCCGGGCCCGCCATCTGGCCCCGTCGAACAACGACAACGGCGTCCTGCGTACCATCGCCCGCCTCCTGCACCTGCCCACGGCGGGCCACTGACGGCGCGGGCACGCGCCAGGGTCACGCACCGAGACGGCACGGCCCGGTCCGCTGACAGGCGGGGGCACGCGCCAGGGTCACGCCGCAGGGGCGGCGCGGCCCGGTCGGCCGAAGCGGCCGGGCGGACGGCCGGGAGGCAGGGTCAGGCGGCGTGGCCGAGGCACTCCTCCGCCACCTTCCGGTCGAGCGCCGCGCGCACCAGCGCGGCCGCCAGCGCGGCCGGATCCGTGCCGCGCGCCGTCTCGGCGAGCCGGCCGGGATCGGTCGGCAGGCCGAGCCGCTCCGCCCCGGACAGCGCCTTGGCGTCCAGGTACGGCGCCGTCTCCGGCCACACGCGCTGCACCTCGCGCAGGAAGATGTCCGCGCCGACCGGGCCCAGGCCCGGCACCTCCCGCAGCAGGCCGCGCAGCTTCGTGAGGTCGCCGTCCGCCTCCGCGCGCAGGCGGCGCAGATCGCCGCCCCACCGTTCGGCGATCAGCCCGGCGCCCTCGCCCAGCAGGGTGGCCGTGCGCTCGTCGTAGCGCCGGTAGCCGCCGCGGCCCAGCGCGTCCACCCGGTCCTGCCGGCCGGACCCGGCCATGGAGTGCGGGTCGCGCAGTCCGGCGTCGTACAGGGCCCGGGCGGTGGCGATGGCGACCGAGCCGCGGATGCGGGCGCTGAGCAGGACGGCGAGCACCAGCAGCCGGTACAGCGGTTGCGGGGTGTCCTTGAGCGGGATGCCGGCCTCCTCGGCGAACGTCCTGCCGTGCGCCCGCACCAGCTCCCGCAGGACCCGGGCGTCGTGCTCCGTCATCGGGTCGCCCCCTTCGCTCGTCCGTCCGTCTGTCCGTCCGCACTTCCGTCCGTCTGTCCGTCCGCTCGTTTCGCCCACGAGGGAGAGCGGGCGCGGGTCAGACCTCCTGGGTCACGTTCTCGGCGGCGAACATCCACCGCTGCTTCTCCAGCTCCGCGGTGATGCCGATGAGCAGGTCCTGGGTGACCGGGTCGGCCTTCTCGGTCGCCTCGACGCGTTCGCGCAGCCGGCGCACCGCCGCCTCGAGCGACTCGACCATCACCTCCACGACCTCCGCGTCGCGCACCCAGCCGTCCTTGGGGCTGGGCAGGGTGAAGGCCGAGGCGATCGTCTCCGGCCGGCCGTCGGGCGGCAGGCCGAGCGCCGAGGCGCGCTCCGCGACCGTGTCGGCGAAGTCGCGGGCCGCCGCCACCACCTCGTCGAGCTGCAGATGGATGGAGCGGAACCGCGGTCCCACGATGTTCCAGTGCGCCTGCTTCCCGATGAGGGACAGGCCGAGAAGATCCACCAGGGTGCTCTGCAGCGCGTCCCCGGTGACCTGGAGAGCCGCTTCGGGAATCGTGCTCTTCACGACGGTCATGGCGTGGTGCTCCTTGAGGAGTCGTGTCGGGCGGTGCGGAGCGGTGCGCCGCGCTCCTCCTCGCGGGCCCGTCCCACCGGCGGGCAGCACGGCGCGACCACTCCATGGGGCGGCGGGTGCCCCTGGCGAAACGGGGCAAACACCGCACCGTGCCCTATCGCTCAGCTCCCGAGCGCCCCGTCCAGGAAGGCCGTCAGGTCCGCGAGGACCTCGGCCCGGTTCGTCTCCTGGAACACCTCGTGCCGGGCGCCCGGATAGGTCCTCTCGGTCAGGTGGCCGCCGCTGAGCCGCTCCACGCCGACGCGGCTGCCGGCGAGCGGGACCAGCCGGTCCTCCGTCCCGTGCAGCCACAGCACGGGCAGCGCGCCGACGTCCCCGCCCTCGGCGACGGTCTCCAGGGTCCGGGCGAAGGCCTCCACCGTCGGCCGCTTCATCGGGCCGTGCCAGACCAGCGGATCGGCCGCGTAGGCCGCGCCGACCGCCGGGTCGCGGGAGAGCGCGGCCGGGCTCACCGGCGTGTCGGGGATCTCGTCCAGGGCGAGCAGCCGCTCCGGCAACTCCCAGGCGCCGATGACCGGGCCGGACAGCACGAGCGCGGCGAGCCCGTTGCCGTGCCGCTGGGCGAAGCGGGCCGCGATCAGCCCGCCCATGGAGTGGCCGATCATCACGAGCGGCAGCCCCGGATGCGCGGCGCGGGCCCACCGCGCGACCGCCTCCACGTCGGTCACCACGTCCTCGAAGTCCTCGATCAGCACCCGCTCGCCCGCCGACGTCCCGTGCCCCTGGTGGTCGGGGGCGAACACCGCGGCGCCGTGCTCCACCAGCACCCCGGCCACTTCGGCGTAGCGCCCCGCGTGCTCGCCGTACCCGTGCACCAGCAGGGCGACGTACCGGGGCCCCCGGTGCGGCCACTCGCGTACGGTGAGCCTGCCCCGCGTTCCGCTGAGGACGTGCTCGCGGGTGTCGGCCATGTCGCCTCCAGATACGTGGGTCGGACGCGTGGGTCGGTGGTGCGGGTCGGACGCGCGGGTCGGACAGGTGAACGCGGCTCCGGGGGATCTTCCCAGGGGTCCGGCGCGCGGTCTATAGTCCAAAACTAGCAGTGCTAATTAATTGGGCCGTCCAAGGAGTCCAGCCGTGCGCCCCGTCCACTTCGCGGCCGCCCGCCGCACCCCGATCGGCAAGCTGCGCGGAGCCCTGTCCTCCGTGCGCCCCGACGACCTCGCCGCGTCCGTGATCCGCGCCCTGGTCGACGGCGTACCCGCGCTCGACCCGTCCCGCGTCGACGACGTGTACTGGGGCGCCGCCAACCAGGCGGGCGAGGACAACCGCAATGTCGCCCGCATGGCCGCGCTGCTCGCCGGGCTCCCCGAGTCCGTGCCCGGCGCCACGGTCAACCGGCTGTGCGCCTCGGGTCTGGAGGCCGTCACCACGGCGGCCCGGACCATCGCCGCGGGCGAGGCCGACGTCGTGGTCGCGGGCGGCTCGGAGTCGATGAGCCGCGCGCCCTTCGTGCTGCCCCGCCCCGACGAGGCCCTGCCGCACCGCATCGAGACCGTCGACACCCGCCTCGGCTGGCGCCTGGTGAACCCGGCGATGAAGGACCTGCACGGACTGCTGTCCATGGGCGAGACGGCGGAGGAGGTCGCCGAGCGCTACGGCATCCCCCGCGAGCGCCAGGACGAGTTCGCGCTGCGCAGCCACCAGCGGGCCGCCGAGGCACGCAAGATGGGCCACTTCGACGACGAACTCCTGCCCGTCGAGCGCCCCGACGGCACGCTCGTCGGCGCCGACGAGTGCATCCGCGAGGACACCTCCTACGACCGGCTCGCCCGGCTCAAGCCGGTCTTCCGCGCGGACGGCACGGTCACGGCGGGCAACGCCTCGCCGATGAACGACGGCGCGGCCGGCCTCCTCCTGGTGAGCGAGGAGGCCCTGAACGACCTGGGGCTGGAGTCCCTGGGCCGGTATGTCGCCGGCGCCTCGGCGGGCGTCCACCCCGACGTGATGGGCATCGGGCCGGTCCCCGCCGCCCGCAAGGCGCTCACCCGCGCCGGCTGGCGCGTCGACGACCTCCAGGAGGCCGAGTTCAACGAGGCGTTCGCGGCCCAGGCGCTCGCCTGCGTGGACCAGCTCGGCATCGATCCGGACCTGGTGAACCCCAGCGGCGGCGCCATCGCCCTCGGCCATCCGCTCGGCTGCTCGGGCGCCCGCATCCTCACCACCCTGCTGCACCGGATGCGCCGCACGGGCGCGACCCGCGGCCTGGCCACGATGTGCGTGGGCGTGGGCCAGGGCAGCGCGCTGCTGGTCGAGCGGTCCTAGGCGCCTCGGCGGGGCCCGCCGTGCGGCCGGCACGCCGAGGAGGCGAGCGCGGCCGGGCGTGCCCGCGCCGGGCCCGCGCCCGGCGGCGGCCCGGCGCGGGACCGTACGGCGAGACGGCTCGCCCGGCCCCGGATAGGTGCGCATAGCATCGGTCTCCGCATGAACACGATGACGCTCTGGCACATATCCGGGTGGGGATTCGCGGCGCTCGCCTGCGCGGCCCTGCTCGTCGGCTTCTCCAAGACCGCGGTCAGCGGGGCGAACACGGTGAGCCTCGCCGTCTTCGCGGCCGTGCTGCCCGCCCGCGCCTCCACGGGCGTCCTGCTGCCGGTCCTGATCGCCGGGGACGTGCTGGCGGTCCTCACCTACCGGCGGCACGCCCACTGGCCCACGCTGTGGCGGCTGTTCCCGGCGGTCGCCGTGGGAGTGGTCGCCGGCACGCTGTTCCTGGTGTGGGCCGACGACGGCGTCGTACGGACGTCCATCGGCGCCATCCTGCTGCTGATGGCCGCGGTGACGGTGTGGCGGCGCCGCGCGGCCGGGCGCGAGCGGGAGCCGGACGCGGTCGCCGGCCGGTCCGGCCGCCTCAAGGCCCGCTCCTACGGCGTCCTCGGCGGCTTCACCACGATGGTCGCCAACGCGGGCGGCCCGGTGATGTCGATGTATCTGCTCTCCGCGGGCTTCCGCAAATACGGCTTCCTCGGCACGTCGGCGTACTTCTTCCTCGTCGTCAACGTCTCCAAGGTGCCGTTCAGCGCGGGCCTCGGCCTGATCGACGGCCGCTCGCTGCTCCTCGACGCGGCGCTCGCGGTGTTCGTCGTGCCCGGCGCGCTGCTCGGCACCTGGGCGGTGCACCGGATCAACCAGCGCCTGTTCGAGCGGCTCGTGATCGCGGCGACGGTCGTGGGCGGCGTCCAGCTCCTGCTGCGCTAGCCCGCAGACCCCGCCCCCGGGCCGTACGGCCCCCAGGCCCCGGGACCGGACCGTGCTGCCGGGCGCTCCCCGCGCGGCTACCGCCCCAGCCCCAGCAGCGCGGGCACGTCCGCGAAGGAGTCGACGACGTGGTCGGGGCGCCCGCTCGCGTCCCGCAGGGTCTCCGGCAGGTACTTGCCCGTCCTGACCAGCACCCCCGTCACCCCGGCCCACTGCGCCGCGAGGACGTCCGACTCGACGTCGTCCCCGACCATCACCGTCTCCTCCGCCCGCGCCCCCAGGTGCGCCAGCGCCGCCTCGAAGAAGGCGCGCGCGGGCTTGCCGGTGACCTCCGCCTCGGTGCGGGCGGCCGCCTCCAGCCCCAGCAGGAAGGCCCCGGAGTCGAGTTGGAGTCCCCGGTCGGTGCGCCAGTACAGGTTCCGGTGCATGGCGACCAGCCGCGCCCCCCGCCGCAGGTGCCCGAAGGCGCGGTTCAGCGCCGCGTAGTCGAACTCGGGACCGGCACCGCCGACGACGACGGCGTCCGGCACGGTGGCGGAGTCGGCGGGGTCGAGGACGGTGACACCGGCCAGGTCCTCCGCGATGTCGCCGCTGTTGAGCAGCGAGCAGCGCGCCCCGGGCAGGCGCGCGGCGAGATGGGCGGCGGTGGCCGCGGGGGCGGTGAGGATGTCGCCGGCGGTCACGGGGAAGCCCGCCGCGGCGAGGGTCCCGGCGATCGAGGCACGGGTGCGGGACGTCGTGTTGGTGAGCAGGACGACGCCGAGCCCGGCGTCGCGGACCGCCCGCAGCGCCTCCACCGCGCCGGGCAGCGGACGCCAGGAGACGGTGAGCACCCCGTCGATGTCGATCAGGAGTGAGCGCGCGTATGCCATGAGGGGCCCCGGCGGTCAGCGGCCTCAGGGAAGGCGCACGGGCCGGGAGAACGCCTCCCGCATCCGTTCGAAGCGGTCCAGGTCGGCCCACAGCGCGATACGACGCGGCCGTCCCGCGACCCAGCCCCACGCGCTCGCCCCGGCGGCGGCGACCAGCGGAATGAGCAGCCACGACAGAATGACCACCGTCGTCCTCCTTGTCCGAGCGGATCAGCAGGTAGGACGACCATTACACACATAATCGGCTGCGCTTATCGGTACAAGAAGCGACTCATCATCTTTTCACTCCTCTGGGTAGGTCATGTCCGAGCGACTTCTCGAACGCCTTCCGGCGGCCCTGTGGACCGTCCCCTACGCGGGGTCCCGCTTCCCCGGCTCGCCCGCCGTCGCGGCTCGGCCCGATCCGGCGTCCGGGGCGAACTGCCAGCTCTACGCCTACGCCGTGCTGCGGCACTTCGGCCTGGCCGCGCCCCCGCTCCGGTCGAGCGAGCTGTGGGCCGACACCCGGGACACGGTCCGCGTGCCCCGGCCGCGGCCGCTGGACCTGCTGCTGTTCAACGCCGTGGACGACGCCTACGGCGCCCATGTCGGGGTCTGGGCGGACGAGGACCGCGTCCTGCACCTGTGCGCGGAGGCGGGCCGCCCGGCGGTGTGGACCCCGGCGGACTTCGCCGCGCGGGAGCGCTACCGCGTCCTGGTCGGCGTCAAGCGGGTGACCGCCCGCCCGGCGTAGCCGCCCCGCGATCCGGCGTGGTCCGCGCGGCGTCAAGTGATCGTTAAGATGAGCTCGTTGCCGCGAACCGTGCGCGCCGCCCGGCCATGGCCGGCGGTCCGCGGGCGGCGGACGTCGTGGGTGGGACGTCAGGGTTGTCGTGGGTGGGACTTCGGGGATTGAGGACGGTCTACGGGTGCTGGTGGCGGGTCGTTACCGGTTGCACGCGGTCATCGGGCGGGGCGGCATGGGCGAGGTCTGGCGGGCCCTCGACGAGGTGCTCGGCCGGCCGGTCGCGGTCAAACTGCTGCTGAACGACGGGGCGGACGCCTCGGCGGCGGCCCGGTTCAGGCTGGAGGCGCAGACCTCGGCACGGCTGAACCACCCGAACGTCGTGGGGGTGTTCGACTTCGGCGCCTGGGAGGACCGCTTCTTCCTGGTCATGGAGCTGGTCGAGGGCGACAGCCTGGCCGGGGAACTCACCACCGGCGGGCCGCTCACCCCGGACCGGCTGGCCCAGGTGGCCCAGCACACGGCGGAGGGACTCGCCGCGGCCCACGCGCAGGGCATCGTGCACCGCGACATCAAGCCCGGCAACCTGATGAGCGACCGCGACGGCACCGTCCGGATCGGGGACTTCGGCATCGCGCGCTTCGTGGACGACCACTCGGCCGCGCTCACCTCGACCGGGCAGATCGTCGGCACCGGCCTGTACCTGGCACCCGAGCGGGCCATCGGCACCCCGGCGACCTCCGCCTCCGACCTGTACTCCCTGGGCTGCGTGCTCTACCAACTGGCCGTGGGACGACCGCCGTTCGAGGCGTCCGCCCCGACCGCCCTGCTCTACCAGCACGTCGACTCCGCGCCCGTGCCGCCGCACCAGCGCGGCGCGGTCCTGCCGCCCGCCTTCGAGGCGTACCTGCTGAGCATGCTCGCCAAGCGGCCGGAGGAACGCCCCACCGCACGGCAGGCGGCGGACTGGTTCGGCAGCGGTGCCTGGCGCGGCGCGCCGGAGCCGCTGCCGCCGGAACTGCCGGGCGCGGCCCCCGCACAGCACCGGGACGCCCCGGCCCACTCCGCCCTCGCCGCGGCCGCCCCGGCCCCGGCCGCCCGCGCCACGGCCGCACGGACGCGGGGCGCCCGCGCCGCCACGTCCGCACGGGCGCACGGTGCCCGCGCCGCCGTCTCCGCACCGGCTCCCGGCGCCCGGACCGCCGGCGCGCCGGACCCGGCCGCCCGGGCCGCGGGCCGTACCGATCCGGCCGGTGACGGCGGCTGGAACACCACCGTGCACCGGGTGCCCGCGCGGCGCCCCGGCGTGCGGACGTCGCTGCGCCGCCACCCCCGCGCGGCCGCCCTCGTGGGCGGAGCCGTCCTGTTCGTCTCGGCCCTGCTGGTGGGCATGGCCTGGTTCTAGGCCCGTTCTTCGGTTCCTACCGGGGCGCGGCGCGGCTCGCAGGGCGGCGTCGCCCGGAGCCGCACCGACCCGCACGAACGGCCCTGGGCGGGATGCCGGCGAGCGGACCCGCCCTGCGCCCGGACCGCCTTGGACCGCGGGCCCCCGCTGGGTACGCTCCCCACCATGCGGATCTCCGTCTCCTCGGACATGGACGAACCCGTGGCCCGCGCCCTGGTCGACCGGCTGCGCGAGCGCGGGCACGAGGTGGTGACGCACGGCGCACTGAGCCCCGGGGACGATCCGCAGTGGGCGGCGTGCTCCGCGGCCGCCGCCCGTGACGTCGCCGACGGAACGAGCGACCAGGCCGTCGTGTGCTGCTGGACCGGCACGGGCGCGTCCATCGCCGCGAACAAGGTGCCGGGGGTACGGGCCGCCCTGTGCGCCGACGCCTACACCGCGGACGGCGCGCGCCGCTGGAACGACGCGAACGTCCTTGCGCTCAGCCTGCGCCTGACCTCCGAGCCGCTGCTCGGCGAGATCCTCGACGCCTGGTTCGCCGCCGCGCCGAGCGAGGATGCCGAGGACCGCCGGAACGTGGCCCGCGTCGGACGGCTGGACCGGGACCGCACGGCACCCGCCTGACGGCGGCCCCGCGTGCGGGCACCCGGCTGTGGGGGCGGCGCGGACCGCCTCGTACGCTCGACGCCATGTCCCCGCACGTGCTGGTCCTCGGCGGCACCACCGAGGCCCGCGAACTGGCCGCCGCGCTCGCGGCACGCTCCGGCACGCGGGTGACCACGTCCCTGGCGGGCCGCGTGTCACGGCCGGGAGCACTGGCGGGGGAGGTGCGCGTCGGCGGTTTCGGCGGGGCCGAGGGCCTGGCCGCGTGGCTGCGCGCGCACCGGGTGGACGCCGTCGTCGACGCCACGCACCCCTTCGCCGAGTCGATCACGCGGAACGCGGCGCGGGCCGCGGCCGCGACCGGCGTGCCCCTGGTGGTCCTGCGCCGCCCCGGCTGGCGGCCGGCCCCGGGCGACCGCTGGCATCCGGTCGCCTCGCTCGACGCCGCGGCGGGGCTGCTGCCGCGCCTCGGACGCCGGGTGTTCCTGACCACCGGCCGGATGGGTCTCGCCGCCTTCGCCGGGCTCACCGGCCTGCACTTCGTCGTGCGGTCCGTGGAGCCGCCCGGGCCGCCCCTGCCGCCGGACGTGCGGGTGCTGACGGCCCGGGGGCCGTTCACCGTCTCCGGCGAGACGGAACTGCTGCGCACCCACCGCATCGACGTGCTGGTGACCAAGGACAGCGGGGGAGCGGCGACGGCGGCGAAACTGACGGCGGCTCGGGAGCTGGGGCTGCCGGTCGTCGTCGTGGGGCGGCCGCCGCTGCCGGAGGGGGTGGCCGCAGTGCCGGACGTGGCGGCCGCGCTGGCCCGGCTGGGCCCGCGCACGCCGTGAGGGGCTATCCCCGCCGCGGATTGCGGCGCAGCAGGTAGGTGTCCATGATCCAGCCCTTGCGCTCGCGCGCCTCGGCCCGCAGCCGCTCGATGCGCGGCGCGGCCTCGGCGATCGGGCCGGAGTCGAGGATCTCGTCCGGGGTGCCCAGGTAGGCGCCCCAGTAGATGTCGATGTCCTGGTCGGCGTACTGCCGGAAGGCCTGGTGCGCGTCCAGCATCACCACCACGTCGTCCACCCCCTCCGGGAAGCCCTCGGCGAGCCGCCGCCCGGTGGTGATCTGCACCGGGCGGGCGACCCGGTTGAGCCCGGTGCGGTGCCGGGCCACCAGCGAGGAGACGCTGCTGATGCCGGGCACGACGTCGTAGGCGAAGTCCACGCCGCCCCGCTCCAGCACCTCCTCCAGGATGCCGAGCGTGCTGTCGTAGAGCGACGGATCGCCCCACACCAGGAACGCGCCGCTCTCCTGCTCGCCGAGCTCCTCGGTGATCAGCCGCTCGTAGATGTCGGCCCGGGCACTGCGCCAGTCCCCGACGGCGGGGGAGTAGGCGGCGCCGCCGGCGGTCCGGTCCCGCTCCGGGTCGCGCGCCTCGACCAGGCGGTACGTCCCCTCCGGCAGGTGCGCGTCGAGGATGTCCCGGCGCAGCCGCACGAGGTCCGACTTCGTCTCGCCCTTGTCGAGGACGAAGAACACGTCCGTGCCGCGCAGCGCCCTGACCGCCTGCAGGGTGAGCTGCTCGGGGTCACCCGCGCCGATACCGATGACATGAATCTTTCGCACGCCCCGAGTCTGCCGTACGGCACTCGCGGCGCGGACACCGGTTCCACCCGGCTCCGGAGCGGCCGTCCTACCCCGCCCCAAGGAGCCTGGGCGCCCGCCGCGCCGCGTCCACGACGGGCCCGGCCACCCGCGCCCGCTCCGTGTCCGCCCCTCGCTCCCCGTCCTCCGCCCGCTCCACGTCCGCCGCGAGCTCCCGCGCCCAGGCCGCCAGCCCGGTCAGGTCCATGCCGTAGGGGTCCGGCCGCCCGGTGTCCGCCGCCCACTCCCGCACCGCGTCCGCCCCGCGCCGCAGCAGCCGGGCCCCGCCGGTGGCGTTGCCGCGGGCCGCGTGCGTGAGTCCCACCGCGAGCTGTGCCAGCCCGCGCCACAGACCGCGCTCCGCCCGCGGCCCCGCCTTCCAGGCGTCCTCGAAGACCTCGTGCGCGTGGAAGGGCTTCCCCTCGTCCAGCAGCGCCTGGGCCTCGGCGACGGTCTGCCGCGGGGTGCGCGGCACGCCCTCGGGCTGCCGCGGCACGCCGTCGGCGCCGTACGGCAGCGGCCGCCCGAGCCCGTCCCGGGGCCGCGCGTTGCGCGCCCGGCCCTCGGCGTCCCGGTCGCGCGCGCCGGCCGGCCGTCCGGAGGATGAGGATGTGCTGCCCATACGCCGATTGTGCCCCGTCGCCCCGTCGCCCCGTCGCCCCGTCGCCCCGTGCCGTCGCCCCGCCCGCCTCCGCGCCCCCTTCGGCGCAGCCCCCGGCGTGCGGTAAGGTGACATTCGCGCGATCACGTGGGTCACTCCGTGTGAGCGCGACGGGACGTGGCGCAGCTTGGTAGCGCACTTGACTGGGGGTCAAGGGGTCGCAGGTTCAAATCCTGTCGTCCCGACTTGTGAAGTCACAGGTCAGAGGTCGTGTCGGAGAGTCCTCCGGTGCGGCCTCCCGTTCGTTCCTGGGTTTGTCCTGAAGGTGACGCCGTCGTGACGGCACGGGCGTCATCTCTGCCGTCCGCGTGGCCGCGCTCCTGGCGCAGGACCTCGAGCACGACGGAACCGTCGACGGTCTCCCGGGCGACCAGGTGTCCCGCCAGGTGTTCCAGCGCGGTCCGGTGGCCGCGGAGCAGCGTGATCGCGCGCTGTTCGGCCTGGCGCAGCAGGCGGGCGACCTCCTCGTCGACGATGCGCTGGGTCTGCTCCGAGTACGGCGGCCGGCCGGCCTCCTCGGCGGCCTCACCGAGGAACCGCGGAGCGGCGGAGGCGTAGCCGATGGGTCCCAGTTCGGAGGACAGCCCGAACTCGCGGACCATACGGGTGGCGATCTGGGTGGCGCCGGCCAGGTCGTTGGCGGCTCCCGTCGAACCCTCGCCGAAGACGACGAGTTCGGCCGCGCGGCCGCCCAAACGCACCGCCAGAAGATCGACCAGATAACTCTCACTGTACAAGTGGCGTTCCGCTTCCGGGAGTTGCTCGGTGACGCCGAGGGTGAGGCCGGCCGGCAGGATGGTGACCTTCGCCACCGGGTCGGCGTGCTCGCACAGCGCCGCGACCAGGGCGTGGCCGGCTTCGTGGACGGCGACCGAGCGGCGCTCCTCGGGCAGCAGCGCGTTGGAGGACTCCCGGCGGCCCAGCAGCACACGATCGCGGGCGGCGTCCAGGTCGTGCGGCTCGATCCGGGTGCGGTCGTCGCGTACGGCGTTGATGGCGCCCTCGTTGACCAGGTTGGCGAGATCCGCTCCGGAGAATCCGGGCGTGGCACGGGCCACGGCGTCCAGGTCGACCTCCGGATCCAGGAACTTGTCACGGGTGTGCACGGCGAGGATCGCCGACCGCTCGGCCTGGTTCGGCAGCGGCACGGTGACCTGGCGGTCGAACCGCCCGGGGCGGAGGAGGGCCGGGTCGAGCGCGTCGGGCCGGTTGGTGGCGGCGAGGACGACGATGCCGCTGGACTGGTCGAAGCCGTCCATCTCGGAGAGCAACTGGTTGAGGGTCTGCTCGCGCTCGTCGTTGCCGCCCAGCCGGGCCCCGCCGGCACGCCGTGAGCCCAGGGCGTCGATCTCGTCGATGAAGACGATCGACGGGGCGCGCTTGCGGGCTTCGTCGAACAGGTCGCGCACCCGGGAGGCGCCGACCCCGACGAACATCTCCACGAAGGCGGACCCGGTCACCGACAGGAACGGCACGTCCGCCTCGCCGGCCACCGCCCGCGCGAAGAGCGTCTTGCCGGTACCCGGCGGCCCCACCATGATCACGCCACGGGGCCCCTTGGCGCCCGCGGCGGTGTAGCGGGCGGGATGGCGCAGGAAGTCGACGACCTCGCTGATCTCCTGCTTGACCCCGTCGTACCCGGCGATGTCGTCGAAGCCGGTGGTGGGCCGCTCCGCCTCGATGATCTTCGCGCGGGAGCGCCCGATGGCGCTCAGCCCGCCGGCCATCGTCCCGGCGGCCCGGCGTCCCATCCAGACGAAGAAGCCGACCAGAAGCAGGAAGGGCAGGAACGCGACGAGTACGGACGGCCACGCAGAGCCGCCGCTGCTCTGGCGGGCGGTGATCTCCACGTGGTGCGAGGCGAGCTGCTGCTGGAGCTGCGCCCCGGTGCCCAGCGCGGTGGGGAGCCGGGTGGTGAACCGTGTGCCGTTCTTCAGGGTGCCGCTGATCGCGCCCTTGTCGTCGATGTCGACCGCCCGTACCTGGCTGGCGCCGACCCTGCCGACGAAGTCGCTGTAGGACAGCGCGGTCGCGTGCGGCCCGGTCGGCGTGCGCGACAGCAGCAGGAAGATGCCGACCGTCATCAGGATCCACCAGAGGATCCACCGTCCCCCGATCGGCTGCTGTTGCCGGGACGCAGGGGGCGGCGGTTCCCGCGGCGGCCCGGACTTGGCGGGCGGCGTCAGGTGCCGGTGCGGCATCCGCACTCGTGTGATCACCGGTTCCACGCCCCTCTGTCGGCACGGATCCCCGTCCACCAGCCTCGCCCCGGCACTTCCCGTGGGTCAGGGGTCGAACGGCCCTAATGGGGCCCGTCCGGTCGGAGCCCGGCACCGGCTATCGCTCGGCGCGGAACCGGGCGCCGTCCGCGCCCGCGCGGCCGGGCGGGCGCATCCTGGAGGTGGACGAGCCGCGGCACGCGACCGGACGTGTCTCGATACGGCGGCGTCCCGGGCGTGGTGGCTCGTGGCGCCGGAAGCGCACTCGGGAGTGACCATGAGACTGTCCTTCCTCGAACCCCTGTACAAGCAGCCCGGTCCCTTCGCGTCGGTGTACCTGGACACCTCCCGCGACGCCGCCGTCGAGGACCCCGAAGCCGCCGTGCGACTGCGCTGGCGGCGTCTTCGGGACGATCTGCTGTCCGAGGGAGCGGACCGGGACTCCCTCACCGCGATGGCGGGCACGGTGGGCAGCGACGCGGATGTCCCCGGGACCCACGGTCAGGCCGTGTTCACCGCGCGCGGACGCCTGGCCCTGCTGGACGAGCTGCCCGTCCCGCCCGACCGGAACACGGCGCACTTCGGGACCCTGCCGGACACCATGCCGCTGATCGTCCAGCACGCGCCCGGAATCCCGTACCTCGCGGTCCACGTGCACTACGGCGGCCGTCACTCCACGGACGCGACCGGCACCCTGCGCGTCGAGGCCGAAGCGGGCACGTGGCCGCTGACCAGGGTCACGCCGGGCCGTCGCCTGGACGAGGAGATCCCGGTGGCCGACTGGACGCGTGCCGCGGGAGAGATGGGCCGCGAGCTGGAAGGCCACGCTCGGCGCATCGACGCCGAGACGGTGGTGGTCGCGGGAGACATCTGGGCCCGCGGCATCCTCGTCAACCGGCTTCCTGCCCCCCTGCGCGGGCAGGTCGTCGTCCTCGAGGCCGCCGGTGAGTCCCAGCCGGGGCGGGCACTGCTGGAGCGGCGACTCGAGGAACTCTTCGAAGGCCGCATGGCCGCGCACGACCGGGCGCTCCTGGATTCCTTCCTCGCGGAGCGGGCCCGCGGCGGAGCGTCCGCGGAAGGTCTCGCGGCGGCCGTGTCGGCGCTGCAACGCGGCCGGGTCAAGGCCCTTTTCCTCAACGACCACCCGGAGTCGCCGTTCCGTCTGTGGGTCGGTCCGGAACCCGGCCAAGTAGCCCTCACCGAACAGGAACTGCGCTCCTACGGGGTGAGGGAGGCCCGGGAGGAACGGGCCGACGCGGCTCTGGTCCGCGCCCTGGTCGGCACGAGGGCCGAACTGGTCCTGGTGCCCGAGCGGGAGCTGTGGCTGAGCGAGGGCGTGGGCGTGCTGCTGCGCTACGCCGACCCCGCGTCCCGCGAGTGAACCGCGCTCGTCCCCGACGGCGCGTCCGTGCCGCAGCGTGAGGGTGCGGCAGCGCGCGGTGCGCCGACGGGCCGTCACCGGCCGCGGCGCACCGCGCGTTGCGCCTGTTCCCGGGGCCGGCTTGGAGGCGGACCCGGTGTGCCGTCAGTTCGCGGCGTTGAACACGTCCGTGCCGAACCGGCTGAGGCCCTTCTGCCCGGCGTATCCCAGGTAGGGCAGCTTGAACCGGTCCTCGATGCTGGCGAGCAGCGAGTAGTGGTTGTACGGCGTGCTGCTCCAGGTGCCGCCCTTGGTGAAGGGGGAGAGCACCAGCGCGCCCGTACGGCCGCCGCCGAGGCCGGTGATGCCGGGCAGCGGGGAGTTGGGCGAGGGGCCCTCGCCGCAGCAGGCGCCGGAGTCCTTGTCGGGGCCGTCGGACTCGTCGAAGGTGATCACCAGCATGCCGTCCTTCTTGAAGGCCGGGGACGAGGTGATGGCCGGGACCCACTTCTTCAGCCACTCGTCGGCGGAGGCCAGCCCGCCCGGACGGCCGTCCACGCAGGGGGAGTCGTGGCCGTCGTCGCACAGGTCGGGCGTGATGTAGCTCAGGTCGGGCGTCGTGTCGGCGCTCTGCAGGTCCGTGCCGAGCTGGGACTGGTCGACGACGTGCCGGGCGCAGCTGTCCTGCTGGTCGATGACCGAGTGGAAGTACATGAACGGGTTGTGGCGGGTGGCGTACTGGTCGCCCACCTTCGCCTTCTGCGTGTCGTCCACCGCGCCGACCGCGGGGTGGCGGCACGGGGTGCCCATGTCCTCCATGTAGCCCTTCCAGCTGTGCCCCGAGGAGTCCATCTGGTCGGCCAGCGTCTTCACGCCGGAGGGGTACACGCAGCCCCGGCCGACGGCCTGGCCCGGGTCGGCGGTGCCGGTCTGGACGAACGGCGCGAAGGTCTGGCAGTCGGCCTGGGTGTCCGGGTTGGGGCCCTGCCCGGATATCTGCGCGACGTAGTTGGTCAGGCTGTTGTGGCCGATGCCGTAGTACTGCGACAGCAGCACGCCCTGGGAACGCAGGGTCTTGCTGAGGTACGGCGCCTTGGAGTCGGGGCCCCAGGTCTCGTCGTACCCCTTGTTCTCCAGGTTGATCACGAAGACGTGACCGGGGTTCGCGGCGGGCGCGGCCTCGGCCTGCATCGCCGCGAGCG
Organism: Streptomyces sp. NPDC086766; assembly: GCF_044746005.1. Lineage (NCBI taxonomy): Bacteria > Bacillati > Actinomycetota > Actinomycetes > Kitasatosporales > Streptomycetaceae > Streptomyces > Streptomyces sp. NPDC086766. The sequence continues at coordinate 479,243 of NZ_JBIVBI010000004.1, read as the reverse complement.
TGCCGCCGCCGGCCGCGAGGAGGGCGGTGAACGCGGCGACCAGGGTCATGAGGCGGCGGGTGCCGCGACTGAGCCGGTGCTTCATGAGGGGAGCTTCCATCCGAGGGACTGGGCCTTGTCGCGCAGCTTGCGCCACTCCTCGTAGTCGGGTGCCACGGCCGGCGAGCAGGGCTGTCCGACGACGGGGGGCACCGACCACTGCGGGGCGTCGAGGCTGGGCGGGCTGGTGAAGTCGAGCACCTCGGCGATGTTGTTGGCCGCGGCGTCGCGGGGCGTGAGGGAGGGCAGGTTCCAGCGCCACTCCATGGCCTTGAGGACCGAGGTGTGGTCGTAGACGCCGTGCGCGACGTACCCGCGCCTGGCGCGCGGGGAGACCACCAGACAGGGCGTGCGGAAGCCGCGCAGGCCCCAGTCGGGGTGGGCGTCGGGGGCGGTGGAGGGCGCCACGTGGTCGAAGAAGCCGCCCCACTCGTCGTAGTTGATCACCAGCAGGGTCCGCGACCAGGCGGGGCTCTTGGTGACGGCGTGGTACACCTCGTTGAGGAAGTACTGCCCCGCGCGGATGTCGCCGTGCGGGTGGTCGTCGGCGGAGGTGCCGCTGCCCTCGTCGAGGAACTTGGGGTCGACGAAGGAGACCTGGGGCAGGGTGCCGGCGGCGCAGTCGGCGAGGAAGTCCGCGTACGGGTGCGAGATCCCGAGGAGCTCGGTGCCCCACAGCGCGGTGAACGGCACGTCGTGGTAGTAGTACTTGCCCTTCAGGCCCGCGTCGGCGAGGCGGTCCCAGATGGTGGGCAGCGTGGAGGTGTCCGTGGAGTTGTGGATGCGGTCGGTCTGCGCGGCGTGCTGGTAGAAGCGGTTGGGGTACGTCTCGGCCATGATCGCCGAGAAGTAGCGGTCGCAGACCGTCCAGGCGGGGGCGGCCTTGCCGTAGAAGTCGAGGTCCTCGGGCAGGTAGTAGCCGATGGAGAACTCGTCGTTGGTGCCGGCCCGCAGCCAGCCGTCGCAGCGGCCGTCGTTGTACTCGATCCGGCCGCCCTCGTAGCTGTGGTCCGGGTCGTTGTACTGGCAGCCCTGGGCGGTGTCCAGGTGGTGGGTGGCATGGGCGACGCCGTCGCGGTCGGTGTACTTCAGGCCCGACTGCTTGCCGTCTGCGCCCGGGAGCCAGCCCAGGTAGTGGTCGAAGGAACGGTTCTCCATCATCACCACCACGATGTGGTCGATCCCGGAGTCCTCGGGCGCCGGAAGCGAGGACGTCCCCGAGGTGGAGAGCGGGGTCTGACCTGCTTCGGCCAGACCCTCCGTGACGAAAGGGGCGGTCATGGCCGCGGCCGCGCTCGCGGCCCCGACGATCAGTTTCCTGCGGGAGATACTCACGCGCTCCTTGATATCCGCCTCAAGAACTGGACGATTACCATCCGGTTGATGCTTCCGCGGACGTTCACGCCGTGTTCTCCGCGGCCCCACAAGCTCTTCGCCGCGGATCACGGTCCGTGGCCGGAAATGTACGGTGGCGGTTCACAGGGGACGGCGGCGCGCGGCGACCTCGCGGTCGTATCGCGCGCGGGCGGCGACGGCGGCCTCGCGGGCGGCGACCTCGGCCACCGGCACGTCCCACCAGGCCTCGGCCGGAGGAGCGGTCGATGCCGGGTCGGTCTCCACGTAGACGCAGGTCGGACGGTCGGAGGAGCGGGCCGCGGCGAGGGCCTCGCGCAGTTCCCCCACCGTCTTGGCGCGCAGGACGTCCATGCCGAGGCTGGCGGCGTTCGCGGCCAGGTCGACCGGGAGCGGGGCGCCGGTGAAGGTGCCGTCGGCGGCCCGGTGGCGGTAGGCGGTGCCGAAGCGCTCGCCGCCCACCGACTCGGACAGGCCGCCGATGGAGGCGTACCCGTGGTTCTGCACCAGGACCAGGTTGACGGGCAGCCGCTCCTGGACGGCCGTGACGATCTCGGTCGGCATCATCAGATAGGTGCCGTCGCCGACCAGTGACCACACCACCGCCTCCGGCGCCGCCTGCTGGACACCGATGCCGGCCGGGATCTCGTAGCCCATGCAGGAGTAGCCGTACTCCACGTGGTACTGGCGCGGCGAGCGGGCCCGCCACAGCTTGTGCAGGTCGCCGGGGAGCGAGCCGGCCGCGTTGATCACCACGTCCTCGTCGCCGACGACCGCGTCCAGCGCGCCGAGGACCTGCGTCTGGGTCGGTACGGCGCTGTCGTCCGCGGCGCGGAAGGCGGCCTCGACCACTCGCTCCCAGCGCTCCCCGCCCGCCCGGTACTCCGCCTCGTAGCCGGCGTCGACGCGGTACCCGGCGAGCTGCCCGGCCAGCGCCTCCAGGCCGGCCCGCGCGTCGCAGACGAGAGTCGCGGCGGCCATCTTGTGCGCGTCGGACGGGGCGATGTTGAGGTTGACGAAGCGGACGTCCGGCCGGGCGAAGAGCGTGCCGGAGGCCGTGGTGAAGTCCGTGTAGCGGGTGCCGACCCCGATGACCAGGTCCGCGCCGCGGGCGACCGCGTCGGCGGCCGCCGTCCCGGTGTGGCCGATGCCGCCGAGGTCGGCGGGGTGGTCGTGGCGCAGTGATCCCTTGCCCGCCTGGGTGGAGGCGACCGGCATGCCGGTGGCGTCCACCAGGGCCTTCAGCGCGTCCTCGGCCTCGCTGTGGTGGACACCGCCGCCCGCGACGATCAGCGGCCGGGACGCGGCCCGGATCGCGCGGGCCGCCTCGGCGAGCTCCACCGGATCGGGGGCGGGGCGCCGGATCCGCCACACGCGCTCGGCGAGGAACTCCGCCGGCCAGTCGTACGCCTCGGCCTGCACGTCCTGCGGCAGCGCGAGGGTGACCGCGCCGGTCTCGGCGGGGTCGGTGAGGACCCGTACCGCGGCCAGCGCGGAGGGGATCAGCGCCTCGGGGCGGGTGACGCGGTCGAACCAGCGGGAGACGGGGCGCAGGGCGTCGTTGACCGACACGTCCGCCGCCGCCGGGTGCTCCAGCTGCTGGAGCAGCGGGTCGGCGGCGCGGGTGGCGAAGTAGTCGCCGGGCAGCAGCAGCACCGGCAGCCGGTTGATCGTCGCGAGCGCGGCTCCGGTGACGAGGTTGGTGGCGCCGGGTCCGATGGACGTGGTGACGGCCTGCGTGGACAGGCGGCCCCGCTGACGGGCGTACCCGACCGCCGCGTGCACCATCGCCTGCTCGTTGCGGCCCTGGTGGTACGGCATCACGTCCTCGCCGGCCTCCAGCAGCGCCTGGCCGACGCCCGCCACGTTGCCGTGGCCGAAGATGCCCCAGGTGCCGGCGATCAACCGGTGCCGTACACCGTCCCGTTCGGTGTACTGGGCGGCGAGGAAGCGGACCAGTGCCTGGGCGACGGTCAGGCGGTGCGTCGCGCGGCTCGGCCGGGGCGGCTGGTTCATCGGGGACCTCACTGGGACGACGGAGCGGAGGACGACGGAGCGGAAGGGGAGGCGGCGGGCGCGGAGGACGGCGAGGACGCGGCGGGCGCGCCGTAGAGCGGCAGGCGCGGGTCGACGGGCCGGCCGGGCCAGGTGTCGCGGATCCACGCGTGGTCGGGGTGGTCGCGGATCAGCCAGGCGCGTTCGGCCTCCGGACCCGCCATGACGTTGAGGTAGTACATGTGGTGGCCGGGCACCGCCATCGACGGCCCGTGCCAGCCGTCCGGGATCAGCACCACGTCGCCGTCGCGCACCTCGGCCAGCACGTCGGTGCCCCGGCCCCGCCCGGAGGAGGAGACCCGCTGGTAGCCGAGGCCGGGCGTGCCCTCGTGGGCGGCGAACTCGAAGTAGTAGATCTCCTCCAGGACGGACTCCTCGCCGGGGCGGTGCTCGTCGTGCTTGTGCGGCGGGAAGGACGACCAGTTGCCGCCCGGCGTGATCACTTCGACCGCGATCAGCTTGTCGCACTCGAACACCCCGGCCGCGCCGAAGTTGTTCACCTGGCGGCTGCACTCGCCCGTGCCGCGCAGCTCCACCGGGACGCCGGAGGCGGGCCCGTAGCGGGCGGGCAGGCGGCGGGCGCAGCGCGCGCCGGCGAGCGCGAACCGCCCGCCGCCGGCGGACGAGACGGTCGTACGGGCGTCGCGCGGCACGTACGCGAAGTCGCTGACGGCGTCGAACACGTCGGCGCGGCCCGTGAGTTCGAAGGTGTCGTGGCCGAACTCGTCGGAAGCGGCCACCGTGCAGCCCCCGTTCAGCGGCAGCACGATCCACTCGCCGTCGCCGGTGCCGAAGGTGTGCGAGCCGCCCGGCGGCAGCTCCAGCACGCGCAGGGCGGAGTGGCCCCAGCCGGCCGACTCGGGGCCGACGTCCACGGCGTAGGGGCCGGTGCGCGCCCGTCCCGCGGGCAGGTGGTAGGGGCTGGTGCCGGTCATCGGGGATGCCTCCTTGTCACGTCGGGCCCGTCACAACAGGCCCACGGCCGTGTCGACCGCCTGCTCCACACTGCCCTCGGCGGGGTACAGCAGCGAGCGCCCCACGACCATGCCCTGGACGGTGGGGAGTCTGAGCGCCTTGCGCCACCGCTCGTAGGCGGCCTCCTGGTCGTCGCCGACCTCCCCGCCGAGCAGCACGGCGGGGAGCGTGGAGGTCTCCAGCACCTCGGCCATGTCGTCCGCGTCCTCGGTGACGGGCAGCTTCAGCCAGGTGTAGGCGGAGGTGCCGCCCAGGCCCGAGGCGATGGCGATGGAGCGGGTGACGGCCTCGGCGGACAGGTCGTTGCGCACCCCACCGTCCGTCCGGCGGGAGAGGAAGGGCTCGACGAAGACCGGCAGGTGCAGCTCGGCCATCTCGTCTATGGCGCGGGCGCCGGACTCCAGCGTGGCGAGCGAGCCGGGGTCGTCGTAGTCGATGCGCAGCAGCAGCTTGCCCGCGTCGAAGCGGAGCCGGGCGAGGTCGCGGGCGCGGTGGCCGGTGAAGCGGTCGTCCATCTCGAAGGACGAGCCTGCCAGACCCCCGCGGTTCATGGAGCCCATGACGACCTTGCCGTCCAGCGCGCCGAGCAGCAGCAGGTCCTCCAGGATGTCCGCGGTGGCGAGCACCCCGTCGACGCCGGGCCGCGACAGCGCCACGCACAGGCGCCGCAGCAGGTCGGCGCGGTTGGCCATGGCGAGTTCCCGGCCGCCGACGCCGAGCGCGCCGCGGGCGGGATGGTCGGCGGCCACGATCATCAGCCGGCCGCCGGCACCGATCAGCGGGCGGCGCACCCGGCGCGCCGCCGCCTCGGCGACGGCCTCGGGATGCCGGGCTCTGACCGCCGTCAGGTCCGGGATGCTGAGGGTCAAGGCGAAGCTCCGTTCAGGCAGTGGCTCGCGCGAGGAGGTCGTCGACCTCCGCCCCGGTGGGCATCGCGGAGGAGCAGGCGAGGCGGGAGGCCACGAGGGCGCCGGCCGCGTTGGCGTAGCGCAGGACCGCCGTCAGGTCCCAGCCGGACAGCAGTCCGTGGCAGAGCGCGCCGCCGAAGGCGTCACCGGCGCCGAGCCCGTTGACGACCTCCACGGGCACCGGCGGCACCTCCGCCCGGGTGCCGTCGCGGTGCACCGCCAGGACCCCCTTCGGGCCCTGCTTGACGACGGCCAGCTCCACGCCGGCCGCGAGCAGCGCCTCGGCGCAGGCCCAGGGCTCGCGCAGGCCGGTGGCGATCTCGCACTCGTCGAGGTTGCCGACCGCCACCGTGGCGTGCCGCAGCGCCTCGGCGTAGTGCGGGCGGGCCTGGCCGGGGTCGGCCCAGAACATCGGCCGCCAGTCGAGGTCGAAGACGGTGACGCCCGCCCGGTCGCGGGCCCGGAGCGCGGTGAGCGTGGCGGAGCGGCTCGGCTCCTCGCTCAGCCCGGTGCCGGTGATCCAGAAGATACGGGCCGCGCGGGCGGCGGGCAGGTCCAGCTCCCCGGGGTGGATCTCCAGGTCGGGGGCCTTGGGCCGGCGGTAGAAGTACAGCGGGAAGTCGTCCGGCGGGAAGATCTCGCAGAACGTGACGGGGGTGGGGAGGTCGTCGACCGGCGTGACCCAGCGGTCGTCGACCCCGAACTCCCGCAGCGCCTCGTGCAGGAAGACGCCGAAGGGGTCGTCGCCCGTGCGGGTGATCAGGGCGGTGGAGCGGCCGAGCCGGGCGGCGGCGACGGCGACGTTGGCGGCCGAACCGCCGAGGAACTTGCCGAAGGTCTCCACCCGTGCCAGGGGTACGCCCGTCTGGAGCGGGTAGAGATCGACTCCGATGCGGCCCATGGTGATCAGGTCGAAGGTATCGGGTGACTCGGCCATGCGCGACGCTCCTCGAACTGTTCCGGGGGTGCGGGTCCCGGGGGCCGCTGCGACGGTGGAGTCGCGGATCCCGGGGGCCCGCCGACTCCCAGATGTAGGTCCCCGGGGCCGCAGTGTCAATAGTTTGTTCTTACATTCGGACCTGTGCGTGAAATGATGTCTTGACAAAGTATTGACAGCGGACGCGGCAGGGGATTGGATCCCGTCCCAGCGCACCACCGTCTTCACGGCGCACGACCCGGGGCCGGACGGCTCCGGGCCCCGGATCCCCCCGATCTCTCGCTTTCCCCCGTCGCACAGTGAGGTGCAGGAACGATGGACCGCTCTTCTCGCTCCCGCCGACTCCTTCCCGCCGCGGCCGTCGCCGCGGCGGCGGCCCTGACCCTCGCCGGCTGCTCCAGCGGCTCCGGAGGCAAGAAGGCCGAGGAGGGCGGGGGCGCCGCCTCCGCGGGCAAGGCCACCACGCCCCGGATGACGGTCGCGCTGGTCACCCACCAGGCGCCCGGCGACACCTTCTGGGACATCGTGCGCAAGGGCGCCCAGGCCGCCGCCGCCAAGGACAACATCAAGCTCGTCTACTCCGCCGACCCCAACGCCGGCAACCAGGCCAACCTGGTGCAGAACGCGATCGACCAGAAGGTCGACGGCATCGCGGTCACCCTGGCCAAGCCCGACGCGATGAAGGGCGTCGTCGCCAAGGCCACCGGCGCCGGGATACCCGTGGTCGGCCTCAACTCCGGCGTCAGCGACTGGAAGAAGCTCGGCCTGACGGAGTTCTTCGGGCAGGACGAGTCCGTGGCGGGCGAGGCCTTCGGCACCAAGCTGAACGAGGTGGGCGCGAAGAACGCCGTCTGCGTGGTCCAGGAGCAGGGCAACATCGGCCTGACCCAGCGCTGCGCGGGCGTCAAGAAGACGTTCAAGGGCACCGTCCAGACCCTCTACGTCAACGGCACCGACATGCCGTCCGTGAAGTCCACGATCACCGCCAAGCTGAAGCAGGACAGCGGCATCGACTATGTCGTCACCCTCGGCGCGCCCTTCGCCCTGACCGCGGTGCAGGCGGTGGCCGAGGCGGGCGGCAAGGCGAAGGTCGCCACCTTCGACCTCAACCCGCAGCTGGCGAAGGCCGTCCAGAAGGGCGACATCCAGTTCGCCGTCGACCAGCAGCCCTACCTCCAGGGCTACCTGGCCGTCGACTCCCTGTGGCTCTACAAGAACAACGGCAACTACAGCGGCGGCGGCGTGCAGCCGGTGCTCACCGGTCCGGCCTTCGTGGACAAGTCCAACGTCGACAAGGTCGCCCGGTTCGCCGCGAAGGGCACCCGGTGATCCGTATGACCCAGCAGGCCGAGCCGGCGGTGGGCACACCGCCGGCCGCCGGCGCCGAGCAGACCGGCGGCCGCACCGCCCAGCGCCCCCTGGCGCTCCGGCTCCTCGCCCGGCCCGAGGTCGGCGTCCTCCTCGGCGCCGTCGCGGTGTTCGTCTTCTTCCTGGCCGCGGCGCCCTCGGTCCGCCAGGGCAGCTCGATGGCGACGATCCTCTACCAGTCGTCCACCATCGGGATCATGGCGCTGCCGGTCGCCCTGCTGATGATCGGCGGCGAGTTCGACCTCTCGGCCGGCGTCGCCGTGGTCACCTCGGCGCTCACCGCGAGCATGCTCAGCTACCAGCTCACCCTGAACGTCTGGACCGGCGTGGTCGTCGCCCTTGCCGTGTCGCTCGGCATCGGCGCGTTCAACGGCTGGATGCTCGTGAAGACCGGGCTGCCGAGCTTCCTCGTCACCCTCGGCACCTTCCTCATCCTGCAGGGCGTGAACCTCGCGGTCACCAAGACGATCACCGGCAACGTCGCCACGGACGACATCAGCACCATGGACGGCTTCGACCAGGCCAGGGCGCTCTTCGCGTCCTCGTTCGACGTCGGCGGGGTGCAGGTGAAGATCACCGTGGTGTGGTGGCTGGTCTTCGCCGCGCTGGCCACCTGGGTCCTGCTGCGCACCAAGTACGGGAACTGGATCTTCGCGGTCGGCGGCAGCAAGGACAGCGCCCGCGCGGTCGGCGTCCCGGTGACCTTCACCAAGATCTCGCTGTTCATGCTGGTCGGCTTCGGCGCCTGGTTCGTCGGCATGCACCAGCTCTTCTCGTTCAACACCGTGCAGTCCGGCGAGGGCGTCGGCCAGGAGCTCATCTACATCGCCGCGGCGGTGATCGGCGGCTGCCTGCTCACCGGCGGCTCCGGCTCCGCGATCGGGCCGGTCTTCGGCGCCTTCATGTTCGGCATGGTGAACCAGGGCATCGTCTACGCGGGCTGGAACCCCGACTGGTTCAAGGCGTTCCTCGGCGTGATGCTGCTCGGCGCCGTCCTCATCAATCTGTGGGTCCAGCGCACGGCGACCCGGAGGTGACCGACATGACCAGCGACGAAACGGCGACCCGCGGCACCGGCCCCGCCGGCACCGCGCCCGACCAGGACCGGCCCGTCGTCGAACTGCGCGGCGCCGGCAAGTCCTACGGCAACATCCGCGCCCTGCACGGCGTCGACCTCGCCGTCCGTCCCGGCGGGGTGACCTGCGTGCTCGGCGACAACGGCGCCGGCAAGTCCACCCTCATCAAGATCATCTCCGGGCTGCACCGGCACACCGAGGGCGAGTTCCTCGTGGACGGCGAGCCGGTGCGCTTCTCCACCCCGCGCGAGGCCCTCGACCGCGGTATCGCCGCCGTCTACCAGGACCTGGCGACCGTGCCGCTCATGCCGGTGTGGCGCAACTTCTTCCTCGGCTCGGAGCTGACCAGGGGCCCCTGGCCGGTCCGCCGCCTCGACATCGCCCGGATGAAGAGGACCGCGGACGAGGAACTGCGCAACATGGGCATCGTCCTGAACGACCTGGAGCAGCCCATCGGCACCCTCTCCGGCGGCCAGCGCCAGTGCGTGGCCATCGCCCGCGCCGTCCACTTCGGCGCCCGCGTCCTCATCCTCGACGAGCCGACCGCCGCCCTCGGCGTCAAGCAGTCCGGGGTGGTGCTGAAGTACATCGCCGCCGCCCGCGACCGCGGCCTCGGCGTCGTCTTCATCACCCACAACCCGCACCACGCCTACATGGTCGGCGACCATTTCAGCGTGCTGCGCCTGGGCACCCTCGAACTCAGCGCCGACCGCAGCGAGATCGACCTGGAGGTGCTGACCAACCACATGGCAGGCGGCGCCGAACTCGCCGCCCTCAAGCACGAACTGGCCCAGGTGCGGGGCGTCGACGTCGCCCGGCTCCCCGAGAAGCGGGACCTCACCGCACCCGCGCCCGCACCGGCCACCGGCGAAGGGAAGACCTGACATGACCCCCGCGCTGGACCGCATCCGGGTCGGCTCGGCCCCCGACTCCTGGGGCGTCTGGTTCCCCGACGACCCCCGGCAGGTGCCCTGGGAACGCTTCCTCGACGAGGTCGCCGAGGCCGGCTACTCCTGGATCGAACTCGGCCCGTACGGCTATCTGCCGACCGACCCGGCCCGCCTGACCGACGAGGTGGACCGGCGGAACCTGAAGGTCTCGGCGGGCACCGTCTTCACCGGCCTGCACCGCGGCCCGGCCGTCTGGGAGGCCACCTGGGAGCACGTCCGTCAGGTCGCGGCCCTCACCCAGGCCATGGGCGCCAAGCACCTCGTCGTCATCCCGTCCTTCTGGCGCGACGACAAGACCGCCGAGATCCTGGAGCCGCCGGAGCTCACGGCCGAGCAGTGGGCGCACCTGACCAAGGGCATGGAACGGCTCGGCCACGAGGTCAAGGAGACCTACGGCCTCGACATCGTCGTCCACCCGCACGCCGACACCCACATCGACACCGAGGCGCACGTCGAGCGCTTCCTGGACTCCACCGACTCCGACCTGGTCGCCCTCTGCCTGGACACCGGCCACTACGCCTACTGCGGCGGCGACAGCGTCAAACTGATCGAGACCTACGGCGAGCGCATCGGCTACCTGCACCTCAAGCAGGTCGACCCGGGGATCCTCGCCGACGTGGTGGCGGACGGAGTGCCGTTCGGCCCGGCGGTCCAGCGCGGGGTGATGTGCGAACCCCCGTCCGGAGTACCGCGGTTGGAGCCCGTCCTGGCCGCCGCGCAGCGGCTCGGAGTGGAGCTGTTCGCCATCGTCGAGCAGGACATGTACCCGTGCGAGCCGGACAGGCCGCTGCCCATCGCCGTACGCACCCGCAGGTTCCTGCGCTCCTGCGGCGCCTGACCGGCCGCCCGCACGCAGGCGTCCCGGGCCCGTCGGTACGGGCGGGCCCGGGACGCGTCGTGGCGGCGGCCGGCTCAGCTCACGTCAGGAACGTGGAGCACGAGCTCGGCGGGAGCCAACGGTGCGAGCTGATGGCGTCGTTCACGTTGTAGCCGCTGGTGAAGTAGTTGTCGGTCAGGTTGTCGGCGTAGTACTCGCTCCGCTTGAGGCAGGTGTAGCCCCCGCCCCAGTCCGTGCCGGTCCCGTTCAGGAACTCGACGGCGGTGTACGACGTGTCGTACGTGCCCGCGTTGAGGACGGAGCTCGCCCTGTTGGTGTCGCTGCCCTGGAAGGCACCCTGGCTGTTGCCCCAGTCGGAGTCGTCGCCGGCCGTCTGGCCGAGCATCGTCCCCCCGCAGCCGACGTTCTCGTAGGCCCTCATGTATCCGGCCGGCATGCTGTGCCAGGCATTGTCGCAGGCCGTCGAGGCCTGCGCGGTGCCGCTGGGGAGGAGTACCCCCAGGAGCGCGATACCGAATGCCGCCGGTGCGGCCAACCATGTGCGCACGTGTCCTCCTGATTCAGGCAGTGCTGATGGGATGTTCCGCGGCTCCGCGGCCACGGAAGTCATGGGAAACGGGACAGGGGAGCGGTGGACGAGGAGAGGGGCGGGCGTGAAGGGCCTGTGCGCCGCCGATCGGAGCCGTCAGGCCGTCGCCCCGGTGATCTGCCTCGCGCGTGCCAGCGCGGCCAGTTGCATCCGGCGGCAGGCCGTCACGTCCGCGTCGTACCGGGCCGTCCGCCTGGCGCGGTACTCGCGCTCGAGCCCGCGGGCCGTGTCCGCGAGGGAGCTGGCGCGGGCACACGTCGCCTCCGCGACCGCCAGCGGCACCTCCACGGCGTGGGCCCGTGCGTCGCTCAGCCCCGCGGTGAGTGCGGGCAGCTCCCTGCGGACCCCGGCCGGGTCCGCGTAGCGCAGTCCCCGGCCGCGCATACAGGCCGACCAGGCCCGGACCGCCTTCACGAAACGCCGGTCCGCGAGCAGGTCCGGCACGTACAGCGGGGTCAGGTTCGCGGAGATCGTGGAGACCCGGAACCACTTCGGGAAGTCCCCGTAGAGCTCGTCCTCCGCCGCGGTCCGGCAACTGTGGCGCGGGGTGCCCACCGTGCCGCCCCCGGGCAGACGGACGGACAGCGTCCCCCGCTCGGGGCTGCCTGCGAGCGCCGTGTTGTAGTCGGTTCGCCGCTTCACCGACAGGGTCCGCACATAGGTCGCGTTCGGGCCGCCGCGCCGCGCCTTCGCGGCGTCCCGCTCGAACTGCCCCCCGAGGCCGTGCTTCCTCGCCCACGCCACGTCGTCGATGACGTACCCCTGGCCCTCGCGCTCCTCGGGGTCCGGCACTCCCGCGACCCAGAAGCGGAAGCCGGCCTTCGCCATGCAGGTCTTGATGAGCACCTTCTCGGCCCGGTCGAGAAGGGCCTCCTCCGACGCGGTCGGTTCGCGCACCGGCCCCTGCTGCCCCCGGGCGGCCCGCACGTGCCCGCCGCCGTCGGCCGCGCCGCAGCCGACGGCGCCGGTGAAGGTCAGAACGGCCGCCGCCGCGGCGGCCGTCGTCCTCCAGCGCGCTCCTGTGCCCTGCAAGTGTTCGTGGGACCGCACGTCTTCCCCCTCATCACACACGCCCCGCCCGTGGTGCCCGGCGCGAACGACGATGACAGGGGGCCGGCGCGGCGGACCACCTTTTCGGCCCGCGCCGAAAAGGTGCGGCGGCCGGGGGACGGCACCCGGCTTCCGCGGCGGGGCCGAAAGGGCGTCAGCCGGCGCCCTGCAGCAGGCCCAGGCCCAGCGGTGTGAGGCTGTGCCGGACCCGCTGGCCCTCGCGGTGGGAGGTGAGCAGCCCCGCCGCCCGCAGCGCCCCGGTGTGCTCGCTGGCGGTCGCCGGCGCCACCCCCAGCCGCCCGGCGATCTCGCCCGTGGTCGCTCCCTCCTGCACGATCTCCAGCACCGCGGCCCGCGTGCGCCCGAGCAGAGCCGCGAGCGCCCTGCCCGGTCCCTCACCGGCCTGTCGCAGCACCTGCGCGGCGGCGAGCGGCTCACGGACCACCGGATGCACGATGAGCATCTCGCCGCCCCCGGCGGGCCGGTACACCTGGGGGCGGCGGCAGAAGAAGGACGGCGCCAGAACGATGCCGTCCCCGCTCAGGTGGTAGGTGTCCCTCCCGGACCAGGAGGTGTACGCGATCTCCAGGAAGGGCGGGTCCCAGCGGGCCCAGGGCCGCAGGGACTCCAGCAGACCGTGCACCCCGTGGCGGGTCAGCAGCTGGCCGGCGGCCGACTGCTCGGTGCTGAGCAGGGACTGGATCCGGCTCCAGTAGGGGGCCACGGTGCTCTCGTAGGCCGACGTCAGGGCGTCCGCCAGGCGGCGCGAGGCGTCCCGGTGGCCGTCGAACCCCTCCAGCACCCAGGCCGGGAAGAGCTTCGCGAACTTGGGCGGGTGGGAGGACAGTTCCTCACGCAGTCCCGCCCCGCGGGTGAGCAGCCGGTCCACTCCCTCGGCCACGTCGCCGACCGGGCCCAGCAGGGTGTAGAGGTCCAGATGCCCCCGGGGCGTGGCCACGCCCCGGGCGAGCGTACGCGCGTCCGGTGACAGCCGGCGCAGGCTGGCGGCCCGCCAGCCGCCCAGCGGGGCGTCGGCCCCGCGCTCCTGGAGCGCCCCCAGGCTCATCTGGCATTCGGCCAGCGGGCCCAGTACGACGACCCGGACCCGCACCATGTCGGCCGGGGTCAGATGTAAACGCAGCACATCAACTCCTTTTCGGTGTATGCCCGTTGGCTATCCTGCGCCCGTCGTGGGGAAGCCATGCGCAGGGAGCAGGTACCGCGCCGCCGCTCCGCCCGCGAGCGGCCTCACCGGACCCGTACGGCGGCGGTCGTACGATGAGGATCAGGGAGCGCTTCCGTCCCGGCCCCCGCACCGTCTCCCCGGTGGCGGGCGCGGCGGGTCCGCTCCGGCGCCACTACCACGGGGAGCCCTCATGAGCACACCGCGGGACCTGATGATCGTCGCCCTGGACGCCGGCGAGAAGCGGCCCGTGCGGCAGGGTGAACTCTCGCTCGCGCTGGCCGGGGCCGAGGCCGTCGACCTCGTGCGGGCCGAGGCGCTCGCGCTGGACGGCCAACGCCTCGTGCCGCGGCTCAGGCCGCGCCTGGGTGACCCGGTGCTGGACGAGGCCGCCGCCTCGCTGGTGCGCGAGACGCCGTACGAGACGCTGGAGGACTGGCTCTGGCGACGGGGCCGCGGGCTCTCGACGGTGTACCTGACGGCGCTGGAGCAGGAAGGCCTGCTGAGCTGGCAGCGCAGCCGCTGGATGCCCTTCGGCGGGGTGCGCGCGGTGCTCGCCGACACCGACGAGCGGCGGCGGGCGGCGGCTCGCTGGGAGGCGGAGGAGCCGGTGCTCGGCGCCCTCGCCGCGGCGGTGGGCATCCGCGAGGAGCCGGACCGCGCAGCCGGGGCGGGGGTGTCCGACGACACGGTCCTCGCCGTGCTCGCCGCCGTCCACGACGCGCTGATGGAGCTGGAGGCGGTGCGCCAGCGCCGGGCCATCGAGGACGCGGCCTTCGCGAACATCTGGCGGGGGGCGTAGCGGCCGCGCGTCCCTCGGCGGGCGCGCACACGGACGCCGACGGCCGCTGACCGGCACCGACGACGCCGGCGGGCGTCGCCAGGCGGTGGGGCGGGGGCGCTCCTATGCTGAATGAGTCGGGTCGTGAGGTCTGTGTGACAGCAGATGCGCGCCCGCGTCATGGCCGGTCCAGAGGGGCGTCCGCCGCGGACGGACGCCCGTCGTCCGTCCCGCCCCCGTCCACGACGGGAGCGGGTTGCGTTCGCATGTGCTGGGAGTTCGTCCATGAGGCACGCGTGCACACGACTGCGCAGGGGGGCCACGGCCGCGGCCGTCGTGGGGACGCTCGTCCTGCCGTTCACCGGCGGACCCGCCACCGCGGCCCCCGCGCCCGTCCACGGCCCCGTCGCCGCGCCCACCCCACCGGGACCGTCCCCCACCGGCACCGGCGTCCGCACCCTCACCCCCGGCGTGGCCCGCCAGATCGACCAGGCCGTCCGGCAGGTCATGCGGCAGGCGAACGTGCCCGGCGTCACCGTGGGGCTCTGGACACCCGGCCGGGGGCAGTACGTGAAGTCGTTCGGCGTCGCCGACAAGAGCACCGGCCGGCCGATGACACCGGACCTGTACACGCGGATCGGCAGCGAGACCAAGACCTTCACCGTCACGGCCCTGCTGGAGCTGGTCGACCAGGGCAAGGTCGGTCTGGACGACCCGATCGGCAAGTACGTCCACGGCGTGCCGAACGGCGACACCATCACCCTGCGCCAACTGGCCGGGATGCGCAGCGGGCTCTACAACTACTCGGAGGACGACGCCTTCATCAAGGCCCTCACCTCCGACCCGCGGCGCCCGTTCACCCCGCAGGAGCTGCTCGCCTACTCCTTCAAGCACCCCGTGCTCTTCCCGCCCGGGCAGAAGTTCGACTACAGCAACACCAACCTCATCCTGCTCGGCCTGGTCGTCGAGCAGGCAGGCGGTCTGCCGCTGGCGGACTTCATCCGCGCCCATGTCCTCCACCCGGCGGGCCTGGACCACACCCTCTTCCCGGCCGGCGCGGAGTTCCCGCGGCCGCACGCGCAGGGCTACACCGACCAGACCGCCGACGGGAAGGTCGCCGACGCCGCCGACTGGAACCCCTCCTGGGGCTGGGCGGCCGGCGCGATGATCTCGAACCTCGACGACCTGCGGATCTGGGCGCGCACGGTGGCCACCGGCGTACTGCCCGACGGCCGTACGCTCATCAGCCCCGCCACGCAGAAGCAGCGGCTCACCACGCCGCCGACCCCGATCCCCGGTACCGGCTACGGGCTCGGCATCTTCGACGTCCAGGGCTGGATCGGCCACAACGGCTCCCTGCCGGGCTACGAGTCGCTGACCGTCTACCTGCCCTCCGCGCGGGCGACCCTCGTCGTCCTGCTGAACACCGACATCGACCACCGGGGCCACGAGCCCAGCACCCTCTTCGGCGAGGCGATCACGAAGATCGTCTCCCCGGCGCACGTCTTCGACCTGCCGGCGCAGCCCGCCGCGAGGTGAGCCCGCAGCCGCGTGCGGGTGTGCGGGGTCAGCCGGCGCGTACCTCCTCGACACGCACCGGGCGGTGCTCGTGCAGCGACCGCGTGCACGCCTCCGCGATCCAGCCGGCCTCCAGCGCGTCCGCGACCGTGCACGGCGAGGGCAGACGACCCGCCACGACCTCGGTGAACGCGGTGAGTTCGGCGCGGTAGGCCGCGGTGAAGCGGTCCATGAAGAAGTCGTGCGGAGTGCCGGCCGGGAAGGCGACCCCCGGTTCGACGGAGCGCAGCGGCAGCCTGTCGTCGAGGCCGACCGCGATCGAGTCGTCGAAGCCGTGCAGTTCCATCCGGACGTCGTAGCCGCGGCCGTTGTGGCGGCTGTTGGAGACCACGGCGATCGTGCCGTCGTCGAGGGTCAGGACCGCGCCGGTGGTGTCGGCGTCGCCCGCGTCCCGGATGTATCCGGCGCCCCGGTTGCCGCCGACGGCGTACGCCTCGGTCACCTCGCGGCCGGTCACCCAGCGGATGATGTCGAAGTCGTGCACCGAGCAGTCGCGGAAGATGCCGCCGGAGGCGGCGATGTAACCGGCGGGCGGCGGCGCCGGGTCCAGGGTGGTCGACCGCACGGTGTGCAGCGCACCCAGCTCGCCGCGCCGCACGGCCGCGCGGGCGGCGGCGAAACCGGCGTCGAAGCGGCGGTTGTAGCCGATCTGGACCGGGACACCGCGGTCCCCGACGGCCTTCAGCACCGCCACGCCCTCCCGCATGGTGCGGGCCACGGGCTTCTCGCAGAAGACGGGCACGCCGGCCTCGACGGCGGCGACGATCAGGGCGGGGTGGGCGTCCGTGGCCGCCGCCACGACGATGCCGTCCACCCCGGCGGCCAGGACGGCCTCGGGTGAGTCGGCGACCTCGGCCCCGAACCGCTCGGCGGCGGCCTTGGCGGCGCCCGCCAGCGGGTCGGCGACGACGAGCGACTCGACCGCGTCGAGTCCGGAGAGGGTCTCGGCGTGGAAGGCGCCGATACGGCCGAGGCCGAGGATTCCGATGCGCATCAGGTCCAGCTCCTTGGTGCGGTGCGGTGCGTTGCGTTGCGGTGCGGCGGGGTGCGGGTGGGGTGTGTGGGCAGGGGAGGGAGGCGGCGGAGGCGGGGGAGGGTCAGTCGAGGCCGCCGAGGACGTTCTGGTCCCAGTCGATCACCGAACCGGTGACCACCCCCGACCGCTCGGACAGCAGCAGGACCACGACGTCGGCGATCTCCTCCGGCCGGCCGAGCCTGCCCATCGGCAGCCGGGCCGCCGCCCGTTCGCGCCAGTCGTCACCGGCGCCGTGGAAGGTCCGCTGGGTGACGTCCTCGCCCTCTGTCGCGGTCCAGCCGATGTTCAGGCCGTTGATCCGGACCCGGTCGAAGCGGTGGGCGTGCGCCGCGTTGCGCGTGAGGCCGATCAGGCCGGCTTTGGCGGCGACGTACGGTGCCAGGAACGGCTGCCCGCCGTGCGCGGAGGACGTGATGACGTTGACGATCGTGCCGGGCGCCCCTCGGGCCACCATGTCGGCGACCGCCGCCTGCATCGCGAAGAACGGCCCCCTGAGGTTGACCGCGACGTGTGCGTCGAACAGTTCGGGCGTGGTGTCCAGCAGGGTGCCGCGGTCGGTCAGCCCGGCCGCGTTCACCAGGCAGTCGATCCGGCCGTACGCGGCGACCACCTCCGCCACCGCGCCCTTGGCCTGCGCCGCGTTCGCGAGGTCGGCGCGGACGTACCCCGCCAGGCCCCCGGCGGCGGTCAGCTCCGCCACCAGCGCCTCGCCCGGCTCGGGGCGCCGCCCGCTCACGGCCACCACGGCGCCCTCGCGGACGGCGGCCCGCGCGACGGCGGCGCCCACCCCCTGGGTACCGCCGTTGACGAGGACGACCCGGTCGTCGAGAAGTCCCATGCCCGCCCTCAGCTCTCGCGCCGGTTCCCGCGTCGTCCGGCACCGGCCCGCAGCTCCGCGCGGAGCGCCCGCGGCGTCCACTCCTCGCGCAGGGCCCGCCGTACGACGTCCGCCTGCGAGGGCGGGGCCAGACCGCCGACCGGCGGGTCGCTGTCGAGATCGGCCGGGAAGGGGTAGCCCTCGGCGCTCGCGGCGACGACACGCTCCAGCCACGCCGGCTCCGCGCCCGCGGCCCTGCGGCGGAGCAGCACCGGGTAGACCGCGTCGACGACGGCCTCCCGGTCCACCGCCTCCATCGCGCGCCCGAAGGCGGAGGAGACCTGCAGCAGGTTGGCGATCCGCCGCACGTCGGCCGACCGGTTGCTCCCGGCGGCGTGGAAGAGCGCCGGGTTGAAGAAGACCGCGTCGCCCTTGGCCAGCGGGAGCTGGACGTGGTGGTCCTCGAAGTACGCCTGGAACTCGGGGCGGCGCCAGGCCAGGTAACCGGGCTCGTAGCGCTGCGAGTACGGCAGGTACAGCGTGGGTCCGGCGGCCACCGGCATGTCGCGGTGCGCGACCGCGCCCTGCAGGGTGAGCACGGGGGAGAGGCGGTGCGCGTGCGCCGGGTAGGCGGCGGCGACCGCGTCAGAGAGGAGGCCGAGGTGGTAGTCGCGGTGCACGCGCTGCGCCGCGCCGCCCGGGTTGACCACGTTGACCTGGGAGGTGACCTGGTAGCCGGGGCCCAGCCAGGCCTCGCAGGCCAGCGCGAGGACGTCGTTGGCGTAGTAGTCGGCGAACGCGTCGGGGTCGCGCAGGGCGGTCTTCTCCAGGGCGTTCCACACGCGGTCGTTGGCGCCCGGCGCGGCGAAGTGGTCCCCGGCGCCCGCGCCCGAGGCCCGCTGCTCGGCGATCAGCGCCTCGAAGACGGCCGTGACCCGGTCCACGACCGAAGGATCGGGGAAGGCGCCCCGGAACACCACGACGCCGGGACCCTCGTCCAGCGCGCGGACCAGCTCCGTCCGCACCTCGCGGCGGTCGGCGGCGGCGCGCAGCCGCGCGCTGTCGTAGACGAGGACGTTGCTCTCCACCGACGCGGCGTGCGGATACTCGCCGGGGTCGGTGGTCCGTTCCACGAGTGCGCGGAGGGCGTCCGGATCGCAGTCCCGCGCGGACAGCCAGGCGCGGGGGTGCACGGAGGTGGAGGACATCGTCGTCCCTTCGGTCACGGCGGCCCGGTCGCGGTGGACGCGCTCCCGGAACCGGGCACGGGGTGGACGCGGCCCTGTCATTCTTGTCCGTACAAACCCCTCGAACAACCGGCACGCGACCGTCAAAAACCCTCAACCACTCCCAAGGAGCCTGCCCATGGGCCACCCGTTCCCGATCCGCGAGATCGCGCGTCAGGCCGGTCTGAGCGAGGCCACCGTCGACCGTGTGCTCAACGGCCGGGGCGGGGTGCGGGAGAGCACGGCGCGAGAGGTGCGCCGGGCCATCGCCGACCTGGACCGGCAGCGCACCCAGGTCCGGCTCGTCGGCCGCACCTTCATGGTCGACATCGTGATGCAGGCGCCGGAGCGCTTCACCACCGCCGTACGGGCCGCCCTGGAGGCCGAACTGCCGTCCCTGCACCCGGCCGTGGTGCGCTCCCGCTTCCACTTCCGGGAGACCGGCCCGGTGCGGGAGCGGGTCCGCGTCCTGGACCGGATCGCCCGGCGCGGCTCGCAGGGTGTGATCCTCAAGGCGCCGGACGTCCCGGAGGTCACCGCCGCCGTCGGCCGGCTGGCCGCGGCCGGGATCCCGGTGGTCACCCTGGTCACCGACCTGCCCGCGAGCGCCCGGCTCGCCTACGTCGGCAGCGACAACCGGGCGGCGGGCGCGACGGCCGCGTATCTGATGGGCCAGTGGCTCGGCGACCGGCCCGGCAACATCCTCACCAGCCTCAGCAGCGGCTTCTTCCGCAACGAGGAGGAGCGCGAGATGGGCTTCCGCGGCGCCATGCGCGCCCGCCACCCGCGGCGCGCACTGGTGGAGATCGCCGAGGGGGAGGGCCTGGACGCCACGCAGTACGACCTCGTGCGGGCCGCCCTGGAACGGGACCCGGAGATCCGGGCGGTCTACTCGATCGGCGGCGGCAACATCGCCACCTTGCGCGCCTTCGACGACCTCGGCCGCACCTGCGCGGTGTTCGTCGCGCACGACCTCGACCACGACAACACCCGCCTGCTGCGCGAGCACCGTCTGTCCGCCGTCCTCCACCACGACCTGCGCCAGGACATGCGCGAGGCCTGCCGTCTCGTGATGCGCGCCCACGGCGCCCTGCCGCCCGCGGGGCCGCCACTGCCGTCCGCGATCCAGGTGGTGACGCCGTACAACATGCCGCCGCGGTCGCCCGCCGGCTGACGCGCGGGCGGAGCGCGCCCAGCCGGTCCGGGCCGAACAGGTGGCCGCGGCTCCGCCGAAGGTGCTCGCCGCCGGTCACGGCGACCGGGGCTTCACCGCCTTCGCGCTCGCCGGTGTCTCCTCGACGGTTCTCATCGGCCTGGTCGCCCTGCGCTCGGCGAAGCGGCCCGCGCAGGGCGGTGCGCGGCGGGAACTGCTCACCACCGGCTGACCACCACCGCCACCGCGACGCGGGGAACACGACGCGGGGAACAGGACGCGGGGAACGCGATGCCGTGGTGGCGGTGCGACGCGGAGAGAACGGGGTACCCGACGCGCCGCGGGTGTCGCGTGAACCGAGCGAGCGGGCCGCCGGGTTGGGGTCGTCCCGCCGCGGCCGGCTCCCTCCGTCCGGCACTCCTTCGCCCGCCGTCGGCCGTTGGAGGGGAACGACCGGCGGCGGGCCCTCCGGCACGAATCCGCAGACCGAGCGGCCGGCTGATTGACCGGCTGATTGACCGGCCGACCGGCTGACCGATCGACCAGGCGGCCGATTGACCGGGCGACCGGGCGACCGGCGGACAGGTGACCTTCCGCCAGGACGCGCCGCACCGGGCGAAGTGGGGGCACCCGCCCCCGTACGGTAGGGTTCACCTGGGCGTTCACGCGGAGCACCGCACGAGCGCACCGGGACGTGGCGCAGCTTGGTAGCGCACTTGACTGGGGGTCAAGGGGTCGCAGGTTCAAATCCTGTCGTCCCGACGGAAACCCGCCCCGAGGGCGGAGGCGGACGTCGCAGGCAAGGGGCCTGTCCCGCGGCTGTGGGACAGGCCCCTCGGCCGTTCCCGCGGACCACGCCGCCGGCGCGGCAGGCCCGGTCCCCGGCGGTCGCGGCGCGTCCCGGGCTCAGGCCGCCCCGAACGCCGAGAACGCCCACCCCGTGGCCTGGTGCACCGCGTCGCCCGGCAGGGCGGAGCGGGCGTCGCGCAGGGCCTCGGCGAGGGACAGCCCGGCCCCGATCCCCTTGTGCAGCGCGAGCATCAGCGGCACCACCGCCGCGTCGTTCACGGGCGCGCTGCACGCCACCACCCCGGCCGTGCCCAGCGGCAGCAACGCGGTGACCAGGCCCAGGAGTTCGTCGGCGCCGACCGAGGCGAAGCGTGCGGTGTCGCAGCAGGACAGGATGATCCGGTACGGGCTGCGGTCCAGGCGTTCGAAGTCGTGCACGATCAGCGGGCCGTCGGCCATCGTCAGCGACGAGAACAGGGGGCTGTCCGCACGGAAGGTGCCGTGCGCCGCGATGTGCGCGAGCGCGGCCCCGTCGAGCTCGCGGAGCACGCGCGCCGCGTGCGCCTCCCCGTCCTCCAGGACCGTCGGCGTGCCGTACCGGCCGGCCAGTTCCGGCACCTCCGCGCCCCCCGTCGCCAGGCCCGGACCGCGCACCAGCACCTGACGGCCGCCCGGCGGCGGCACGGTGTCGCGGGCGCGCAGCCAGCTGCTCGCCGACGGCGACACGCTCAGCACCCGCTCCCGCAGCGAGGGCAGCAGTGCCCACGGCACCCGGTGCAGCGACCCCGGCGGCACGACCACCACCGGGCCGCAGCCCAGGTGCCGGGCGGCCGGGCCCAGCAGCAGCTCCTCGAGGCGGCGGCCCGCCGCCTCGACCAGCGGCAGCCGGGCCGCGCCCCCGGGATGGGCCAGGCGCCGCAGCCCGGCCTGCACGTGCTCGGCCTCCGTCACCGCGTCCGCGAGCCGCCCGGCCTCGAACCGCCGCACCCGGCCCTCGCCGCACAGCAGCACGTGCATTCGCCCGTCCAGCACGGCGAGTTCGACCAGCCGCCCGTCGCCGAGCCGCTCCAGCAGCGCGCCGGGGTCCAGGCGGTCGCAGCCGCCGGGCGCCCCGCCGCGCAGGCGCAGTGTCCGCGACCGGATCTCCCGCTCCAGCCGCCGCCGTTCCCGCTCCAGGGCCGGGACCGGATGCCCGTCGCGGCGGGCCGCGTCCGCTCGGGCGGCGATCTCCCGGAACGCGGTCAGAGCGCTGACCAGCGCCGGATCGGCGGGCGGCCGGGTCGGCGGCGCGGACAGCACGGTCGCCCGCCAGCGCTCGCTCCACACCAGCAGCCGCCGCGGCTCGCCGGAGGCCAGGCTGGCCTGCTGGGCCAGCGCGGCCAGTTCGGCGCCCTGGGCGGTGGCCCGGGCCCGCAACTCCGAGGCGCCCAGGGTCATCCGGTGGTCGTCGAGCACGTCGAGCCCGCGCCGGCAGGCCTCCAGCACACCCCGGCCGGAGCCGGCCGCCCGGGCCCGCAGCGCCTGCGCCGCCCAGCCCGTCATCCGCGCCAGCGGCGGGCCGCCGTGGCGGCTGCGCGCGGCGGACGCCAGATGCCGCTCGGCGTCCGCCGTCCAGTCCAGCGCCAGCGCGATCCGGCCCGCCAGCAGCGACGCCTCGGCGGCCGCCGGGGAGCCGAAGGACGCCAGCCGCCCGGCCACCGCGGCCGCGTCCGCGACCAGCCGGCCCGAGCGCCGCCCGATGGCGACCCGCGCCTCGATCAGCACCAGCCGGGCGTGCGTCTCCCACCAGGCGCGCCGCTGCCCCGCGAACAGCCGCACGGCCACCGCCGCGCGGGCGATCGCCGTGTGCGGGTCGTCGGCCAGACGGGCCGCGCGGGCGGCGGCCAGCAGCAGCTCCGCCTTGCGGGTGGACTGCCCCCCGATCCGGTCCAGGGCCGCGATCGCGGTGTCCGCCTCGGTCAGCGCCTCCGGGGCGAGCCCGGCGGCCATCAGCACCTCGCAGCGCCGGATGCTGAGCATGAAGGTCGGCGTGCCGAGCTCGGCGTACCGCTCCTCGGCCTCGTCCAGCAGCCGCAGCGCCGCCGGGATGTCGCCGCGGCGGAAGGCCGCGAGGCCGCGGCTCTCCACGGCGTCCGCCTTGTCGTGCTCCTGGCCGGTGGTGTCCCACAGCGCCTCGGCCGCCGCGAAGTCCGCGTCGGCCCGTTCCACCGCCCCGAGCGCCAGGTGCACGGTGGCCCGCAGGGTGAGCGCCCGGGCCGTCCAGATCACGTCGTCCGCCTGCCGCAGCACGGGAATCGCCCGGCGCACGTCGTCCAGCGCCTCCCGGTGGCGGCCCAGCACCCACCAGACGTACGCCCGCCGGTACAGCACCCGGGCCCGGGTGTGGCCCGTCCCGCGCGCGACCCCGCGCTCGAACGCCGCCAGGCCGTGCCGGGTGCGCCCCGCGTGCACCAACGCGACCCCGAGGGTGGCCAGCACATCGGCCTCACGGTCGGCCGACTCCGCGCGGGCCGCCAGGTCCCGGGCCCGCCGCAGATGGCGCAGCGCCAGGCGCAGATCGCCGAAGTCCCGCTGCCAGATGCCGATCACCTGGTGCGCCACCGAGGCGTGCAACGGCGGCGGACCGCCGCCGAGCACCTCCTGAGCGCGCGCCAGCGCCTCGCCCGGGGCGGCGAACACCATCGGCAGCAGTTCGAGAACCGAGTCGTTTCCCGCTCTCACCCCACGGATGGTAGTGGCCCGTGGAACCGGCTCCCACGGGTTGCGCTCTGTATCAGGTACGGGCGGGGCGGATCACACTGACGACCGCGGCCACAACGGGAGGACACGCCATGGCACCACAGCGATTCCACGAACAGTTCGACCAGATCCAGCGCTCCATGCCCGACGTCCCGCTGGCGATGGGACCGGACGACTCGGCGGAGTTCTTCTACGAGAAGGGGGTCGTCCTCGCCCGCGACGGCGAGGAGGCGCGGCTGGTCGAGGACACCGTGCGGACGCACTTCACCGAGGCCACCGGTCTGACCGCCGACCACGTGCGCCGGGCGAGCCCGGAGACCAACCGCACCGGCGTCACCCGGATCCAGGTCGGCGACCCCGGCCACGGCGACCGCGGCGGCGACCGGGCCGTCGCGCACGCGCTGCGGGCGCTGCGGACCCACGAAGGGCGCGCCGGACGGCGGCTGGTGAGCCGCAACCACGTGGTGTCCGTCGCGGTCAACGCCTGCCCCGGCGACGAGCCCGTGCCCGCCGCCCTCACCCAGGGCACCAACCCGGCGCCCGCAGGGACCCCCTACGACCCGGACGGCGCCGTCGGCGTGCTCGTCATCGACACCGGCCTCATGCACGACTACCGGTCGCTGCCGCTGCTCGCCCACGTCCGGGGCGACCACCAGGTGCGGGAGTGCGACGACCAGGGGATCCTCCAGCAGTACGTCGGACACGGCACGTTCATCGCCGGGCTGGTCGCCGCCGTGGCCCCGAGCACGGACATCACGGTGCGCGGCACCCTCAACGACGCCGGCGCCGTCCTGGAGTCCGACTTCGGGCACAAGCTCTTCGAGGCCGTCGACGAGCACGGCTGGCCCGACCTCATCAGCCTGTCCGCCGGCACCTCCAACGGCCGCACCGACGGCCTGCTCGGCGTGCAGAGCTTCATGGAGGAACTGCGCGACCGGGGCACCCTGCTCGTGGCGGCGGCCGGCAACAACGCCAGCGCCACCCCCTTCTGGCCCGCCGCCTACGCCGACCTGCCCGACTTCGCCGACTCCGTGCTCTCCGTGGGCGCGCTGCGCGGCGACGGCGAGCACGGCGCCTGCTTCAGCAACCACGGGGCCTGGGTCAAGGTCTACGCCCCCGGTGAGCGGCTCACCAGCGCCCTCACCGGCTTCCGGAAGCCCGTGCCGTACGTCTACCAGCACTCCACCTACGACGCCTGCCGGTTCGGCTTCACCTACGCCTGCACCTGCCAGTACCCGCGCCACACCGGTGTGTTGAGCGAGGGACGCGAGGCCGGCTCCGGCAAGGCGGACCAGGTGATGTTCGAGGGGTTCGCGCACTGGAGCGGGACCTCCTTCGCCACGCCCGTCGCCGCCGGCATGGTCGCGGCGCACATGACGGCGCACAAGGAGCGCGACCCGCGCGCGGCACGGCGCCGACTGCTGGAGGCGAACACCGAGTACGCGGAGGTGCGCGGGGCGCACGTACCGGCGCTGCGCCCGCCCACGTGGCGCCCGGTCCCCGTCGTGCGGCTCGCTCCGCCGGCATGAGGACCGAAGCCGTCCCCACCACGGCGTACGATGTCTTGCCGTACACGAGGGGTGGGGCCGTGGACCGTGCAGATGTCGGCGCGCTCGTCCAGTCCGCCGTCGTCGGTGACGCGGCGGCCTGGAAAGCGCTGGTGGAAGGGCTGAGCCCGCTGGTGTGGTCGGTCGTGCGCGCGCACCGGCTCTCCGACGCGGACGGGCACGAGGTGTACCAGACCGTCTGGTTCCGCTTCGCCCAGCACCTCGGGCGGATCCGGGAGCCGCACAAGGCGGGCTCCTGGCTCGCGAGCACCGCGCGGCACGAGTGCCTGAAGACCATCCGCGGCCTGAGCCGGCTGACGGTGACGGACGACCCGCAACTGCTCGACCGGGTCAGCGAGGACCGTACGCCGGAGCAGTCGCTGCTCGACTCCGAGGAGGCCGCCGCGCAGAGCGAGCGGGTCCGCCGGCTGTGGCAGGAGTTCGAGGCGCTCGGCGAGCGCTGCAGGCAGTTGCTGCGCGTGCTGATGGCCTCGCCGCCGCCCAGTTACCAGGAGGTGTCCGCGGCGCTGGGCATCGCCGTGGGCAGCATCGGACCCCTGCGCCAGCGCTGCCTGCGGCGTCTGCGCGCACGACTCGACGCACGGGGGGCACTGTGAGCGACGACGACGGCGTCCGCGACGGGAACGCCCCGGACGAGGAGGAGTTCGACGTCGGACTCCTGGAGGAGGAACTGCGGGCGGCCACCGCCATCCTGGACCCGGTGCCGAGCGCGCTGCGCCAACTGGCCTTCGAGGCCTACGCGTTGCACGACCTCGACACCCGGATCGCCGAGCTGACCTTCGACTCGCTGGTCGACGCCCTCCCGGTCAGGGGTGCCACGGACGTGCCGCGGATGCTGACCTTCCGCGCCGGTGAGCTGACCGTCGACGTCGAGGTCACCGAGGACGGGCTGCTCGGGCAGCTGATGCCGCCCCGGCCGGCCCGCATCGAGGTGCTGAGCGGCCCCCATGCCGGTGTCCCGCTCACGGCCGACGACCTGGGCCGCTTCGCGGGTGACGCCCCGCCCGCCGGCCCGTTCGCGCTGCGGCTGCGGACCGGCGGGGACGTGGTGGTCACGGAGTGGCTGCGGGCCTGACGGGCCGGGGGACGCCGCCGATCACCGTCGGCGGCGTCCCCGCGCCGGACTCCCTCACCCGCGGCCGCCCGGCCGGCCGTGGATCGCGGCGGCGAGTTCCGCGATGCCGTGTCGCCGCAGCACGCCGTAGTGGTCGCCCGTCAGCTGCACGACGGCCGGCGGGGTGGCGGACCAGCCGGAGTGCGCCTCGATGAACGAGTAGTCGTCACCGGTGGCCTTGAAGACGGTCACCGGTGCGTCCAGGCGCCGTTCGGTGAGTTCGCGGAAGGTGTACTCGAACTCGTAGGTCTCCGCGACGACGCGCATGATGCGGCGGATCAACTGCTCGTCGAGTCCGGGCACCCGCTCCTGGACGAAGCCGACGAAGCCGGCCTCGTCCCGCGCGGCCGCGACACAGGCGTCCACGTCCGGGCCGCTGACGGTGCCGGTGAACACCGAGTACAGGATCGCCACGTACACCGGGTTGCGGTAGGACGCCTCGCGGCCGGAGGGGGCGCCGTCCGCCGTCCCGACCTCGGGGTTGCCGGGGCAGATCAGCAGCACGTCGTCCACCCGGCGTCCGGACTGCTCGAGCTGCCAGGCGGCCTCGAAGGCGACGCGGGCGCCGAAGGAGTAGCCCCACAGGGTGTAGGGGCCCTCGGGCTGGACGCGCAGGATCTCCGCCACGTCCGCGGCGGCCATCTCGCGGATGGTCGGGTACGGCGTCTCACCGCTGTTGACGCCGTGCGCCTGGACGCCGAGGAACGGGCGGCCCGCGCCCGCCTCACGGGCCAGCAGACGCAGGTTCATCGGGTAGCCGCCGAGCCCCGGCCAGCAGACCACCGGGCGGCCGGTGCCCTCGGCGTGCAGCGGGACCAGCCGCGAGGAGGGCGCGGCGCCGTCGTCCTCGATGCGGGCGGCGAGATCGGCGAGCCGCGGGCACTCGAAGACGACCTGGAGCGGCAGGCGCAGGCCGAACTCCCGGTTGACGCGGTTGACGAGCGCCACCGCGATCAGCGAGTTGCCGCCGGAGGCGAAGAAGTCGTCCTCCACGGACACGTCGTCGTACTTCAGCGCCTTCGCCCAGGCGTCGGCGAGCCACCGCTCCGCCGCGGTGGCGGGGGCGACGTAGGGCCTGCCGGTGTCGGTGGAGCGCACCTGCTCCAGGGCGGCCACGGCCTTCACGTCGACCTTCCCGTTGGCGGTGAGCGGCAGCCGGTCCAGCACCAGGACCCGGTTGGGGACCATGTAGTCGGGCAGCCGCCCGGCCAGGTCGTCGCGGATCATCTCGGCCGGGCCCTTCATGTGCACGGCGTCCTCGTTCATGCCCTCGTCGGCGATCTGCTCCTCGCCCACCTTGCCGCCGAGGAAGAAGTACGACGGGCCGGTGGGGATCGCGCAGGAGGCGAGGATGTCGTCCACGCGCCGTGCGGCGGGCAGCGGATGGCCGGTCCGGGAGCTGTAGCCGGAGGACATGAGGCCGACGCGTACGGCGTTGCGCTGGAGGTGGTGCAGTTTCGCGCCCATCGCGATGTACTCCAGCCACTCCTCGGGCGCGCGGCTCACGGCGGTCACACCGAAGCTCGCCCGCTCGTACACCTGCTGGTTGATGGCGATGACGTGCTTGCCCAGGACGAGCGAGCCGGACACGCGCTCCAGGTCGCGGCCGGTCCACCGGTACTGTCCCGCGGGCAGCCCGTCGACGCGGTCCGGGTGCGCCTGCACGTAGATCTCGGTGGGGTCGTGCGGGGCGAGGCCGTCGTTGCGGTCCACGGTGAAGCTGCCCAGGTAGTAGTCCTCGGCGGCGACGTCCAGGGCGTCCTTGACGGCGGGCCGGTGGGCGGCCGGGCGGATCGTCAGGCCGTACTCGGGCAGCATCTCCTCGAAGACGCCGAGCATGTGCCCCGCCTCGAACTCCAGCACCTCCCGGATGTTGTTCCTGTAGACGGGCTCGATGGCCCGCCTCTTCCCGACCAGGTGCACCGACAGCCGTGCTTCGGCGCTCCGCGGGGCGTCGGCGATCCGGACCAGGGTGTGGTCGGCCGGATGGTGGTAATACACGCCGTCCGGCAGACCGTCCAGACCGCTCGTCTCCAGGTACATCTGCGTGGCGTACAGGGCGCCGGGGGAGGCGTAGGCGTACTTCGGCAGCAGCCGCTCCTCGCTGCGGAACTGGCCGAACCAGCGCAGCAGTTCACCGAGCTGGGCGAAGCTCAGGTCGGCGAGGCTCCGGGAGAGCGTGCGGGCGGGGCGCGGGGCGAGCAGGGCGAGGAGGTCGTCGCGCGTCACCCGGCCACCGTCGAAGAAGCGGTACGTCTTGCGGGCGAACGCCTCCCGTCGCTGCCTGGTGGTCTCCCGCCGGCCCGCCAGGGGCACCACGGGCCGGCCGGCGAGTTCGGCCGCCTCCCGCAGCCCGGGGTTCGACAGCTGCGCCTTCACCTGGAGCTTGCTGGCCTTCGACTGGTGGTGCGCGCCGGCGTCGCCCTGGTCCATCAGGGCGGCCTCCTTCGCGTTCAGCTCGACGCACGCCAGCAGGTTGGTGGAGCCGGTGCGCGGGTCGTCGGCGGTGATCGCGGCGGCGCGGCGCACCCAGGTGTGCTCCTCGACGGCCAGGGCGATCTCGTCGAGCTCGACGCGGTAGCCGCGCAGCTTGACCTGGTTGTCGGTGCGGCCGGTGAACTGGATCGTGCCGTCGGGGTTCCAGTACGCCAGGTCGCCGGTCCGGTAGAGGCGCTCGGTCGGCACGAACGGCGAGGGGACGAAACGCTCCTCGGTCTGCCCGGGCCGGTCCAGGTAGCCGCGGGCCAGCTGGACGCCGCCGATGTACAGCTCACCGGTCTCCCCGATGTCCACCGGCGCCCGGTTCTCGTCGAGGATGTAGCACTGGGTGTTGTCGACCGGCACGCCGATGGGGACCGAGCCGGCACCCTCGCCGAGCGCGTCCGGGTCGACCAGGTGGGCGGTGGCGTTGATGGTGCACTCGGTGGGGCCGTACAGGTTCACCAGCGAGGCCCACGGCACCTGGTCGAGGAAGGTGCGCGCCAGCTGCCGGGAGAGCGCCTCGCCGCCGGAGAAGACCCGGCGCAGCGTGGTGCACGAGCCGAGCCGTTCCGTGTCCAGCAGGGCCTGCAGCAGCGTGGGCACGCACTGGAGCGTGGTCACCTCGTGCTCGGCGAGGGCGGCGAGCAGCGCCTCCGGATCGCGGTAGCTGCCGGGCGGGGCCATCACCACCCGGGCACCGACCGCGGGGGCGAGGATCTCCCACTGCGCCGCGTCGAAGCTCATCGGCGTCTTCTGCAGCACGGTGGTGTGCGGGGTGAGGTGCCCGCACGTCTGCATCCACCGCATCTGGGACAGGACGCCGCGGTGTTCGATCAGCACGCCCTTGGGCCGGCCGGTGCTGCCGGAGGTGTAGATGACGTAGGCGAGGTCGGCCGGTGCGGGCGCCGGCGGCTCGGTGGCCGTGCACTGAGCGGCGTCGGCCGGGGTGACGACGACGGTGCCGCGGGGGACTAGGTCGCGGAGCCGGGCGGCGAGGTGGTCCTGGGTGACGACGACGCGGGTTCCGCTGTCCTCGATCATGTAGCGCAGCCGTTCCTCGGGGTACTCCGGGGACAGCGGCAGATAGGCGGCGCCACTGGACAGGATGCCCCACACGCCGGTCATCAGGTCCAGTGACGGTTCGGCGAACAGACCGACGCGAGCGTCGCGGGTCACGCCCAGCGCGTGCAGGCGCGCGGCCAACCGGGACGCGGCGGCGTCCAGTTCGCGGTAGGTGAGGCTTTCGGCGCCGCTGACGACGGCGGTGGCGGTGGGGCGCAGGGCGGCCTGCTCCCGCAGCAGGTCGGGCAGGCATCCGCCCGGGCGGATGTCCCGGACGCGTACCGAGGGACGTGCGGTGGACTGTGCAGTGTTCACGGTTTCCCCTTGACTGCGGGTACGGTGTTCCGACCCGGCGCCGGTGACGGGTCGTCAGACGGTCGCCCGGTGCGAGGTCCGGGCGAGGTCTGGGCGAGTGCCGTGGCGGCGACCACCGCCGCGGCGCCGACGAGTTGGAGGGCCGTCAGGCCCTGGTCCAGGACGAGGTATCCGAGCACGGTGGCGGCGAGCGGGCTGGCGAAGCCCAGGACCGAGACCGCCAGGGCCGGCAGCCGCCCGATGCCCCGGAACCAGACCGCGTAGGCGAGCAGCGCCCCGATCAGGCTCAGATACGCGAAGCCCGAGAGGTTCGCGGCGGTGACGCGGGCGGGCAGCCCCTCGGCGGCCAGCGTGACGGGCGCGAGCAGCAGACCCCCCGCGGTGAGCTGCCAGCCGGTGAACGTCAGCAGGCTCACCCCCTCGGGCCGCCCCCAGCGCTTGGTGAGCACGACGCCCGCCGCCATGCTGACCGCCGCGGCGACCCCCGCGGCGAGGCCGGCGAGGTCCAGCCCGGCCCTGGGCGTGAGGGCGAGCAGCGCCACGCCCGCCACGCCGAGCAGGCAGGCGGCCACCTGCGCCGGACGGATCGGCTCCTTCAGCAGGACGGCGCCGAGCAGCAGCACGATCGCCGGCTGGACCGCGACCACCAGGGCCGCCACCCCGCCCGGCAGGTGGTAGGCGGCCACGAACAGCAGGTAGAAGAAGACGCCGATGTTCAGCGCCCCCAGCACCGCGGCACGCCACCACCAGGCGCCGCGTGGCAGTCCGCGGGCTACGGCGAGCAGCACCAGCCCGGCAGGCAGCGCCCGCACGGTGGAGGCCAGCAACGGCCTGCCCGGAGGCAGCAGTTCCGTCGTCACCAGGTACGTGCTGCCCCACACCGCCGGGGCGAGGGTGGTGAGGGCGATGTCGAAGGGGCGTGTCGGTCCGGGCGCGGGCAGGGGAGCGCGCGGAGCAGAGGGCATGGGTGGGTCGCCTGTCCGTCGGGGGTGGTGCCACCGTCTGATCGACGGCGTAGGGGGGGAGAGGTCGGTGGTTCAGCGGCTGTGCGGGGAAAAGTGCATGACGGGGCGTCAGCGCAGGGCGAGAGGCCGCGGGGCGTCCTGGGGCGTGAGCATCAGGCCGCGCAGGGGCTCCAGGAGGACGGGCCCCGCGTACCGGATGGTCCGGCGCCGTACGCGCGCCCGGGTGAGGGTGTCGTCCCCGGCGGTGCCGGACACCGCGAGGCGCACCACCGTGGTGCCGCCCGGGGTGTCGACGACGAGTTCGTCCGCCCGGCTCCAGCCCCGGGTGGCCAGCCGCTGAGCGACCGTGCCCTCGATGACCGCGGCGGCGGCCACGGTGATGGCGTCGGCCGGCGCGAGGGGAGCGGACTCGTCCGGGCCGGACGGTGGGTCCGTCGCACCGGGGGCCGGCAGGGGCAGTACCGCCAGGCGCCGGTACTGGTACTGGCCCACCGCGGCGATCCCGGGGAACGCGCCGTCCTCCGGGAGCCCCAGCCGGCGGGCGGCACCCCGGCGCAGACCGGCGAGCCGCCGCCGCACGGCCGGCCCGGCGGCGAACAGGCTTTCCTGGTCGTGCAGTCCGAGGTCGGCGGCGTCGACGAGCACATGCGGATTGCCGGCCGACACCATGGACACCGTCAGGCCGTCGAGCTCCTCCCGAGGAGTCCCGGTCGGCAGCAGGTCCCGCAGCCGGCGCGGGGGCCGGTAGGCGAACTCCACGGCGAACGTGGCCGTGCGGCCGGTCCCGTCGACCTCGCACTCCACGCGGTCACCGGTGTTGAGGACCTTGACCCGCAGCGGGCGTTGGGCGGTGTGGCGCGGCAGCCAGGCCAGGCGCTGTGCCACGGCGACCGAGCAGAGGATCGCGTGCCCGCAGCTGCCGCGCAGCGCGAAACGCGGCGAACTGCCGGGCAGGTACCGGGCGAACCGGTGGTCCAGATCGAACTCCGGGTCGGCGGACGGCTCGATCATCGCGATCGTCGTGATGTCGATCCCCTGTGCGGCCGTCAGCCAGTCACGGGCCAGGAGCAGCGCGGCGGCGAGTTCCCGCTCGTCACCGGGCAGGGCCCTGCGGTCCAGCACGAGCGTCGGGTCGCCCTTTTCCGCCGTGTGGCACAGATGGCCGATCATCCGGTCCCTCCCTAGCTGGTGTCTGCCTCGGCCCTCCTCGGACGACGCCGTCGAAGCGGGAACCGGCCAGACGCGGTGGACCCGAGCAGGTCCTTTCGCAGCTTGGTTCGGGCTCGTCGCGGCTCACAACAACCGGCTGGTAAACGCCGGGGGAACCACGCGTTCGACCAGGTCAGAGGTGCGCCGCCTGAGCCCTCGGTGATCATGGTCACAGCGTTTCCGCCGCATCGGGGAGCGGGGGCGGCACCCGCCGGGAAGTGCTCTGAACTGGCCTGCTCCCAGGCTTCGTCGGCTGTTCGCCCGATGGACGTCCGCGCGTGGGGGCGCCGCGGGTAGCGTCCGGCGTCGGCCGGGGCGGGTGCCGCTTCCCGGCGGCCGGATACCGACGTCGTGTTCCGGCCGTCGACCGCCTCCGCCCCGCAAGTCCCCAGTTCTCCGTCCCCGTTGAAGGGCTGAAGCTCATGAACCGCTTCGTCGAACCCGCCGCGCTGAAGGCCGCCGGTCCCGTGCACTCCCTGGTCCGTATGGTCGTCGGCTTCCTGTTCGCCTGTCACGGCGCCGCGTCGCTGTTCGGAGTGCTGGGCGGAGCCTTCGGCACGCACGGCGGGACGGTCCAGTTCGGGGTCTGGCCCGACTGGTGGGCGGCCGCCATCCAGCTGGTCGGGGGGACCCTCGTGGCGCTCGGCCTGTTCACCCGGGCGGCCGCGCTGATCTGCTCCGGATCGATGGCGTACGCCTACTTCGCCGTGCACCAGCAGGCAGGCCTGCTGCCGCTCGAGAACAACGGTGAGCCGGCCGCCCTGTACGCCTGGATGTTCCTGCTGCTCGCCGCGTTCGGCCCCGGCCCGTGGGCGCTGGCGCGGCTGCTGCCGGCCGCCGGGCGCGAGGAGCGGCCGTCGGCCGTGGCCGACCCGGCCGCGGCGAACGCCTGAGTCCGGCGCCGCCGCGCGCGCCCGGCCGCCCTACCAGGTGACCGGCAGCGTCCGCGGGCCGCGGATCATCGTCCTCCGGCGCCAGGCGACCTGGGCCGGGGGCACGGCGAGCCGCAGACCCGGAAGCCGGTCGAGCAGGGTGTCGACCAGCAGTTCGGTCTGGAGCCGGGCGAGTACGGCGCCGGTGCAGTGGTGCGGCCCGTTGCCGAAGGACAGATGCGGGTTGGGGTCGCGGTCCGGGTCGATGCGGTCCGGGTCCGGGAAGACGTCCGGGTCGCGGTTGGCCGCCAGGTAGGAGACGTAGACCGGGTCGCCGGCGGCGATGCGCACCCCGTGCAGCTCCACGTCCTCCAGCGCCACCCGGGCCAGGCCCACGGTGCTGCGGTGCGGGATGTGGCGCAGCAGCTCGTCCAGGACCGGCCCGCGGGCCTCGGGCCGCTCCCGCATCCGCGCCATCAGCTCGGGCCGGGTCAGCAGCAGGTACAGCATCTGGCCGCAGTTGTGGGTGACGGCCTCCCCGCCGATCTGCAGCGGCCCGGCGAGCCCGACGGCCTCCTCCAGGCTGATGTCGCCCCGGCCCACGGCGGCGCCGAGCAGCGACAGGACGTCCTCGGCGCGGCTGTCGCGGCGGGCGCCGATGGTGTCGGCGATCCACGCGTACATGCCCTGCTTGGCGTGGTCGGCGGCCTCGGCCCCGCCGCACATGGAGATGATCTGCCGGGTCCAGGCGTGCACCCGCTCCCGCTCGGCGGGCGGTACGCCCATCAACTCGCTGACCACCGCCAGCGGGAACGGTTCGAGCACGCGCTCGACCAGATCCGCCGGCGGCCCGTCCCGCAGGACCCCGTCGACCAGCCCGTCGAGCATCTCCTGCGCCCGGGGCCGCAGCCGCTTCATCGCGCTGACCGTGAAGGCCGCGGAGACCGGCCTGCGCAGCCGGTTGTGGTCGGGCTGGTCGGCCCAGGCGAGCGAGCCCGGGCGCGGCGCGAAGTGCGGGGCCAGCCGGGTCACCTGACGCCGGGTGACCTCGGCCCGGCTGAACCGCGGGTCGTTCGTGATCAGCCTGACGTCGTCGTAGCGGGTGGCGAGCCATGCCCAGCCCTCGCCGTGCGGCAGGCGGATGCGGGTGATCGGGCCCTCGCGCATCAGGCCGGCGAGGACCGGATCGAACTCCGTGCCCTCCAGGTCCAGCGCGGGCCAGTCCCTCACGGGGGGCGGTTCCGCCCGGTCGGCCGGGGCGGTGATCTCCTGCGTCATACAGTCACCCTGCCCTCGCCCGGTCCGGGTGTCGCGCCGGAGTGCTCCAGCCGGAGGTCGGCCTCAGACGCCGTCGACCAGCTCGGCCAGTGCCGCCGCCAGCCGGGACAGCCCCGGACCCGCCGGACCGCCCGGCTCGGTCATGTACATGTCCCGCCGGATCTCCACCATCAGCGCGCCGACCCGGGCGTCGCCGCCGTGGAAGTCCAGCGGGACGTAGGCGCCGGCGAACGGGCTGTCCAGCCCCGTCTCCCCGCACCGCGCGAAGACCTCACGGGCCGGCTCCGCCAGTCCCGGCGGCGTGTGGAACGCGTCGGTGCCCAGGCAGATCGGCGGCCGGGGCCCCGCACCGTGCAGCTCGTAGGGCAGCGCGGCCGTGGGGTAGGAGTGGACGTCGATGACGACGGCGCGCCCGGTGGCGGCCAGCCGGTCGGCCACCGCCCGCGTCATCGCCCGCGCGTACGGGCGGAAGTAGCGCTCCACCAGCGGCTCGACGTCGGTGTCGTCGGGCCGCAGGACGGCGCCGTGCGTGGTCCGTGTGTACACCGCGCCCATGCCGACCGCGAGCATCTCCTCCCGCTCGTCGGGGAACCGCTCCGGGTCGACGACCAGCCGCGACAGCCGGTTCACGAACCGCCAGGGGGTCACGGCGGACAGGCCCGCGGCCGCTTCGGCGAGTTCGGCGGTGTGCGCGTCGGTGATGTGGTCGAGCTCCCGCGCCAGCGCCCCGTCGTCCAGCGCGATGCCCGCGCGCACCGCGGCGGGGATCTCCCGCGCCGAGTGCGGTACGTGCAGGATCACCGGGGACTCGGCGGCACCGGGCAGCAGGGCGAAGGACGGTACGGCATCGGGCACGGGGCTCCCCCTGTCTCCCCGCGTCTCCACGGGGCTCTCGAAGCGATGAGCCGTCGATCTTGCCGCACACCACTGACAACGCCGGGAGCGCGCCCCCGCACGGCCGCTCCCGGCCCGGCACGCGGGCGCCGGTGCCGAGATGGCGTACGTCCGCGTACGGCCGTCGAGAACGCCTCCGCCCCGGCCGGCGGGTGCCGGTCGGGGCGGAGGGGGTGCCCGTCGGGCCGTCGGGCCCGGTGGGCGGGGTGCGTCAGCTCAGGGACGCCAGCGCCTCGTTCCAGGTGGCCGAGGGGCGCATGACCTCGGCGGCCTTGGCCGGGTCGGGCTGGTAGTAGCCGCCGATGTCGGCCGGCTCGCCCTGGACGGCGATCAGCTCGTCGACGATCCGCTGCTCGTTGGCGGCGAGGGTCTCGGCGAGCGGGGCGAACGCCTTGGCCAGGTCGGCGTCGTCGGTCTGCGCGGCCAGCTCCTGCGCCCAGTACAGGGACAGGTAGAAGTGGCTGCCGCGGTTGTCGATGCCGCCGACGCGACGGGTCGGGGACTTGTCCTCGTTGAGGAAGGACGCCGTGGCCTTGTCGAGGGTGTCGGCGAGGACCTTGGCGCGGCTGTTGCCGGTGGCCTCGGCGTACTGCTCGAAGGACGGCACCAGGGCGAAGAACTCGCCCAGGGAGTCCCAGCGCAGGTAGTTCTCCTTGACCAGCTGCTGGACGTGCTTCGGCGCGGAGCCGCCGGCGCCCGTCTCGAACAGGCCGCCGCCCGCCATCAGCGGGACGACCGACAGCATCTTGGCGCTGGTGCCCAGCTCCAGGATCGGGAACAGGTCGGTCAGGTAGTCGCGCAGCACGTTGCCGGTGACGGAGATGGTGTTCTCGCCGCGGCGGATGCGCTCCACGGACAGCTTGGTGGCCTCCACCGGGGACAGGACGCGGATGTCCAGGCCCTCGGTGTCGTGCTCCGGCAGGTACGCGCGGACCTTGGCGATCAGGTTGGCGTCGTGGGCGCGGGTCTCGTCCAGCCAGAAGACCGCCGGGTCGCCGGTGGCGCGGGCGCGGGTGACGGCGAGCTTGACCCAGTCGCGGATCGGGTCGTCCTTGGTCTGGCAGGCGCGGAAGATGTCGCCGGCCGAGACGGTCTGCTCGATCACGGCGTCGCCGGCCTGGTCGACCAGGCGGACCGTGCCGGTGACCGGGATCTCGAAGGTCTTGTCGTGGCTGCCGTACTCCTCGGCCTTCTGCGCCATGAGGCCGACGTTCGGGACCGAGCCCATGGTGGACGGGTCGTAGGCGCCGTGGGCGCGGCAGTCGTCGATCACGGCCTGGTAGACGCCCGCGTAGCTGGAGTCCGGCAGCACCGCGAGGGTGTCGTGCTCCTGGCCGTCCGGGCCCCACATGTGGCCGGAGGTGCGGATCATGGCCGGCATGGAGGCGTCGACGATCACGTCGGAGGGGACGTGCAGGTTGGTGATGCCCTTGTCGGAGTCGACCATGGCCAGCTCCGGGCCCTCGGCCAGCTCGGCGTCGAAGGAGGCCTTGATCGCGGCGCCCTCGGGCAGGTTCTCCAGGCCCTTGTAGATGCCGCCCAGGCCGTCGTTCGGGGTCAGGCCGGCCTTGGCGAGCGTCTCGCCGTACTGCGCGAAGGTCTTCGGGAAGAAGGCGCGCACCACGTGGCCGAAGACGATCGGGTCGGAGACCTTCATCATCGTGGCCTTCAGGTGCACGGAGAACAGCACGCCCTCCTGCTTGGCGCGGGCGACCTGCGCGGTGAGGAACTCGCGCAGCGCGGCGACGCGCATGACGGAGGCGTCGACGACCTCGCCCGCGCGGACCGGCACGGACTCGCGCAGCACGGTGGTGGAGCCGTCGTCGCCGACCAGCTCGATGCGCAGGGCGCCGTCCTCGGCGATGACGACGGACTTCTCGGTGGAGCGGAAGTCGTTCTGGCCCATGGTCGCCACATTGGTCTTGGACTCGGCGGACCAGGCGCCCATGCGGTGCGGGTGGGTCTTGGCGTAGTTCTTGACCGACGCGGGGGCGCGGCGGTCGGAGTTGCCCTCACGCAGGACCGGGTTCACCGCGGAGCCCTTGACCTTGTCGTAGCGGGCGCGGATCTCGCGCTCCTCGTCGCTCTTCGGGTCGTCCGGGTAGTCCGGCAGCGCGTAGCCCTGGCCCTGCAGCTCGGCGACGGCGGCCTTCAGCTGCGGGATCGAGGCCGAGATGTTCGGCAGCTTGATGATGTTGGCCTCGGGCGTCTTGGCGAGCTCGCCCAGCTCGGACAGCGCGTCGGGGATCCGCTGGTCCTCGTTCAGGTACTCCGGGAACAGCGCGATGATGCGCCCGGCCAGCGAGATGTCACGGGTCTCGACGGCGACACCGGCCTGCGAGGCGTACGCCTGGACCACCGGCAGGAAGGAATACGTCGCCAGGGCCGGGGCCTCGTCAGTGTGTGTGTAGATGATGGTCGAGTCAGTCACCGGGTGCTCCGCTCCACGTCTGCAACATTGCTCGACATCAAGATATCTCGTGACCGACCCCGGCTCGACAGGGGTCCGCGCCGGACCCGGCCCCGGGACGCCCGGTGGATCACCCGCGCCGCCCCGCACACCGGCGGGAACGGCCGCCACCAGGACGTCCCGGCCCTCGACGTGCGGAGACCGTCAGCCGTCAGCCGTCAGCCGTCAGCCGTCAGCCGTCAGCCGTCAGCCGTCAGCCGTAGCCGCAGCGCCAGCCGCGGCCGACGGCTCCGGCGCGGTGTCCGGGGGTCGCCGGACCCGCACCGGGCTGTCGGGCGCACCAGGCGCACCAGCCGTGCCTGGCGCACCGGGCGTGCCTGGCGCACCCGGCGCACCGGGCCCGCGGCGTCAGCCGACGACGGTCGGCCCCGTCGCCGCGTCCTCGCCGCTGCGCTGCTGCGGGATGACGGCC
The DNA here is from genome assembly GCF_044746005.1 of Streptomyces sp. NPDC086766. NCBI lineage: Bacteria > Bacillati > Actinomycetota > Actinomycetes > Kitasatosporales > Streptomycetaceae > Streptomyces > Streptomyces sp. NPDC086766. The sequence continues at coordinate 441,163 of NZ_JBIVBI010000004.1, read as the reverse complement.
TGGGCCGCGGCCTGCTGCAGCGCCACCGTCCGCGTGGGCGACGGGATGCGGATGCCCTCCTCGCGATAGCGCCGGTGCAGGCGCTTGATGAACTCGTGCTTGATCCGGTACTGGTCGCTGAACTCGCCGACGCCCAGGATGACCGTGAAGCCGATCCGGGAGTCGCCGAAGGTGTGGAACCGTACGGCCGGCTCGTGCTCGGGCACGGCGCCGGTGATCTCGGTCATCACCTCGGCGACCACCTCCGTGGTCACCCGCTCCACCTGCTCCAGGTCGCTCTCGTAGCCGACCCCCACCTGCACCAGGACCGTCAGCTGCTGCTCGGGCCGGGTGAAGTTGGTCATGTTCGTCTTGGCCAGCTGCCCGTTGGGGATGACCACCAGGTTGTTGGAGAGCTGGCGGACCGTCGTCTGGCGCCAGTTGATGTCCTCGACGTAGCCCTCCTCGCCCGTGCTCAGCCGGATGTAGTCACCGGGCTGGACCGTCTTGGAGGCGAGGATGTGGACGCCCGCGAAGAGGTTGGCGAGAGTGTCCTGAAGGGCGAGCGCGACCGCCAGACCACCTACGCCCAGGGCGGTGAGCAGCGGCGCGATGGAGATGCCCAGGGTCTGCAGGACCACCAGGAACCCGATCGCCAGGACCAGGATCCGGGTGATGTTCACGAAGATCGTGGCCGACCCGGCGACGCCGGAGCGGGACATGGTGACCGACCGCACCAGGCCGGCGACCACGCGGGCCGCGGAGAGCGTCACCACGAAGATGAGCAGCACGGTGAGGATCTGGTTGGTGTGGTGCTGGACCGTCCGCGTCAGCGGCAGCACCGCGGCGGCGGACGCCGCGCCGCCCGCGAGCGCCGCCCAGGGCACCACCGTGCGCAGCGCGTCCACGACGACGTCGTCGCCGCTCCACCGGGTGCGCTTGGCGTGCTTGCCGAGCCAGCGCAGCACGGCGCGCGACAGGAACGCCGCCACCAGGCCCGCGGCCAGGGCGATGCCGGCGAGGATCAGGTCGTCCAGTGTCAGCGTGCGGTTCACCGGTCACCTCCGGTGGGACGATCTGCGGCGCACGGGGCCGCCGACGGCCGGATGTGAGATTGCGTCACGTTGTCACCTGCTCGATTGCGGGATGTGCGAACGCGTGGCCGCCGGACCCCCGCGAGGAGGGCCGACGACCGGCGCGATCGTTCATCCTGCCGTATCCGGCACGGTAGTTCGTACCGGGACCGGCGCGAGGTGAGGGCCGGTCAGACGATTCCCCCGGCCGGTTCGGCCTGGTCCCGGTCGCCGCCGTGGGCGGCCGCGGCGGGTGGTCCGCGCACTGGCCCCCCGGGGCGATCCCGGCGGCGGGCCGGTACGGATCACGGCCGCCTGAGGCTCACGCGCGTGTCTCGGGGCCGTCTCACTCGTCGGTGAACGAGCCGTGCCGCCCCGCCCCCGCGGCGAACCGGGCGGCCCCCTCCCGGCTCCGGTCCAGCACCCCCACGCCGTGGCGCAGCTCGCCCAGCAGCGCCTCGGACTCGTCCCGGCCCTCCTGCTCCAGCACCGAGGCGCGGTCGGAGCGCAGGCAGTCCTGCGGGAACCGGGCGATCGAGGCGGCCAGTTCCTCGGCCTCGGCGCGGGCCCGCCCGGTGGGCACGACGCGGTTGGCCAGCCCCATCTCGTAGGCCTCGCGGGCCGGGACCGGACGTCCGGTGAGGATCATGTCCAGGGCGCGGCTCGTGCCGATCAGCCGGGGCAGCCGGACCGTGCCGCCGTCGATCAGGGGCACGCCCCAGCGGCGGCAGAACACGCCGAACACGGCGTCCTCCTCCGCGACCCGCAGATCGCACCAGAGCGCCAGTTCCAGACCCCCGGCCACGGCGTGCCCCGCCACCGCCGCGATCACCGGCTTCGACAGCCGCATCCGCGTCGGCCCCATCGGCCCGTCCCCGTCCTCCGCGACCCGGTTGCCCCGCTCGGTCCCGATCGCCTTCAGGTCCGCCCCCGCGCAGAACGTGCCGCCCTCGCCCCACAGCACCGCCACCCGAGCGTCGGCGTCGGCCTCGAACGACCGGAAGGCGTCGGCGAGTTCGAGGGCCGTCGGCCCGTCCACGGCGTTGCGGGCGGCGGGCCGGGACAGCACGACCGTGGTGACAGGGCCCTGGCGCTCGATGCGCACCGGCATGGGGGAGTCCCTTTCGTCGGGGTCCTCGGCTGGTGGCAGCACGCTACTCCCGCACCGCCGGACTCCTCACGCGGGCCCTCACGCCGGCCCTGTTGCATGCCGAGGACCCCGATCCCTCACGATCTGCCCCGCCCCGCGCTCCATTGCGGGGACACGGGCCGGCGCCGCCGGAGGGCGCGAACCGCCACGCCGGACGATCCGGACGAGTGAGTCAAATGACCTTCAGCCGCACCAGTGCCCCCAGTGTCAGGGCCCCCGGCAGCAGCGGCAGCCAGACGGTGATGATGCGGAAGGCCAGGACGACCGCCGTGGCGAGCGCCGCCGGTCCGCCCGCGGCCACCAGGGCCACGACCAGGGCGGCGTCCACCGAGCCGAGGCCGCCCGGCGTGGGCACCAGGGCGACGGCCACCGTCGCCGCCAGGTAGGCCAGCGCCATGTGCGCGGGCGGTACCGGAAGCCCCAACGCCCGCCCCACCAGGGCCAGTCCGGCCGCCTGCAGCGCCGGAAAGGCGAACGAGCCGCCCCACAGGGCCAGCGCGCGGGCCGGCCGGGCGTGCACCGAGCGGGCCTCGCCCAGCGCGGTGCGCAGGAACCCCGACACCGCCCCGCGCAGCCGCCGCACGCAGACCAGCGCGCCGGACGCGCCCAGCAGGACCGCGCCCGCGGTGAGCAGCAGCGGCCCGGTCGCGCCCGGCGGCACCAGCGCGCCCAGCCGCAGCGCGTCCGGGAAGACCGCGAACAGGACGGCCAGCAGGGTCAGCCGGCCGACGGTCTCCGCCAGCAGGTACAGGGCGAGCGCGGCGGAGGAGCGGGCGAGCGGCACCCCGAACACCGCCAGGAAGCGCAGGTTCACCGCGCTCGCGCCGAGCCCCGTGGGCAGCAGGTGGTTGGCGGCTCCCGCGGCGAACTGGGTGGCGAGCAGCCGCCGTCTGGGCAGCCGTTCGACGACGGCGCCCTGCCGGGTGAACGCGGCGGCGACCCAGGTCAGGCAGGTCGCGCCGGCCGCGGCCAGCAGCCACGGCCACTCGGCGCTCCTCAGCCGGCCGAAACCCTCGGCGAGCACGGAGCGGTGCCGCGCCGCGACCAGCAGCACGAGCAGGAGCGGGACCAGGCACAGGACCTGGCGGACGGGGAGGCGCCGGAGAGCGCGCCTCGACGGGAGTCCGGGGAGCTGGAGCGCTGTCACGTCCGCAGAGGTTCTCCGGGCCGCGCCAACGGCGGGTGGCGGGGGCGCGGACGGCGGTTGACGGGCGGACAGCGGGTGGGGGAGCGGGGGCATCGGGTGGTCCTTCGCGGCACACACATTGACCTCAACGAAGCTTGAGGTCCTAGGTTCTCTCCCATGAGCATGGAAACCACCGCATGGACGCAGCTGCACAGCGTCATGACCGCCCAGCAGGAGCGCCGCCCCCTCGCCCGCGCGACGCTGCGCCGCATCGGCGCGTTCGCCCGCCCGCACCGCCGGCGGATCGCCCACTTCGTCCTCCTCGGGGTGGTGACCGCGCTGCTCGCCGTGGCGACCCCCGTGCTCGCCGGTCGCGTCGTCGACGCGATCGTGTCGAGGGGAGACCGCGGCACGGTCGTACGCCTGGCGCTGCTCATCGCCCTGATCGCGGTGGCGGAGGCCGCGCTCGGCATCCTCGGCAGACGCCTGTCGGCGACGCTCGGGGAGGGGCTCATCCTCGATCTGCGGACGGCTGTCTTCGATCATGTGCAGCGCATGCCGGTCGCGTTCTTCACACGCACTCGTACGGGAGCGCTCGTCTCCCGTCTCAACAACGACGTCGTCGGCGCCCAGCGCGCGTTCAGCAACACCCTGTCCGGCGTGGTGAGCAACGTGGTCACGCTGCTGCTCACCCTCGCCGTCATGCTCACCCTGTCCTGGCAGATCACCCTGCTCGCGCTGGTGCTGCTGCCGGTGTTCGTGGTGCCGGCCCGGCGGATGGGCAGCCGGATGGCGCGGATGCAGCGGGAGGCGGCCACCCTCAACGCGGCGATGGGCACCCGGATGACCGAGCGCTTCTCCGCTCCCGGCGCCACCCTGGTCAAGCTCTTCGGGCGTCCCGAGGAGGAGTCGGCGGAGTTCGCCGCCCGCGCCCGCCGGGTACGGGACATCGGCATCCGCACGGCCACGGCCCAGTCGGCGTTCATCACCGCGCTCACCCTGGTGTCCTCCCTGGCGCTGGCCCTCGTCTACGGCCTCGGCGGCTGGTTCGCGCTGCGCGGCACCCTGGAGCCGGGCGCCGTGGTGTCGCTGGCGCTGCTGCTGACCCGGCTGTACGCGCCGCTGACCGCGCTCGCCGGAGCGCGCGTGGAGGTGATGAGCGCCCTGGTGAGCTTCGAGCGGGTCTTCGAGGTGCTCGACCTGAAGCCGCTGATCGAGGAGCGGCCGGACGCCCGCGCGGTGCCGGACGGCCCGGTGGCGGTCGAGTTCGACGACGTCCGCTTCGGCTACCCTGCCGCCGACAAGGTCTCCCTGGCCTCCCTGGAGGAGGTGGCGAGCCTGGACGGCCGCAGCGGGGCCGAGGTCCTGCACGGCCTGTCCTTCCGCGCCGAACCCGGGCAGACGGTCGCCCTCGTGGGCTCCTCCGGCGCCGGGAAGTCGACGATCGCGCAACTGCTGCCCCGGCTCTACGACGTCGACGAGGGCGCCGTGCGCATCGGCGGCGTCGACGTGCGCGACCTGAGCGCGGCCTCGCTGCGGGCGACCCTCGGCATGGTCACCCAGGACGGCCACCTCTTCCACGACTCCGTGCGCGCCAACCTGCTGCTGGCCCGCCCCTCGGCGACCGACGAGGAACTGTGGGACGCCCTGCGCCGCTCCCGCCTCGACGACCTCGTCCGCTCCCTGCCGGACGGCCTCGACACCGTCGTCGGCGAGCGGGGCTACCGGCTGTCCGGCGGTGAACGGCAGCGGATGACCATCGCCCGGCTGCTGCTCGCCCGGCAGCGGGTGGTGATCCTCGACGAGGCGACCGCGCACCTGGACAACACCTCGGAGGCGGCGGTGCAGGAGGCCCTCGCCGAGGCGCTGGCCGACCGCACCGCGGTGGTGATCGCGCACCGGCTGTCCACCGTGCGCGCAGCGGATCTCATCCTGGTGGTCGAGGCCGGCCGGATCGTCGAACGGGGCACGCACGAGGAACTCCTGGCGTCGGCAGGCCGGTACGCGGAGCTGTACCGCACGCAGTTCGAGCATCACCCGGACGGGGCGGCGGACGTCGCCCGGGCCGGGGTGGGGGACGCGGATGTCGCCGTGGCCGGGGAGGCGGTGGCGTAGGCCGCGTCGGCGTGGGCGGAAGGGCGGTGACCTAGGGCGCGTCGGCCTCGGCGTCGGCGTGGGCGTCGCCGGGCGCGGGGGACTCCGGGACGGGCAGCATGGTCAGGAGCATGACGCTGGGTTCGACGGCGCGCACGGAGTGCGGCAGCCGCGCGGGCAGGTGGATCCAGCTCCCCGGCCCGGCCTCGGTCCTCTCCCCGCCCAGGTCGAATGCGAGACGCCCTCGCACGACCTGGATCACCACGGGGAGGGCGGAGGTGTGCTCGGTCAGCTCCTGGCCCTCCGCGAAGGAGAAACCGACCACGCGCAGCCGTTCGTCGCGGTACAGGACGCGGCTGAGGGTACGGTCTCCGGCCGGGGGCAGCTCGGCGGCCAGGTCGTGGATCACGGTGGCGGACATGCGGGTCCCTCCTCACTTCTCAGGCGACCGTAGTGCGCGGCCCCGCCGGCGCGCTGGGGCCGAAGGTCCCGGCGGAAGGACCGCCGGTGGCGCCGATCACCCCGGGCCACCGCTCCAGTACGGCCAGAAGCGGGTCAGGACCAGCAGCGCCAGCACCCCGTACCAGCCGACGAGCAGCATCCAGTGCGTGTCCCGGACGAAGGTGAGCAATCCCCGCGGCACCGGGACGACACCGTGGTTCAGGCAGTGCAGGCTCACGGCCCAGAACAGGGCGATGGTGACGGTCCAGACGACGAGGCAGTAGGGGCAGAGCTTGTTCAGCTCGTACAGCGACTGCCCGATCAGCCAGTGCACGAACACCACCCCCGCCAGCGCCCCGGCGTCCAGCGCCCACCACAGCCGCCGGTGCAGGCGCGCCCCGCCCAGCACCGCCACGCCCAGGGCGGCCACCGCGGCGAAGGCGCCCAGCCCGAGCAGCATGTTGGGGAAGCCGAACAGGCTGCCCTGCCGGCTCGACATGACGCTGCCGCAGCTCACCACGGAGTCGATGTCGCAGGGCGGACGGTAGGCCGGGTCCTTCAGCAGCCGCCAGTCGTCCACGGCGAGCCGGAACGAGGCGAGCCAGCCGGCGACCCCCGTGGCCAGCAGCACCAGGCCCGTGCCGCGGCCCGCCGCCACGCCGCCGGCGCGCCCGGCCCGCGTGGCGCCGGGGGCGACCCCCTGCCGGTGGGTCATGCCGCGCGCCGGGAGGAACGGGCGGGCCGCGCCGGCGGACGGCGGCCCGGCGCCCGCCCCGGGACCGCCCGCGCGCGGTAGACCAGATACGGCCGTACGAGATAGCCGACCGGGGCGCTCCACACGTGCACCAGCCGCGTGAACGGCCAGGCCGCGAAGAGCAGACAGGCCGTCAGGGCGTGCAGGCGGAACAGCAGGGGGGCACCGGCGATCGCCTCCGGCTGCGGCTGGAGGGCGAACAGGCCGCGGAACCAGACGGAGACGGTGGCGCGGTAGTCGTAGCCGGGGCCGAAGACGTTGTGGGCGGCGGTGGCGGTGATGCCGAGCAGGACGGTGGCCGACAGCAGCGGGAACAGCACCTTGTCGCTGCGGTCGGTGCCCAGCCGGATGCGGCGGGCCAGCAGCCGCCGTGCGCACAGCATGCCCAGACCGGTGAGCATGGCGGCACCGGCCACGGAGCCCGCCCACACGGCCGTGGTGTGGTAGGCGTGCTCGCCGATCCCGGCGGCCCCCGTCCACGCGGCGGGCACGGCCAGCCCCACCACGTGCCCGGCGATCACCATGAAGGCGCCCAGGTGGAACAGCGGGCTGCCCCAGCGCAGCCAGCGGTGTTCCAGCAGCTGGCTGGTGCGGGAGGTCCAGCCGAACTGGTCCTGCCGGTAGCGCCAGAGGTGGCCGACGGCGAACACGGCGAGGCAGAGGTAGGGCACGGCGACCCACAGCGCGAGGTCGGCGGCGCTCGTGGCCGCGGCGGCCGGCGGAAAGGCCGTGGTGCTCATCGGGAATCCTCCGGAGGCGACGCGGGGCGGGTGGGGCCGGGTGGGTCCTGCTCGGGCGGCACGAAGGCGTCCGGCGGTGCGAACTCGCCCCACCCGTAGGGGGCCAGGCCGACCTCCTCGGCCGGCGGGCCCTGCGCGGCCAGCTCGGCCACGGCGCGCAGGTCGGCGTCGGTGGCCGGCGGCATCAGGGAGAGCAGCGCCGCCAGCACGTGCCGGTAGGGGGAGTCCGCGTCGCCCAGCGCCCGGTGGATCAGCTCCAGGCCCCGCCGGTGCTGCCGCAGCGGCGCCTCACCCGCGCGCGGACCGGCGAGCGCGGCGAACTCCAGCACGACCGGGAGGTGGTCGGGCAGTTCACCGCCGCCGATCTCCCAGCCCGCGGCCCGGTAGCGCCGGGCGAGGGTGAGCAGCGCCATGCCGCGGCGCCGGGTGTCACCGTGCAGGTAGTAGGTGACGTACAGGCTGCTCTTGCGGCGCAGGTCGAACATCTCGACGTAGTGCCGCTCCAGCGCATCCGGCTCCTGGGTGGTGAACCACGCGCTGAACGCGGCCAGTTCGGCGGCGGCCGGGGACGGGGGCAGCGCCTGGACGGCGGCGGCCACGGTGGGCCGCGCGGCGGTCAGCTCCGCGTCCGGGTACTGCAGCAGCAGCGACAGCAGCCGCAGCAGCAGGGCCCGGTCCTGGACCTCCTCGGGCGTGAGCGAGGACGGGCGGCGTACGGCCGCCCGCAGCCGGGTGCGCACGAGGGCGGGGACGGACGGGGACCCCAGGCGTCCGGCACCGGGGAAGGTCAGCGGGCTCACGGGCGGCCTCCGGCGGGGGCTTCGGGGGTACGGCGGCGCAGGGTGGGGATGCCGAGCATGACCTTCCGCCCGTCCGGCTCACCGGAGCTCTCCACCGGGCAGCGGTTCTCCATGGCGGTGAGGGCGGCCGCGTCCTCCTTGTGGGCGGCCGGGACGACGTACCGGTCCTTGTACTTGGCCACCGCCAGCAGCCGGTGCAGGTCCTCCGCCTCCCGGGCGGTCAGCCCGACGGCCTCGACCGCGGCCCCGTCGTCGGCCTCGCCGAGGGTCTTCCGGCGCATGTACGAGCGCAGCGCGGTCAGTTTCATCAGCACTCCGGCGACCACGTCGGTGTCCCCGGCGGTGAACAGGCTCGCCAGGTACTCCAGCGGTATGCGCAGCCGGGTGACGGCGGCGAAGACGTGGTCGGGGTCGTCCTGGTCGCCGCCCGCCACGGTCACCGCGTCCAGGACGGGCGAGAGCGGCGGCACGTACCAGACCATCGGCAGCGTGCGGTACTCCGGATGCAGCGGGAGCGCGACCTTGTACTTCGACACCAGCGCGTACACGGGGGAGCGGCGCGCGGCGTCCAGCCAGTCCTCGGGGATGCCGGACTCCCGGGCCGCCGCGATCACCTCGGGGTCGTGCGGGTCGAGGAAGACATCGCGCTGGGCGTCGAGCAGGTCCTGCTCGTCGGGGGTCGCCGCGGCCTCGCCCACCTTGTCGGCGTCGTACAGCAGGAGTCCCAGGTAGCGCAGCCGGCCCACGCACGTCTCCGAGCAGACCGTGGGCTGCCCGGCCTCGATGCGCGGGAAGCAGAACGTGCACTTCTCCGCCTTGCCGGTGGCGTGGTTGACGTACACCTTCTTGTACGGGCACGCCGTCACGCACATCCGCCAGCCCCGGCAGCGGTCCTGGTCGACCAGGACGATGCCGTCCTCGACCCTCTTGTACATCGCGCCGGACGGACAGGCGGACACACAGGCCGGGTTCAGGCAGTGCTCGCACAGCCGGGGCAGATGGAAGAGAAAGGTCTGCTCGAACTCGAACCGGACCTTCTCGGCCCACGCGCCGCTCAGGTTCGGGTCGCCGCCGGCGTGCTCGGGCGCGCCGCCCAGGCCGTCCTCCCAGTTGGCGCCCCAGGTGATGGAGGTCGGTTTCCCGGTGAGGACCGAGCGGGGGCGGGCGACCGGCATGTCCGGGCCCGCGGGGGCGCTCACCAGATTGTCGTAGTCGTACGTCACCGGCTCGTAGTAGTCCTCGATGGCCGGCAGGTCCGGGTTGGAGAACAGCGACAGCAGCCGCCTGACCCGGCCTCCGGAGCGCAGCACCAGCCGGCCCCTGCGGTCCAGCGCCCAGCCGCCCTTCCACTGGTCCTGGTCCTCGTAGCGGCGCGGATAGCCGACGCCCGGCTTGGTCTCGACGTTGTTGAACCAGGCGTACTCCACGCCGGTCCGGTTGGTCCAGGTCTGCTTGCAGGTGACCGAACAGGTGTGACACCCGATGCACTTGTCGAGGTTCATCACCATCGCGATCTGTGCCATCACGCGTCCGACGGTGGCTTCGCCACGGGGCATCTCAGTACTCCACTCGCTGGCTGCGGCGGCGAATCACGGTGACCTCGTCACGCTGGTTGCCGGTCGGGCCGTAGTAGTTGAAGGCGTAGGTGAACTGGGCGTAGCCGCCCGCCAGATGGGTCGGTTTGAGCAGCAGCCGGGTCAGCGAGTTGTGGATGCCGCCGCGCCTGCCGCTGACCTCGGTCTTCGGCACGTTCACCGTGCGGTCCTTGGCGTGGTACATGTACACCGTGCCCTCGGGCATCCGGTGGGTGACCACGGCACGGGCGGCCACGACGCCGTTGCGGTTGTACGCCTCGATCCACTCGTTGTCCTTCACGCCGATCTTCTCGGCGTCCGCGGTGGACATCCAGATCACCGGGCCGCCGCGGGACAGGGCGAGCATGTAGGCGTTGTCCTGGTACTCGGAGTGGATGGACCACTTGGAGTGCGGGGTCAGGTAGCGCACGGTCACCTCGGCCCGGCCCTCCTCGTGCAGGTGCTCGTCGCCGTAGTGCCGGATCGCGTTCAACGGCGGCCGGTAGACGGGAAGTTGCTCGCCGAGCTCGGCCATCCAGTCGTGCTGGACGAAGAAGTGCTGGCGCCCGGTGAGGGTGTGCCAGGGCTTCTTGTGCTCGACGTTGATCACGAAGGGGGAGTAGCGGCGCCCGCCGGCCTCCGAGCCCGACCACTCGTACGAGGTCATCACGGCGCGGGGCTGGGTGCGGGTGTCGGCGAACGTGATCCGCTCGGCCTCGCGTTCGGAGGCCAGCTCCACCAGGCCCGCGCTGCCGGTCTGCCGCTCCAGCTCCCGGAAGCCCTCGGTCGCCAGACGGCCGTTGGTGGTGCCGGACAGCGCGAGGATCGCCTCGCACATGTCGGTGGCGGTGGCCAGGGTGGGACGTCCGGCGGCGAGCCCGTCCCGCACGGTGCCGCAGCGCCGGCGCAGCTCGTCGATCTCCCGGTCCGGGTGGACGGTGACGCCCTTGGTGGTCGTCCCCAGGGTGTCCAGCAGAGGTCCGACCGCCCGGATCTTCTGCGCCACGGCCGCGTAGTCCCGTTCCACCACGACCAGCTTCGGCATCGTGCGGCCCGGTATCGGCTCGCACTCCCCGGTCCTCCAGTCCCGCACCACCCCGCCCGGCTGGGCGAGTTCGTCCGGGGTGTCGTGCGCCAGCGGCACGGCCAGGACATCGGTGCGGGTGCCGAGGTGCCCGGCCGCCAGTTCGCTGAACCGGTCGGCGATGGTCAGGAAGGTGTCGTAGTCGGTGCGGGCCTGCCAGGGCGGGGCGATGGCCGGGGTGAAGGCGTGCACGAAGGGGTGCATGTCCGTGCTGGACAGGTCGTCCTTCTCGTACCAGGTCGCGGCCGGCAGGACCACGTCGGAGAGCAGGCCGGTGGAGGTCATCCGGAAGTCCATGGAGACCAGCAGGTCGAGCTTGCCCTCGGGGGCCTCCTCGTGCCACACCACCTCCTCGGGCCGTTCCCCGGGCGGGGTCTCGGCGGAGCGGACCGCCGCGTCCGTGCCCAGCAGATGGCGCAGGAAGTACTCGTTGCCCTTGCCGGAGGAGCCCAGCAGGTTCGCCCGCCACACGGTCAGGACCCGGGGGAAGTTGGCCGGGTCGTCCGGGTCCTCGGCGGCGAACCTGAGCCGTCCGGACTTCAGTTCGTCCACGATGTGCTCGGCGACCCCGCGCCCCCGGGCCGCCGCCTCGTCGGCCAGGTCCAGCGGGTTGCGGTTGAAGCCGGGGTGGCCCGGGGTCCAGCCCAGCCGCACCGCCTGCGCCAGGCAGTCCGCGAACGCCTTGCCCTTGAACCGGCCCGCGCCGAGCGGGGAGGCCAGCTCCTCGGGGCCGAAGGCCTCGTAGCGCCACTGGTCGGTGTTCAGGTACCAGTAGGAGGTGCCCGCCATGTGCCGGGTGGGCCGCTGCCAGTCGAAGGCGAACGCCAGGTGCTGGAAGCCGGTCAGCGGACGGACCTTCTCCTGACCGACGTAGTGCGCCCAGCCGCCGCCGTTGACGCCCTGGCAGCCGGTCATCGTGGTCAGCGCGAGGAAGGACCGGTAGATCGTGTCGGAGTGGAACCAGTGGTTGGTGCCCGCGCCCATCGCGATCATGGACCGGCCGTTCGTGCGCTCCGCGTTGCGGGCGAACTCCCGGGCGATCCGGGCCGCCTGCCCGGCCGGCACGGAGGTGACGGTCTCCTGCCAGGCCGGCGTGTACGGCTCGCTCGCGTCCTCGTACGAGGCGGGCCAGCTGCCCGGCAGACCGGGCCGGGCCACGCCGTACTGGGCGAGCATGAGATCGAAGACGGTGGTGACGAGGCGCCCGCCGAGCCGCCGGGCGGGCACCCCGCGCACCATCACCGAGCCGCCCTCGGTGGCCCCCTCGTCGAACCGGGGCAGTGCGACCTCGACCGTCTCCTCGGCCCGCTCCAGCAGGCTCAACTCGGGTTCCACACCGCCCAGGTCGAGGTTCCAGCGGCCCCGCTCGGCCTCCCCCCACCGGAAGCCGAGCGAGCCGCCCGGGACCACCGGCTCGCCGGTGGCCCGGTCCAGCAGCACCGTCTTGAACTCGGCGTGCTCCTCCTGCCGGCCGAGGTCGGCGGCGGTCAGGAATCCGTCCGGGACGAGCCCGTGGTCGCTCTCGCGCAGGGTCACCAGGAACGGTGCGTCCGTGTAGGTCCGCAGGTAGTCGCGGAAGTAGGGCACTTCGCGGTCGACCAGGAACTCCCGCAGGATCACATGCCCCATGGCCATCGCCAGCGCGCCGTCGGTGCCCGGATGCGGGGCCAGCCATTCGTCGGCGAACTTGACGTTGTCCGCGTAGTCGGGGCTGACGGCGACCACCTTGGTGCCGTTGTAGCGGGTCTCGGTGAGGAAGTGCGCGTCCGGGGTGCGGGTGACGGGGATGTTGGAGCCCCACATGACCAGATAGCCCGCGTTCCACCAGTCCGCCGCCTCGGGCACGTCGGTCTGGTCGCCGAACACCTGCGGCGAGGCGACCGGCAGATCGGCGTACCAGTCGTAGAACGACAGCAGCGTGCCGCCGATCAGCGACATGAACCGGGAGCCGGCGGCGAAGGACGCCATGGACATCGCCGGGATCGGCGAGAAGCCCGCCACCCGGTCGGGGCCGTAGGCCTTGATGGTGTGGACGTGGGCGGCGGCCACCAGCTCGGCCACCTCGTCCCAGTCCGCGCGCACCAGGCCGCCCTTGCCGCGCGCCCGCTTGTACGCCCGCGCCTTCGCCGGATCTGAGGTGATCTCCGCCCAGGCCGCCACCGGGTCGCCCAGCCGCCGTCGCGCCTCCCGCCACAACTTCAGCAGCGCCCCCCGCACATACGGGTAGCGGACCCGGCTCGGGGAGTACGTGTACCAGGAGAACGACGCTCCGCGCGGGCAGCCGCGCGGCTCGTACTCGGGGCAGTCGGCGCCGATCGAGGGGTAGTCGGTGGCCTGGTGCTCCCAGGTGATGATGCCGTCCTTGACGTACACCATCCACGAGCAGGAACCGGTGCAGTTGACGCCGTGGGTGGAGCGGACGACCTTGTCGTGCGCCCAGCGGTCCCGGTAGAAGCCCTCCCACGCGCCGTCGTTCGTGCCGAACACGGCGCGCCCGTCGGCCGACACCTCACCGCGCGTCAGCAGCCGCCGCCCCGCGAGCGGCCAGTCGTGAGCGCCGCGCGGCGTGTGCCGCCCGTTCTGATCGTTCTCCATGGCCAGGAACCTAGGCCCGGATGATCGCCGCGTATCTGGGCCCGGCGGTCCCCGCGTACGGCCCTCCCGGCCCTGTCCCAGGGCCCCGGCAGGGACCAATGGTCCCGGGGACCGGGACCGGTCGGACCGGGAGACGGCCGGGTCCGGCGGTGCATGCTGACAGCGATCGAACCGCAGATGCCCATCTGTCCGGTACGACCGCATGTCATGACCGCCGGGGCGGGACCTCCCCGGTACCGGCTCCCGGCGGCCCTGGCGCGTACGGCGCGTGTCGCCCGGTTCGGTCGTGCGTCCGGCCGCCCACCGCGGCCGGACGCGGCATCCGCCCGTCCGGTGCGGGCGTCCGCGGCACCGCACCCGCCTCGCTCCGGACGAGCCCACGCACGCCGCACCGGCCGGCCACGCCGGCCGCGACCCGCTGGAGGCACCGCCATGAGCGCGCTCACCCTCGCGTCCACCCCCGAGGACGCCACGGCCCTGCAGACCGCCGAGGCGCATCACGCCCGCCTGGCCGGGGAGCTGACCGGACGGGTGACGATGCTGCTCACCGCCGTGGACCGGGACCCGGGCGCCGCCGAACGGATCCGTGCCGCCCTGGTCGCCTTCTGCGACCGCTCACTCTTGCCGCACGCGGCCGCCGAGGAGGCCGCGCTCTACCCCGCCGCGCACGCCCTGCCCGAGGCGCGCCTGCTCGTCGAGTCCCTGATCGCCGAACACCGCTGCCTCACCGAGCTCGTCGACGCGCTGCGCACCGCGACCCGGCCCTCGGGTGCGGTCGCCGACGCACGGGCCCTGCAGGTCCTCTTCGCCGAACACCTCGCCAAGGAGAACGGGCTCGTGCTGCCGCTGCTCGCCGTGGCACCGGACGTCTCCCTGGCGACGCTGCTCTCGGACATGCACCAGCGGCTCGCGACGGGACCGCACACCGCGCCGGGACCGGTCCTCGCGCCGGGCCCGGACGCAGACCACGGACGGGGCCCGCGGGACCGCGACGAGGAGGAGGCCGGCGCGTGCGGCGGAGACTGCGGCTGCGGTGACGCCGAGGAGAAGGCCGAGCCCGAACCCGAGCTCGACGTGCGCGGCGTGCCGCACGCCCTGCGGCACGCCACCGTGTTCGGCGCGCTCGACGCCGTCCCGGTGGGACACGCCATGGTGCTGGTCGCCCCGCACGACCCGCTGCCGCTGCTCGCCCAGATCGAACAGCGCAGCCCCGGAGCGTTCTCCGTGGAGTACCTGGAACGGGGGCCCGAAGCCTGGCGGCTGCGCCTCGACCACCACTGACGCGGCGTCACCTCCCCTGCACAACCGCACGATGAAAGAAGGAACGACCTGATGGACGGTACGCACCACCGGGCCCGGGCGCTGCCCCAGGCGGCCGGGAGGGCTCCGGCCGGCCTGGACGCGCCCCCGGCGGCCACCGCGGACGCCCCGGCGTCCGTCGCCGCGCACGACACCCCTCCGCGTCACCTGCCCGCGCACCGTGACGTCGCGCACCGCGGCTTCGCCCACCGCCTCCGCGGAACGGCGTCGTGATGAGCACCGCCCAGGTGATCCGCCGTCAGCGGCACGACGCGCAGGACCGGCCGTTCATCGTCATCTGGGAGTCCACTCGGGCCTGCCCGCTGGCCTGCCGGCACTGCCGTGCGGAGGCCGTACCCGACCGCGACCCGCGGGAGTTGGACACCGCCGCCGCCCAGGACCTGCTGCGGCAGGTGGCCGCGTTCGGGCGTCCCGCGCCGCTGTTCGTGATCACCGGCGGTGACCCGTTCCAGCGCCCCGACCTGAACGACCTCGTCGCGTACGGCCGGGAGGCGGGTGTCCGGGTCGCCGTGTCCCCCTCCGGCACCCCGACGCTCACCGAGGAGCGGCTGCGGGCCGTGCACGCCGCGGGCGCGGCCGGGCTCTCGCTCAGTCTGGACGGCTCCACCGCGGAAATCCACGACGCCTTCCGCGGTGTGCCCGGCGTCTACCGCTGGACCCTGGACGCCTGGGACACGGCCCGCGCCCTCGGTATGAAGGTACAGATCAACACCACGGTCGCCCGGCACAACCTGCACGACCTGCCCGACATCGTGCGCCTGGTCGCCGAGCACGGGGCGATGCTGTGGAGCGCCTTCTTCCTGGTGCCCACCGGCCGGGGCCGCGACCTCGGCGCGCTGACCCCCGGCGAGACGGAGGACGTCCTCAACTTCGTCCACGACGTGGGCCTGACCGTGCCCGCCAAGACCACCGAGGCCCACCACTTCCGCCGCGTCTGCCTCCAGCGCCGCATCCTCGCCGAGACCGGCGAGGACCATGCGGCGGTGCTGGGGCTCGGCCCGCTGTACCGGGAACTGCGCGCACGGGCCGCCGCGTTGGGCCTGGACTCCGGCGAGCGGCGGGTCCGGCGTCCGCCGCTGGACGTCAACGCGGGCCGCGGTTTCGTCTTCGTCTCGCACACCGGGAGCGTCCACCCGAGCGGATTCCTGCCGCTGGGCGCCGGAAACGTCCGCGAGACACCACTGACCGAGATCTACCGCACCTCCGGCCTCTTCACCGGACTGCGGGACGCCGACCGGCTGGGGGGCCGCTGCGGGGCGTGCGAGTTCCGCCGCGTGTGCGGCGGTTCGCGGTCCCGCGCCTACGGCGTCACCGGCGACCCGTACGCCGAGGAGCCCTGGTGCGGCTACCGCCCCGGGTCCTTCCCCCACCAGCGGGAACTGGCCGCCCTGCTGGCCGCCGGCCCGTCGAGCGCCCCGATCGGACCGGAAACGCCATGAGGCCCGGGAAGGCCATGAGCGGCGATCACCCCGGGAACACCGTGAACAGCACGCACGAAGCCCCCGCCGCCGCCCACCGCCCACCCGGCAGGTTCAAGGCGTCCGGGCCGCGCCGCCGGCACCTGGCCGCCCATGTCCTGGTCGCCGTATGGCTGGCCCTGGCCCTGGCGGCGGCCGCCGCCCAGCAGACGCTGCCGGTGGCCCGCTGGCTGGCCGTCCACCTGTTCCTGCTGGGCGCCGCCACCACCGCCGTACTGGTGTGGAGCGAGCACTTCGCCGTCGCCCTGCTCCACGTCCCGATGCCGGACCGGCGCTGGAGCACCGCCCGCCTGACCGGCGTCAACGTCGCGGTCGCCGCGGTGCTCGCCGGTGTGGCGGCGGACGTGCCGGCGCTGACCGGGGCGGGGTGCGCCGCGCTGGTCACCGCGGCGGGTGCGCACCTGGTGGTGCTGGCCCGTCTGGGCCGGAGCGCGCTCGGCGGGCGGCTCGCCCCCCTGGTCTCCTTCTACCGGGCCGCCGCCGCGGCCCTGATCGTGGGCGCGGTACTGGGCTGGCTGCTGGCCACCGGCAGGGCCGGTCCCGGCCGGTACGGCGGGCTGCGGCTCGCACATGTGCACGTCACCCTCCTCGGCTGGATCGGACTGCCCGTGCTGGGCACGCTGTTCATGCTGTGGCCCACCGTGCTGGGCGTGCGGATGGCCGAGCGCACCACCCGGGTGGCGCGCCGGGTGCTGGCGCTGACCGGCGGCGGCCTCATCGCGGCGGCCGCCGGACTGGGGGCCGGCCTGCGCCCGGTCGCCGTGACCGGGGTCGCCGCCTACGCGGCCGGGACGGCGGTCGCGGTCCACCTGTTCGCGCGGACGGTGCGCCACCGGCGCCCGGTCTCCGCGGCGGCCGCCTCGATGCTGGCCGCCGCCACGGCCTGGCTGTCCGCGGGCGTGGCGGTGGACCTGGTGCTGGTGGCCGCCCGCCCCCCGGCCGCGCTGGGCGAGGACGTGGAGTCCCTGGTCCCGGTGCTGCTCCTGGGGTTCGTCGGGCAGGTCCTCGTAGGAGCCCTGACCTATCTGCTGCCCATCGTCCTCGGCTCCGGACCGAAGGGGCGGGCCGCGCTGCGGGCCGTGCTCGAACGGGGCTGGCCGGTACGGCTCGCCGCGCTCAACCTCGGCGTGGCGCTGACCGCGCTGCCGCTGCCCGGCCCGGTGGGCACCGCGGGCGTGCTGCTGGCCGCGTCGGCCGGGGCCGCGTTCCTGGCCCTGGCCGTGCGGGTCCTCGTCCTCGGCGGCCGCGCCCGGCCGGGAGCGGAACGCCGTGCGGGCGGTGCCGCGCGGAACCCCGCCCTGTGGGGCGCCGCCGCGGGAGCCGTGCTGACCGTGCTGGCCGTGCTCGTGGCCGACAGCGGCGGTCACCCCGGCGCCCCGGCCGCAGCCGCCGGCACCGCGGGCGCGGCGCCGGGCACCGTCCGGACCGTCTCCGTCACCCTGGCCGACATGCGCGTCCGCCCGGCCCGGATCGAGGTCGCCGCGGGCACCGGGCTGCGGCTGCGGGTCACGAACGCCGACGCCCAGCACCACGACCTCAGGGTCGCGGACGGCCCCGCCACGCCCATGCTCGCCCCGGGCCACAGCCACACCCTCGACCTCGGACAGGTCACCCGGGACCGCGAGGCGTGGTGCACGATGCCCGGCCACCGGGCGGCCGGGATGACCCTGGACATCGTCGTCCGCGGGACGGCCCGGCGGCGGAGCGGCGGCGGTGCCGCCGCGGAGGCGTCCGGGCAGTCCGCGTCGGACGGGTCCGGCACGGGCGCGCGGGCCGGCCTCCTCGATCTCTCCGCCGGCTTCTCCGCGGACTGGCGGCCCCGTTCCGCCCGCCTGGCGCCCGCGCCCGGCGGGACGGTGCACCGGGTCGAACTGCACGCGGGCCGCACCGAGACCGAGGTCGCCCCGGGCGTGCGGCAGACCATGTGGACCTTCGGCGGCACCGCACCCGGCCCGGTGCTGCGCGGACGGGTGGGCGACGTCTTCGAGGTCACCCTCGTCAACGACGACCCCGCCATGGGCCACGGCATCGACTTCCACGCCGGCGCGCTCTCCCCGGACCGGGCCATGCGCACCGTCCGGCCCGGCGAGCGCCTGGTCTACCGCTTCCGCGCGCGGAGGGCCGGAGCGTGGCTGTACCACTGCAGCACCGCGCCGATGCTCCAGCACCTCGGCAACGGCATGTACGGCGCCGTCGTCATCGACCCGCCCGGCCTGCGGAAGGCGGACCACGAGTACCTGCTCGTCTCCTCCGAGCTCTACCTGGGCACCCCGGGCAGTGCCGCCCAGGTGGCGAAGATGCGTCAGGACACCCCGGACGCCTGGGTGTTCAACGGTGCCGCCGCCCAGTACGCCCAGCGGCCGCTGACGGCCCGCGCCGGTGAGCGGGCCCGCTTCTGGGTGGTCGCGGCCGGGCCGAGCGACGGCGTCGCCTTCCATGTCGTGGGCACCGTCTTCGACACCGTCTACAAGGAGGGCGCCTATCTGCTCCGGCCCGGCGACCCGGGCGGCGCGCAGGCGCTGGACCTGGCCCCGGCCCAGGGCGGCTTCGTCGAGACGGTCTTCCCCGCGGCCGGCCACTACGCGTTCGTCGACCACGACCTGCGCCACGCCGAGGCCGGGGCGCGCGGCGTCGTGGAGGTGAGCCGGTGATGGGCCCGGTCGGCCTGTGGTCCCTGGTGCGGTTCGTGCACGTGGCCGGTGCCGCCCTGTGGGTCGGCGGTCAGCTGGCGCTGTCCCTGGTGGTCCTGCCCGCGACCCGGCACCTGCCGGTGGCGGAGGCCAGGGACCGCTTCACCGCCGCCGCGGGCCGCCGCTTCGGGCTGCTGACCGCGACGGTGTTCCTGCCCGCGCAACTGGCCACCGGTTTCGCCCTCGCCCGGCACCGGGGCGTCACCTGGGCCGCGCTCGCCGAGCCCGGCTACGGCCGCACCCTGGCGGTCAAGCTGTGCCTCTTCACCCTGGTGATGCTCGCCGCCGCAGGACACGGCGTCGCCCACTCCAGAGGCCGTCCGGCGCTGGCCCGCGCCCTGGCGGTGGGCTCCCTCGCCGGCTCCTTCGGAGTCGTCCTGCTGGCCACCGCCCTGCCCGCCACCTGACCGCACGCAGGCGCACCAGACGCACGGAAACCACACGGAGGAGCCGCCTTCAGGGGGGCCTCCGCTGTGGCGCTGAAGGCGCTGTGCCGCCGGGCGGACGGTCCCCGGCCGCGGCGCCCCGCCCAGGGACCGTCCGCCCGGCGGGAAGGACTGATGGCCCCTGCCCTCGCCGGGCCTCGCGCAAGGACAGTGGCTGTGGGGTACCGGGACGCGGGCATGGGGCCCGCGGTGCCGGTGTGACTGCGGTGGCGCGTACCACCGTACGAGGAGGGACACACAGCATGGTCCACATGCCGAGAACGCAGAGCGACGGACTGTCGTCGAGGACACCGGTGTCCGGCCGGGCCTGGCTGATGCTGGCCCTGGCCACGGTCGGCTTCGCCGTGAACTTCTGGGCGTGGGCGCTGCTCAGCCCGCTCGGCCCCCGGTTCCGGGACACCCTGGACCTGACGTCGTTCGAACAGTCGCTGCTGGTCGCGGTGCCGGTCGTGGTCGGCTCCCTGGGCCGAATACCGGTGGGCGCGCTGACCGACCGCTTCGGCGGCCGGGTCATGTTCCCGATCGTGTCGGCGGCCACCATCGTGCCGGTGCTCTTCCTCGGCCTGGCCGGCCACTCCTCGCTCGCCGCGCTGCTGGCCGGCGGGTTCTTCCTCGGCATAGGCGGCACCGCCTTCGCCGTGGGCGTGCCCTTCGTCAGCGCCTGGTTCCCGCCCGAGCGGCGGGGCCTGGCCATAGGCGTCTTCGGCATGGGCATGGGCGGCACCGCGATCAGCGCCCTGACGACGGTGAAGCTGGTGGACGCCCACGGCATGGCCAACCCCTTCCTGATCACCGCGGCGGTCCTCGGGGCGTACGCGCTGCTGGCCGCGCTGGTGCTGCGGGACGCCCCCGGGCGCACGGTCCCGACCGAACCCCTCACCCGCCGCCTCGCCGCCACCCTGCGCCTGGGCGTCACCTGGCAGGCGTCCGCCCTGTACGCCGTGGCCTTCGGCGGCTACGTGGCCTTCTCCGTCTACCTGCCCACGTACCTCAAGACCGGCTACGGCCTCACCCAGGCCGACGCGGCGAACCGGATGGCGGGCTTCGTCCTGCTCGCGGTCGCCATGCGCCCGGTCGGCGGCTGGCTGTCGGACCGCCTCGGACCCGTGCGCGTCCTGGCCGGCACGCTGTCCGTGGTGCTGGCCGCGGCACTGGTGCAGTCGCTCACCCCGGCCCTGGCACCGGTGGGCACCATCGCCTTCCTGTCCATGGCCGCCGCGCTGGGCGCGGCCAGCGGGGCGACCTTCGCGCTGGTGGCGCTGCTGGCCCCGGCCGAACAGGTCGGCTCCGTCACCGGAGTCGTCGGGGCCGCGGGCGGCCTGGGCGGCTTCGTCCCGCCGCTGGTGATGGGCTCCCTGTACGGCGCCTACGGCTCCTACGCGGTCGGCCTGCTGCTGCTCGGCGTGGTCGCGGCAGCGGCACTGACCTTCACCGGCACCGGCGTGCGCCACGCGGTGACCCGCCGTACGGCGCCCGCCCGGACCCACTGAACGCCTCCGGAGCCCCGCGATGTGCGAGTACTGCGGCTGCCAGTCACTGGCGGCCATCGACGAACTGACCCGCGAGCACGACGAGGTCGTCCGCCTGATCAGCCACCTCCGGACCGCCCACCGGGAGGGTGACGCGGCCCGGGCCGCGCACCTCGCCCGCCGGGTGGCGACCGTGCTCGGCCCGCACACCCGGGTCGAGGAGCACGGGCTGTTCCCCGCCCTGGCCGGGGACTTCCCCGACCAGATCGCCGCCCTGGAGGCCGAGCACCGCGCTGTCGAGGCGGTGCTGGCCGAGGCCGCCGGCGGTGTCACGCCCGCGGACCCCTCGTGGCCGGACCGGCTGATGGCGGCCATGGCCGTGCTGCGCGACCACATCCTCAAGGAGCAGGACGGCGTCTTCCCGGCGGCGCTGGCCACCCTCGGCCCCGAGGAGTGGGAAGCGGTCGAGGCCGTGCGCGCGGCGGCGGGCGGCGCGCTTCCGAAGCCGGCCGCCTGACCGACGCGGCCTTCTCCGGCGCACCCGGCGGCGGCCCGCCCGCCGCCGCGGTCCGGTCCACGGTTCCGGGGTCCGGTGTGCGCGTGGCCGTCCGGACGCGGCAGCAGTGTTCCGGGCGTGGCTGTTGACCACCGGGGGGACGATGGTCGTACAGTCGGACCCGGCCGGACCGATCACGACGGAACGGGTCGCGTGCCCGGGAGCGGAGTGCCGCGGTGAGCACGGAAACGAGCCCGGAGCGGGCGGGCCTGGACGGTGAACTGACGGAGGCGCTGGTGCGCAGCCGACGGTTCTTCACCCGGGCGGAGATCTCCGAGGACCTGCGCACCCTGCACAAGGTGGGGGGTCGGCAGGCCGACGAGTTCTACCGGGACCGGTGGTCGCACGACAAGGTGGTGCGCTCCACGCACGGCGTGAACTGCACCGGCTCCTGCTCGTGGAAGGTGTTCGTCAAGGACGGCATCATCACCTGGGAGGCGCAGCAGACCGACTACCCGTCGGTGGGCCCGGACCGGCCGGAGTACGAACCGCGCGGCTGCCCCCGCGGCGCCGCCTTCTCCTGGTACACCTACTCGCCCACCCGGGTCCGCTACCCCTACGTGCGCGGTGTGCTGCTGACGATGTACCGGGAGGCCAGGGCCCGGCTCGGCGATCCGGTCGCGGCCTGGGCCGAGATCGTCTCCGACCCCGAGCGCGCCCGCCGCTACAAGGCGGCCCGCGGCAAGGGCGGACTGGTGCGGGCGAGTTGGGACGAGGCGGTGGAGATGGTCGCCGCCGCGCACGTCCACACCATCAAGAAGTACGGCCCTGACCGGCTGGCCGGGTTCTCGCCGATCCCGGCGATGTCGATGGTCTCGCACGCCGCCGGGTCCCGCTTCTACTCGTTGCTCGGCGGCGTGA
The DNA here is from genome assembly GCF_044746005.1 of Streptomyces sp. NPDC086766. Classification (NCBI taxonomy): domain Bacteria; kingdom Bacillati; phylum Actinomycetota; class Actinomycetes; order Kitasatosporales; family Streptomycetaceae; genus Streptomyces; species Streptomyces sp. NPDC086766. Next base: position 418,933 of record NZ_JBIVBI010000004.1, on the reverse strand, counting down.
TGCTGTCCTTCTACGACTGGTACGCGGACCTCCCGGTCGCCTCCCCGCAGGTGTTCGGCGACCAGACGGACGTACCGGAGTCGGGGGACTGGTGGGACGCCGGCTACCTGATCATGTGGGGGTCGAACCTGCCGGTGACCCGCACCCCGGACGCCCACTGGATGGCCGAGGCGCGCTACCGCGGCCAGAAGGTCGTGGCGGTCTCCCCGGACTACGCGGACAACGTGAAGTTCGCCGACGAGTGGCTCGCTCCGCAGCCCGGCACCGACGGGGCCCTGGCGATGGCCATGGGCCACGTGGTCCTCAAGGAGTTCTTCGTCGACCGGCCCACGCCCCGCTTCACCCACTACGTCAAGCGGTACACGGACCTGCCGTTCCTGGTCGTCCTCGACGAGCTCACGGACGGGCAGGACGGACCGGCGGGGACGAGCGGGCAGGACGGACCGGCGGGGACGAGCGGGCAGGACGGACCGGGTGCGGCGGCCGCGGGCGGCGGTCCCGGCGGGCGGCCGCCCACGTACCGGCCCGGCAAGTTCCTCACCGCGGCCGACCTCGGCGGCGCGCACGCCGCGGCCGAGCACGCCGCGTTCCGCACGGTGCTGCTGGACGCGGCCACCGGGCGGCCGGTGGTGCCGGGCGGCACCCTCGGCGACCGGTACGGCGAGTCCGGCGCCGGGAAGTGGAACCTGGACCTCGGAGACCTCGACCCCCTGCTGTCCGCCGAGGGCGCAGGACAGGCCCCGGTCGCCGTCGAACTGCCCCGGTTCGACGCCCCGGACGGGAGCGCGGGGCGCCTGCTGCGCGGAGTCCCGGTACGCCGGATCGCCGGCCGTACCGTGACCACGGTGTACGACCTGCTCCTCGCCCAGTACGGCGTGGCCCGCGCGGGCCTGCCGGGCCGGTGGCCGGCCGGATACGACGACGCGGGCGAACCGTACACCCCGGCCTGGCAGGCCGCGATCACGGGCGTGGACGCCGGACGCGCGGCCCGGATCGCCCGCGAGTTCGCGGCCAACGCCGAGGATTCCGGCGGCCGTTCGATGATCGTGATGGGCGCGGGCACCAATCACTGGTTCCACTCGGACACCATCTACCGCGCCTTTCTGACCCTGACCACGCTGACCGGCTGCCAGGGCGTCAACGGCGGCGGCTGGGCCCACTACGTGGGGCAGGAGAAGGTCCGCCCCCTCACCGGCTACCAGTCGATCGCCACCGCCGCCGACTGGCACCGCCCGGCCCGGCAGATGATCCAGACCGCCTACTGGTACCTGCACAGTGACCAGTTCCGCTACGACCCGTTCTCCGCCGGGACCCTCGCGGCGGCCGGCGCGGGCGGCCCGTTCGCGGACCGGACCACGGCCGACGTGATCGCCGCCTCGGCGCGGATGGGCTGGATGCCGTCGTACCCGACCTTCGACCGCAACCCGCTGGACCTGGCCGACGAGGCCGACCGGGCGGGGCGGGACGTAGCGGAGCACGTGGTCGGTGAACTGCGTTCGGGGCGCCTGCGGTTCGCGGGCGAGGACCCGGACGCGCCGGAGAACTTCCCCCGCGTCCTGACCGTGTGGCGGGCCAACCTGCTGGGCTCCTCTGCCAAGGGCAACGAGTACTTCCTCAAGCACCTGCTGGGCGCCGACTCCTCGGTGCGCGCCACCGAGGCCCCGCCCGGTGCGCGCCCGCGGGACGTGGTGTGGCGGGAGCGGGCCCCGGAGGGCAAGCTCGACCTGCTGCTGACCCTCGACTTCCGCATGACCAGCACCACGCTGTTCTCGGACGTGGTCCTGCCCGCCGCGACCTGGTACGAGAAGCACGACCTGTCGAGCACGGACATGCACCCGTTCGTGCACGCCTTCAATCCGGCCATCGCCCCGCCCTGGCAGACCCGCACCGACTGGGACGCCTTCCACACCCTGGCCCGCGAGTTCAGCCGCCAGGCCGCCACGCACCTCGGGGCGCGCCGGGACGTGGTGGCCGCGCCGCTGCTGCACGACACCCCCGACGAACTGGCCAACCCGCACGGCACGGTCCGCGACTGGAAGGCGGGCGAGTGCGACCCCGTGCCGGGCCGGACCATGCCGAAACTGCTCACCGTGGAGCGCGACTACGGCGCCGTGGCGCAGAAGATGGCCGCGCTCGGCCCGCTGCTCGACAGCCTCGGCGCGACCACCAAGGGCGTCACCTTCCACGTCGAGCGCGAGCTGGACCACCTGCGGCACAAGAACGGCACCGTGCGCGGGGGAGTCGCCGACGGGCGCCCGTCGATCGCCCGGGACGCCCAGGCCTGCGAGGCGATCCTCGCCCTGTCCGGCACCACCAACGGCCACCTCGCCACCCAGGGCTTCCGCACCCTGGAGGCCCGCACCGGCCGGCCGCTGGCCGACCTGGCCGCCGAGCACGAAGGCAAGCGGATCACCTTCGCCGACACCCAGGCCGCGCCCGTCCCGGTCATCACCAGCCCCGAGTGGTCCGGTTCGGAGACCGGCGGACGCCGCTACTCGCCGTTCACCGTCAACGTTGAGCGGCTCAAGCCCTGGCACACCCTCACCGGACGCCAGCACTTCTATCTCGACCACGACTGGATCACCGCGCTGGGCGAACAACTCCCCGTCTACCGGCCCCCGTTGAACATGCACGCCCTGTTCGGCGAGCCACGCCTCGGCGAGCGGGGCGAACTCGGCGTGACCCTGCGCTACCTGACCCCGCACAACAAGTGGTCCATCCACTCCGAGTACCAGGACAACCTGTTCATGCTCTCGCTGTCGCGGGGCGGCCCGACCCTGTGGATGTCCACCGCCGACGCGGCGAGGATCGGCGTACGGGACAACGACTGGATCGAGGCGGTCAACCGCAACGGCGTGGTCGCCGCGCGCGCGGTCGTCTCGCACCGGATGCCCGAGGGCACCGTCTACATGCACCACGCCCAGGACCGGCTGATCGACGTCCCCCGCACCGAGACCACCGGCAGGCGCGGCGGCATCCACAACTCCCTGACCCGCCTGCTGATCAAACCGAGCCATCTGATCGGCGGCTACGCCCAACTGTCGTACGCCTTCAACTATCTGGGACCGACCGGCAACCAGCGCGACGAGGTCACGGTCGTCCGCCAGCGGTCCTCGCAGGACGTGGAGTACTGATCATGCGTGTGATGGCCCAGATGGCGATGGTGATGAACCTCGACAAGTGCATCGGCTGCCACACCTGCTCGGTCACCTGCAAACAGGCGTGGACCAACCGCACGGGAGTCGAGTACGTCTGGTTCAACAACGTCGAGACCCGCCCCGGCCAGGGCTACCCGCGCCGCTACGAGGACCAGGACAGGTGGCGCGGCGGCTGGGAGCTCAACAAGCGCGGGCGGCTCACCCTGAAGGCGGGCGGCCGGTTCAAGAAGCTGGTCACGATCTTCTCCAACCCCGTGCTGCCGAGCCTCGACGACTACTACCAGCCGTGGACCTACGACTACGAGAACCTGACCAACGCCCCCCTGCAGGAGCACACCCCGGTCGCCCGGCCCAAGTCCCTGATCACCGGCAAGGACATGAAGATCACCTGGTCGGCCAACTGGGACGACGACCTCGGCGGTTCGGCCGACCACGGCGAGAAGGACGTCCTGCTGAACGAGGTCTCCCAGAAGATCAGGTTCGAGTTCGAGCAGACCTTCATGTTCTACCTGCCGCGGATCTGCGAGCACTGCCTCAACCCGTCCTGCGCGGCCTCCTGTCCCTCCGGCGCGATCTACAAGCGCACCGAGGACGGCATCGTCCTCGTCGACCAGGACCGCTGCCGCGGCTGGCGGATGTGCGTGACCGGGTGCCCGTACAAGAAGGTCTACTTCAACCACCGCACCGGCAAGGCGGAGAAGTGCACCTTCTGCTTCCCGCGCGTCGAGGTGGGCCTGCCCACCGTCTGCTCCGAGACGTGCGTCGGCCGGCTGCGCTACATCGGCCTCGTCCTCTACGACGCCGACCGCGTCCTGGCGGCCGCCTCCACCCCGGACGACACCGGCCTGTACGAGGCGCAGCGCGAGGTCTTCCTCGACCCGGACGACCCGCGGGTCGCCGCGGAGGCGGAGCGCGCCGGCATCCCCCGCGACTGGGTCGAGGCGGCCCGGCGCTCCCCGGTGCACGCCCTGATCAACACCTACCGGGTCGCCCTGCCGCTGCATCCCGAGTACCGCACCCTGCCCATGGTCTGGTACATCCCGCCGCTCTCGCCGGTCGTCGACGTTGTCCGCGACACCGGCCACGACGCCGAGGACCACCGCACCCTCTTCGCCGCCGTCGACGCCCTGCGCATCCCCGTCGACTACCTCGCCCGGCTGTTCACCGCCGGCGACCCCGCCCCGGTCGACGCGGTACTGCGCCGCCTGGCCGCCATGCGCTCCTACATGCGCGACATCAACCTCGGCCGCGAACCGGACGCCGCCATCCCCGCGCGCGTCGGCATGAGCGAGGAGGAGATGTACGACATGTACCGGCTGCTGGCGCTCGCCAAGTACGACGAGCGGTACGTCATCCCGCCCGCCCACGCCGAACAGGCCCACCGCCTGGAGGAACTGGCCACCGAGTGCAGCCTCGACTACGAGGGCGGCCCCGGCATGGGAGGCTCCGGCCCGTTCGGCGAGACCTCAGGCGGCGCCGCCCCGATCGCGGTGGAGACCTACCGGGCCCTGCGCGACCGGCAGACCAGCGACACCCCCGCCGCCCCGCAGGACAAGGGCGACCGCGTCAACCTCCTGAACTGGGACGGCAAGGGACACCCGCCCGGCCTCTTCCCACCCGCCGCCGACGACCGTGAGGACGGCACGACATGAGGCCGCCCGCCGCCGACGCCCGCGTAGCCCTGGCCTGGCAGGCCCAGTCGCTGTTGCTGGCCTACCCCGACGAGCGGCTGCCCGAGCGCCTCACCCTCGCCCGCCGCGTCGCCGCCACCCAGCCCGAGGCGGTCGCCGGCCCCCTCCGCGTCTTCGCCGAACAGGCCGAGCGCACCCCGCCGCACGACCTCGCCGCCGACTACGTCGCCACCTTCGACCACCGCCGGCGCTGCTGCCCCTACCTCACCTACTACGCCCACGGCGACACCCGGAAACGGGGGATCGCCCTGCTGCGGCTGAAGCAGACCTACGCCGCCGCCGGCTGGCGCCTGGGCGAGGACGAACTGCCCGACCACCTCGCCGTCGTCCTGGAGTTCGCCGCCGCCGAACCCGCCGTCGGCGCGCGCCTGCTCACCGACCACCGCGCGGGACTGGAACTGCTCCGCCTGGCCCTGCGCGACGCCGGCTCGCCCTGGGCGCACGTGCTCACCTCCGTCTCCGCGACCCTGCCCGCGCTCGGCGGCGACGAACACGCGGCCATCGGCCGGCTCGCCGCCCAGGGGCCGCCCGAGGAACAGGTCGGCCTCGCCCCCTACACACCCGCCTCGTTCATGCCCGACCCCGCGGGAGGCCCCCGATGAACCCACCCGCGCACTCCCCGGTCCTGGCGGCCGAGCCCGGCACCGGGAGCATCCTGCTGTGGGTCGTCCTGCCGTACGTCAGTCTCGCGGTGTTCGTCCTCGGCCACATCTGGCGCTACCGCTACGACAAGTTCGGCTGGACCACGCGCTCCTCCCAGCTGTACGAGAGGCGGCTGCTGCGCATCGGCAGCCCGCTGTTCCACTTCGGCATCCTGCTCGTGCTCCTCGGCCACATCGGGGGCCTGCTCGTCCCGAAGAGCTGGACCGAGGCCCTCGGCATCGGCGAGCACGCCTACCACGTCTCCGCGGTCCTCCTCGGCACCGTCGCCGGGGTCGCCACCGTGGGCGGCCTCGCGATCCTCGTCTACCGGCGCCGCACCGTCGGCCCGGTCTTCTCCGCCACCACCCGCAACGACAAGGCCATGTACGTCTCGCTGAGCCTCACCATCGTGCTCGGACTGGCCGCCACAGTGGCCGCGAACCTCGTCGGCGGGGGCTACGACTACCGCGAGACCATCTCGCCCTGGTTCCGCTCCCTCTTCTCCTTCACACCCGACCCGGCCCTGATGGCCGGCGCCCCGCTCCTCTTCCGTCTGCACGCCCTCAGCGCCCTGCTCCTCTTCGCCTTCTGGCCCTTCACCCGGCTCGTGCACATGCTCACGGCGCCCCTCGGCTACCTGACCCGCCCGTACATCGTCTACCGCAGCCGGGACCCCCGCCTCGGCACCCGCCCCCCGCGCCGCGGCTGGGAACGCGTGGGCTCCTGACCACCACCGGCGCCGGTCGGCACCGGGTGAAGGGGGCCGGGCGGCGGCCGGGACGCGGGCCGGACATGCCCCGGCGGGCACGCCGCTACGGTAGGGACGCCACGAACGCGTCCAGGTCGGGCCCGCCGGCCGACCGCCCTCGGCCCGTCTCCGGGCCGGGGAGGGGCAGCTCCGCCCAGATGGTCTTGCCGTCTCCCGCGTAGCGGGTCCCCCAGCGCAGGGCGAACTGGGCCACGAGGAACAGGCCCCGGCCGCCTTCCTCGACGACCTGGGCCCGTCGCAGATGGGGGGAGGTGCTGCTGTGGTCGGAGACCGCGCAGATCAGCCGGTTCGAGGAGCGGATCAGACGGAGCCCGACGGGGCCGCGGGCGTGCCGGATCGCGTTGGTGACCAGTTCGCTGACGATCAGCTCGACGGAGAACGACAGATCCTCCAGCTCCCACTGCGCGAGGCGCGCGTCGGTCAGCCTGCGGGCCTGTCCCACCGCGGCCGGCTCGAAGGCCAGATCCCAGGAGACGACGTCCTCGCCCGGCAGCGGGCGGGGGCGGGCGACGAGGAAGGCGACGTCGTCCGGGGGGCGGTCCGGCAGCAGGGACCGCTCCATGGTGTCGCAGATCTCCTCCAGGGGCCGGTCGGGGTGGGCGAGCGCGAAGGTCAGCCGTTCCAGGCCGGTGTCCGGGTCGCCGTCGGAGGCCGTGACCAGGCCGTCGGTGTAGAGGGCCAGCACGGAGCCGTCCGGGATGTCGAACTCGGCCGACTCGAACGGCAGCCCGCCGATGCCCAGCGGCGGCCCCGCCGGGATCTCGGGGAACTCCACCACCTTGTCCAGGTGGGCGAGCGCGGGCGGCGGATGGCCCGCGCGGGCGAAGGTGGCGCGGCGGGTGACGGGGTCGTAGATCCCGTACAGGCAGCTCGCGCCGACCACGCCCTCGACCTGGCCGGGGTACGCCGCCTCCGCCTCCTGCGCCAGCCGGCCGACCAGGTCGTCGAGGTGGGAGAGCAGCTCGTCGGGCGGCAGATCCAGGTCGGCCAGCGTGTGCACCGCGGTGCGCAGCCGTCCCATGGTCGCCGTGGCGTGGATGCCGTGGCCGACGACGTCTCCGACGACCAGCCCCACCCGGGCGCAGGCCAGGGGCAGCACGTCGAACCAGTCGCCGCCCACTCCCGCCTCGGTGTCCGCGGGCAGATAGCGGTAGGCGGCCTCCACGGCCGCGTGGGCGGGCAGCTCGTGCGGCAGCAGGCTGCGCTGCAGGGTGAGCGCCGACTGGTGCTCGCGGGTGTACCGGCGTGCGTTGTCGATGCACACGGCGGCGCGGGCGGCGAGTTCCTCGACGAGCAGCAGGTCCTCGGCGGCGAAGGGCTCCGGGGTGCGCCAGCGCATGAGGGTGGCCACCCCCATGGTGATCCCGCGGGCCCGGAGCGGAACCACCAGGTGGGAATGTATGCCCAACGTGCGCGCGAGTGCGCTGCGCACGGGGTCCTGAAGCAGCCAGGGGCTGGACGGGTCCACGACGGCGTGCAGGATGGGATGCCCGTCCGCCAGGCACTGCCCCTGCGGGGACCCCTCCGGATAGACGACCGTCTGGCCGGGAGTGACGACGGCCTCGGGCAGGTCCTCGCGGACGGAGCGGTGGACGACCCGGCGCATGGCGTCCGTCCGGCCGGCGGCACGAGCGTCGGGCTCCCGGCCGGACAGCACGTCGCCGAGCAGGTCGACGGCGGTGAAGTCGGCGACCCGGGGCACCAGGATCTCGGCCAGTTCCTGGACCGTGCGGCCGAGGTCGAGGGTGCTCCCGATCAGCACACTGGCCTCGTTGAGCAGAGCCAGCCGCTGCTGCGCGTGGTGGAGGTCGGTGACGTCCACCGACTCCTCGCACACTCCCAGGGGCCGGCCCTCCGGGTCCTGGAGCCGGTAGTAGGACAGTGACCACACGTGGTCACGGCTGGGATCGGACGGCGGGCGGCCGCGGTACTGGAGGCCGACGACGGTCTGCCCGGAGTCGAGGACCCGGCTCATGAGCTGGGTGACCGTGGACGGGTACTGGGCGGACAGCACCTGGCTGCCCGGGTACAGCTCGTCCTCGGTGCGCCCCAGGTAGTGGGTGAACGGCCCGGGCAGTTCCAGCCGGGCCGCCGCGTTCGCCCACGCCACCCGCAGGTCGGGGCCGTAGATCGTCAGGGCCACGGGGGACTGGGTGGTGATGCCGTGCAGCATGGCCTGCCGCATCTGCCAGTCCCGGAAATCCGCGGCGTCCGCGAGGAGCAGCAGGACGGCCGGGCCCGCGACCGTGTCGGGCAGCCGGCGGCAGACGGCCGCCACCGGCAGCAGGCGACCGGACCGGTGACGGAACGTGCCGCTGTGGTGGCACTCGGGGAGCCGCGGCTGCTGCCACCACCTCGCGGCGGCGGCGTCCTCCCCGTCCGGCTGTGCCGACAGGGTGTCGATCGAGTGCCCGAGGACCTCCTGCGCCTCGTAGCCGAGCAGTTCTTCGGCCTCCGGACTCCATCCGGTGACCCGTCCCAGGCCGTCCAGCAGGACGGCGGCGGCCCGTGTGACCCGGAGGGGGTCGCCGTTCCCGGCCGCCTCGAGTCCATTCGATGGTGTGGTCATCGCATGTCCGTCCTCGCTCCTTTCTCAAGGATCGGCCCGCCGCAGGGGCAGCACAAACGCCCGGTCCGAGCCCGGTGCGGGCACTCCCCCCAGCGCGGTCAGCACGGTGTCGTTGGCCTTCCGGTCGCCGACGGTGAGCCGCAGTCCCTCGCCGGGGTAGTGGCGCGCCTGGACACCGGCGCCGGTGAGTGCCGCGGCGCCCTCGTCGACCGGATCGGGCGCGGCGAGCCAGACGCAGTTGGCATGGCCGGGGCGTACGCGCCAGCCGAGCGACACGAGCTCGCGCCGGAGCCGTTCGCGTTCGGCGACGACGGTGTCCACGCGCCGGCGCAGCTCGCCTTCGGCCCGCAGCGACGCCTCCACCGCCGCTGAGGCCACCGCGTTGATCCCGAACGGCAGCTGTTGCCGGCGGATCCGCGCCACGAGGTCGCGGGAACCGAGTCCGTAGCCCACCCGCAGGGCGGCGAGGCCGTAGGCCTTGGAGAAGGTGCGCAGGACCAGCAGGTTGGGGTGTGCGTCCAGGAGCGCGAGTGAATCCGGCAGAGCGGTGTCGCGGGCGAACTCCACGTACGCCTCGTCGAGGAGCACGGTGACGTGCCGGGGGACCTGACGCAGGAACGCCGACAGCGCGCCGGCGGTGACGAGGCTTCCGGTGGGGTTGTGGGGGTTGCACAGCACCACGACGCGGGCGCGGTGGTCGAGCGCGGCGAGCAGGGCGCTCAGATCCTGGTGCCCGTCCGGCGACAGGGGGACGGGGACAGGACGGGCGCCGACCATGGCGGCCAGGAGGGGGTAGGCGTCGAACGTGCGCCAGGCGTAGACCACCGTGTCGCCGGGCCGGACCACTGCCTGGAGCGACTGCAGGGCCACGCCGACCGATCCGCTGCCGACCGCGACGCGGTCGGGGGCCACCCGGCACCACGCGGCGATCCGCTCGGTGAGGTCGTCGGGATGGAACTGCGGGTAGCGGTGGGCCTGCGCCACGGCCCGCCCCATCGCCTCGCGGACCGAGGGCAGCGGGGGGTACGGGCTCTCGTTCAGGGCGAGTCGGTGCAGCACGGGGATGTCCATGGATCAGTCCCGTCCGCCGTGCCACCGCACCGCGACGGCACCGGCGAAGTCGCCCGCGTGGGCGAAACCCCCGAGCACCACCAGGTCCCCGTCCGCCACCTTCCCGGAGCCGATCGCGCGATCCAGGGTCACCGGGATCGCCGCTCCGAACAGGTTCCCGTACTCGTCGAAGGTGTTCAGGTGCCGTTCGGCGGGCAGCCGCAGCGCCTCGCGCCAGTTCCGCAGGAAGGTGCGGTTGGGCTGGTTGGTGATGAGGGCGTCGATGTCGGAACTCGCCACGCCGAGCCGCCGGCACAGTTCCGTGACCACCTCGGGGACGAGGCGGTTACCGCGTGCCAGGACCTTGGCGACACTGGCGTCGGTGAAACCGATCCGCAGCTGGGACTCGCCCGGCTCCCAGTACTTGCGGCCGTCGTCGACCGCCACGGTCATGTCGCCGGCGTACTCGCCGATGTGCCGGGTCTCCACGTCGAGGACCGGCGACTGCGCCGAGGCCGTCACGTACCCCACCCCGCACCCGTCGCCCGGGATCGCCGCCTGGGCGAGTCTGCGCACCTCGGACTGGGTGAACCACTGCCCCGCGGCGCTCTGCGCGTTGCAGATCAGCGCGGTCTTCGCCTCGGTGGTGGTGAGGATCTGCCGGGCCAGCTTCATCATGTACACGAACGACGCACAGCCCGCGTTGCCCACGTCGACGAGCCACTCCGGCCTCAGGCCCAGCCGGCGCGCCACCTCGGTCCCGGCGCCCACGAACGGCAGGTCCGGCAACTGGCTGTGCACCAGGAGCACGTCCACGCCCCGGATCTCCGCCGCGCCGTGCCGTTCGATCAGGGGCTGTACGGCGCGCTCCACCATGTCCGCGTTGGTCTCGTCCCTGGCCACGTGGTGCCGTAACGGCGGGACCTTGAACATGGGGTGGTCGCGGAGCTTGTCCTCGGCTCCGGGGAAGTCCGTGTAGAACTCCGCGGGGACCGGCTCGCCGGGCAGGTAGCTCGCGACGTCGGTGAGGCTGACCGGGGTCACCGCGCCACCGTCCTCGCCGGAGCCGAACCGACCGGCAGACCGCTCCGGTGGCGGTGCTCCAGGATGGCCTTGAGGTTGTGCATCTCCACGGTGTGCCCCGCGTAGAAGAGGTCCCAGTAGTCGCCCACCCAGGGCCGGTCCGGGCGGGGAGCCAGCTCGGGGTGCGGGTTGTCGTCGTAGTAGGGGTGCCGGCAGTTGGTCCAGGTGATCACCGAGCCCGGCTTGTCGAGCACCAGTCGTGCCGGGACGACACGCATCAGGTAGATCATCCACAGCTTCTCGCCCTGGTCCCAGGAGCAGTGGTAGTCCACGGTCATGGCGTCGGGGTTCGCGAGCACCTCGCAGTAGATCCTGGTGTCGTCCTCCAGCCGGTCGCGGCCGGCCCACAGCCCGGGTGTGCCGGTGGGCTCGAAGTCCCGCAGGCTGCAGGTCCACTCCTCCAGATGGTGACCCTGGCGCAGGTAGTCGTAGGCCTGCTCCGGGGGGCAGTCGACGTACTCGTGGATGGTGCAGTACTGCCCGTAGACCTGATGGTGGGGGTAGACCGCGTGGGTGAGCTCCACGCAGTGGGCGGTCAGTTCCTCCTTGGGGGTGTTCTCGATCCGGACCAGGCCGGGGATGTCAGCCAACGCGGACGGCTTCTGGTTCTGGCTCATCTGAGCCCTCCTTGCTCTCGGCGGCTTCGGTGAAGGACTGGAAGGGAAGGAACGGGGGGATCTCCCGCGGGTCACAGGCCACGGCGACCAGCGCCGGGCCGGCGCCCGCGTTGCCGCGCAGCAGTGCCGTGCGCAGTCGCGCGGCGTCCGTGACCTCCGTGGCCCGCAGGGACGGGAAGGCGGCCGCCACGCCGGCGGCGAGGTCGGTCCGGGCGAACAGGTCGTCGTCGCGGACCCCGCCCTGGAGGAACTCCTCCCGCAGCGCGCACATGGCGTGGGCGTTGTTGTTGAAGATCACGAACGTCACGGGCGCGCCGTACTCCACGGCGGTGTGCACTTCCATCCCGTGCATGAAGAAGGACCCGTCGCCGGCCAGGACGTAGGTGCGTCGCCCGGTGGCGAGCGCGGCACCGATGCCGGCGCCGAAGGTGTAGCCCATGCCGCCCATGCCGGCCGCCACCACGAAGCGGCCGTGGCGCGGTGCCGGAAGGAGGTGGATCGCGCTGGCCCCCGCGTTGCCGGCGTCCACGAAGACGTGCGCGTCCTGGGGGAGTGCCGCCTGCACCGCGGCGACCGCCTGGGCATGGGGGACGGTTCGCTCCCGGGCCTGGACGGGCGGGCCCGGCGCGGGTGCGGGAAGGGGGCCGTCGTGCGGTGGGCAGGGACGCGGGCGGGACGGCAGCCGGGCGGTCACCGCACGCAGCGCGTCCCGCAGGTTCCCCCGGAGGGCGGTGCCGGTCACGAACGGTGGTTCCGGGCCGAGGCAGACGACGTCGGTGGTGGCCAGGGCCCGCTCGAGGCCGCCGCGCGCCAGGAGCGGCAGCCGGGTGCCGGCCAGCAGGCACAGGTCGGCCCGCCGCAGACACTCCTCGACGTTGGCGTGGCCCATCACCCCGGCCACGCCCGCGAAGCGGGGATCACGGTTGTCGAAGACGTCCTTGGCGTCCGGGGTGACCGCCACCCACGCCCCGAGACACCGGACCAGTTCGGCCAGGTCCTCGCGCGCGTCGGCGGCGGCGACACCCTCACCGGCGATGACGAGGACGCGATCGGCCCGGCGAAGGGCGTCCGACGCGGCGCCGACGGCGGCGGTGTCGAGCCGCGCCACGGATGCCGTCGCGGGGCCGCCCGGTGGCGGGAGCGCGTCGCGGGTGGGCACCCGGATCCGCGCCTGCTGCACGTCCTTGGGCAGCAGCAGCACTGCCGGCCCGCGTGGGTCGGCCTGTGCCGCCGCGACTGCCCGGGGCAGCAACTCCGTGAGGGAGTCCGCGTCGTCGACCCGGGCGCAGAACCGGGAGACGGGTGCGAAGACCTCCCGTGCGTCGAAGGAGCCCGCCTTGCCGCTGGAGTCCTGGAACGCCCCGTGCCCTTCCTGACCGGTCGGCGGCTGGCCCACCAGGGCCAGCACGGGCACCCGGGAGGCGTACGCCTCCGCCAGACCCGGTACGAGGTTCATCGCCCCACCGCCCGAGGTGGCGGCGACGACGCCGAGGCGCCGGGTGGTGCGGGCGTATCCGTCGGCCATGGTGACGGCGGAGAACTCGTGCTTGGCCACGACGCCGCGGACGGCTCCGCCGCGGTGCACGGCGTCGTACAGGTCCTCGATGTTCGCGCCACCGACGCCGAACATGTGGGTGACGCCGGCCCGGGCGAGCTCCCCGGCCAGATGGTCGACCAGGCGTAGCGTTTCCGCCGCGCGTGGTTCCGAGGTCCCGGTGGTCATGCGGGGCTCCCCTCCCTCTCGTGGTGCCTGTCGATGAGGCCGGACGGCGAGACGACCTGAAAGCGGTGCCGGTACTCCCTGGGGGTGAGTCCGAGGGTCCGTCCGAAGGAGCGGAAGAACGTCTCGGTGGCGGGGAATCCGCAGCGGCCGGCTATCTGGCCGATCGTCAGGTCCGTGGTTTCCAGCAGGTCGCGTGCGCGGGCGATACGCGTCCGCTCGACGTACTGGCCGGGCGTCATGCCCACCTCGCGCCGGAAGACCCGGGCGAAGTTGCGCTGACTCATGTTGGCCTGCCGCGCGATCTCGGCGACGGGCAGCGGGCTGTCGAGGTTGTCCTGGATCCACTCCTGTGCCGCCCGGATCGGTGGATGGTCGGCCAGCTGGGCGTCGAGGACCGCGCTGTACTGCGACTGTCCTCCGTGCCGCTTGAGGAACAGCACCAGAAACCGTGCCGTCTCCAGCGCGAGCGCCGCCCCGTGGTCGGCCTCCACCAGGGCCAGCGCCATGTCGATGCCCGTCGACACCCCCGCGGAGGTCACGAAGGGCCCGTCCCAGACGAAGATCGGCTCGGCGTCCACCGTCACTTCCGGATAGCGGCACGCCATCGCCTCGCTGTAGGCCCAGTGCGTGGTGGCGCGTCTGCCGTCGAGGAGTCCCGCCTCGGCCAGCAGGAAGGATCCGCCGCATACGGAGGCGACCCTGCGCGACCGGGCCGCCGCCCCGCCGATCCAGGACACGAGCGCCCGGTCCCGGAGCGCGTCGTCGAGACTCCACCCGCCCGGCACGAGGAGCGTGTCGATCGGGCCCTGCCCCGACTCCAGGGGCGAGGCCTCCACCACCACCCCCGAACTCGTGCGCACCAGAGGTGCGTCGGCGGAGACGAAGTCGGTCCGGTAGGGGGTGCCCGAGGGGCCCAGAAGCCGGTTCGCGGTATCGAACACTTCAATCGGTCCGGTGATGTCCAGGGCCATCGCGCCCGCGTACACCACCACAACAACACGTCGCTCCAACACGGTCACAGCCTGTATCGGGTACCGCACTGGCTGCAATGACAGATTACTGACGCATCCGGCCACCGAACGGCGCCGGACGGGCGGGAAGGGCGCTGGCAAGGCACTTCGCGTGCCGGGCCGGCAGCGCTGGGTGAGGCAGCTCACAGGACGTCAGGAGCATGGGCGGCAGGCCGTGGCCGCCCGTCGCCCGCCGCCGTTCCGCGTGGAGGACGGTGGCCGGGGCGCCCGCGGACGCGCGAGGGCGAGCGGCCCGGCTAGCCGGAGACGGCCTTCGCCCAGCCCCCGGAGACCGTCTCCCGCGCCTTCTCCAGTTGCGCGTCCGTCGGGAACTGCGGTGTTCCCTCCACCGTCGGCAGTTGTGCGGCGGCGGCCTTGTCGAGGGTGCCGTCCCGCCTCATGGCGTCCATGAGCACCGGGCGGGCGTAGGCACGCAGCCGGAGGTTCTGGCCCTCTGGGCTGAAGAGGTATTCCTGCCACAGGCGGGCGGCCGCCGGGTGCGGGGCGTTCCTGTTGATCGCCAGCGCGAAATACTGGGCGAAGCTGCCGTCGAAGGGGATCGCGACCTGCCAGTCCACGCCCTTGTCGCGGAGCTGGTCGGCGTACTGGAGGTTGATGTAGTCCCAGTTGATGCTGATGGGGGTCCGGCCGTCCCGGACGGTCGCCGAGTTGGAGTTGAGGGGGTTGAAGTTGCCGTTCCTTGCGAGCTCGGCGAAGAAGTCGAGACCGGGCTGGATGTCGTCGAACGACCCGTTGTTCGCCAGCGCGGCCGCGTAGACGCTGGCGAAGGCGGTGGCCGACCGCGGCGGGTCGCCTTCGAGTGCGACCTTGCCCTTGTAGCCGGGCTTCAGCAGGTCGGTGAAGGTCTGCGGACAGGGCTTGACCCGGTTGGCGTCGCAGCCGATGGAGATGTAGCCCCCGTAGTTGTTGTACCAGCGGGCCTTCGCGTCCTTCTGGCTGGCGGGGATGGAATCGTAGGCGGCCACCTTGTACGGCGCGAGCAGATTCCGCGCCGCGGCCTTCCGCGCGAACGTGTCGCCGACGTCGATCACGTCGGGTGCCGTCGGCCGGTGCCCCCTCTTCGTCAGGGCGTCGATCTCGTCCTCGCTGTGGCCGAGCGGATTCTCGTCCGTGACCTTGATCCCGTACTTCTTCTCGAAGCCGTCGATCAGCGCGCCGTAGTTGGCCCAGTCACCGGGCAGCGCGATCGTTCTGAGCGCGCCCTCCCGTTTCGCCGCGGCGACCAGAGCGGACATGCCGCCCATGTTCTCGGCGGATGTGGCCACCGCCGGCTTCGCGGGTCCGGGAGGCGGTGTGGTCCCGCAGGCGCCCAGGCCCAGTGCCACGAGAGCGAAGCAGCCGAAGACCGCCGCTGTTCGGGCACGCGCTGTAGTCAAGACTGCTCCCGGGCGTGGGGGGAACGAGCACCTCGGCCGGCTGCCGGCCGCATTCCCGGGGCCGTAGAGGCGCCTTTCGCTGCGCCTCCCGGCTTCCCCGGGGCCACCGCGCCGACGAAGTGGTCATCGAGGCCAGCGTACCCGGCCGCCACGACGGCGGGATGTCGTCCGGGAGGCCCGCGATCAGCGTCTTTCCCGGCCGAACGCGGCTCCCGCACGTCCGCTCACGCTCGTCTCACATCGCCGTGTCGTCCCATTGGCCCAACAGGATGTCGCCGAGGTCCTCCGCCTCCGGCCCGGCGGGTTGGTGCAGGGACAGCTGGGCCCAGATGACCTTGCCGGTGGGCGTGTACCGGGTCCCCCAGCGTTCGGCGAAGCGGGCGACCATGAAGAGCCCGCGGCCGCCTTCGTCGGTGACCTTCGCCCGGCGCAGCCGCGGCGAGGTGCTGCTGCCGTCGGAGACCTCGAAGATCAGTGTGCTCGCGGCGGGGTCGCGCGGCGCCGTGCGCAGCAGCCGGACGGCGATGGGCTCGGCACCGTAGCGGACGGCATTGGTGATCAGCTCGCTGAGGATGACCTCGGCGGTGAAGGCGACCTCCTCCAGTCCCCACTCCGTCAGCCGGCGGGCGCAGGCGGCGCGCGCCGGGGCCACCGCCGCCGGGTCACGGGGCACGTCCCACTCGGCGACCTCCTCGGGTCCGAGCCGGCACGTGCGGGCCACCAGCAGCGCGATGTCATCCTTGGGACGGTCCGACAGCATGGCCTCCATCACCGTCGCGCAGATGGCCTCCGGCGTGCGACCGGGCGGCCCTGTCAGTGCCTCGCGCAGTGCCTCCAGGCCGGCGTCCAGGTCCCTGGTGCGGTCCTCGATCAGTCCGTCGGTGTAGAGCACCAGCCGGGAATCCTCGGGCACGGTGAACTCGGCGGTCTCGACGGGGAGGCCGGCGCCGAGCCCCAGGGGCGGGGAGACCGGCAGCCGGGGGAAGTCCACGGTCCCGTCGGGCCGGACCACCGCCGGTCCCGGATGGCCGGCGGTCGCGATGGCCAGCCTCCCGGTGATGGGGTCGTAGACGGCGTACTGGCAGGTCGCCCCGCTGATCATCGCCTCCCCGTCCTTCGCGGCGGCGACCTCCTCGGCGTCGATCTGTGCCACCAGCTCGTCCAGCCGGCCCAGCAGCTCCTCCACCGGCAGGTCGAGGCCCGCGAAGTTGCGCACGGCGGTGCGCAGCCGGCCCATGGTCGCCGCGGCGTGCAGCCCGTGGCCCACGACGTCGCCCACGACCAGCGCCACCCGGGTGCCGGACAGCGGGATGACGTCGAACCAGTCCCCGCCCACCCCGGCCTGGGCCGGCAGGTAGCGGTAGGCCACGTCGAGGGCGGACTGCTCGGGCAGCGCGCGGGGCAGCAGGCTGTGCTGCAGGGTGACGGCCATGGCGTGTTCGCGGGTGTAGCGGCGGGCGTTGTCGACACACACCGCCGCCCGGGCGGCCAGCTCCTCGGCGAAGGACACGTCCTCGTCCTCGAACGGCGGGGAGCCCTTCGCGCGCCAGAAGTCGACCACTCCCAGCACCACGCCACGGGCCCGCAGGGGAACCACGAGCAGGGAGTGGATGCCGTGGTCGAGAACCCGCCGGGCTCGTTCGGGGTGCTGGGCCTGCCAGTCGTGGGAGGCGCTCAGGTCCCCGACCATGACCGGTCGGCCCTCGGCCATCGCCGTGGAGACGGGGTGGGCCGGGACGAACCGGATCAGGTCGCGGACGTGGTAGAGGGGATGGTCCGCGGCGAGACCGGAGACGGCGGTGCGGCGCAGTTCCGTGATCCCGGCGGCCGTGCCGGGGGCCTCCTCGCCGCGCAGGACCGGGTCCAGGAGATCGACGGTGACGATGTCGGCGAACCGGGTCACCCCCACCTCGGCCAGTTCCTCGGCCGTCCGCTTCACATCGAGTGTGGTGCCGATCCGCAGCCCGGCGTCGTAGAGCGACTGCAGCCGTTCGCGCGCCACCTCCGCCCGGCCGGAGAGGGCCCGCAGCTCGGTGGTGTCCCGGAGCGTCACCACGCTGCCGACCGGTCCGTGCGGTGCGGTGAGCCGCTTGCTGACCGCGAGCAGCCGGTCGGCCGCCAGGTGCACCTCGTCCGTCGCGGGGCGGTCGGAGGCCAGCAGCCCGCCGAGGCCCTCCTCCAGTCCGAGAGCCGTGATGTGCCGCCCCTCCGCGTCCGGCGGCAGGTCCAGGAGCCGCCGTGCCTCGTCGTTGGCCAGCAGCAGCCGGCCGTCACCGCCGACGATCAGCACTCCCTCCCGCACCGCGTGCAGCACCGCGTCGTGGTGCTCGTACATCCGGGTCATCTCCGTCGGGCCCAGGCCGTGGGTCTGCCGCCGCAACCGCCGGCTCACCAGGCCCGACCCGCCCGCGGCGACGACCAGGGCCGCGGCGGCGCTGCCGAGGAGGACCGGCAGCTGCTGGTTCACCCTGTGCTGCACCGTCTCGACCGTGACGGGCACGGAGACGATGGCGATGACCGAGCCGTCGGGCCCCCTGACGGGAACCGCCGAGACCACGGAGAGCCCCAGGGAGCCCTTGAAGGTGCTCGTGAACGGCTTGCCGGTCGCCGCCGCGGCGTAAGGCCCGATGACGCGCTTCCCGATCATCCGCGGGTCGCTGTGGGTGAGGGTGATCCCGTCCAGCCGGTACACGATGACGGCGTCGACGCCCGCCTTCTTCCGGGCCGCCTCGGCGTGCGGCTGGAGCTCCGCGCTCGGATGCGCGCTGTTCAGTGCCGCCACGATTCCCGGGGAGTTCGCGAACGTCTGCGCCGCGGTGAGCGTCCGGTGGCGGGCGTCCGCCATGATGTCGCGCCGAGCCTGCACCACGAGCGCTACCAGGGCGGCGGCGACGAGCAGCATCACGACCACCAGCTGGAGCAGGAAGACCTGGCCGGCGAGGCTGTGCACGCTCAGCAGCGAGCCCGGCCGCCTCGCGTCCTCCCCCTGCCGAGGCCGACGGGGCCGGTGAGTCCTCGTGGAGGCACCGGGCACCTCATGCCCGGATTGATCTGAAACTCCGCCCACCTTTCTATCCTTCTGGGTGGCCGACCACGACGCGACCGGACGGACTGGTCGCGCTCGTGGCGAAGTCGGTGTCCTCACCGCCGTGAGTGCCCCCGCTACCCGCGGCTCGACGGCCGACATCGCGGCGCTGAGCGCTTCTTCGTGCCGGCTGCTCTCCGGTGCCCGTCCGGTGACGCGCCGGACCCCGGTTCGTATACGCCCTGGGGTATCTGTTCTATCGTGTGCGGGACGAACGAGCGAAAGGGACAGCGATGCGTGGGAAGCGCCACAGCGTCATCGGCGCCGCTGTCGCGCTGCTGACCCTGTTGGCCGCACTGCTGTGTGTCACCAGCGCTTCGCCGGGGGCCAAAGGTCCCGCGACGGCGGCCTCCGTCCGGGCAGCGGTGTGCCACGACGCGCTCGGGCACTCCGGCCAGGGCGCGCCCGGCGCCGTGGCGGACGCTCCATGCCTGAAGAAGACGCTGCCCGAGCAGCGGCAACCCAGCATCCACGCTTCCCTCACACGCAATCTGCTCGTGGGGAACGACGTCATGGAGTCAGGCCGGGCACTCGCGCACGGGTACGCCCCGCGCCGCACTCCGGCCGAGTCCCCACCCGACCTCGCCGAGCTCTCCGTACGACGCGTATAGGCCGACGCGGCATCTCCGCGCGCCCGTGACCGTTCCCGTACGACCTGAGAGTCCTCGTTGTTGCCTTCTTCCCGTTCTCCGCGGGCGGCATGGGCCGCCCTGCGCGGTTGGCCCCGTCGGCGCTGGATCGCCGTGGCGGCTGTCACGCCGTCGGCGATCGTCGTCCTGGGTGTACCCACGGCCCTCGTCCCGACCCCGCTGTTCTCCCGCTCGGTGCCGCCGGTGTGGTGGAACTACCCCGTGCTGCTCCTCACCGCCCTGCTGTCGGCCGTCGTGGTCGCCACCTACGTGCGCACCCAACCCGTCTCGTCGCCCGACGACACGACCGGGCGCTCGCTCGGGTCGGCCGGTGCGGTGCTGTCCTTCCTCGCCGTCGGCTGCCCCGTCTGCAACAAGGCGGCTCTGCTCCTGCTGGGCACCTCGGGGGCGCTGAGCTACTGGGCGCCTCTGCAACCCGCGGTCGCGCTGCTCTCTCTCGCCCTGCTGGCCGAGGCCGCGCTGCGGCGCCTGGCCACCGAGACGGCCTGCCCCGCGCCGGCCGCCGCCTGATTCCGCCGTTCCTCCTCCGCACCCAATCACCTGGAGGTGCCATGCCTTCCCCCCTTCGTACCCGCCGTCGCCGCCTGACCTGGATCGCCGCGAGCGGTGGTGTGGCGGCCGTCGTCGCCGCCGTCGTCGCCCTCGGCGGCGGCGGGGGCGGGGGCGACTCCGCGTCCCCCGACCGGCCCGCCGCCACCGCCTCGGCGCCTGCCGCCGAGACCACCCCCGACGAACAGCAGAAGTCGCTGCTCGCCCTCGCGCGCAGGAAGGACGGCGATCCGCTGGCCCTCGGCCGCGCCGACGCACCTGTCGTACTGATCGCCTACGAGGACTTCCAGTGCCCCTTCTGCGGCAAGTTCGCCCGGGAGACCAAGCCGGAACTCGTCCGCAAGTACGTCGACAAGGGGGTGCTGCGCATCGAGTGGCGCAACTTCCCCGTCTTCGGCGCCGAATCGGAGCAGGCGGCCCGCGCGGCCTGGGCCGCCGGACGGCAGGGCCGGTTCTGGCAGTTCCACGACGTCGCCTACGCCAAGGAACGCGCGCGCAACCAGGGCGAATTCTCTTCGTCCCGGCTGCGGGACATGGCCCGCAAGGCGGGGGTGGCCGACCTCGGCCGCTTCGAGGCCGACAGGAAGTCGAAGGCGGCCGACACCGCCGTGCGCAAGGACCAGGAGGAGGGATACGCGCTGGGGGTCTCCAGCACCCCGGCCTTCCTGGTCAACGCCACGCCGGTCCTGGGCGCGCAGCCGCTGGGCACGTTCGGCGCCGCCATCGAGAAGGCCGCGAAGGAAGCCCGGCGATGAGCGGCGTCACGGCCGCGACCGCCTTTCTGGGCGGCCTGCTCGCGCTGCTCAGCCCGTGCAGCGCGCTGCTGCTGCCGGCGTTCTTCGCGTACTCCTTCACCAGCCGCACCCGTCTGTCGCTGCGCACCGCCGTCTTCTACGCGGGCCTGTGCACGACGCTGGTGCCGCTGGGGGTGGCCGGCTCCCTGGCCAGCCGCCTGTTCTACGGACACCGCGATCTGCTGGTCACGGTCGGCGGCTGGACGATGATCGGCCTGGGGCTGGCGCAGATCCTGGGGATCGGATTCGGTTCCCGCCGCCTTCAGCGGGCGGCGGGCGGAAGCAGGACCGGGTCCGCCGTGTCGGTGTTCGCCCTGGGCGCCGTCTACGGTCTGGCGGGATTCTGCGCCGGCCCCATCCTGGGCGGCGTCCTCACCGTCGCGGCGCTGGACGGCAGTCCGGTGCACGGCGGTCTCCTGCTGGCCGTCTACGCGCTGGGCATGACGGTGCCGATGTTCGTCATGGCGCTGCTGTGGGACCGCTACGACCTCGGCCGCCGGCGGTTGCTGAGGGGCCGGGCCCTGCGGCTGGGGCCGCTGACCGTGCACAGCACCTCGTTGGTCGGAGGAGTCCTCTTCGTCGTGCTGGGGGTGGTGTTCCTGCTCTTCGACGGCACCTCGGCGCTCCCCGCGTTCCTCGACATCGACACGGAGGCGGCCTGGGAGGACGGTGCCGCCCGGCTCGGCGAGGCCGTGTCCGACCGGGTCGTCCTGCTGGCGCTGGCCCTGCTCGGGGCCGGAACGGCGGTGGCCGCCGTGCTCCGGCTCCGCCGGCTCCCGGAGGGGAAAGGGGCACAGGACGCCGACTCCTCGACCTGACCGGACACGGACCGGGCCCGGGCGGCGCCGCCCAGGCCCGGCCCCGACGGCGCAGGCGACGACAGCGGGCCCCCTTCCCGCGGGGGAGGCACCCGCGGCCGGTCGAGGTTCCCGTGCAAGGGTGGTGCCATGAACGCCGAACCTTCCTCGCCCCCGCCCGTGCGTGTCGTCGTGGCGGCGCCTCAGCCGGACCGGGTCGTACGCGCGGTGTCGAACCTCGTGGCGGCCGCGGATCGCCCCGTCGACGTCGAGGTCGTCGTCTACGGCGCCGGACTCGAGCTCGTGCTGAAGGGTGTACGCGACGAAGAAGCCGGCCGATTGCGGGAGACGGGCGCGCGCGTCGTCGCCTGCGCCAACACTCTCGCCGGACGCGGCGTGACGGCCGGCGCTCTCGTGCCCGGCGTCGATGTGGTGCCGGCCGCCGTGTGGCACTTGGCCCTGCGGCAGCACGAGGGATGGTCCCTGGTCCCGGTCTGGTGACGCGGCCGACCGGAGTGCACTCCTCGCCCCTGCGAAGACTTCGGGTCCGGCCGAGTGCTCCGGCGGAGGGGACGCGGATGCCCC
Source organism: Streptomyces sp. NPDC086766 (assembly GCF_044746005.1). Taxonomy (NCBI): domain Bacteria; kingdom Bacillati; phylum Actinomycetota; class Actinomycetes; order Kitasatosporales; family Streptomycetaceae; genus Streptomyces; species Streptomyces sp. NPDC086766. The sequence goes on along the minus strand of NZ_JBIVBI010000004.1, from coordinate 396,764 downwards.
GTACGCCGGATGGGCGCACGGGGCATCGCGCGGGAGCCGGTGAGCACACCTGAGGTGGCGGGGGGACCGGGAGTGTCAGGGGGCGGCGAACCCGTCGGCGTCCGTCAGGTGGCGCGCAGGCGAGCCAGCGTCGCGTCCAGGTCCGCCTTGCGGGGCCGGTTGTGGGGGAGCTTGGCGAGCATGGCGGCCATGCCGCAGGTGTTGGTCACGGCGGAGAACACCAGGCCGCCGGCGACGCCCGCGGACAGCAGGCGGAAGGCCGGGTGGACGAACTCACCCAGCGCCAGTCCGGCCAGGACGACGGAGCCGGCGACCAGGCGGACCTGGCGCTCCATGCCCCAGGCGGCCTTCGTGCTTCCCTCGGGGCGGTCCAGGTCGTGGCCCTGGGCGGCCCAGGCGCCGGTGCCGCCGGCGAGGGTGGCGGTGTGGATGCCGTTCTCGGCCAGCATCCGGCAGGCGTTCTCGGAGCGGGCGCCGGAGGCGCACACGACGAGGACCTCGCCGCGCCGGGCGGCGTCGCGGATCTCCGGCATCGCCCGGTCCAGCTGGTCGAGCGGGATGTTGAGGGCGCCGGGGATGTGGCCGCCGGCGTACTCGCCGGGCGTGCGGACGTCGATGACGGTCAGCTCGTCCAGGCGGGTGCGGGCCTGGCGGGGCTGCAGGGCGTCGGGGGTGGTCACGGCGGATGTCCTCCTCGTGTGGTGATGGGCCCGCGTGGGGAAGCGCTTTCACGGGCTTCGGTGACGCGTGGTGCTGGGGTTCGGTCCGGTGAGTACGGAGCCGGCGTCCGTACCGAACCCGGGGCGCCGGGACGGGATGGAGCACAGGGCGCCGGGGCTCAGGGCCGGCCGGTGGCGTGTCCCGCGGTGTTCACGCCAGGGACAGGAAGAGCCTCTCCAGCCGGGTGCGGATCTGCTCGGTGTCCTCCCCGGCCCTCGGGACGGCGTCGACACCGGTCACGCACTGCTGCAGGCCGGTGGCGATGATGGCGAAGCCGGCGCGGTCCAGGGCGCGGGACGCGGCGGCGAGTTGCGTGACGACGTCCTCGCAGTCGCGCCCCTCCTCGATCATCCTGATCACGCCGGAGATCTGACCCTGCGCGCGGCGCAGCCGGTTCAGCACGGACGTGAGGTCCGCACCCTCGAGATCCAGTTCCACGATCACTCCTTGCAGGAAAGCGGGAAGAAATACCCCCGGGTCGCTCGATGTTCCGGTCCGGAGCCGGTCGCGGCCGAGCCCCGGCGCGCGCTCAGTGGCTGTCTGCCGTGTCCGCGGTCGTACGCCGCACCGCGTCCATGTCGACGGCACGGATCTTGGCGATCAGTTCCTCCAGGCCCTGCGCGGGCAGGGCTCCCGGCCGGGCGTACAGGACCGTTCGGTCGCGGACGGCCATCAGGGTCGGGATGGAGGAGATCTGGAAGGTCGCGGCCAGTTCCGGCTGGGCCTCGGTGTCCACCTTGCCGAACACGATGTCGGGGTGGCGCTCGGCGGCCTTCTCGAATACGGGGGCGAACATGCGGCAGGGTCCGCACCACGCCGCCCAGAAGTCGATCAGAACGATGTCGGAGCCGGTGACGGTCTCCTCGAAGTTGTCCTTGGTCAGTTCGACGGTGCTCATGCCCTCTGCTTTCTCTCGTATACCCGCCGGGGTATACGGTCCAACCGGTTCGGCGGCGCTTTTGTTCCGCGGGCTCACCGGTTGTTCCGCGGGCTCACCGGCGCACGGCGCGCACGGCCGGGGCCGGCCCGATCAGCCGCAGGTGGCTGCGGGCCGGGCCGACCAGGCGGCGTAGCCGCCGAGCAGATCGGAGACGTCCGCCCGCCCCTTGTGCCGGAGCAGGCTCGCGGCGATGGAGGAGCGGTGGCCGCCGGCGCAGTGCACGACCAGGGGCCGGCCGGCGGGGATCTCGTCGATGCGGCGGGCGAGTTCGGCCAGCGGGATGTGCAGGGAGCCGTCGATGAATCCCGCTTCGCGTTCGCCGGTGTTGCGCACGTCCAGGACCAGCGGGGGCTCGTCGCTCTCCAGCAGTCGGCGCAGTTCGTCCACGGTCAGGCGGCTCGCCGGCAGCATGTCGTCGGCCAGGGTGAGGAACGCGCCCTCGGGCTCGCGCAGGTAACCCCCCACCTTGTCGAAGCCGATCCGGGCCAGCCGGGTGACGATCTCCTCCTCGCGGTCCTGCGGCGCGACGACCACGACCTCCGCATCGGGGCCGACGACCATGCCGGCCTGCTCGGCGAAGCGGCCGTCGGCGGGCACGTTGACCGAGCCGCGCAGGTGCCCGGCGGCGAACTCCTGCGGGTCGCGGGCGTCGACGACGACCGCGTCGGCGGCCCGCCGTTGCCCGAACTCCCCGGCCGACAGGGGCCGTACGGCGACGCCCGCGTCGAACAGGCCGTGCTCCTTGCGGTTGAGCACCGCGTCGTAGGCGAAGTAGGCGGGCGCGGAGGGCTGTCCGGCGGTCACCAGGGCGACGAACTGCTCCTCGCTCATCGGCCGGCAGGCGTAGTTGGTGGCGCGCTGCTCGCCGATGGTGGACTGCCGCTGGGTGGAGAGGTTCTTGCCGCAGGCCGATCCGGCGCCGTGCGCGGGGAAGACCCGTACCTCGTCGGGCAGGGCCATCAGCTTGTGCTGGACGCTGTCGTACAGCATCCGGCCGAGTTCGTCGGCGGTCGCGCCGAGCGAGGCCAGCAGGTCGGGGCGTCCCACGTCGCCGATGAACAGCGCGTCGCCCGTGAGCACGCCGTAGGGGACGGCGTCGTCCGCGTGCTCGTACACGAGGACGCTGATCGACTCGGGGGTGTGGCCGGGCGTCTCGAGGATCTGCAGGGTGACCCCGCCCAGGCTGATCCGCTCGCCGTCGCTCAGCTTCCGGATGGGGTACTCGGCCTCGGCTCGGCGCCCGTAGCCGATCCAGGCGCCGGTGCGGTCCGCCATCTCCAGGTGGCCGGCCAGGAAGTCGGCGTGGAAGTGGGTGTTGATGACGCCCTGGATGGTGAAACCGTGGGCGTCCGCGTCGGCGAGGTACTCGGAGATGTCGCGGCGGGGGTCGACGACGACGGCCCGTCCCGTGGTCTCGTCGGCGATCATGTAGGACGCCTGGGAGAGGCAGTCCAGGTAGTACTGGGCGAAGAACATGGGGTGGGCCTCCGGTCGGGCAGGAAGGGCTGGTGTGTCGCGTCGCGGGAGAGAGGTGCGGGCATCCCGTCCACGCGGGTGGGCGGAGGGCCGGCCCGGGTCGGGGGAAGCCCGGGCCGGCCGGTCAGAGGCGGCCGGTGAGCATGCCGTGCCAGTACACCGGCGGCAGCACGTACCGCTTGAACACCCACATGTCGCGTCGTGCCTTGAAGGTGTCGATCAGCGGGAAGGTGGGCGCGGGCTTGAGGTCGTAGTCGAACTCGGCGAGCAGCATCCGGTCCCGGGCGGTCACCAGCGGACAGGAGGTGTAGCCGTCGTACCGCCGCGTCGGGGTCCGGCCGTTCATCACGTCGAGCAGGTTGCCGGCCACGACCGGTGCCTGCTTGCGCACCGCCGCGCCGGTCTTGGAGGTCGGCAGGTTCGCCACGTCGCCCAGCGCGAAGACCTCGGGGTACCGCGGGTGCTGCAGCGTGTGCTTGTCCGCGGCGACGAATCCCAGGGGGCTGGCCGGATCGGCGAGGGGGCTCGCCTTCACCCAGTCGGGCGCGCTCTGCGGCGGCACCGCGTGCAGCAGGTCGTAAGGGACGGTCTCCCGCGTGCCGTTCGCGTGGTCGGTGAGAACGACCTCACGGCGCTCGCCGTCCACGGCGGTCATCTCGGAACGCAGCCGCACCTCGATGCCGTACCCGTCGGCCACCCGCTCCAGGGTGCGGTTCCACTCGGGCACCTTGAACAGGGCGGCGTCGGGGATGACGAGAATGATCCGGATCCGGTCGAGGACCTTGTGCCTGCGCCAGTAGTCGGCGGCCAGGTACGCGATCTTCTGCGGGGCGCCGCCGCACTTGAGAGGCGTGGCCGGGTGCGTGAAGATCGCGGTGCCCGAGCGCATGCCCTTGATCAGCTCCCAGGTGCGCGGGGCGTACTCGGGTGCGTAGTTGCTGCTCACCCGGTCGTGCCCCACCGCCTCGGCGAGGCCGGGCACCGCTCCCCAGTCCAGCTGCAGCCCGGGGGCCATCACGAGGTGCTCGTAGGCGAGCTCGTCGCCGCCGGAGAGCTGGACGGTACGGGCCTCGGGGTCGACGCCCAGGGCGTGCCGGCGTATCCAGCGCACCCCGTCGGGGATGACGGAGGCCTCGGCGCGGCGGGTGCTGCGCAGGGTGGCCTGACCGCCGCCGACCAGGGTCCACAGCGGCTGGTACCAGTGCGAGTCGGACGGTTCGACGAGGGTGATGTCGGTGACGCCGGCGCGGCGCAGGCGTGCCGAGACGCTGATCCCGGCGCTTCCGCCGCCGATCACGACGACGCGGTGGCGCCCGGCGATCGTCTCGTTACCGGGTGGGGGGCTGGCGACCATGCTGGAAGTCCTTTCCGTCTGGCCCTGTATCCGGGGAGGCCGGGTCCGCGACCGTTCGTTGCCTCCTCAAATACCCCGGGGGGTTTCTTGTGAAGAGAGTACGGCGGCTTCGTGAAGGGGGTCAAATACCCGGTGGGGTATTTGACTGGGAGGTAAAAAGTCCGACTTAGCCGGGCCGGTCGGCCTCGGAGCCGGGCGGCCGAAGCCCCTCCGACGGCCTAGGTGCGGTGGTGGTCTGCGACAGGCAGGGCCCATGGTCGAGAGGACGCCCACCGGAACGCCGTTCTCAACGAACGACCCCATGAGGAGGAACGCGGTGCCTCACGTGAGCGACGCGCCCAGCCCGGGCACATCGGCCGAGACCCTCGCGTCGATCAGCGTGCCGGGCCGGTTGGAGACGGTCTTCGGCGCGATGGACTTCTTCGACGGCCTGCCCCTGCCCGACACGGTCACCCGCAGCTATGACGCACTCGACCTGCTGCGTGGGATCGAGGTCTTCCTCAACTGCCTGCCCGGCGCCACGATGGTGGCGATGCGGCGCGGGCTGCGGAGCCTCGGTATCGACTCCCACACGATCGGCTACACGGCCCCGCGGTGCAGCTCGGCGCCCTTGACGCTCACGGCGAACACCGAAACCACGTACGGGTTGGCCTTCCTGGCGCTCGATCAGGACGGCCCGACCGTGATCGAGGTGCCGGAGGGCTCGCTGAGTGTCGTCGACGACCTCTGGCAGCGCTACGTCGCCGACATGGGGATCGCCGGACCCGACGAGGGCAAGGGAGGCAAGTACCTCTTCCTGCCCCCCGGCTACCACGGCGACGTCCCGGACGGCTACTTCGTCTCGCGGTCGCCGACCTTCTCCTGCTGGGCGGCGCTCCGCGTGCTGGGGGGTGTCGAGAGCCTGCTCAAGACACGGGTGTACCCGCTCTCGGCCACGGCCGATCCGCCGGAGCAGCGCTTCGTCAACTTCGCCGACGCGGACTTGAACATGATCCCCGCGAACGACTTCTCGTTCTTCGAGGAGGTCGACGAGATCGTTCAGGAGGAGCCGCCCGAGGCGCTCGACCCCGAGCGCGCGGGCCAGCTCGCCGCGATCGGCATCGTGCCCGGCAAGCCCTTCCGGCCGGACGGCCGTATGCGCTCGATCCTCGACACCGCCGCGCGGGTCGGGTCCGGCCTCGTCCGGACGCCGACCTACAAACCGCGCGATCCGGGCTTCTACTACTACCCGGGCAGCTCGTGGAAGAACATGTTCCCCTCGGGCAGCCACGAGTTCCTCACGCCGCAGGGTGCACGTCAGCTCGACGCGCGCGCCGTGTTCCACCACGGGGCGATCGTGATCACGCCGGCGATGGCGACGGCGGTCGTCGGGGCCGGTTCGCAGTACGCCTACACGGCAGAGGACTCCACCGGCGCCTGGCTCGACGGCGAAAAGAGCTACACGCTCACCCTTCCCGAGGACATCCCGGCGAAGAACTTCTGGGCCGTCGACGTCTACGACCCCCAGACCCGGTCGCTGCTGCGGACCGACAACCTCTACCCGGGCGTGAACAGCCTCTCGAACGCCGTGCAGGCCGAGGGCAACGGTGACACCGTCATCCACTTCGGCCCGACCGCGCCGCAGGGCAGGGAGGCGAACTGGATCCAGACGGTCCCCGGCAAGGGATGGTTCGTCGTCCTGCGGCTCTACGGTCCGCTCGAAAGCTGGTTCGACAAGAGCTGGCGGCCGGGCGAGATCGAACCGGCGTGACCTGGGGCTCCGGACCAGGTATGCCGGAAGGACTGTCGGGCCGCATTGGGTCATCGACGCGGGAGGGGCTGCGATCGGTGTCCCGGGCGCGATCCATGCCTCGTGTTACTGTCATGCGTTTGCGTGGTCGTCGCGGTGGGCGATTCTGCCTGTTCGGTTCCGCTTGTGCGTGGGCTGTTCGATCCTGCCGGGCCTTCCTCGGTACGTTCCCCTGCGGAAGGCTGTTCATGAACCATCCCGATGACTCCAACATCGCCCACGGCGGTCCCGCCCGGCCCGAGGCCACGGCCCCGGCGCTGTCCCCGGCCGTCTCCTTCGCCGGTCTGGGACTGCCGGTGGAGGTGCTGCGGACCCTGAGCGGGCTCGGGGTGCGCGAACCCTTTCCGATCCAGGCCGCCACCCTGCCCGATGCCCTGCAGGGGCGCGACGTCCTGGGACGCGGGCGCACCGGATCGGGCAAGACGCTCGCCTTCGGCCTTCCGCTGCTCACGCGTACGGCCGGGCGGCGCGCCGAACCGAAGCAGCCCCTCGCGCTCATCCTTGTGCCCACCCGGGAGCTGGCCCAGCAGGTCAGCCAGGCGCTGGCTCCCTACGCCGAAGCACTGCGGCTGCGGATGGCCACGGTCGTCGGCGGCATGTCGATCGGCCGGCAGGTCGCCGAGCTGCGCCAGGGAGCCGAGGTGGTCGTCGCCACCCCCGGACGCCTGCACGACCTGATCGAGCGCAAGGCCTGCCGCCTGGGACGGGTGAGGATCACCGTGCTCGACGAGGCCGACCAGATGTGCGACCTGGGGTTCCTGCCGCAGGTCGTCGACGCCCTCGACCAGGTGCACCCCGACGGCCAGCGGCTGCTGTTCTCGGCCACCCTGGATCGCGACGTCGATCAGCTGGTCCGCCGCTACCTGCACGACCCGGTGGTCCACTCGGTCGACCCGTCCGCGGGCACGGTCACGACGATGGAGCACCACGTACTGGTCGTCCACGGCCCTGACCGCTACGCCGTCACCACGGAGATCGCGGCCCGCGACGGCCGCGTACTGCTGTTCCTCGACACCAAGCACGCCGTCGACCAGCTCACCCGGCATCTGCGGGCCAGCGGGGTGCACGCCGGGGCCCTGCACAGCGGCAAGTCCCAGCCCCAGCGCACACGGACCCTGGCGCAGTTCAGGGAAGGCCGGATCACCGTTCTGGTGGCGACCGATGTCGCGGCCCGTGGCCTGCACGTCGACGACCTCGATCTCGTGGTCAACGTCGACCCACCCACCGACCCCAAGGACTATGTGCACCGGGCGGGCCGCACCGCCCGCGCCGGTGAGTCCGGCAGCGTGGTCACGCTCGTGATGCCGGGCCGGCGCCGTGAGACGAGCCTGATGATGGCCGGGGCCGGCATCGAGCCGACCGTCACCAAGGTGCGCTCGGGCGAGGCGGAGCTGAGCCGGATCACCGGCGCCAAGACTCCTTCCGGCATCCCGCTCGACGGCGGGCCCGCCGCCCCCCGGCCCAAGAACACCAACGCTCCCTTCCGCGGCCTCGGCACCAGCAAGGACACCTCCCGCGGCGCCGGCGGCAAGTCCCGGAAGGCCGGCGAGGCCCGCAAGCTCGCCGAGGCCCGCAAGGCCGCCCTCGTGCGTCGCAACGGCTGAGAGGCGTCGCCCGGCAGGGAACGTCCCGGCCACGGGATCGACGACCCTCGGCCCGGCCCGAAGCCGTCCTGCGCGCCGCACGTACGAAGCGAACGCCACGCCCTTGACCGCGAGAGGGACACCCGCCGAAACGGAGCAGGATGATGATGTAGGCGCCCCGCACCGCGACCGGCATGACAAGCTGTGCTTGCCCACCCCCGAACCCAGGAGGTCACCATGACCGCAGAGCCCGCATCCACGGAAGGTTCGGAGCCGGCCGCCCCCGAGACGTCCCCTGTGGCGCCGGACGGCGACGGCAACTACGACCTCAAGCGCAAGTTCCGCGAAGCCCTGGCGCGCAAGCGGGGTGCGCAGGCGGACGCCGCCGATGTTGCCGCCAACCCCGATGCGTCGAAAGTGCGTGCGGCGCACGGTCCGGCTGCGAGCCAGCGGTCGTTCCGGCGCAAGAGCGGCGGCTGAGTCGATCAGTCCCGCGATCCGGCCGCCGGCCAGGACGTTCGGCCGCCGGCGTCGCGCGGTGGCCAGGACGTGGTCGTCCGCGGGCGGCGCGGGTCAGCCGCCGAGCGTCCCCGGTGTCGCCTGCTCCGCCCAGATGACCTTGCCGTCCTTGGTGTAGCGCGTGCCCCAGCGCTCGGCGAGCTGGGCCACGAGGAAGAGGCCCCGTCCACCCTCGTCCGTACTGGCCGCATAGCGAAGGTGCGGCGATGTGCTGCTGTGGTCGTAGACCTCGCAGATGAGCGCACGATCGCGGATCAACCGCGCCTTGATGGGGCCTGTGGCATGGCGCATGGCGTTGGTGATCAGTTCGCTGCAGATCAGCTCCGTGGTGTCGACGAGGTCCTCCAGCTCCCACTCCATGAGCCGGGCGGAGACGGCGGCGCGTACGCGGCGAACGGCGGCAGGGTCGCACTCCACGTCCCACTCGGCGACCTGCCCGGGCCCCAGCACCCGCGTACGGGCGACGAGCAGAGCGATGTCGTCGCTCTGGAGCTCGGGGAGCAGGGCGTCGAGCACGGCGTCACAGGTCTCCTCGGGCGACTGGTCCGCGCGCGCCAGCGTCTCGCGGAGCAGCCGGAGCCCGGTGTCGACGTCCAGGTCGCGGCGCTCGACGAGGCCGTCGGTGAACAGGACGAGTCTGCTGCCCTCGGGCAGACGCAACTCGGCGCACTCGAAGGGCAGTCCGCCGATGCCGAGGGGAAGGCAGGACGGCACGTCCAGGAACTCCACCGTCCCGTCGGGGTGTACGAGCGCGGGCGCCAGGTGGCCGGCGCTGGCGACGGCACAGTCGCCGGACACGGAGTCGTAGACCGCGTACAGGCAGGTGGCGCCGGTGACGGTGGTCCTGTCGCCGGCCGCGATCGCGTCCTGGTCGATAAGCGCGACCAACTCGTCGAGGTGGCTGAGGAGTTCGTCGGGCGGAAGGTCCAAGGGGGTGGAGAAGTTGTGCACGGCGGTGCGCAGCTGCCCCATGGTGGCCGCGGCGTGCAGTCCGTGCCCGACGATGTCGCCCATGACCAGCGCCACCCTGGCGCCCGGCAACGGGATGACGTCGAACCAGTCGCCGCCGACCGCCTTCGCGGGAAGGTAGCGGGAGGCGACCTCGACGGCGTTCTGTTCGGGCAGCGCGCGGGGCAGCAGTCTGCGCTGCAGCGCCTCGGCCAGGCCGTGCTCGCGGGTGTAGCGGCGTGCGTTGTCGAGGGACACGGCGGCTCGGGTGGCGAGTTCGGCCGCGAGGGAGAGATCGTCCTGATCGAAGGGCTCGGGTCTCTCGGAGCGCCAGAAGTGGACCATGCCCAGCAGCACGCCGCGGGCGGACAGCGGCGCCGTGATGAGCGAATGGATCCCGTAGTCGATGATGCGGGAGCCCCGCGCGGGGTCTACCTCCTGCCATTCCGTGGAATCACGCAGATGAGGCACCAGGACCGCCAGGCCGCTCTCGACGGCGCGGGCCTGTGGCGATGACGGCGCGTAAGTCATCAGGTCGCCGACGGCGAACAAGGGAGCGTCGTCGCGGATGCCGCTGACGGCCGCGCGCTGCATCCGCTTGCTGCCGGTGCCCCTGCCGTTCATCCCCAGTTCCTCGTCGCGGAGCACCGACTCGGCCAGGTCGACGCTGACGTAGTCGGCGAAGCGCGGAACCGCGACCTGCGTCAGTTCTTCGGCCGTACGGGTCACATCGAGGGTGGTGCCGATGCCGCCGGTCGCGTCGTAGAGCAACTTCAGCCGCCACCGGACCAGCTCCACCCTCTTCGACGCCTCGCCGATCATCTCCATCACTTCGTCGGTGCCGACGTCCTCCTCTCCGGCCACCGCGGCGACCGCGAGCCGCGCGGAGGCGGCGCCCACCGATCCGGCGAGCTGGGCCTCCACGTGGTGGACCAGCTCCGGCGGCGCTTCGGCTGCCAGTGAGTCGGGTCTCCTCCCGGGGTAGGAGCGCAACGCCCGCTGGGCGCCCTCCCGCCCGAGGAAGCGCTCCAGCAGGGTCTGCAGCTGGTCGACCGTGGCACGGACCCGCCAGCGTCGCTCCCTGACAGGCTCTTCGAGGATCTCCACGAACTGCACCGCCTGCGCCCGCTCGGCGGCGTCCGGTCGGTCCGCGAGGGAGACCGCGACATACCCTCCGAAGTTCAGCAGGAGGCTCCAGAACATGGCATGGCTGATCGGATCCATTCCCGCCACGCCCAACAGATGCTGTGGCCGGAGCAGCCCGATGCCGAGCGGGCCCTCCCGCAGGAACGAGGCGGACAGCAGCCCGGCATCGGCGAAGGTCGGCAGCACCAGGGTGTACGCCCACACGGTGAACCCCGCCACCAGGCCGACCAGTACGCCCCGGCGGGTACCGCCCTTCCAGAACAGGCCGCCCAGGATGGCGGGCGCGAACTGTGCCACGGCCGCGAACGACACCAGACCGATCGACACCAGTGCCGTCTGCTCGCCCGCCAGCCGGAAGTACGCGTACCCGAGCAGCAGGATCAGCACGATGGTCGCCCGGCGGATGCCCAGCACCAGACCGGCGAGGTTGTCCCGGTGCGCCAGCCGGGACTTGCTGCGCAGCAGCAGCGGCATGACGAGGGAGTTCGACACCATGGTGCTGAGCGCGATCGTCTCGACGATGACCATGCTGGTGGCCGCGCTGAGGCCGCCGATGAAGACGAGCAGTGCGAGTGCCTGCTGGCCTCCGGCCATCGGCAGGGTGAGCACATGGTGTCGGCGTCGACGGCCTTCCCGAACCGCAGGAGCCCGCCGGCCGCGATCGGGAGCACGAAGACGCTGATCGCGAGCAGGTACAGCGGGAACAGCCACATCGCCCGTTTGAGGTGTCTCTCGTCGACGTTCTCGACCACGCTGATCTGCCACTGCCGGGGCAGCAGCACGATCGCCAGCATGGACAGCACCACGAGCCACACCCACGTGCCGTAGCCGGTGTGCTCCCGCAGCGTGAACAGCATGGTGAAGCCGGCGTCCGAGGCCCGGGAGAACAGGTCGTGCAGCCCCCCGAACATCGAGAAGACCACGAAGAACCCGGCCGAGAGGAACGCCACGAGCTTGACCACGGACTCGAACGCGATGGCGGCGACCAAGCCCTCGTGGCGTTCCGTCGCGTCCAGGTGACGGGTGCCGAAGACGATGGTGAACGCGGCGAGCACCAGGGCCGCGTACAAGCCGGTGTCCTGCAGCAGCGGGATGTGGCTCGGCTCCGGGGCGGGGGTGACCTCGGGGTGGCGCCGAATGATCGCGAAGGTGAGGGAGACCGCCTTGAGCTGCAGCGAGATGTAGGGAACGACCCCCACCACGGCGATGATCGTCACCAGACAGCCCAGCGCGGTGCTCTTTCCGTAGCGGGCGGAGACGAAGTCGGCCAGCGAGGTGACCCGGTGCCGGTGGCTTATCCGGATGATTCTGCGCAGCACCAGCCAGCCCAGCGCCAGCATGAGCGTCGGCCCCAGGTAGATCGGCAGGAAGCCGACTCCGGCCCTGGCGGCCCAGCCCACGCTGCCGTAGTACGTCCACGAGGTGGCGTACACGCCGAAGGACAGCGCGTAGATCGTGGCGTTGTTGATGATGCTCCGACCGGAATCCGCCCGCCGGTCCCCGTAGAAGGCCACGGCGAAGAGCAGGCCGAGGTACCCGGCCGAGACAGCGACGATGAACCAGGTACGGAGCACGGCCTACCTCGATCTGCCGCCGATCACGGCGACCAGACCGATCACGATCGCCCAGACGAGAAACAGGTAGGCCGCGAGAACGGGGACGCCGAAGACCTGCCCCATGCGATCGAACCGCACCAGGAACGGCGGAACGATCAGCACGAAGCCCGCCGCCGCCACGGCCGTCAGGCGCAGACCGAGCTGCTCGTCGTCCCGCGACTCCGCCATGAGCCGCCTCCGCATCCTCGATGTCGAGCCTTGTGGCGTACGCCAGAATTCGACCGAAGCCACGCCGCGGCGTCGACCGGCGCCGCGGTGCCGCACACTCTGCTCAGTTCAACACGACGCCGAGACGCCCGCTACCTCGCCGACCACCCCGCCCACTACCTGCTGGGGTCCCCACCCGCCACCGCCGGCGCCAGGCGCGGAGCCCGCTGCGCCGATCGTCACGGGGGGCCTCGAAGGCAGTTGCGTACCCTGACCCCGGTCATGGGCGAAGGGCCGGTCGGGGGAGTGATCACTGCCCCCGAGCGTCCTCCCCGACGTCCGATGCAGACCGGCACCGTCACGCCGGGCATCCGCGAGACCGACCTGGAGGAGGTCGTGGCGGATTCGTAGAGCGTGATGGGTGACGCGTTGCGGGCGTCGAGTTGGCGGATTTCCCGGACGGAGCCGGAGGGGTACGGAGACAAGGGCGGAAAGGGGTGCCGGGCCCCGGCGGGTCACGGAGGTGAGCCGGGCCGCGGCCGCTCCCCGTCAGCGGGGACCGACGGAGGAACGGGATAGGTCCAGCATCGTCCGGGATCACCGAACGCGCCGTGCAGTTGATCGTCGCCGACCTCGAAGCGGCCGGATACCTCACCCGCACGCGCGTCGGCCGCCGCAACCGCTACTCCATCGACACCACCGTCGCTCTACGCCATCCCGCGGAGGCCCCCCGGTCGGTGACCTGCTGGCCGCCTTCCTGCACCGCGAAGACACCCCGGAGACCGAGCAGGGGCACGCCGTCTCGCACACGGCGTCGCCGTAGGCCATGAAACCCGGCGGGCGATTCAGTGCGGAGGGCAGGGCGCGGCCAAGGGCGTCCAGGGCACTGGTGGGGCGGCGTGGATGAGCGGACCGCCGCGGATGGCGGCCGCCTCACCGTGCACGCATCCAGCCCGGCCGGGCCGGTGCGCGAGACCACCGGTGACGAGCAGCCATGGGTGACGGCGACGTCGAGCAGGCCCTTCACCGGCCCAGTCGTCCGTTGTGGTGGGCGGGGCGGTGACAGATGGCCGGCCTGTAGGCGATGCCGCTGCGGGCCACTCGTGGAAGCGCCCGCCCCAGTACGGCTCGGGCTGCCGTTCCGTCCGGGCGGGGTGCCGTGGCGCGCGGTGGCAGCGACGGCATGACGGCGATCAGCAGGAGCGGCCCGCCGCGTGCGGCGGCGAGCCGGGCAGCGGCGCCGACCACGGAGGCGTCGTCGAGACGGTCGGTCAGCACCGCGGCCACCGGGAAGCGGAAGCGGTCGGGGTCATGGGCAGCGGCTTCGGCGGGGACGGCCCGCGGGCGAGGGGACTGCATGATCGTCCCACCTCCCATGTGAGGAGAGGGGGGTATCGCCAGGGTCACCCTGCCCGGAAAATACGTCGATACTTACGTGAAAAATAATTCGCACGTTTTGCTGCGTCTGTCCTGCGGGACGGCGCTGCCGAACCGCTCGCATCCGGCTCGAGTCCCGTGAGGCACCCTCGACGGTCGCGCGCGGCCACCGTACGGTCGGCGATGGTCATACCGGGTCGGCCGGGCGCGCAACCCCGGCCACAGGGAAGGGCGGGGCACACCGATGGAGGGTGAAGACCCCTGGATCAGGGCTCTGCGCGGTGCCGTGCCACCCCGCGCGCGCGTGCTCTTCTTTCCGCACGCCGGTGGAGCCGCCTCGTTCTACGCGCCGTTCGCGCGGCGGTTTCCCGACGGGTACGCGGTCGCGGCCGTTCAGTACCCGGGGCGGCAGGAGCGCTTGGGCGAACCGCTCGTGGGGACTCTCGAAGGCCTCGCCGACGGGCTGATGCCGTCCCTGCGCCGCTGGGCGGCGGACCCCGTGCCGTTCGTGCTCGTCGGTCACAGCATGGGGGCGTCCGTCGCCTTCGAGTCGGTCCTCCGGCTCCAGCGCGACCGGTTGACGGCACATTGCTCTCTCGTCGTTTCCGGCCGGACGTCCCCGTCGGCACCACGCGAGATTCCGGCTCTCGACTCCGACCCGGAGATCCTCGACCACCTGGCCGGTCTCGGCGGCACCGCCTCCGAGATCGTCCGCAGCCCGGAACTCATGGACCTGCTCCTGCCGGTCATACGCAATGACTACCGGGCGGTCGCCCGGTACCGGCCGGTGCCCGACGCCGTGGTGGACACGCCCCTCCTCTGCCTGACGGGGGACCGGGACCCTCAGGTCGCGCCGGAGGAGGCCGCAGCCTGGAAGAGTCACACCACGGCCGGTTTCCGGCTGAAGGTGCTTCCCGGAGAACACTTCTTCCTGGCGGACCACCCGGACGCCGTGGTGCGGCTCCTTGCCGAGTGCGCCGACGCCGACGGGCGATGACGGCACGGCGCGCGTGGTTCACGGGGGGCTTGGAATACTGCGGCGGAACTTGTTGGCGTACGCCGGCGCGCGTGTGGTGGCCGTGAGCGCCGGCGTTTTCTCCCGTGCGCCGGGTCGTGTCACGTGCCTTGCGCCGGATCGTTCACCGTGCCGTGCGGCCGCCCACGGGACTCTCGCCGCTCGGCTTTTCGGCATGCCCCTGCCGAGTCCGGCCGGGAACCACGGGGGCGGGTGCCCATGCCTCCGAAGCGGAGGGCGCAGGTGGGAGGGGGCAGGACAACCCGCCGAGATCGAGGTCAAATTGGCTGTGGCGCAAAGGGTTTGAGTGGCGATCGGCGGGATACCCGCCGATCGCGGTGGGCTACTGACCGGCCATCTCCCCTTCGATTTCGGGGGGTTGCCAGATCATGACCCAGCGTGAAAACTGTGAGCGCAATCGCCCCGGAGGCATGGGATCGAAGCGCCGTCTCGGCACGCAGAGCGCTGAATCGACAGACAGGGGAGTCCTGCGCGGGTTGCTGCGCGGGGGAGTCGTTGGGGGTGTGGGGATGGCCGCTTGGTGTCCGAGACACGACGGCACCGGACTGTGGGCGTGCGTCTCCGCCGCCGCCCGGCGGACGTCCAGACCGTTCGGAAGCGCCGCCCTGCCGCACGGAACCCCTCCCGGCGTCTCATGAAAACCCCCGGGGGCCATCGCATGCGTGAAGGGAGAACGGGCGGGCATTTCCGAGTCGCAGTCGGCCCGGCCTGACCATCAGTCGCCTACCTGGCGCGGAGCGGGGGTGCCGCGCGGGCCCACACCCATTGACCATGCCCGCGACGGCTCCGGCCTCACACCCGCCAACCTGCAGCACCGTTGGCGCCCCACCTGCTGGGCCCCGTGCGTCCTCATTCAAGGAGAATCGGTGACAAGTACACGACTGTCCGGGACCGCATCACCCCTGGACGCGTTATCGGACCGGTGGCGGTCCTTGCGCGAGGCGGGCCCCGTGACCTACGACGAGGGGCAGGAGCAGTGGCGCGTCGTGGACCACCAGGGGGTCGCCACCGTACTCGCCGACCCGGCGACGTATTCCTCCGACCTCACGCCGATCGCCCCCACCCAGGAGGACTTCGAGACCTTCCGGCAGGGCAACTTCGTCGGCATGGATCCGCCGGAGCACCGCAAACTCCGCACCCTGGTGAGCCAGGCCTTCACCCCGAGGGTGGTCCACGGGCTCGAACCGCGCATCGAGGCCGTGTGCGCGGGCCTGCTCGACGGTGTCGCCGACCGTGACCGGTTCGACCTGGTCGACACCCTCGCCTACCCGCTGCCGATCATCGTGATCGCCGAACTCCTCGGTGTCCCTGCCGACGACCACAGACTCTTCCAGGAGTGGGCCAGCACCCTCTTCGGTGGCGACCAGCTCGGTGACAGCCTCGACATGGCCGACCTGGAACGCGCGCTGGAGGCCATCGCCCCGACCGTGCGCGAGATGAACGGCTACGTACTGGACCACATCCGGCACCGCCGTGCCCACCCCGGGGACGACCTCACGAGCAGACTCCTGTCCGCAGAGGTGGACGGAACGCGCCTGGCGGACGAAGAGATCGTCGGATTCGTCGCCCTGCTGCTGGTCGCTGGGCACATCACCACCACCGCACTGCTCGGCAGCGCCGTGGTCACCTTCGACCGGCATCCCGGAACCCTCGCCGCGCTGCGCGACGACCCCGGCCGGCTGCCCTCCGCCGTCGAAGAAGTACTGCGCTGGCTGCCGCCCTTCCCCGAGCTGGGACGGCGCACCACCCGACCGGTGGTGCTCGGCGGCCACGAGATCCCTGCCGACACCCTCCTGATGGTGCATCTGGGCGCCGCCAACCGCGATCCCTCCCGCTTCGCCGATCCGGACGTCTTCGACGTGGCCCGCAGCCCCAACCCCCATCTGACCTTCGGCCACGGCATCCACTTCTGCTTCGGCGCGCCACTGGCCCGGCTGGAAGCACGGATCGCGCTGCACATGCTGATGGAACGTTTTCCCACCCTCGCGATCCCCTCCTACGACGACATCACCTACCAGAACCCCGCCGTCATCGTCGGCGTACGCCACCTGCCGATCGCCGTCACCAGGCCCTGACACGTCGACGTGCGCAGGCCCCCCACCGCTCACCCGCCGGCCGGCCGCGTCACCTCCCCACAACCGCTCTCACCAGGAGTCCCCTGCTCATGCCCTTCCCCACCGCCGCTCCGGCCGCAGACCGGGCGCCGTCTCCGCTGTGCCAGGAGGTGCAGCGCCGTCTCGACTTCCTCGCACGTGCCCACCGTGTGCCCGGTGCCCAACTGGCCGTCCACACCGGCACGCACACCCTGAGCGTGCACACCGGCACGGCCGACGCCGCGACGGGAGCTCCCTTCACCGCCGGCACGGCCGTACCCCTGGGCTCCGTCACCAAGATCGGCACAGCCGCCGCCGTGCTGCTCCTCGCCGACGACGGAGACCTCGACCTCGACGAACCCGCTGCCGAACTCCTGCCGGAACTGGGGCCGTTACCCGAGGTGTCCGTACGGCACCTACTCAGCCACACCGCCGGCCTGCCCACCGGACCCGACTCCGACAGCGCCGCCGGCACCACCGCCGCGCGCTACCTCTCGGAGGTCTGCACCGCGCGGAACGCCCTGTTCCCGCCGGGAACCGGCTTCTCCTACTCCAACGCCGGCTACGTCGCCGCCGGCCGGCTCGTGTCCGAAGTGACGGGCATGACCTGGCAGGAAGCGCTGCGCGCTCTCCTGCTCGAACCTCTGGGCATCGTCCCCGCCTTCCTCGGAGACGCCGCGCCCGTGCGGCCGCTCGCCACCGGCCACGCCCTCAACACGGCCACCGGCCTGGTGCGGCCCGCCCACCAGAACCTCGCCCCGGTGGAGGCCCCGGCCGGAGCCCTGCTGGCGAGCGCCGAGGACCTGGCGGCCCTGGGAAGGGCGGTCATCGGACGGTCCACCGTCCTGCCCGCGGCCGTCGCCGCCCTGATGCGGCGCCCGGAACCGGCCGCCCATCCGGGCGCCCTGGCGGACTCGTGGGGTCTGGGCCTCGCACTCTTCGAGCAGGACGGCCGCCTGTGGTGCGGCCACGACGGCAACGCCCAGGGCACCTCCTGCCACCTGCGGGCCGAGCCGGACAGCGGCGTCGTCGTCGCCTTCACCGGCAACGCCGGCGGCGCCACCGCCCTGTGGCGGGACCTCGCCGCCGACCTCGTGCGGCTCACCGGCATACGTGTGCCGACCGCACCGGCCCGAGCCCGCCGCGGTCCCGCCGTACCGCTGCCGGCGTGCGCGGGCACTTACCGCAACGGGAGCACCGAGTACGCGGTCAAACTCGACGGAGACGGGACGCCGACGCTGTCCGTGGACGGCGACTGCCCCATCCCGCTGGTGTGCTATCCGGACCTGTCCTGCGATCTGGTCGACCCGGCCACGGGCCGGCACGAGCCGGGTGGCCGTTTCCACCGCGACCCCGCCACCGGGACCATCGACCGCCTGCAGATGTCCGGACGCACCGCGCGCCGCATCGGCACCGTCTGACCGAGCCCCGCGTCACGCACCGTCCCGAACGCAAGGACCCCGCACCGCTCCGGTGTGCCCGCGGGATGCCCGCGACCGCCGCGCCGGGTCCGCGCGCCGCCCCACGCCCGAAGGACTTCACCCCGATGACGGACCTGCACGCCCAGCAACCCGACGCGCCCGGCTGCCCACGGGCCGGCACCGCCCCGCCGGCCCGCGCGGAGCACGCCACCCGTCACGTCCCGCTCGGTGAGCTGTTCACCGGGTGGGTGACGCGCGACCCGCACGCCCCCGCGGTGACCGACGGCCGGCGCACCTGGACGTACGGGGAACTCGCCCGGCGGGCCGCCCGTCTCGCCGCCCACCTCGTGGCGAGAGGGGCCGGCCCGGAGCAGACGGTGGCGCTGGTCCTGCCGCGCTCGATGGAGCTGATCGCCGCCGAGCTGGCCGTGGCCCTGGCCGGCGCCGCCTTCCTGCCGGTGGACCCCGGCTATCCGGCCGAGCGGCGTGCGCTGATGCTCGCCGACGCCGCACCGGCCGTCGTGCTGGACGACCCGGACCGGGTCCGCGCGCTGATGGACGACGGGGACCAGGAGCCGTACGCGTCCCGGAGCCGGGTCCTCCCCGACCACGCGGCGTACGTCATCTACACCTCCGGCTCCACCGGTACCCCCAAGGGCGTCACCGTCACGCACCGCGGCATCGGCGGCTTCGCCGCGGCCGCCGCCGAGCGGTACGCCGCCGGCCCGGGCGACCGCGTGCTGCAGTTCTCCTCACCCAGCTTCGACGCCTCCGTGCTGGAGCTGTGCGTCTCCGTCCTGTCCGGCGCCCTGCTGGTCGTACCCCCGGACGGGCCCTGGCTGGGCGACGAGCTGGCCGCCGTCCTGGACGAGCACCGCATCACCCACGCCCTCATCCCGCCCGCCGCGCTCGCCACCCTGCCCGACCCCGCGGACAACGGCGGCGCGCCGCACCTGCGCACCCTGATCGTCGGGGCCGAGGCGTGCCCGGCCGCGCTCGTCGACCGGTGGGCGCCCGGCCGCCGCGTGATCAACTCGTACGGGCCGACCGAGGCCACCGTCGTCGCCACCTGGACCGGACCGCTGACCGCCGGCAGCGGGACACCGGCCATCGGCAGCCCGCTGCCCGGCACCGAGGCCCACGTCCTGGACGCGGCGATGCGCCCGGTGCCGCCCGGGACGGATGGCGAGCTGTACGTGGGCGGCGACGGGCTGGCCCGTGGCTACCTCGGCCGGCCCGGCCTGACCGCGACCCGGTTCGTCGCCCACCCGTTCGGGCCGCCCGGCGCCCGCCTCTACCGCACCGGCGACCGGGTGCGCCGGCGGGCGGACGGCGAGCTGGAGTTCCTCGGCCGCGCCGACCGGCAGGTGAAGGTGCGCGGCTTCCGCATCGAGCCCGGCGAGATCGAAGCAGCGCTGACCCGTGACCCCGGCGTCCGCGAGGCCGTCGTCGTGGTCCGCGACGAGGAGCCCGCCCGCGGCCGGCTCGTCGGTTACGTCACGCCCGCCGACCCGGCCCGCAGACCCGATCCCGCCCGGCTGCGCGCCGCCCTCGCCGCCGTCCTGCCGGCCCACATGGTGCCCTCCGCCATAGTCGTCCTGGACGCGATACCGCTCACCCCGCAGCACAAGACCGACCTGCGGGCCCTGCCCGCCCCCGGCGGCGCGCCGACCGAGGAGCACGTCGAGCCGCGCACCGACGCCGAGCGGACCCTGGCCGGGATCTGGGCCGACGTCCTCGGTGTCGGCACCGTCGGCGTCACCGACGACTTCTTCGACCTCGGCGGCGACTCGATCCTCGCCGCCCGCACCCTGACCAGGATCCGCGAGGGCCTCGGCGTCCGGCTCTCCCTGCGCGACGTGTTCACCGCCCGGACCGTCGCCGCGCTCGCCCCGCTGACCGCGGAGCAGTCCGCAGCCGCGCCGCCGGACCCGATCCCCGCCGCCCCGCGCGGAGAGCCCTTCCCGCTCTCCAGCGCCCAGCGGCGCCTGTGGTTCCTCGACGACCTCGCCGGCGGCGGAGCCGAGTACAACACCGGCGTGGCGCTGCGGCTGCGCGGCCCGCTCGACACGCCGGCCCTGCGCCGCGCCCTGGACCGGCTCGCCTCCCGCCACGACTCCCTGCGCACCACCTTCGCCACCGTCGACGGCCAGGGTGTCCAGATGGTCGCCGCCGAGGGGGAGTTGCCCCTACGCACCGCCGATGCCGGGGACCTGCCCGCCGACCGGCCGGACGACGCCGTGGAGCGGCTGCTGACCGAGGAACTGCGCCGCCCCCACGACCTGACGACCGGCCCCCTCACCCGGGCGCTGCTCGTCCGCCGCGCACCCGAGGACCACGTCCTGCTGCTGGCCCAGCACCACATCGTCACCGACGGTTGGTCCGTCGGCGTCCTGACCCGGGACCTCGCGGCGCTCTACCGAGCGGAGGCCTGCGGCGAACCGGACGGCCTTCCCCGGCCGGGCGTGCAGTACCCGGACTTCGCGCGGTGGGAGCGCGCGCGGCGCACCGGCGCCGCGGACGACGGCGACCTCGGCTACTGGAAGCGCCACCTGGCCGGCATGCCGCAACTGGAACTGCCCACCGACCGGCCCCGGCCGGCGGTGCGCACCACCGCGGGCGCGGCCCACCGCCACGACCTCCCCGAGCACCTGGTGGACCGGCTGCGCCGGCTGGCCCAGGGCCGCGGCACGACCGTCTTCACGCTGTTCGCCGGGGCCGCGGCCGTGCTGTTCTCCCGCTACTCGGGACAGCGGGACGTGGCGTTCGGGACCGTCACCACCGGGCGGGACCGCCGCGAACTGGAGGACGTGACGGGCTTCTTCGCCAACACCGTGGTGCTGCGCGGCCAGGTCGACGACGCCCTCACCGTCGACCGGTTCGTGGAGTCCGTGCGCGCGACCGTCCTCGACGCCTTCGCGCACGACGGCGTGCCCTTCGACCGGGTGGTCGAGGAACTGGCCCCGCCGCGCGACCCCAGCCGCACACCGCTGGTGCAGGTGCTGGTGGTGCAGCAGACGGCGCCCGACCGCCCGCCGGTGGCGGCCGGGGTGCGGATCGAGGAGCACCCGCTGCCGCGCCCGGCCGCCCGCTTCGACCTCGTGCTGGAGTTCGCGCCGCGCGCCGACGGCGGCTGCGAGCTGACCGTCGAGTACAACACCGACCTGTACGAGGCGGCGACCGCGGCCCGGATGAGCCGGCAGCTGCACCGCCTGCTGGAGGGCATGGCGGACGGTCCGCACCGGACGCTGGCCGAACTGCCGCTGCTGTCGGACGACGAGCGGCGCACGCTCCTCGACTCCTGGAACCCGCCCGCGCCGGCCGGTGACCACGCCGTCGGCACCACGCTCCCGGCGCTGTTCGAGGCCCAGGTGCGCCGAACCCCCGACCGGACCGCCGTGACCTGCGGCGAGGCCCGGCTGGACTACGCCGCGCTCAACCGGCGCGCCAACCGCCTCGCCCGGCTGCTGACGAGGCACGGCGCGGGTCCGGAGTCCCTGGTGGCGCTCTGCCTGCCGCGCTCGGCCGACCTGCTGCCGATGCTGTGGGCCGTCCTGAAGTCGGGCGCCGGGTACCTGCCCGTCGACCCCGGTTATCCCGCCGAGCGGATCCGCTACATGCTCGACGACGCGGCCCCCGCCCTCGTCGTCGCCACCCGCGACACCGTCCGCGCGGTCCCCGACGACTGCGACCCGCTCCTCCTGGAGGACGCCGAGCCGTCCGGCGAGGGTGAGACGGACCTGACCGACGCCGACCGGATCCGCCCGCTCGACCCGTGCCACCCCGCCTACGTCATCTACACCTCCGGCTCCACCGGCCGTCCCAAGGGCGTGGTCGTCACCCACCGCAGCGTGACCGCGCTGGCCTCCTGGGCCCAGGAGACGTTGGGCGCGCACGGGCTGGCGCACGTCGTCGCGTCCACCTCCCTCAACTTCGACGTGTCCGTCTTCGAGCTGCTGTGCCCGCTAACGGCCGGCGGCGGCGTCGAGGTGGTCGCCGACCTCCCGTCCCTCGCCGACGCCGACGGCCCGCGCAAGGTGGGACTCCTCAGCGGCGTCCCGTCCGTGCTCTCCCGCATGCTCGGCGCCGGCGGCACCGTCGAGGCCGGCACCGTCGTCCTGGCCGGCGAGGCCCTGCCCGCCCGGACCGTACGGGACGTCATGGACGCCATGCCCTCGGCCCAGGTGGCGAACCTGTACGGCCCGACAGAGGGCACCGTCTACGCCACCGCCTGGTTCGCCCACGGCGCCGTCCCCGACCAGGCCCCGCCCATCGGCCGCCCCGTGGCCCGTACCCGCGCCTACGTGCTGGACCGCCTCCTGCGCCCCCAACCCCCCGGGGTCACCGGCGAGCTGTACCTGGGTGGCGGCGGACTGGCCCGCGGCTACCTGGGCCGCCCGGGACTCACCGCGGCCCGGTTCGTCGCCGACCCGTTCGGCGCCCCCGGCGACCGCATGTACCGCACCGGCGACCTCGTGCGCTGGAGCGCCGACGGCCTGCTCGAGTACCTCGGCCGCATCGACCAGCAGGTCAAGGTGCGCGGCTTCCGCATCGAACTGGGCGAGGTGGAGGAGGCACTGCGCCACTGCGCGGGCGTCACCGAGGCCGCCGCGACCGTCCGCGACGCCGACGGCCACCGCCGCCTGGCCGGGTACGTCGTCCCCGCCCCCGGCGCCCGCGTGGACCCGGAGGCGGTACGCCGCGAACTCGGGCGCACCCTGCCCGACTACATGGTCCCGGCGGCCGTCGTCGTGCTGCCCGCCCTGCCGCTCAACGCCAACGGCAAGCTGGACCGCGGCCGCCTCCCCGAGCCCGCACCGGCGGGTACGGCCGCACGCCACGTCACCCCCCGCACCCCCACCGAACGGACCCTCGCCGCCATCTGGGCCGACGTCCTGCACGTGGAGCGGGTGGGAGCGGACGACAACTTCTTCGCGCTGGGCGGCGACTCCATCCTCAGCATCCAGGTCGTCGCCCAGGCCCGGCAGGCGGGCCTGACGATCACCTCGCGGGACGTGTACCGGCACCAGACGGTCGCCGCCCTGGCTCGCCGCGCCGACGAGGCGGGAATCCGGCGCCCCGCCGCCGTGGCCGCACCCGTCGACGCGACCGGCCCCGCCCCGCTGACCCCCATCCAGTATTGGCTCTTCGACCATGCCACGGAGGGGGCCGGGCACTTCGGCCAGACCCTCTCGGTGGAACTGCGCGCCGACGTCGACGCGCAAGCCCTCGAAGCCGCCCTCGACGACGTGATCACCCACCACGACGCCCTGCGCTCCCGCTTCCCCGCCGACGGGCCGGGCGTACGGTGGCTGATCGACGGCCCGGCCGCCCGCTTCCGCCTCGCCCGCCACACCGGCCCGGACACCGACACCCCGCACCTCGGCCCCCACGACCTGCCCCACGGACCGATGCTGCGTGCCGTCCTGCACGACCGGGGCCCCGGACGGCCGCCCGTCCTGCACCTGGCCGTCCACCACCTCGTCGTCGACGGAGTCTCCTGGCGCCTGCTGCTGGAGGACCTGGACCTGGCCTACCGCGCCCGCCGCGCCGGCGGGGACGGAGCGGCGGAGCTGCCCCGCAAGTCCTCCCCGCTGCGTCAGTGGGCCGAGCGCCTCGCCGCGCACGCCGCCGCCGGCGGCTTCGACGACGAGAAGGAGTACTGGACGCGGGCGACCGACGGCGCCCGGGCCGCCCTGCCGTCGGACCGGACGGGCACCAACACCTACGCCTCCCAGCGCTCGGTGACGGTACGCCTCGGCTCCGAGGACACCGATCTGCTCCTGCGCACCCTTCCCGAGACCTACCGCACCCAGGCCAACGACGTCCTGCTCGCCGCCCTCGGCCGGGTGCTGTGCGGCTGGACCGGGCACGACCGGGTGCTGGTGGACGTCGAAGGCCACGGGCGCGAGGACCTGTTCGCCGACGTCGACACCAGCCGCACCGTCGGCTGGTTCACCACCCGCCACCCCGTCGCCCTCGGCGTCCCGCCCGCGGCGGACTGGGACGCCGTGCTCAAGCAGGTCAAGGAGCAGCTGCGCGCGGTGCCCCGGCACGGCCTCGGCCACGGCCTGCTGACCCGGCCGGGCGGCGACACCGCACCGCTGCCGGCGACCCCCGCGCAGATCAGCTTCAACTACCTGGGCCGCTTCGGGCTGTCCGGCACCTCCGAGGGGCTGTACGCCGGCCTGTTCCGCCCGCTGGAGCTGGACGCGGACCCCTCGGCGCCCCGCCCCCACGCCCTGGAGGTCGTGGGCCGACTGGACGAGGAAGGCCTGGAGTTCACCTGGTTCTACTCGGACGCGCTGCACCGGCGGGACACCGTAGAGGACCTCGCGGAACGGTTCGCCGACGCGCTGGCCGGCCTCGCCCGCCACGCGTCCCGGCCCGGCGCCGCCGGACGCACCCCCTCGGACTTCCCGCTCGCCCGGCTCGACCAGACGCACGTCGACCGCATCGTGGGCGAGGACCCCGCGGACGTGGAGGACGTACACCCCCTCACGCCCACCCAGGCCGGCATGCTCTTCCACCGGCTCTCGCAGGACGACCGCGGCGTGTACTTCCAGCAACTGACCTTCGTCCTCGACGGCGTGGCGGACCCGGCCGTCCTCGCGGACGCCTGGCAGCGGATCACGGACCGTACCCCGGTGCTCCGCGCCCGCGTGGTGTGGCAGGACGTGCCCGAGCCGCTGCTGGTGGTGCAGTGCCGGGCAGCGGTGCCGGTGGAGCGGCTCGACTGGCGCGAGCTGTCCGACGCCGAGCGCGACGAACGGCTGCGCGCACTCCTCGACCAGGACCGCGCCCGCGGAGTCGACCTGACGCGCGCGCCGCTCCAGCGCCTGGTGCTGGCCAGGGTCTCCGACCGCGCGGTCCGTGTCGTGTGGTCCTTCGACCACCTGATCCTGGACGGCTGGAGCCTGTTCCAGGTCCTCTCCGACGTCTTCGCCTGCCACGCCGGCCTGACGGGTGCGGCGCACGCCCCGCTGCCCGACCGCCGCCCCTTCCGCGACTACGTCGCCTGGCTGCGGGACCGCGCCGACCGGGCCGAGGCCGAACGGCACTGGCAGAGCCGTCTGAACGGCCTCGACGGCACCACCGCGCTGCCCTTCGACCGCGAGCCCCGCGAGAGCCACCGCGCGGAGTCGACGCGGGCGGTGCGCGTCACGGTGCCCGAGTCCACCACCCGGGCCCTGCGCGGCCTGGCCAGGACGGCGGGCCTGACCATGAACACCCTCGTGCAGGGCGCCTGGGCGCTGCTGCTCGGCCGTCAGGCGGCGACCGACGAGGTGGTCTTCGGCACCACCGTCTCCGGACGGCCGCCCGAGCTGCCCGGGGCCGACGCCATGACCGGCCTGTTCATCGCGACCCTGCCCACCCGCGTGACCGTGCCGCGCGACCAGCCGCTGCTCACCTGGCTGGCCCGGCTCCAGCAGGACCAGAGCGAGGACCGCCGCCACGACCACGTGCCGCTGCACCGCATGAAGGCCTTCACCCGGCTGCCCGAGCGCGCCGCCCTGTTCGACAGCATCGTGGTGTTCGAGAACTACCCGGTCGACGACTCGCTCGCCGCCGCGCACGGGCTGCGGCTCACCGGCCTGGACGGCATCGAGACCACCAACTACCCGCTCAGCCTCGTCGCCTACCCTGGCACGGAACTCGCCCTGCGCCTCGGCTACGACCCGGACCTCTTCGACGCCGCCACCGTCGAGCGGACGGCCGAGTACCTCACCGTCCTGCTGGACGGCCTCGCCACCGCGCCGGGAAGCACGCCCGCCCGCCTGCCCCTGCTGACGGCCGCCCGGCGCGAGCAGGTGCTCCACACGTGGAACGACACCGCCACCGGCAACCCCGCGGCGACCACCGCGGACCTGTTCGCCGCACAGGTGCGGCGCACCCCCGACGCCGTCGCGCTGCTGGCCGGCGACGAGCGGCTCACCTACCGCGAACTCGACCACCGGGCCGCGGCACTGGCCGCCCGGCTGGCCGCGCGCGGGGTCCGCCCGGAGGCCGCCGTCGGCGTCCTGATGGACCGCTCGGCCCGCCTCGTCGTCACCCAGGTCGCCCTCGCCCGCCTCGGCGGCGTGTACGTCCCCCTCGACGGCAGGGCGCCCCGGGAGCGGCTGCGCACGATGCTCGCGGAAGCCGGCGCCGGCCTGCTGCTCACCGACGAGGCCTGGGAGGAGACGGCCACGGCCCTCCTCCCGAAGGAGCACGTGCTGCGGCCGGACGACGACAGCGCCCCGCCTCAGGAACCGGCGGTCGCGCCCCGCGTCCACCCGGACAACGTCCAGTACCTGATGTTCACCTCCGGCTCCACCGGCGCCCCCAAGGGCGTGGCGGTGCGGCAGCGGGACGTCGCCGCGCTCGCCCTCGACCGCGCCTTCGCCGCCCACGACCGGGTCCTCGTGCACTCCCCGCACGCCTTCGACGCCTCCACCTACGAGCTGTGGGTGCCGCTGCTGCGCGGCGGCACGGCCGTGCTCGCCCCGCCCGGGGACCTGGAGGCAGCCGCCGTACGCCACGCGCTCACCGAACAGGGCGTGAGCTGCCTGTTCCTGACCGTCGGCCTGTTCCGCCTGCTCGCCCAGGAGGACCCCGCCTGCCTGTCCGGCGCACGCGAGGTGTGGACCGGCGGCGAGGCCGTGCCCGGCTCCGCCGTACGGCGCGTGCTGGACGCCTGCCCGGACCTGACCGTCGTCGACGTGTACGGCCCCACCGAGACCACCGCCTTCGCCACCCGGCGCGTCTTCCGCGCCGGTGACGCGCTCCCCGCGACGCTGCCGATCGGCCGCCCCCTGGACGACACCCGGGTGTACGTCCTGGACGGCGCGCTGCAGCCCCAACCTCCCGGTATCCCGGGCGAGTTGTACCTCGCCGGCGCCGGACTCGCCCGCGGCTACACCGGGCGCCCCGGGGCGACGGCGGCCCGCTACCTGGCCGACCCGTTCGGCCCGCCCGGCGGCCGGATGTACCGCACCGGCGACATCGTGCGCTGGAGCGCCGACGGCGAACTGCACTTCGTGGGACGCGCCGACGACCAGATCAAGATCCGCGGCTTCCGGGTGGAACCCGCCGAGATCGAGGCCCGGCTCACCGCGCACCCGGCGATCGCCGAGGCCGTGGTGTCCGTGTCGCGCCACGCGGGCCGCAAACGCCTGGTCGCCCACCTGGTGCCCGCCCCCGGCGCGGCGGTGCCTTCGGCGGGGGAGCTGCGCGACCGCCTCTCCGGCGACCTGCCCGACTACATGATCCCGGCCGCGTTCGTCACCGTGGCCGAGCTGCCCCTGACCGCCAACGGCAAGGTCGACCGCCGGCGCCTGCCCGAACCCGACCTGTCGGCGGCGGCCGACACCGCCTACCGCGCGCCGCGCACGGAGGCCGAGCGGGTGCTCGCCGGGATCTGGGCCGAGCTCCTGGGCGTGGAACGGGTCGGCGCCGACGACAACTTCTTCGTGCTGGGCGGCGACTCGATCGTCAGCATCCAGGTCGTCTCCCGCGCCCGCACCGCCGGTCTGGCACTGACCCCGAGGGACCTGTTCCGGCACCCCACGCTCGCCGCCCTGGCCACCGCCGCGACCGGCGCGGCCGCGACCGTCGCGGGCACCGCTCCGGTGACCGGCGAGGCCGGGCTCACCCCGATCCAGCACTGGTTCCTCGACGCCGAGCCGCCGCGCCCGGAGTACTTCAACCAGTCCGTGCTCGTCGAGACGGCCGGGAACGTGGACACCGGCGCGCTGGCCGCGGCCCTGGCCGCGCTGTGGGCCCACCACGACGCCCTGCGCGCCCGCTTCACCCGCGCCGCGGACGGCACCTGGCGCCAGGAGATCACCGCCCCGGACACCGAGGCGCCCCGCCTGCTGGAGGCCCACGACCTGAGCGCGCTCGACGCCGAGGCCGCCGCACAGGCCGAGGACCGCCTCTCCCACGAGGCGCACACCGGCTTCCGGCTGGACACCGGCCCGCTGGTCGCCGCCCGGCTGTTCACCCGCGCGGACGGGCCCGCGCGCCTGCTGCTGGCCGCCCACCACCTGATCGTCGACGGCGTCTCCTGGCGCGTCCTGCTGGAGGACCTGGAGACCGCCTACCGCCAGGCCCGGGCCGGCGAGCCGATCCGGCTGCCGCAGCGCACGACGTCCGCGCGGGAATGGGTGCGGCGGCTCACCCGTCGCACCCGCGAGGGGCACTTCGCGGCCCAGCGCGCCCACTGGGAGGCCGTGTCGCGGCACTGCGCCGCACCGCTGCCGGTGGAGCTCGACGGCGGCAACACCGCCGCCGACCTGCGCGCCGTGACCGTGCGCCTGGACCGCCGGCGGACCGACGACCTGCTGCGCCGGGTCCCCGGCGTCTACCGCACCCGCATCGACGACGTCCTGCTGACCGCCCTCGGCCGCGTGCTGGCCGACTGGACCGGCCGCGCCACCGTCGCCGTGGGACTGGAGGGGCACGGCCGCGAGGACCAGCTCTTCGACGACCTGGA
Organism: Streptomyces sp. NPDC086766; assembly: GCF_044746005.1. Lineage (NCBI taxonomy): Bacteria > Bacillati > Actinomycetota > Actinomycetes > Kitasatosporales > Streptomycetaceae > Streptomyces > Streptomyces sp. NPDC086766. The sequence goes on along the minus strand of NZ_JBIVBI010000004.1, from coordinate 368,122 downwards.
CCTGTCCCGCACGGTCGGCTGGTTCACCAGCCTCTTCCCGGTCGCCCTCGAACTGCCCGAGGGGGACTGGGGGGCCGCGCTGAAGTCCGTCAAGGAGCAGCTGCGGGCCGTCCCCGACCGGGGCGTCGGCTACGGCGCTCTGCGTCACCTCGCGGGCGACGAGGCGCTCGCCGCCGCTCCGCTGCCCGGCATCAGCTTCAACTACCTGGGCCGGTTCGACTGGTCGGCCGACGGCGGCGCGCTGGTCGGGTCCGTTCCCGGCGGTCTGGGCGGCGCCGAGGACCCCGGGGCGCCGCGCCCGCACCTGCTGGACGTGGTGGCCCGCGTCGAGGGCGACGAGCTGGAGATCACCTGGCACTACAGCGGCGGACGCCACCGCGAGGAGACGGTCGCCGCCCTCGCCACGGGCATGCGGCGCGCACTGGAGGAGATCGTCGCGCACTGCGCCGCCCCGGACGCCGGCGGCCGCACGCCCTCGGACTTCCCGCTGGCCCGGCTCGACCAGGCCGCCGTCGACCGGATCGCGGGCGACGGACGCACCGTGGAGGACGTGTACCCGCTCACGCCGATGCAGGCGGGCATGCTGTTCCACAGCCTGCTGGACTCCAGGTCCCGGACCTACGTGAACCAGGTGCAGGTGGTGCTGCACGGCCTCACCGACCCGCACGCGCTCGCCGAGGCGTGGCAGCACACTGCGGACGCCAACCCGATCCTGCGCACCCGCCTGGTGTGGCAGGAGACCGCCGAACCCCTCCAGGTGGTGGAGCGGCGGGCCGTCGTGCCCGTCACCCACCACGACTGGACCGGGCGGTCCGCCGAGCAGTGCGCGCGGGACATGGAGCCGCTGCTCGAAGCGGACCGGCGGGCCGGGATCGACCTGGGCGCGGCCCCTCTCATGCGGCTCGCGCTGATCCGCCTGGCACCGGACCGGGTGCGCATGGTGTGGACGTTCCACCACGTCCTGCTCGACGGCTGGAGCGCGGCGCAGGTGTTCGACGAGGTGTGCGAGCGGTACGCGGCGCTGACCGCCGGACGCCGCCCGCAGGTGCCCGGCCGGGGGCCCTTCGCCGACTACCTGCGGTGGCTGGCCGCCCAGGACAGCAGCCGTGCGGAGCGCTACTGGCGCGAGACACTGGCCGGCTTCGCCGCGCCCACCGCGCTGCCGCGCGACCGGCGACCCGGCGGGGTCCACCGCACGTCGTCGTCGGGAACGGTCCGGGTGGCCCTCGGGCAGGAGGTCTCGGCGCGGCTGAAGGAGACCGCGCAGCGGGCCGGGCTGACCGTCAACACGATGCTCCAGGGCGCCTGGGGCCTGCTGCTGCACCACTACGGCGGCGGTGACGACGTCGTCTTCGGCACGACCGTATCCGGACGCCCGGGCGAACTGCCCGGCGTGACCTCCATGGTGGGCCTGTTCATCAACACCGTGCCCACCCGGCTGCGGATCGACGGCCGCCGCCCCCTGCTGGGCTGGCTGCGCGAGGTGCAGGCCGCCCAGTCCGAGGCCCGCGGCCACGACTTCGTCTCCCTCGCCCAGGTCCAGGCCTGGAGCGAGGTCCCCGGCGGCACCAACCTGTTCGACAGCATCGTCGTCTTCGAGAACTACCCCTTCGACGCGGGCGCCCTGGCCCGGCACGGGCTCGCCGTCGAGCAGGAACGCGACCTGGAGCCGACCAACTACCCGCTCAGCGTGGTCGTCGCCCCCGGCGACGACGTGACCGTGTCCCTCGACTACGACCCGGCGGCCTTCGACGCCGCCACCGTCGAGGGGCTCGGCGCGGCCCTGCGCACCCTGCTGACCTCGATGGCCGACGGCGCCGGCCGCCGCCTGGCCGACCTGCCGGTACTCGCACCGGACGACGGCCGCCGCCTGCTCGACCGGCTCGCCGGACCGGTGGCGGGACTCCCGCGCCGCACCATCACGGACGCCTTCGCGGCCCAGGCCGCCCGCACCCCCGACGCCCCGGCCGTGACCGCCGGCGCCGAGCACCTGACGTACCGGCAGCTCGACGAGCGCGCCGACCGGCTGGCCCGCCTCCTGATCGACGCCGGCGCCGGACCGGAGCGGTTCGTCGCGCTGGCCCTGCCCCGCACCGCCGACCTCATCGTGGCGCTCCTCGCGGTCCTCAAGAGCGGCGCCGCCTACCTCCCGGTCGACCCCGGCCACCCGGCGGACCGCATCGCGTTCCTCTTCGAGGACGTCCGGCCCGACGCGGTGATCACCCGCGCGGAGACCTCCGGGCGGCTGCCGGACGGCCCGTACACGCGGATCGTCCTGGACGACGCGGCCTGCGTCGAGCGCCTGGCCGCCGCGTCCGCCGCCCCCGTGAGCGACGGGGAGAGGCGGGGCACGCTGCTGCCGGAGCACCCCGCCTACGTCATCCACACCTCCGGCTCCACCGGCCGCCCCAAGGGCGTCGTCGTCTCCCACACCTCGGTGGTGGCGCTGACCGACTGGGCCGCCGCCGAGTTCACCGGCCGCGGACTCGCCCACGTCGTGGCCTCCACGTCGCTCAACTTCGACGTCTCCGTGTTCGAGATCCTCTCGCCGCTGCTGGCCGGCGGCCACGTCGAGTTGGTCCGCGACGTGCTGGCCCTCGCCGAACGGCCAGGCCCGTGGCGCGCCGGACTGCTCAGCGCCGTCCCCTCCGCCCTGGGCCGCCTGCTGGCCGAGGACACCGTGCGCGTCACGGCCGACACCGTCGTCCTGGCCGGTGAGGCGCTGCCCGCCCGCGCCGTCCGCCAGGTGCACGCGGCGATCCCCGGCTGCCGGGTCATGAACATCTACGGCCCCACCGAGGCCACCGTCTACGCCACCGCCTTCACCTGCGACCCGGCCGACCCCGACCGGGACCCGCCCATCGGCCGGCCCGTCGGCGGCGCCCGCGCCTACGTCCTCGACGCCCGCCTGCGCCCCGTGCCCGTCGGGGCGCCCGGCGAGCTGTACCTCGCCGGGACGGGCGTGGCCCGCGGCTACCTGAACCGGCCCGGCCTGACCGCGTCCCGCTTCCTCGCCGACCCCTTCGGCCCGCCCGGCGGCCGCATGTACCGCACCGGCGACCTGGTCCGCTGGACGGCCGACGGCGACCTGCTGTACCTCGGCCGCACCGACGACCAGGTCAAGGTGCGCGGCTTCCGCATCGAACTCGGCGAGGTGGAGGCCGCGCTGGCCGGGCATCCCGAGGTGGCCGCGGCCGCCGCCCGGGTCGTGGAACACGACGGCCACAAGCGCCTCGTGGCCTACGCCGTGCCCGGCGGCGGCGACACCCCCGCACCGGCCGACCTGCGCGCCTTCCTGGCCCGGACGCTGCCCGATCACCTGGTCCCGGCCGTCGTGGTGCCGCTGGAGCGGCTGCCGCTGGGCGCCACCGGCAAGCTGGACCGGCGGGCCCTGCCCGCACCGGTCTGGTCCGCCCCCTCCGCGGAGGGCACCCGGCCGCCGCGCACCGCCGGCGAGCGGACACTCGCCGCGATCTGGTCCGAGGTGCTGGGCGTGGCCGACGTGGGCGCGACGGACAACTACTTCGCGCTCGGCGGCGACTCCATCCTCGGCATCCAGATCGTGTCCGCCGCCCGCCGCGCGGGCCTCGCGCTGACGCCCCGGCACCTCTTCCAGCACCAGACGGTCGCCGAACTGGCCGCGGCGGTCGAGGAGGTCCCGGCCGCGGCGGCCGACGCGGAACAGGGCCCGGTCGTCGGGGACGTGCCCCTCACGCCCGTACAGCACTGGCTGTTCGACACCCTCACCGGCGACCCGGCCCGCCTCACCCAGGCGGTGTCCTTCGAGCTGGCACCCGGCACCGACCCGGCGCTGCTGCGCGCCGCCCTCGCGGCGGTGCTGGAGCACCACGACGCGCTGCGCATGCGCTACGAACAGGACGGTGACGGGCGATGGCGCCAGTACGGCACGCCGCCCGGCCCCGCGCCGCACCTGGAGTTGCACGACAGGCCGGAGGAGGCGGCCGCCGTGGCCGCGGACCTGTGCGCCGGGTTCGACCTGGCCGGCGGGCCGCTGGTCAAGGCCGCCCTGTGCCGCCCCGACGGCAACCGCCCGCCCGTCCTCGTGCTGGCCGCCCACCACCTCGTCGTCGACGCGGTGTCCTGGCGGCTGATCGCGGACGACCTCGAGGCCGCCCACCGGGCCCTGCGCGCCGGTGCCACGCCCGACCTGGGGGCGAAGACGACGTCCTTCCGCACCTGGGCCCGGCGCCTGGCCGCGTACACCGCGGACGGCGGCTTCGACGACGAGCTCGCGCACTGGAGCGGCCTGCGCCCCACCGCCTTGCCCACCGACCTCGACGGCGGCAACGCGGGCGCCGACGAGGAGACCGTGACGGTGAGCCTCGGCGAGGAGGACACCCGCCGGCTGCTGCAGGAGGTCCCGGACGCCTACCGCACCCGCGTCAACGACGTCCTGCTGTGCGCCGTCGGCCGGGTCCTGGCCCGCTGGACGGGCCAGGACCGGGTGGTCCTCGCGCTGGAGGGCCACGGCCGCGAGGACCTCTTCGACGACGTCGACCTCGCCCGCACGGTCGGCTGGTTCACCACCATGTTCCCCGTGAGCCTCGACGTGCCCCGCGACGCCGACCTCGCCACCGCGCTGAAGACGGTCAAGGAGAACCTCCGCGCCGTACCGCGCGGGGGAGTGGGCTACGGCGCGCTGCGGCACCTGCACCCCACGGCGGGACGCGACCTGCCCGGCCTGCCGCAGGTGGGCTTCAACTACCTCGGACAGCAGGACCGGACCGCCGCCGACGGCCTGCTGCGGGCCCCCCACGGCGGGCTGACCGGCGGCATGGACCGCGCGGCGGACCGGCCGCACCTCATCGACGTCCTCGGTCAAGTCATAGGCGGACGAATGGAGTTCACCTGGTCGTACTCCCGGCGGGTGCACCGGCGCGACACCGTCGCACGCCTCGCGCGGGAGACGGCGGCGGAACTGCGCGAGATCGTCCGGCACTGCGCCGAGCCGGGCGCGGGCGGCCGCACCCCGTCGGACTTCCCGCTGGCCGCACTGGACCAGCGGGCCGTCGACCGGCTGGCCGGCGACGGGCGTGACGTCACGGACGTCTACCCCCTCACCCCCACGCAGACCGGCATGGTCGTGCACGGCATGGACGAGCCCGGCGAGGGCCTGTACGTCGAGCAGATCACCTTCGTCGCGGACGGCGTGCGCGAGCCCCGGCTGCTCGCGACCGCCTGGCAGCACGTCGTGGACCACACGCCCGTGCTGCGCACCGCCGTGGCCCCTGGCGAGGTCCCGGTCCCGCTCCAGACCGTCCACCGCCACGTCACCCTGCCCGTCACCGAACTCGACTGGAGCCGTCTGGACTCGGCGCGGCGGGACACCGCACTCCGGCGCCTGCTCGACGAGGACCGCGCCCGGGGCATCGACCTGGACGGCCCCCCGCTGCTGCGCGTCACCCTGATCCGGCTCGGCCCCGACGAGGTGCGCGTGGTGTGGACCTTCCACCACGTCCTGCTGGACGGCTGGAGCGTCTTCCACGTCCTGTCGGACGTGATGGCCGCACACGCCGCGCTCGCCGCCGGCAGCGAGCCGGAACTGCCCCGGCGGAGGCCCTTCGCCGACTACGCCGCCTGGCTGGCCGGCCGGGACGCGGCCGCCGCCGAGGAGCACTGGAAGACCGCCCTCGCCGGGTACGCTGCGCCCACCGCGCTGCCCTACGACCGCAGGCCCGCCCCGGGCGCCGCCGCCCGGTCGGGGACCTGGCTGTCCCGGCGGCTCCGCGCCGACGGCACCGCCCGGCTCACGGACTTCGCCCGCCGCCACCGGCTCACCCTCAACACGCTGGTGCAGGGCGCCTGGGCGCTGCTGCTGGCCCGCGCGTGCGGCGAGCGGGAAGTCTGCTTCGGCACCACCGTCTCCGGCCGGCCCGCCGACCTGCCGGGCGCGGACATGATCACCGGCCTGTTCATCACCACCCTGCCCGCGCGGATCACCGTGGACGAGTCCGCGCCGTGCGCGGCGTGGCTGCGGGAGCTCCAGGCCGCCCGCGCGGAGGACCGGCGCTTCGACCACGTGCCGCTGACGGACCTCCACCAGTGGAGCGAACTGCCGCCCGGCACAGCCCTGTTCGACAGCCTGCTGGTCTTCGAGAACTATCCCGTGGGCGACACCACGGCGGGCGCGCACGGCGTGCGGATCCGGGACCTCGACGCCCGCGAGGCGACCAACTACCCGCTCACCGTGGTCATCTCACCCGGCGACGAGCTGAGCGTGGAACTCGGTTACGACCCCCGGTACTTCGACGAGACGACGGCCGAGGCCCTGGCCGCCCGGCTGACGCACACCCTGACCGCGCTCGCCGAATCCGGTGACCGGGCGCCGCTACGCGCCGTCGACGTGCTGCCGCCCGCGGAACGCCACCGCCTGCTGCACGGCCCCGCACGCCCGCAGCTGCCGCCGGTGCCCCCGGCGACGCTGCCCGCGCTGATCGAGGCCGCGGCCGACCGGTGGCCCGACCGCACCGCCCTCGACACGGGGGAGTCGACGCTGACCTTCGCCGAGGCGGAGGCCCACGCCAACCGGCTGGCGCACCACCTCGTCGCACGCGGGGCCGGGCCCGGTGACCTCGTCGCGCTGGTCCTGCCGCGCTCGGCGGACATGGTCCTCGCCCAGCTCGCCGTCGCCAAGGCCGGTGCCGCCTTCCTCCCGGTGGACCCCGGCTACCCGGCCGAGCGGGTCGCGCTGATGCTGCGCGACGCGGACCCCGCCGTCACCCTGACCGCCGAGGAGGTCGCCGGCCTGCTCGCCGCCCCGCCCGACGGCACGTCCGGCCACCGGCCCACCGACACCGACCGGATCCGCCCGCTCCACCTCGACGACCCGGCGTACGTCATCTACACCTCCGGTTCCACCGGCACTCCCAAGGGCGTCGTCGTCACCCACCGCGGGCTGGCCGGCTTCGCCGCCGCCGAGGCCGCGCACTACCAAGTGGGCGCGGGCGACCGAGTCCTGGCCTTCGCCACGCCCAGCTTCGACGCCTCCGTGCTGGAGCTGTGCATGGCCTGGCCGAGCGGCGCGGCCCTCGTCGTGCCGCCGCCCGGCCCGCTGCTCGGCGCCGACCTGGCCGGCTTCCTGCGCACCGCGCGCATCACGCACACCCTGCTGCCGCCCGCCGCGCTCGCCACCCTCCCGCCGGACACCCCCGGCACCCTGCCGGACCTGCGCACCCTGATCGTCGGCGCGGACGCATGCCGGGCCGAACTGGTCGCCCGGTGGGCACCGCACCACCGCATGGTCAACTCCTACGGGCCCACCGAGGCGACCGTCGTCGCCACCTGGTCCGACCCGCTGGAGCCGGACGGCGGCGCGCCCCCCATCGGCCGCGCGCTGCCCGCCACCGGCACCTACGTCCTCGACGCGCGCCTGCGCCCCGTCCCCGACGGGGTGCCCGGCGAACTGTGGCTCGCCGGCCCGGCCCTGGCCCGTGGCTACCTGGGCCGCCCCGGCCTGACGGCGACCCGCTTCACCGCCGACCCGTTCGGGCCGCCCGGCACCCGCATGTACCGCACCGGCGACCTGGTCCGGCGCGACGCCCGCGGCGAACTGCACTACCTCGGGCGCACCGACCACCAGCTCAAGCTGCGCGGCCACCGCATCGAGGCCGGCGAGGTCGAGGCGACCCTGGTGCGCCACCCGGCGGTGCTGGACGCCGTGGTGAGCGTGCGGGAGGACGAGCCGGGGCTGCCGCGTCTGGTGGCGCACCTGCTCGTGGCGCCCGGCGCCGAGCCACCCGCCGCGGCTGAGCTGCGGGCCTTCGCCGCCCGCACCCTGCCCGGCCCCATGGTGCCCTCGGCGTTCGTGACGCTGGACCGCTTCCCGCTCACGGAGAACGGCAAGACCGACCGGGCCGCGCTGCCCGCGCCCGGCCCGCAGGCGCAGGAGCAGGCTGCCGGGCACGTGCCGCCCCGCACGCCCACCGAGGAGGCGGTCGCCGCCCTGTGGGAGGCGTCCCTGGAGACCACCGTGGGCGCCGAGGACGACTTCTTCGACCTGGGCGGCGACTCCCTGCGCGCCCTGCGGATCGCCTCCCGCGCCAACGACCTCTTCGGCGTGACCCTCACGCCCCGCGACGTCCTGGTCAACCGCACCGTCGCCGCCCTGGCGGACCTGGTGGAGGAACAGGTGCTGAGCGAACTCGAAGACGCCGCACGCGGCGACAGCGACCACGAAGAACGGTGAGGACCGGACGACCATGACGTCTTCGAAGCGAAACCGCGCCGAGGCCCTGCCCCAGGACCTCCAGGAAGTGCTCCGCCGCCGGCTCGCCGGACGGGCCGCCCGCAGCCCGGGCGCCGCCGCCCCGCAGGCCGTCCCACGGGCGGACCGCACCCGGCCGCTGCCGCTGTCGTTCGCCCAGCAGCGCCTGTGGTTCCTCGACCGGCTCCGCCCCGGCGACGCGCGCTACAACAGCGCGGTCGCGCTGCGTCTCACCGGGGCCCTCGACCACACCGCCCTGTCCGGCGCGCTGGAGCACGTGGTCGGGCGGCACGAGGCGCTGCGCACCACGTTCCAGGAGGCCGACGGCAGACCCGTGCAGACCGTGCACCCCGCCGGGCCGGTCCCGCTGCCCCTGCGGGACCTGACGGCTTCCGGCGAGCAGCCGACGGATCTGCACGCCGTACTGACGGACGAGTACGAGCGCCCCTTCGACCTCGGGACCGGGCCGCTGCTGCGCGCCCTGCTGCTGCGGGAGGCACCCGACGCGCACGTCCTGCTGCTGACGGCTCATCACATCGTCACCGACGGCTGGTCGATGGGCGTCCTGCTGCAGGAGCTGTGCGCCGCCTACGATGCCCTCGCGCGGGGCGAGAGGCCCGCGCTGTCACCGGTGGCCACGCAGTACCCGGACTTCGCCGTCTGGCAGCGCGAGCACCTGTCCGGCAGTCGGCTGGAGCGTGAACTGGCGCACTGGAAGGAGCGGTTGACGGGGGCGGTGGCGCCTGAACTGCCGCTGGACCGGCCGCGCCGGGGCGAGGAGTCCGGCGCGGGCGCGGTGCACACCTTCGCCGTCCCCGCGACGACCACGGCCCGGCTCAAACACCTCGCGGCCGGGCAGCACACGACGCTGTTCACCGCCCTGGTCGCCGCCTGCCAGGCCCTGCTCGCCCGCTGGTCGGGGCAGGACGACATCACCGTCGGCTCGCTGACCCCCGGCCGCGGCCGCACCGACCTCGAACAGGCCGTCGGCTTCTTCGTCAACACCGTCGCGCTGCGCACCCGCGTGGAGACCGGCGGTTCCTTCCGTCAACTGCTCACCGCCGCCGCCGACACCGTCAACGACGCCTTCGCGCACGGCGACACGCCGTTCGAGCGGCTGGTGGAGGCCGTCGGCGCGACCCGGGAGCCGGGCCGCAACCCCCTGTTCGACGTGATGGTCCTGCTGCACCCCGCGCCGCCCGCCGCACCGGACCCGCACGGCCTGGCCACCGCGCCGGTCACCGTGCCCCGGCGGGCCGCCACCTTCGACCTGAGCGTGGAGTTCGTCCCGGACGGAGACGGGCTGACCGGCCTGCTGGAGTACCGCACCGACCTGTTCGACGCCGCCACCGCCGAGCGCATGGCGGACCAGCTGCTGCGCACGCTGGACGGCGCCGCCGCCGAACCCGACCGGCCGCTCGGCGCCCTGCCGCTGCTCTCGCCCCGGCAGACGCGGCAGGTGACGCACGACTGGAACGCCACCGCGCGGCCCGTCCCCGAGGAGACCCTGCCCGAGCTGTTCGCACGGCAGGCCGCCCGCACCCCGCACGCCACCGCCCTGGTCGCCGGGGACGCGACCCTGGACTACGCGACACTCGACGCGCGCGCCGACCGCCTGGCCCGCCACCTCGCGGCGCGCGGCGCGGGCCCCGAGCGGCTGGTCGCGCTCCGCCTGCCGCGCACCGCCGACATGATCGTGGCGATCCTCGCCGTCTGGAAGTCGGGCGCCGGCTACCTGCCCCTGGACCCCGCGCTGCCCGAGGACCGGGTGCGGTTCCTGCTGGACGACGCGCGGCCGGCGATCGTCCTGGACGAGGCCGCGCTGCGGGACCTGCCCGATCGCGCTCCCGACGGCCGCCTCGCCCCGCCGGATCCCGACACCACCGCCTACGTCATCCACACCTCCGGCTCCACCGGCCGCCCCAAGGGCGTGGCCGTGGCGCACCGGTCCCTGGCGAACCTCCTGGTGAGCCACCGCGAGGGCTTCGTCGCCGAGGCGGGCGGCGGGCCGCTGCGGGTGGCGCTGACGGCGTCGTTCTCCTTCGACACCTCGCTGGAGGGCGTGCTGCTGATGGCCGACGGCCACCCGCTGCACCTGGTCGACGAGGCGACCCGGCTGGACGCCGCCGCCCTGGTCGAGTACGTCGTCGAGCACCGCATCGACTTCCTCGACCTGACCCCCACCTACCTGCGCCAGCTGCTGCCCGCCGGGCTGCTCACCGACCCCCGCCACCACCCCCGGGTGCTGATGCTCGGCGGCGAGGCCGTCGGCCCCGGCCTGTGGCGGGAGCTGGCCGGGCGGCCGGACGTGTCCGCGTACAACTTCTACGGGCCCACCGAGTGCACGGTCGACGCGCTGGCCTGCCGCATCGAGGGCGACGGCCGCCCGACCGTGGGCCGGCCGCTCGCCAACGTGCGCGCCTACGTCCTCGACGACCGGCTGCGGCCCGTACCGCCCGGTGTGGGCGGCGAGCTGTACCTGGCCGGCGTGCAACTGGCGCGGGGCTACACGGGCCGGCCGGGGCTCACCGCCGCCCGGTTCCTGCCCGACCCCTTCGGCCCGCCCGGCGCCCGCATGTACCGCACCGGCGACCTGGCCCGCTGGACCGGCGAGGGCCGCCTGGACTACCTGGGACGCGCCGACGACCAGGTCAAGGTGCGCGGCCACCGGATCGAGCCCGGCGAGGTCGAGGCGGCCCTGACGGACCTGCCCGCGGTGGCGGCCGCCGCGGTCGTCGCGGTCACCGACCCCCAGGGCCACACCCGGCTGGCCGCCTACCTCGTCCCCGCGGACCGTGGCACGCGGCTCGACGCGGCCGAGGTGCGGTCGGCCTGCCGGCGCGTGCTGCCCGACCACATGGTGCCGTCCTCCTTCACCGTCCTCGACGCCCTGCCGACGACCGTCAGCGGCAAGGTCGACCGGCGGGCCCTGCCCGCACCCGACCTCGACGGCGGCGAGCGCGAGAAGGAGTTCGTCGCCCCGCGTACTCCCGAGGAGGAGACCCTCGCCGGGATCTGGGCGGAGGTGCTGGGCGCGCGCCGGGTCGGCGTGACCGACAACTTCTTCGAGCTGGGCGGCGACTCCATCCTCAGCATCCAGGCCGTCTCCCGCGCCCGCGCGGCGGGCCTGCACCTGACCTCGCGGGACGTCTTCCGCCACCAGACCGTCGCCGACCTCGCCGCGGCCGCGTCGGCGCGCACCGCCGCCGTGCCCGCGCCCCGGCGGCCGCGCGAGGAGGGCCCGGCACCCCTGACACCCGTCCAGGAGTGGTTCTTCGCCGCGCACGGCCCGCTGCGCCACTTCACCATGTCGATGCTCCTGGACCTGCCGCACGACCTGGACGAGCGGGCCCTGGAGCGCGCCCTGGAGGCGCTGGCCGCCCACCACCCGGCGCTGCGCACCCGCTTCGCGCGCTCGGGGGACACCTGGCGCCAGCACCCCGGCGAGGGCCCGGCCACCGGCCTGCTCACCCGCCACGATCTGTCCCGCTCCGCCGACCCGGCGGCCGCCCGCGAGGAGGCCGCCGAGGCGGCCCGCGCCGCCCTGGCCCCGGAGACCGGAGCCCTGCTGCGCGCGGCCCTGCTGACCTGCCCCGGCGCGCGCCCCCAGCTGTTCCTCACCGCTCACCACCTGGCCGTGGACAGCGTCTCCTGGCGCATCCTCCTCGCCGACCTCGCCCAGGCCTACCGGCAGGTGGCCGACGGCGACCCGGTCCGACTGGAGCCCGTCGCCACGCCGTTCGCCGACTGGGCCGCGCACCTGTCCCGCCGGGTGCGCGCCGGCGACCTCGACACCGACCTGGTGCACTGGACCGCCGAGGCCGCCGAGGCCCGCACGCCGCTGCCCGTGGACCGCCCCGGCACCCCGCTCGCCGGCTCGGTGCGCACCCTGCGCACCCGCGTGGACCGCGCCACCACCGGCGCCCTGCTGCGCCAGGTGCCCGCGGTCTACCGCACCCAGGTCAACGACGTGCTGCTGAGCGCGCTGAGCCGGGTCCTCGCCGACTGGACCGGCACCGGGCGGGTGACCGTCGCCATGGAGGGCCACGGCCGCGAGGACGACACGCTCGACCTGTCCCGCACGGTGGGCTGGTTCACCACCCAGTACCCCGTCACCCTCGCGCCCGCCGGGCCGTCCGGCGCGCCGGACTGGGGCGGCACCCTGAAGGCGGTGAAGGAGCGCCTGCGGGCCGTCCCCCGGCACGGCCTCGGCTACGAGGCCCTGGCCCGCCTCGGCTCGCCCGACCCCGCCGCCCGCGCCCTGCGCGAACTCCCGCTGCCCCAGGTCTGCTTCAACTACCACGGCCAGTGGGAGGCCGGCGACGGACGGGACTTCACCCCGGCGGGCGAGGTGCCCGGACGGGACGTCGCCGCCGGCGAACCGCTGGACCACCTGCTGGACGTCTCCGCCGTGGTCGCCGGCGGCGAACTGGAGATCACCTGGCACTACAGCGACCAGGTGCACGACGAGGACACCGTGCGCCGCCTGGCCGACGGCATGACCCGCGCGCTCACCGCGATCACCGAGCACTGCGCCCGCCCCGGCGCGGGCGGCCGCACCCCGTCCGACTTCCCGCTGGCCCGCCTCGACCAGGACCGCCTGGACCGGCTGGCCGGCGACGGACGGGACGTGGAGGACATCCTGCCGCTGACCCCGCTCCAGGAGGGCATGCTTTTCCACCGGCTGGTCGGCGGCGACGACGACGTCTACGTCGACCAGGCGGCGCTCCTGCTGGACGGCGTCACCGACCCGCACGCCTTCGCCACCGCCTGGCAGCGCGTCACCGAGCGCACACCCGCCCTGCGCACCTGCGTGGTCTGGGAGGACGTCCCCGTACCCCTCCAGGTCGTGCGACGGGACGTACGGGTGCCGGTCACCCACCTCGACTGGCGGGACCTGGACGAGCCGGAGCGGGCCGAGCGCCTGGCCCGGCTGCGGGCGGACGACCTGGCCCGCGGCATCGACCTGGCCGCCGCGCCGCTGATGCGCCTCACCCTGGTCCGGCTGCCCGACGCGCGGCTGCACCTGCTGTGGACCTCGCACCACCTGATCCTCGACGGCTGGAGCCTCGCCCAGGTGCTGACCGAGGTGTGCGAGGAGTACGCGGCGCTCACCGCCGGCGCCGAGTCCCGGCCGCCGCTGCGGCGCCCCTTCGGCGACTACGTGCACTGGCTCGCCGAGCAGGACCCCGCCGCCGCCCGCGCCCACTGGCAGGGCGTCCTCGCCGGCTTCACCACCCCCACCCCGCTGCCCGCCGACCGCCCCCTGCGCGACGCCCACCTGGCCCGCTCCGCCGGCGTGCACACGGCCGGCCTGGACGACGGGACGTCGGCCCGGCTGGCGCGCACCGCACGCGAGGCCGGCCTCACCCTCAACACGGTCGTGCAGGGCGCCTGGGCGCTGCTGCTCGCCCGTTACGGCGCCGAGGACGACGTGGTGTTCGGCACCACCGTCTCCGGCCGGCCCGACGATCTGCCCGGCGTCGAGTCGATGGTGGGCATGTTCATCAACACCGTGCCCACCCGGGTACGCGTCGACGCCGGACGCGGCGCCCGCGCCTGGCTGCGCGAACTGCAGGACGCCCAGGCCGAGTCGAGGCGGTTCGCGGCCGTGTCGCTGGCCGGGCTGACCCAGCTCAGCGAGGTGCCGTCCGGCAGCCCGCTGTTCCACAGCATGGTGGCCTTCGAGAACTACCCCTTCGACGAGGCCCGCACCGCCGGCTCCGGGGTGCGCCTGACCGAGGTGACCTCCCGCGACGCCACCAACTACCCCCTCGTGCTCCGCGCTTACCACGGCGAACGCCTCGGCTTCGATCTCGCCTACGACCCCGCCCTGTTCGACGCGGCGACCGTCCGCTCCCTCGCCGACCGGCTGTGCCTGCTGCTCACGGAGCTGGCCGACGACCCGGACCGGCAGCTGCGGGATCTGGCCTGGACGACGGCCGCGGAACGGCGGCGGATGCTCACCGACTGGAACGGCACCGCACACGGCCGCCCCGACCGGACCCTGGTGGACCTGTTCGAGGAGCAGGCCGCCCGCACGCCCGCCGCCGTCGCCGTCACCTGCGGGGGCGAGCACCTGGACTACGCCACGCTCGACGCGCGCGCTGGCCGGCTGGCCCACCGGCTCGCCGAACTCGGCGCCGCACCCGAGCGGTTCGTCGCCCTCGCCCTGCCCCGCTCCGGCGACCAGATCGTGGCGATCCTCGCCGTACTCAAGACCGGCGCGGCCTACCTGCCGATCGACCCGGCCTCACCCGCCGAACGCCTCGGCCACCTCCTCGCCGACGCCGCCCCGGTGGCGCTGGTGACCACGACCGGCACGGCCGCCCGGACCGACGACACCCGTGTGCCCCTGCTCCTCCTCGACGACCCGGACACCGAAGCCGACCTCGCCCGACGCCCGGCCACCGGTCCCACCCCGGCCCGCCGCCCGCTGCCGGAGAGCCCCGCCTACGCCATCTACACCTCCGGCTCCACCGGCCGCCCCAAGGGCGTGGTGATCCCGCACGCCAACGTGGTCCGGCTGTTCACCCGCACGAGCCACTGGTTCGGCTTCGGCCCGGACGACGTGTGGACGATGTTCCACTCCTACGCGTTCGACTTCTCCGTGTGGGAGCTGTGGGGCCCGCTGCTGCACGGCGGCCGGCTCGTCGTCGTGCCCGACGAGACCGCACGCTCCCCGGAGGACTTCCTGCGCCTGCTCGCGGACGAGCGGGTCACCGTCCTCAACCAGACGCCGTCCGCGTTCTACCCGCTGATCCGCGCGGACGCCGAGCACCCCGGGACCGGCGCCCGCCTCGCCCTGCGCACGGTGGTCTTCGGCGGCGAGGCCTTGGACACCGGCCGGCTCGCCGACTGGTGGACGCGCCACCCGGCCTCAGCCCCCCGGCTGGTCAACATGTACGGCATCACCGAGACGACCGTGCACGTCACGTACGCCCCGCTCGACCCCGCCACCGCCGCCGAGGACGCCGCCAGCCCCATCGGCGCCGCCATCGAAGACCTGCGGGTGTACGTGCTCGACGCGGACCTGGCAGCCGTGCCGCCCGGCGCCACCGGCGAGTTGTACGTCGCGGGGGAGGGCCTGGCCCGCGGCTACCTGGGGCGTCCCGGCCTCAGCGCCACCCGCTTCCTCGCCGACCCCTTCGGCCGGCCCGGCAGCCGCATGTACCGCACGGGCGACCGGGCGAAGTGGCGGGCCGACGGCACCCTGGAGTACCTGGGCCGCGCCGACGCCCAGGTGAAGATCCGCGGCTACCGCATAGAACCCGGCGAGATCGAGGCCGCCCTGCACACCCACCCCGGCGTCGCCGACGCCGCGGTCGGCGTGTTCGAGGACGCCTCCGGCACCCGCCGGCTCGCGGCGCACGTCGTAGGCACCGGCGGCGTCGCCCCCGCGGCGGCCGAACTGCGCGCCCACCTGGAGCGCCTGCTGCCCGCCCACATGGTCCCCGCCGCCTACGTCCCGATGGACGCGCTGCCGCTCACCGTCAACGGCAAGCTCGACCGGCGCGCGCTGCCCGCGCCGGGACCGGACGGCTACGCCGCCGGCACCGACCGCACCCCGCCGCGCACGCCCGCCGAACGGCTGGTCGCCGCCGCCTGGGCGGACGTGCTGGGAGTGGCCGAGGTCCACGCCGGCGACGACTTCTTCGCGCTCGGCGGCGACTCCATCCTCGCCGTCCGCGTCGCCGCCCGCCTGCGCGCCGCGTTCGGTCCCGGCGTCTCCCCGAGGCTGCTGTTCACCCGCCCCACGGTCGCCGCCCTGGCCGCCGAACTCGGTGAACCGGCCGGCGACACGGCCGCCGCCGCGGACGCCGACGCGATACCGGCGACCGACCCGCGGACCCCGGCGCCCCTGTCGTACGCCCAGCAACGCCTGTGGTTCCTCGACCGGTTCGAGCCCGGCAGCACCGAGTACACGACGCTGTCCGTGCTCCGCCTGCGCGGACCGCTCGACGAGGACGCCCTGCGCACCGCGCTGGACGGCCTCGTCACCCGGCACGAGGCGCTGCGCACCACCTTCACCGATCAGGACGGACAGGCGGTGCAGGTGGTCAACCCGCCGCACCGGGTCGACCTGCCCGTGGACGACCTCACCACGGCCCCGGACGGGCGGGCGGCGCTGGACGCGCTGCTGGAGCGCGAGGCCGCCACCCCCTTCGACCTGGCGACCGGGCCGCTGCTGCGCGCCCGGCTGGCCCGCCTGACCACCGGCGAGCACCGTGAACACGTCCTCGTCCTCGCCGTCCACCACATCGTCACCGACGGCTGGTCGCTCGGCGTCCTCGGCCGGGACCTGGGCGAGCTGTACGCGGCGGCGCACGAGGGCCGCCGCCCCGAACTGCCCGACCTGCCCGTCCGGTACGCCGACCACGCCGCCTGGCAGCGGTCCCGCGCCGACCGCGTGGAACGACAACTCGCCCACTGGCGGGAGCGGCTGGACGGGGTGCCCCCGCTGGAGCCGCCGACCGACCGGCCGCGTCCCGCCGTACGGACCCGGGACGGCGCACTGGTCACCTTCACCCTGCCCTCCGAACTGACCCACGGGCTTCGCGAGTTGGGCCGCGAGACCGACGCCACCCTGTACATGACGCTGCTGACCGCCTGCACGGCCCTGCTGTCCCGCTGGGCCGACCAGGACGACTTCGCCGTCGGCACCGTCACCGCCGGCCGCGAACGCCCCGAACTGCACGACGTGGCCGGCATGTTCGTGAACACGCTGGTGCTGCGCAACCGGGTGCGCCCCGGCAGCACGTTCCGCGCGCTGCTGGAGCAGGTGCGCTCCACCGTCCTGGACGCGTTCGCCCACCAGGACGTGCCCTTCGAACGGCTGGTGGACGCCCTCCAGCCCGAGCGGGACACCAGCCGCACCCCCCTGTTCCAGGTCATGGTCGCCCTGCACAACCTGGGCGCCGAGGCGCCCGCGCTCCCCGGCCTGGAGGTCGAGCCGGTCCTGCCACCGGTCCGGAACGCCACGTTCGACCTGGCCTTCGACTTCGTGGAGGACGACGGCGGCGTCACCGGCCACCTGGAGTACGACACCGCCCTGTTCGACGAGGACACCGTCCGCCGCCTGGCCGACCGCCTGCGGCTGCTGCTCCAGGCGGCGGCACAGGACCCCGACCGCGACGTACGGGCGCTGGAACTGATGACCGCGGCCGAGCGGCGCCAGGTGCTCCACGACTGGCAGGGCCCGCGCCTCGCGGTCCCGGAGACCACCTTCCCCGCCCTCTTCGAGGCACAGGCCGCCCGCACCCCGCACGCCACCGCCCTGGTGGCACGGGACGCCACCCTCGACTACGCCGCCCTCAACGCGCGCGCCAACCGGCTCGCCCACCACCTCCTCGCCCAGGGCGTCGCCCCCGAACGGGTGGTCGCCGTACGCCTGCCGCGCACCTCCGACCTGATGGTGGCGGTGCTCGCCGTCGCCAAGGCGGGCGGCACCCTGCTCTGCCTCGACCCCGGCCTGCCCGAGGAGCGCGCCGCCCACCTCCTCGCCGACGCGGCGCCGCACACCGTGCTGACCGCCGAGGCGCTGCGCGACACACCGTGGGAACGGCTCCCCGCCCACGACCCCACCGACCGCGACCGCCCGGCCCCGCTGCGCCCGGACCACGCCGCCTACATCGTCTACACCTCCGGCTCCACCGGCCGCCCCAAGGGCGTCGTCGTCGAACACCGCCACCTCGTCAACCTCTGCCACGACCACCGCGAAGGGCTCGTCGCCCCGCACACCGCGGACGGGCGCCGGCTGCGCGCCGCGCTGAGCGCGTCGTTCTCCTTCGACACCTCCTGGGAGGGACCGCTGCTGCTCGCCCTCGGGCAGGAGGTCCACCTCGTCGACGAGGACGTGCGCCTCGACCCGGACGCGTTCTGCGCCCTGGTCGCCGAGCGCCGCCTGGACCTGGTGAACGTCACCCCGTCCTTCCTGCGCGAACTCACCGCCGCCGGACTCCTCGCACCCGACCGCCACCACCCGCGGGTCCTGCTGGTCGGCGGCGAGGCGACCGGCCCCGACGCCTGGCGGGAGCTGTGCGCCGCCGCCGGCCTCGGCGTCACCGCGTACAACATGTACGGGCCCACCGAGTGCACCGTCGACGCCGCCTACGGGCGCTGCGCCGACCACCCGGACCGGCCGGTCGTCGGCCGCCCCGGCCGCAACCTGCGCGCCTACGTCCTGGACGGCGCCCTGCGCCCGGTGCCGCCCGGCGTGCCCGGCGAGCTGTACCTGGCCGGCGCGCAGGTGGCCCGCGGCTACCTGGGCCGCCCCGGCCTGACCGCGTCCCGCTTCCTCGCCGACCCGTTCGGCGCGCCGGGTGGGCCCCTCCTGCCCGATGGCGGGCAAGGAGGGAGGATGTACCGCACCGGCGACCGCGCCCGCTGGAACGAGCGGGGGCTGCTGGAGTTCCTGGGCCGGGCCGACGAGCAGATCAAGATCCGGGGGTTCCGCATCGAGCCCGGCGAGGTCGAGGCCGCGCTGCTCGCCCACCCGGACGTGTCCGAGGCCGTCGTGACGGCACGCGAACACGCGGGCCGGCTCATGCTCGTGGCCTACGTGGTGCCCGCCCGGGGAACCGTCCCGAGCGCCGACGCCCTGCGCCTCGCGCTCCGGCGCACCCTGCCGGACCACATGGTGCCGGCGGCGTTCGTCCCCCTCGCACGGATCCCGCGCACCGGCACCGGCAAGACCGACCGGCGCGCCCTGCCCGCCCCGCCCGCCCAGCCGGACCCCGCCACGGCGTACGTGGCACCGCGTCCCGGCACCGAGGAGACCCTGGCCGGCATCTGGGCGGACGTCCTGCGGGTCGACCGGGTGGGCGCGCGGGACAACTTCTTCGCGCTCGGCGGCGACTCCATCCTCAGCATCCAGATCGTCTCCCGGGCCCGCCGGGCCGGACTGGCGCTGACCACCAAGGACGTCTTCCACCACCAGACCGTGGCCGAACTCGCCCTCCACGTCACCGAGACGGCGCCCGCGGCGGTGGCCGCGGCCCCGCCCGCCGAGGCACCGCTCACGCCCATCCAGCGCTGGTACCTCGACGGCCGCCGGCTCGGTGACCCGCCGCGCTTCACCATGTCGCAGCGGCTCGAACTGGCCCCCGGAACCGACCTGTCCGCCCTCCGCACGGCCGTCGACGCCCTCGTCCGCCACCATCCGGCCCTGCGCACCCGCTTCCGCCCGACCGGCGACGGCCCGCGCCAGGCCGTCCTGCCGGACGCCCCGTACGGCATCCTCACCCACCACGACGTGACCGAACTGGACGGCCCCGCGCTGGAGGCCGAGGTGCGGCGCGCGGCGGACGCGGCCCGCGACTCCCTCGACCCTGCCGAAGGCCGGGTGGCACGCGTCCTGCTCTTCGACCGCGGCCCCGACCTGCCCCCGCAACTCCTCATCACCGTGCACCACTTGGTCGTCGACGGCGTCTCCTGGCGGATCCTGCTGGCCGATCTGGAGACCGCCCACCGCCAGGCCACCGACGGACGGCCCGTCGACCTGCCCCCGGTCGGCACCGCCTACGGGCACTGGGCGGCCCGGCTGGAGTCGCACACCCGGTCCGGCGCCCTGGACGGCGACCTCGCCCACTGGCGGCGCACCGCGGCGGCCCCCGCCGGCCTGCCCGCGGGGCGGCCCGGCCCCAACACCCACGGCACCGCCGCCACGGTCACCGTGGAGCTGGACGCGGAGACGACCGACGCCCTGCTGCGCCGGGTCCCGGAGGTCTACCGCACCCAGGTCAACGACGTCCTGCTCAGCGCCCTCGGCCACACCCTGGCCCGCTGGTGCGGCCGCGACACCGTGCTGGTCGGCGTGGAGGGGCACGGCCGCGAGGACCTCTTCGACGACATCGACCTCTCCCGGACGGTCGGCTGGTTCACCGCCGAGTACCCCCTCGCGCTGACGGTCGCGCCCGACGCCGGCTGGCACGACACCCTGCGCTCGGTGAAGGAGCAGCTGCGGGCGGTGCCCCTGCACGGCCTGAGCCACGGCGCGCTGCGCCACCTGCTGCCCGACGGCCCGCTGACCGGCGCCCCCGCACCCCAGGTCGGCTTCAACTACCACGGCCAGTGGGACACCGGCGGCGACGGCAGCGGTCTGTACCGCGCCGCCCTGCCCCCGGCCGGCTCCGACACCGACCCCGACGCGCCCCGCCCCTACCTGCTCGACCTCACCGGCGTCGTCCAGGACGGGAGGCTCGAACTCGGCTGGACCTATCCGCCGGCCGTCTACGACGAGTCCACCGTCCGCGCCCTCGCCGACGGGATGTGCGCGGCGCTGCGCGACATCGCGGACCACTGCGCCCGCCCGGACGCGGGCGGCCGCACCCCGTCGGACTACCCGCTCGCCGGCCTCGGACAGCGCGAGCTGGACCGCCTCGTCGGCGACGGACGGCACGTCGCGGACGTCCTGCCGCTGACGCCCCTGCAGGCCGGCATGCTCTTCCACGGCCTCGTGGACACGGCCGGCG
This sequence comes from Streptomyces sp. NPDC086766, assembly GCF_044746005.1. NCBI lineage: Bacteria > Bacillati > Actinomycetota > Actinomycetes > Kitasatosporales > Streptomycetaceae > Streptomyces > Streptomyces sp. NPDC086766. Next base: position 347,425 of record NZ_JBIVBI010000004.1, on the reverse strand, counting down.
CCTACTTCGACCGGACGGCCGTCCGGCTGTCCGGGGTGAGCGACCCGCGGGCCTTCGCCGCGGCCTGGCAGCAGGTCGCCGACCGCACCGAGGCGCTGCGCACCAGCGTGCACTGGCAGGGCCTGCCGCACCCGGTCCAGGTGGTCCACCACCGCGTGGAGCTGCCCGTCACCCACCTGGACTGGCGGCACCTGACACCTGGGCAGCGGGAGACGGAGACCGAGGAGCTGCTCGCCGCCGACCGCACGGCCGGCATGGACCTCACCACCGCGCCCCTCACCCGCGTCACCCTGGCCGCGCTGCCCGGCGACGAGATCCTGCTGTTGTGGTCCTCCCACCACCTGATCCTGGACGGCTGGAGCACCGGGCAGCTGCTCACCGAGGTGTGCGAGCGCTACGCCGCGCTCACCGGCGGCCGCGAGGCCCCCGTACCGGTCCGGCGCCCGTTCTCCGACTTCGTGCACTGGCTGCACGACCAGGACGAGCAGGCGGCCGAGGCGCACTGGGCCGGCGCCCTCGCCGGCTTCCCGGCCCGCACCCCGCTGCCGTACGACCGCACCCCGGCCGAGGCACACCGTGCCCGCGCCGCCGCCACCGTGCACCGGTACCTGGACGAGCGGGTCTCGGCGCGGCTGCGTCAGGCGGCGGCACGGGCCGGGCTGACGGTGAACACCGTGGTCGAGGGCGCCTGGGCGCTGCTGCTGGCCCGCCACAGCGGACGCGACGACGTCGTGTTCGGCACGACCGTCTCCGGCCGCCCGGCCGAACTGCCGGGCGTGGAGGCGATGATCGGCATGTTCATCAACACCGTGCCCACCCGGATCCGCGTGTCCGGCGGGGGAGTGGCGTCCTGGCTGCGGGACGTGCAGGAGCGGCAGAGCGACGCCCGCCGCTTCGACTTCCTCGCGCTGCCCCGCATCCAGGCGCTGAGTGAAGTCCCGGCGGGCGAGGCGCTGTTCGACAGCATGGTCGTCTTCGAGAACTACCCCGTCGACGAGTCCGCCACGGCCCGCACGGGCGTGCGCGTCGAGGAGGTGCGGGCCGACGACGCCCCGACCTTCCCGCTGTGCCTGCGCGCCCACCTCGGCGACCGGCTCGGCATCGACCTCGCCTACGACGCCGGCCTGTTCGACACGGACACCGCCGAACGCCTCGCGGCCCGGCTCGCGGCCGTGCTGACCGCACTCGCCGACGGCATCGAGTCCGACGCGCGGGTGACCGGCCTCGCGCTGCTGACCGGGGAGGACCGCGCCCTGCTCCAGCGGTGGAACGCCCCTGCCCGGCAGCCGGCGCCGCGCAGCCCCGTCGAGCTGTTCGCGGAGCAGGCCCGCCGCACCCCCGACGCGCCCGCCGTGCGCGCCGGCGACACCGAGCTGACATACCGCCGCCTCGACGACTGGTCCGACGCCGTGGCGTCCCGACTCCTCGCCGGCGGCCTGCGGGCCGAGGACCGGGTGGCGCTGCCGATGGACCGCTGCGCCGAACTCGTCGTCGCCCAGCTCGCCGTCCTCAAGGCGGGCGGAGCCTACGTACCGGTGGACGCCCGCGCCCCCGAGGACCGGCGCCGCGCGCTGAGGGAGCGGGCGGGCGCGACGGCCGAGCTGACCGCCGCGGACGTCGCCGCCGCGGCCGCCCCCGTGCCGGACGCGCCCGCCCCCGTACCCACGGATGCCGACCGGCTCGCGTACGTGATGTTCACCTCCGGGTCGACCGGCGAGCCCAAGGCCGTCGCGGTACGCCACCGCGACGTGGCCGCCCTCGCCACCGACAGCCGCTTCACCGGCGGGGTGTGCGCCCGGGTGCCGCTGCACTCCCCGGTGGCCTTCGACGCCGCCACCTTCGAGGTGTGGGCGCCCCTGCTCACCGGCGGCTGCGTGGTCGTGGCACCGCCCCGGCCCATGGACGCGGCCCTGCTGCGGCACCTGGTCCGCGACGGCGGCCTGACCGCGTTGTGGCTGACCGCCGGCCTCTTCCGGCTGCTGGCGCAGGACGCGCCGGACTGCTTCGCCGGCCTGCGCCAGGTGTGGACCGGCGGCGACGTGGTGCCCGCCGCGGCCGTGCGCCGCGTGCTGTCCGCCTGTCCCGGCCTGACCGTCGTCGACGGCTACGGCCCCACCGAGACGACGACGTTCGCGACGTCCTTCGCCCTCACCGACGCCACGGCCGTCCCCGACACCGTGCCCATCGGCCGGCCGCTCGACGACATGCGCGTCCACGTCCTCGACGGCCGGCTGCGGCCCGTCCCGCCGGGCTGCGCCGGCGAGCTGTACGTCGCCGGCGAGGGCGTGGCCCGCGGCTACCTGGGGCGCCCCGGTGACACCGCCGCCCGCTTCCTCGCCGACCCCGCCGGACCGCCCGGCACGCGCATGTACCGCACCGGCGACCTGGTCCGCCGCCGCCTCGACGGTACGGTCGAGTTCCTGGGCCGCGCCGACGACCAGGTGAAGATCCGCGGTTTCCGCGTCGAACCCGGCGAGGTGGAGGCCGTCCTCGCGGCACACCCCGACGTCGCGGACGTCGCGGTGGTGGCCCACGAGGACCGGCCCGGCAGCCGACGCCTGGTGGCCTACGTCGTCGGTCCGGAAGACCTGACTCCCGTACGGGAGTTCGCCGGCCGCTCGCTGCCCGACTACCTCGTCCCCTCCGCCTTCGTCACCCTGCCCGCGCTGCCGCTGAGCGGCAACGGCAAGGTCGACCGGGCCGCCCTCCCGGCGCCGGAGCCCGCGAGCGGCGACCGGCAGCACGAGCCGGTCGCACCGCGTACCGAGGCCGAACGGCGCGCAGCCCAGGTCTTCGCGGAGGTCCTCTCCACGCAACAGCCCGGCGTGGAGGACGACTTCTTCCAGCTGGGCGGCGACTCCATCCTCAGCATCCGGCTGGCCGCCCGCCTGTCCGAGGCGTTCGGCGCCGACGTGTCACCGCGCGCGGTGTTCACCCACCCCACCCCCGCCGCCCTCGCCGCGCTGCTCACCGCGGAGCCGTCCGGCGACGCCGCGCCGACCGCGATCGTCCCCGCCCCCCGCGACACGCCCGCCCCGATGTCGTACGCCCAGCAACGCCTTTGGTTCCTGGAGGAGTTCGCGCCCGGCAGCGGCGAGTACGTCACCGCCCTGGCCCTGCGCCTGCGCGGCCGGCTCGACGTGGCCGCCCTGACCGCGGCCCTGCGCTCCCTGGCCGAGCGGCACGAGGCCCTGCGCACCACCTTCGACACGGTGGACGGCCGCGGCGTCCAGATCGTCCACCCGGCGCAGGAGGTGCCGCTCGAGCTGCACGACCTGTCGGCGGCGGGGGAGACCGACCACGCGGAGCGGCTCCGGGAGCTGCTGGACGCCGAGCGCGCCCGCACGTTCGACCTGCGGCGCGGCCCGCTGCTGCACGCGGGGCTGATCAGGCTCTCGGACGAGGAGCACGTCCTGACGCTGACCCTGCACCACATCATCACCGACGGCTGGTCCACCGGCGTCCTCACCGGCGACCTCGCCCACTTCTACCGGACCGAACTGGGCGCGGAAGCCGAGCCGTTGCCGCCACTTCCGGTGAGCTACGCCGACTACGCCCACTGGCAGCGCGGCACCGCCACCGACGAGCACCTCGCCTACTGGAAGGAGCACCTGGCCGGCCTGGAGACGCTGGACCTGCCCACCGACCGGCCGCGCCCGGCGCTGCGCACCCACGGCGGCGCCACCGTGCGCCTCGTCCTGCCCCGCGGCACGACCCGCCGCCTGGTCCAGGTCGGCCGGGACCGGCAGGCCACCCTGTTCACCACGCTGGTCGCCGCGGCGCAGACCTACCTGGCCCGCCTGACCGGCGGCCGGGACATCACGGTCGGCACGGTCACCTCCGGCCGCGACCGCGCCGAGACACAAGCCCTCGTCGGGTTCTTCGTCAACACCCTCGTCCTGCGCTCCCGCGTGGAACCCGGCCGCCCTTTTCCCGAGTTCCTCACTGAGGTGCGCGGGACCGTACGGGACGCCCTCGCCCACCAGGAGGCGCCGTTCGAACGCGTGGTGGACGAGGTGCAGCCCGTCCGCGACACCAGCCGCACCCCCCTGTTCCAGGTCATGGTGGTGCTGCAGAACGCCCCGGCCGCCGACCTGGACCTGCCCGGCATCGAGGTCGGCGACGTCGACACGGACCTGCGGCACGCGGCGTTCGACCTCACCCTGGAGTTCGCCGAGACCGCCGCCGGGGAACTCCACGGCCTGCTCACCTACAACACCGACCTGTTCGACGCGGCCACCGCCGAACGCATGGCCGACCAGCTCGGCACCCTGCTGACCGCCGTCGCCGACAACCCCGACCGGCCCGTGGGCGCCCTGCCGCTCGCCACCGACGAGGCGCTCAAGGCCGTCCTCGACCAGGGCCGCGGCACCGCCCACCCGGTGCCCGCGGCGACGCTGCCGGAGCTGTTCGAACGGCAGGCCGCCCGCACCCCCGACGCCGTGGCCCTGGCCGACGCCGACGGCCGCGAGCTGACGTACGCGCAGGTCGAACGCGCCGCCAACCGGCTGGCGCACCGGCTCATCGCCCGGGGCGTGGGCCCCGAGCGGATCGTGGCACTGGCCCTGCCCCGCGGCGCGGACTCGGTGGTGGCCCAGCTCGCCGTGGCCAAGGCCGGCGGCGCCTTCCTGCCCGTCGACCCGGACTACCCCGAGCAGCGGCGGGAGTTCATGCTGCGCGACGCGGACGCCTGGCTCGTGCTGGACGACCCCGCCGCCGTACGGGACGTTGACGGGCCGGACACCGCGCCCACGGACGCCGACCGCACGGCCCCGCTGACGCCCGCCCACCCGGCGTACGTGATCTACACGTCCGGTTCCACCGGCACGCCCAAGGGCGTGACCGTGACCCACAGCGGCCTGGCCGCCTTCGCCGCGGCCGCCGCCGAACGCTACGACGCGGGCCCCGGCGACCGGGTCCTGCAGTTCGCCTCGCCCAGCTTCGACGCCTCCGTGCTGGAGCTGTGCGTGTCGCTGCTCGGCGGAGCCACCCTCGTCACCGGGGAGGAGGGCCCCCTCGTCGGCGAGCGGCTCGCCCAGGTCCTCGCCGAGCGGCAGGTGAGCCACACCCTGATCCCGCCCGCCGCGCTGGCCACGGTCGACCCCGGGACCGCCGGCGCCCTGCCGCACCTGCGCACCCTCATCGTCGGCGCCGAGGCGTGCCCGGCCCACCTCGTCGAACGGTGGGCACCCGGCAGGCGCATGATCAACTCCTACGGTCCGACCGAGGCCACCGTCGTCGCCACCTGGACCGGCCCCCTCACCCCGGGCGCGGGAGCCCCGTCGATCGGACGCCCCGCCGGCGCCACCCACGTCCACGTCCTCGACGCCGCCCTGCGCCCCGTTCCGCCCGGGGTCACCGGCGAACTGTACGTGGCCGGCCCCGGACTGGCCCGCGGCTACCTGAACCGGCCCGGCCTGACCGCCTCCTGCTTCGTCGCCGACCCGTTCGGCGCGCCGGGGGAGCGGATGTACCGCACCGGCGACCTGGCCCGCTGGGACTCCTCCGGCGACCTGCGCTTCGCCGGACGCGCCGACGACCAGGTGAAGCTGCGCGGCTTCCGCATCGAGCCCGGCGAGATAGAGAGCGCGCTGCGCGGCAGCCCGCGGGTGCGCGACGCGGTGGTCACCGTGCGCGGCGCCGGCGCCGACCCGGACGGCGGCTCCGGCGGACGGCTCGTCGCCTACGTCGTACCCGCCGAGGGCTGCGTCGAGGAGCTGCCGGTGGCGGAGCTGCGCGACCACCTCGCCGGACTGCTCCCGGCGCACATGGTCCCGTCGGCGTTCGTCCCGCTGGAACGCCTGCCGCTCACCCCGAACGGCAAGACCGACCGGTCCGCCCTGCCCGAACCCGGTAACACCCACACCGCCGCGGGGCCGCGCACGGCGCCGCGCACGGACACCGAACGTCGCATCGCCCGCATCTGGGCCGACGTCCTCGGCGTGGCGGACGTCGGAGCGCACGACAACTTCTTCCATCTCGGCGGCGACTCCATCCTCAGCATGCAGGTCGTGTCACGGCTGAGGCGGGACGGACTGCACCTCGCCACCCGTGACCTCTTCACCCACCAGACGGTCGCGGAGCTGGCCGGCGTCGTCACCGACGCGCCCCAGCACTCCGGGGACGGGCCGGTGAGCGGCGACGTGCCGCTCACCCCCATCCAGGAGTGGTTCCTGACCAGTCCGCGCGCCAGCCACGGCCACTTCAACCAGTCCCTGCTGCTGGAACTCGGCCCGGCCCCGGAAGCCGCCGCCCTGGAAACGGCCCTGAACGCCCTGCTCGACCACCATGACGCCCTGCGCATGCGCTTCACCGTGGACGAAGGAGGCTGGCGTCAGTTCAACCCGCCGCCGTCCGACACCGACCGCGACCAGCTCCTGAACCGCCACGACGTGAGCGGGCTGAGCAGCGCCGAGGCCGACGCGGCGATGGAGAAGGCAGCGGAGGACCTGCACACCGGGTTCGACCTGGCGCGCGGTCCGCTGTTGCGGGCGGCCCTCTTCACCGGGGGTGCCGACCGCCCCGCCTTCCTCCTCCTGGTCGCCCATCACCTGGTGGTGGACGCCGTGTCCTGGCGCATCCTGCGCGACGATCTGGAGGCCGCCTACCGGCAGGCCGCCCAGGGCGAACCCGTCGGTCTGGGCGAACGCACCACCTCCTTCCGCGACTGGGCTCGAAGTCTCGCCGCGCACGTCGCGGCCGGCGCACTCGACGACGAACTGCCTTACTGGGAAAGGGCGGTGAGCGCGGAGAGTTTGCCGGCCGAGGCGCCGGCCCGACCGGAGTCGGGGGCCGTGGACACGCTCACCGCCGAACTGGACGAGGCGGACACCGAGGCACTGCTGCGCGCCGCGCCCACCGCCTACCGCACCCGCGTCAACGACGTGCTGCTCGCGGCCCTCGCCCTGGCCCTGGCCCGCTGGACCGGTCGCGAGGAGGTCCGCCTGGACCTGGAGGGGCACGGTCGCGAGGACGTCCTCGACGACGTGGACCTCTCCCGCACGGTCGGCTGGTTCACCACCGTCCACCCCGTCGCGCTCCAGGTGCCCGACCACGCCGACCTCGGCCCGGACCGGGACTGGCGGACCCTGGTGAAGTCGGTGCGCCGTCAGCTGCGACGCGTGCCCGGCAACGGACTGGGCTTCGGTGCGCTGCGCACCTTCGGGCCGCCCGAGGTCCGCGAGCGCCTCGGACGTGCCGCGCACGGACAGGTCGTCTTCAACTACCTCGGCCAGTGGGACGCCCGCCCGGAAAGCCTCGGCGACGGGCTGGTGAGCGCCGAGCACGGGTCCTTCGGACCGCACCACGATCCGCGTGACAGCGGCTCCCACCCGCTGGAGGTCGTCGGTGCGGTGCAGGGCGGCCGGCTGTCCTTCACCTGGCACCACCGGCCCGCCCTCCACGCCACGGACACCGTGCAACGTATCGCCGACGACTTCGCCGAGGCCCTGCGCCACATCGCCCGCCACGCCCGTAACAGCCGGTGACGCCCCGCCCCGCGGTCCGCGCCCCGCCGCCTGCCACCACACCGGCAGCCCGTCACCCACTTGCCCCACCACCCGTCCGACCCGAGAGAGAGCGACAGACATGGACGAGAACACCCGCTACCAGGTGCTGCGCAACGACGAGGAGCAGTACTCGCTGTGGCCCGTCGACGTCGAGGTGCCCGCCGGCTGGCAGCCCGTCGACAAGGAGGGCACGGAGGCGGAGTGCTCCGCCTACGTGGACGAGGTCTGGACCGACATGCGCCCGCGCAGCCTGCGGGTGCGCATGGAGAACGCCGAAGCCTGACACGTCCCGCGCACCCATCAACAACAGGCCGGGGTGCGTTCGGCAACCGCACCCCGGCCCTGCGCCCTGCCCGTCCGTCCGTCCCGAGGAGCCGTCATGACACCGGTCCTGCACACCGAGCGACTCACGTTCCGGCCCTACCGCCCCGAGGACGAGGATGTCTTCGTGGCCTTGCTGCACGACGAGGAGGTCTGCCGCCGGATGGGTCAGGAACGCGTGCCGGAGGCCGACATCCGCACGCTGTTCCGCGCCATCCTCACCGACGTCTACCCGCAGCGCAGATTCGACGTGTGGGGACTGTGGCGCGAGGAGGTCTACGTCGGCCACGCCGAGGTGAAGAAGACCGGCAACGTCGACGGCCACGAACTGATCGCCGCCCTCGCCCCCGAGCACTGGGGCCGAGGCCTGGGCACGGAAATGGTCGGGGGCCTGCTCCGCCACGCCGCCGACAACCTGGGCCTGAAGGAGGCCTACGGCATGGTCGGCGCGGACAACACCGCCAGCCTGGCACTCTGCCGTCGAATGGGTTTCCGGCACGTGCGCGACGTGGTCGGCGACGACGGCACCGTGACCAAACTGATGGTGATCTCGACGACGGACCCGAACTGACTCCGGAGGCCCGTACGGACCGGCCCGGTGGGATTCCCACGCCCTCGCCGGGCACCGCTGGTCACCTGGCCGCCTGCGAGGAGGCGGCGGACGTGCTCGTCGGCGTGCGGAAGTGCCCACCCGAAGAGCTCGCCGGTCGGCACCGCGCCGTCCTCGCAGCCCTTCGGGCTGACGGCTACGCGATCTGACACGCTCACAGACCCCGGCTGCTCTTGGTGCCCGCCACTGCGCTGGCAGAAGCGTTCGGACACCTCGAGGACCGCCCGCGCGGTCTCGTCGTCGATCCGGTGACCGAGTCCCCGAGGTGTGCGCGCGGCTTCCGCGAGCAGATGGGCGGCGCAGGGGGTGACCCGGGCGATCACCGTCTCCATGACCGGGTCCTCGGAACGGCGCCGGATCAGGGTGATCACCCCGGCCACCGCCCCTCTAGCGTTTGGTTGTTTTCGCAGTTCAGGGCCTTGATCGCCTTGTCTGGGTCGGTAAATGGTCAGCATCAGGCCGGACGGTGTCCAGCATGCTGACGTGTGGCGCGGAGCAGTGTCCTGCCGCGCTGCGCTCGCTCGGAAGGCTTGGTCCGTGGCGTGACAGCTCGGCCGCAGGATGGCGTCCTTCGTCGAGGCATTCGGTTGCTCACTCGGACCTATTGCCCGCGCCCGTGCACGATTCCGTTCAGGTCCGCTCTCGGCAGGCAGCGTGCAGAGGTCAGGTACGGTGTCCAGCACGCGCGATCGCGCAGCCGCGCACCTGACACCGGGCAGCCTCGTCGAGGCACCCCGCACCTGGACGCGGCACTGGTCGCCATCGGAGAAGTAGACGGAAGCCGGCAACCATACACCTCGCCTGCGCGGCCAAGACCGAGTGGCGCTGCCCTGGCAGGCGTCGTAGACGATGAATCTGTTGATGTGGGTGCCGGCGCTGCCACCACCCGAACCGCTGCCCTTGGCGACCACGGATTCGACGGACGGAGCGGGCTGCCCTTCCATGCGGCGTACTGCAGGAGTTCACGCCGGTCAGGGACATGACGCTGTCGCACTCAGGGGTTCGGCTGCCGGACGTGGGGCCGAGCCGGCGAGCACGACCACGTCGAGGCTGCCGGGGTGGTCACGGATGGAGTCGACCGCGCGTCGCATGGAGGCCCGCACGTCGGCGCCGTCACCGTTCATGGTGCATGCCGGACCGTTCCAGTCGCTGCGGCTCACGTCGGAGGTGCTGCCCAGCCGCACCCGGTCGGCGGCGGCCTGCGCGGGGCGCTCGCCGGCGACTGTGCCGGCGAGCGAAACATGCGTGATCACGGAGGCTGCCGCGGTGCGGTAACGCAAGCGGACGGTCATGTGCCCTCCCTGTCTGCGGTGGGCGCCTGCGCATGCCCGTCATGGAAGTAGCAGAACTTACAAGGGCCGCTTCAAGTACGGAATATGTAAGGCGAAGGCATGGGCACTCCCGATCCGCCGAGGTGGAGAGTGGCTGGTCGAGTGCGTGTGGTGAGGCTCTGCGGCTTCCCCGGGCGACGGTGAAGAAAAAGTAACGTGCGATACATCTGGCCATCGAGCCACCGAGAATGTAACTTCCAGGGCGTGGCCGGATGCGATGTTCCGCCGGCACCGCTCACCGAAGGGTCCGATCGTGATGAACGCTCGTCTCACCGGCCGCATGGCGGCCTCCGCCGCCTCAGCCGCGGCGCTCGCGGCCCTGTCCGCGTGCGGGAACAGTGACGCCGCCGCCCCCGTGGCAGGGGGCAAGGTGTCCGTGGCCGGCGTGGAGATCAAGGAAGTCAAGGCTCTGCACGACGCGCTGCCCGACGGGATCAAGAAGTCCGGCACCGTCCGGGTCGCCACCGATGTGCCCTACCCGCCCTTCGAGATGTACGTGAAGGAGGGACAGACCGGGCTGACCGGCCTCGACTACGACCTGGGGCAGGCGATCGGTGCGAAGCTGGGTGTGAGGTTCGTCTTCACCGCGCAGAAGTTCGACGGCATCGTCCCCGGGATCCAGGCGGGGAAGTTCGACGCCGCCATGTCGGCCATGACGGACAACAAGGAGCGGCAGGGGGTCGTCGACTTCGTCGACTACTCGCAGTCCGGTTCCGGGATCCTCGTCGCCGACGGCAACCCGCAGAAGATCGCCGACCTGGGCGACCTGTGCGGGAAGAAGGTCGCGGTCCAGACGGCGACCAACCAGCTGACCCTCCTCAAGTCCCGGCAGGCGGCATGCGCGAAGGCCGGCACGGGGAAGATCGACATACAGACCTTCCCCAAGGACTCCGACGCCCAACTCGCCTTGCGCTCGGGCAAGGTGGCAGCGCAGGTGGTGACCAAGCCCGCAGCCGGATGGACGGCCAAGACGGCCGATGCGGGCAAGGCGTTCGACCTGGTCGAGGACCCCGCCGCGCCGGGCGGTTACAACGCCTCGCCCAACGGCATCGCCGTCAGCAAGCGGCTGCCCCAGCTCACCGACGCCGTGCAGAAGGCGCTGCAGGCCCTGATCGACGACGGCACCGTGCGCAAGATCTACGCCAAGTACGGTGTCGCCTCCATCGCGGTGAAGCAGGCCACCAGGAACGCGGCGGTCGACTGAGCATGATCGACGCCGCATCCCCCGCCCGCACCTCACTCGACGACGACGCCGCCGCGCGCAGCGTCGAGATCGTCCCCGTACGGCACTACGCCCGATGGGCCGCCGCCGTCGTCTCCGTCGCGGCCCTCGCCGGTCTCATCGGCTCGCTCGCCAAGAACGGCAACCTCCACTGGGACATCGTCGGCACGTACCTGTTCGCCGGACTGATCTTCGACGGACTGGCCACGACGCTGTGGCTGACCGCCGCCGCCATGGCCCTCGGTCTGTGTCTGGGCACGCTCATCGCGGTGATGCGCCTGTCCACGAACCCGGTCCTGTACGGCCTGGCCACCTTCTTCGTCTGGGTCTTCCGCGGCACCCCCCTGCTCGTCCAGATCATCTTCTGGGGATACGCGGCCGCGCTCTACAAGTACGTGATGATCGGTATCCCGTTCACCCACGTCACCTTCTTCAAGGCCGAGACGAACTCGTTGCTGACCCCCGCGATCGCGGCACTGCTCGCACTCGGCCTCAACGAAGCCGCCTACGCCTCCGAGATCGTCCGTGCCGGCATCCAGTCGGTCGACCCCGGGCAGGCCGAGGCCGCCCATTCGCTGGGCATGCGACCGGCCCTGACGATGCGGCGGATCGTGCTGCCCCAGGCGATGCGGGTCATCATCCCGCCGATGGGCAACGAGACGATCAACATGCTCAAGATGACCGCCCTGGTCTCGATCATCTCGGCCCACGACCTGATGTCCAACATCCAGGACGTGTACGCCCAGAACTACCAGATCATCCCGATGCTCGTCGTCGCCAGCATCTGGTACCTGGCCCTCGTGACCCTGCTGAGCATCCCGCAGGCGTGGCTGGAGCGCCGCTACGGACGCGGCACCGCCCGGGCCGGTAACGCCTCGCCGCTGCGGCGCATGCTCCAGGGCACCGCGCTCCTGGCGGGCCGGAAGAACAAGGAGGGGAACCGATGACAGCCCCCATGGTGCTGGCCGAGGGAGTGCGCAAGCGGTTCGGGAGGCTCGAGGTCCTCAAGGGCATCGACCTGACCGTCGAGCGGGGCCAGGTCTGCTGCCTGCTCGGACCCTCCGGCTCCGGGAAGTCGACCTTCCTGCGCTGCATCAACCACCTCGAGAAGGTCGACGGCGGCAAGCTGACCGTCGACGGTGAGCTCGTCGGCTACCGCCAGCAGGGCAGCAGACTGCACGAGTTGCGCGAGCGGGAAGTCGCCGAAAGGCGCCGTGACATCGGGATGGTCTTCCAGCGCTTCAACCTCTTCCCGCACATGACCGCGCTCGAGAACGTCGTCGAGGCCCCCACCAAGGTGGCCGGCGTTTCCAGGACCGAAGCACGGGAACAGGCGCACCACCTCCTGCAGCAGGTGGGACTCGGCGACCGCGCGGGTCATTACCCCGCCCAGCTCTCCGGCGGCCAGCAGCAGCGCGTCGCCATCGCGAGGGCGTTGGCCATGAAGCCGAAACTGATGCTCTTCGACGAACCGACCTCCGCTCTGGATCCCGAACTGGTCGGCGACGTGCTGGACGTGATGCGCCGCCTCGCCGCCGACGGCATGACGATGGTCGTGGTCACCCACGAGATCGGCTTCGCCCGCGAAGTGGGCGACACCGCGGTCTTCATGGACGAGGGGGTCGTCGTCGAGGCCGGCGACCCCCGCGAGGTCCTGGTCGAACCGGAGCAGGAGCGCACCCGCGCGTTCCTGTCCAAGGTCCTGTGAGCGCCCCCCCGAGGCAGCGGCCCCGCATCGACGAGCTGATGTCCCTGGCCCGCGCACACCTCGGCGGGTACCTGTCCGAACTCGCCGAACTCGTCGCGATCGACTCCGGCTCGCACAGCCCCGACGGCGTCGACCGGGTCGCCGACCGGGTGCAGGCCAGACTCGCCCGCCTGGGGTTCCGCGTCCGCCGCGTCCCCCTGCCCGACGTCCGTGGCCGCCGCACGGGTGACGCCCTCGTCGCCCGCAAGCAGGGGCGGCTCACCGAGGCGGAAGGCGGGCGGAGGATCCTGCTCGCCGCGCACATGGACACGGTCTTCGAGGACGGGACCGCCGCCGCACGGCCCTTCTCCCTGGAGGGCTCCACCGCCTACGGCCCGGGTGTGTGCGACGACAAGGGCGGCCTGGTCGCGGGGCTGACCGCCCTGGACATCCTCGCCCAGGCCGGCGTCGACGAGTACGCCGAACTCGTCTTTCTCGCCACCCCCGACGAAGAGATCGGGTCCCCGGCCAGCCGGGCGGTCACCGAGGACGCCGCCGACGGCGTGCATTACGGCCTGGGCCTCGAAGGCGCCCGCGAGAACGGGGACCTGGTCATCGCCCGCAAAGGCGTCGCCGACTTCCGGCTGACGGTCACCGGTCGCGCCGCCCACGCCGGGATCGAGCCCCACCGGGGCGCCAACGCCGCCCTCGCCGCCGCCCACCTCGTCGTCGCCCTCCAGGCGCTCAACGGCCGCTGGGACGAGGTCACCGTCAACGTCGGCGTCGTGCGCGCCGGCACTCGTCCCAACATCGTCTGCGCCGAGGCCGAACTCCACCTCGAAGTACGCGCGGCGACCCTCGCCGGACTCCGGCGCGCGGAGCGGGCCATCGAGGAGATCGCCCGTGATCCGGCCGTACCGGGTACCAGCGTGCACGTGGAACGGCTCGACCTGTGCCCGCCGATGGAGGACACTCCCGCCGCCCGCCGGATGTTCGAGGAAGCGAGCAGGTCGGCAGCGGCCCTCGGATTCCACATCGGCGTCACCGCTACGGGAGGCGTCGGCGACGCGAATCTCATCGCCGGGACGGGCGTGCCGGTCCTCGACGGACTCGGCCCCGTCGGCGGCGCCGACCACACCCCGCAGGAATGGCTGGACACCGGCAGCGTTCCCCAGCGGGTCGCTCTCCTGGCGGCGCTCGTCGCCGTCCTGGGCGCGGCCGGCCGCGAGGCTGAATGACGGCAGCGGGTCTCCCGGGCACGTACCGCTCCGGGGGACCCGTGCGCCGATCAGCCAGCCGCCGGGGCCCCGCCGCCCGTTTTCCCGCACGGCAACCGTCCTCACCCTCACTCTCTCCGGAGCAGCCGCCATGACCGTTTCCGCAAGGCCGTCCCGCCGCGCGCTCGCGTACGCGTGCGCCACTGCCGTGGCCCTCGCCGTCATCGCCGTGCCGTCCGCCCAGGCCGCACCCCGCGCCGCCGCGACCGGCGGGTCACTGGTCCTCGTCGGCGGCGGCCTCAAGGAGGACAACGCCGAGGTCTACGACGAGATCATCAAGCGGGCGGGGGGACCCGGAGCCCGCATCGGCGTCCTCACCGCGGCATCGGTACCCGAGAGCCAGGACCCCGACGCCGGCGACCCCGACAAGTGCAGCAACTCCGCCTGCAACGGCGCCTACTACGCCTCACTGTTCAGGAAGTACGGCGCCGCCGACGCGCAGTGGATACCGATCGACCTGGACCACATCGACAACGCGGACTCGGACTCCGTCGTCGCCCAGGTCGACTCGATGACCGGGTTCTTCTTCGGCGGGGGCGACCAGTACCGGTACGTCACCACCCTGCTCCACGGCAGCGCGCACACCGACAGCAAGGTCCTGGCCGCCATACGGGCCAAACTCGCCCGGGGTGCCGTCGTCGCCGGCTCCTCCGCCGGCGCCCAGATCGCCTCCGGCCCCGACATGGTCACCGGCGGCGACTCCTACCGGGCGCTGAGGGACGGCAGCACACCGGGCTACTTCGAGGACCCGGCCCGGCTCGGCTACCTGCCCGGGGGAGGCTTCGGCTTCCTGCGCTCCGGCCTCGTCGACACCCACACGGGGACCGAGGGACGCGAAGGCCGTGCGCTGCGCCTCGCCGCCGACACCGGCCACGACCGCGTCTACGCCCTCGACGAGAACACGGCCCTGGTCGTCGACCACCCGGGGACGAGACGCGAGGACGTGACCGTCCTCGGAACCAACGGTGTCGCGGTCCTCGACCTGCGGGGCGCCCGCGTTCGCGACGGTCGCGCGGGATGGAACCTGAGCGGGGCGCGCTACACCTATCTCACCGACGGCGACCGCTATGACGCCCTGCACCGCCGACCCCTGCCCGCGAGCGGCAAGCACCCGCTCCTTCCGGGCTCCACGGCTCCCGTACCCGCGAACGGGGACGTCTTCCGCTCGACGGCCGACCCCGCCGGCCTGCCGTACTCCTTCCGCACCACGGCCCGCGCGCTCGCCTCCACCGGCGCACAGGCCACCGCCACGGCCACCACCTACGAAAGCGGCCCGCGTTTCCGGGTCACCTTCGCGAAGAGACCCGGCTTCTCGGCCTGGACGAGCGACGGCAGTACCGCGCAGACGCTGATCGGCATGTGGATCGCCGTCGCACCCCAGTGACGCCGGCCCGGCGGAGGCACCGGGGGAGCGAGGGACGGGCCGCCACCCGGCAACCACGGCCCGTCCCCACCGGCAGCCGGACCCCGACGTGCCGCACCCCTGAAAGGACACCGCCATGGCCCCCGGCACCCTCGCCGACGACATCCGCCTCAGGCTCGGCGATCTGAGCCCTGCTGAACGCAAAGTCGCCCGGGCGCTGCTGGCCGCCTACCCGTCCAGCGGCTTCGAGACCGTCGCCACCCTCGCCGAACGAGCCGCCGTCAGCGCTCCCACCGTCCTCCGTTTCGTCAGCCGCCTCGGATACCAGGGCTTCCCCGACTTCCAGGCGGCCCTGCGCGCCGAACTCGAGGAACGCAACGCCTCCCCCCTCTCCCTGTACGAGGCCGTGGAGGAGAACGCGTCCGACGGTTCACCGGCCGGGCTCATGACGCGCAGCGGCAGGCTGTTCACCGGTGCCGTCGCGCAAACACTCGCCGAAACCCCGGCGGCGGACCTGGAGAGCGCCATAGCCCTTCTGGCCGACCCCAAGAAGAGAGTCACCCTGGTGGGCGGCCGCTTCACCCATCTCATCGCCCAGTACCTCGGCCTGCACCTCATGCAGTTGCGCGACGATGTCCGCTTCCTGCCCGAACGCGACGTCGAGCGCACCGCCGCGCTGGCCCAGCTCACGCGCCGCGACGTGGTGGTGGTCTTCGACTACCGGCGCTACGAGCACGACAAGCTCGCCATCGCCCAGCTCACGAAGGACAACGGCGGCAAGGTCGTCGTCTTCACGGACACCTGGCTCTCGCCCGCCGGCGCACACGCGCACGTCGTCCTGCCGAGCCGGGTCACCGCCCCGTCGCCGTACGACAGTCTGGTCCCCACACTCGCCGTGGTCGAGACGGTCGTCGCCGGTGTGATCACCGCGCTCGGCGACGACGGCCTCCGTCACATGCGGCACAGCGAGAGCACGGCCGCTCGTGTCGGACTCGTCTGACACGACCGGCCGAGGAGCCCGGCCCGCCGGCCCGGAAGGAGGCTGAGCTGCTGCGCGCGCAGCCCCGGTGCCGGCCGGGGCCCGGCACCGGGGCAGGCACACGGGGGCGTGGGATCAGGCGAAGCGGGCGGCGAGCGCCTTGGCCTTGGCGACCGAGTCCTCGAGCGCCTTGGTGCGGGAGGCCTCGGCGAGGTCGACCAGGTGGGCCATGGCGGGGTCGGCATGGGCCAGGGTGAGCTCCGGGACGATGAACTCCACCTCCAGGCCCATCCCGACGGTCAGCACCTTCTCCAGGTAGGGGACGACGAAGTCGAGGCCGTCCCGCGGGGTGCCCGGTGCGTAGGAGCCGCCCCGGCTGGCGACGACCACGGCCGGGGTGCCGGCGGCTGAGGGGTTGTCGCCGCCCGTGCGGCCCATGATGAGCGCCTGTTCCAGCCACGCCTTGAGGGTGGAGGAAATCGTCAGGTTGTACATGGGGGCGCCGATGAGGAGGGCGTCGGCCTGTTCCAGCTCTGTGGCCAGCTGGTCGCGCAGCGCGTAGGCGGCGGCCTGCTCGGGAGTGTGGACGGCGGGGTCGGAGAAGCCGGCGATCGCGCCCCGCAGGTCCAGGTGGGGCAGCGGTTCGGCGGCGAGGTCCCGGTAGATCACCGTGCCGTCGGGGTGCTGGCTCTCCCACTCCCGGCGGAAGGCGGCGGTGACGTCGCGGGAGGCGGAGCCCTCCGGGTACAGCGCGGAGTCGAGGTGGAGCAGTGTGGCCATGGTGTGGGGTCCTTCTCGTGATCGGTCGGACAGCACCGGGTGAGCCGCGCCGATGACGGCACGAGGCAACCCGGTGAGGGGCTCGCGGCTTGAGGACAGGGTCAGCGGGTGAGGATCTTGAAGCCGAGGTCGCGGCCCATGCCGCGCTCGAAGGCGAGGGTGAACCAGAGGGCGACGAAGTCGTCCACGATCTTGATCTTGTCGTTGTCGCCGACGCGGAGGGGACGCAGGCCCGTGGCCTCGATGAGGGTCTCGACGGTCTGCTGGGAGTCACCGGTGGGGCCGCTGTACAGCATGTCGCCGGTGGTGTCCCCGAAGCGGGGATCGGCGAAGTTCTCCCAGCCGAGGCTGTTGAAGGCGCGGTACAGGCGTGCGCTCGGCGCGTACCGGTGGACCAGGTCGAGGCTGTTGAGGGACACGGCGCCGATGTTGTTGGTGGCGTCGACGACGGTCTTGCCGTCCAGACGGCTGCCGTGCGCGGGGATCGCGTCGGCCATGGCGGCGCCGTTGATCGCCCACACGATCACGTCGGAGGAGTCGATGGCGTCGTCGATCCCGGTGACCCGGGCGCCGATCCGCCCCGCGAGGTCGACCAGTTCCTGCTTGCGCGGGTCGCGGGCGCCGAAGGTGACGGTGTGTCCGGCCTGGGTGAATCGGGTGGCGAGGGTGCGGCCGATGTCGCCGGAGCCGATGACGGCGGTCTTGATGGAGGACATGGAGTGTTTCCTTCTCTTGGCGGGTTCTTGTGACGGGTGGTCGGTGACGGTGGTGGTCAGGCGGCCGTGGGGCGGCGCAGTCTCAGGCTGAGCGCGCAGGCGGCGAGCATCAGGAGGACGTCGACTGCGAGAACGGGTTGCAGGGCGTGCACGGCTGGTCCCGGCGCTAGGCGGTGCCGCTCATGACGTGCGAGTTCCTTACTCGATGCGGCCCGGAGGCGGGGCACGGTCGTCGCGCCTCCGGGGTGCGGGGTCAGCTGACCTGCACGCCGCCGTCGATGTCGATCACGGTTCCGGTGACGTAGGTGTTGGTCATCAGGAACAGCGCCGCGGAGGCGACGTCCTCCGGGAGCCCGGCCCGGCCCGCCGGGACGGAGGCGGCGTAACCGGCGAGCATGCCCTGGCGCATCTCGTCGGGCAGGGCGGCGTAGGCGGGGGTGTCGACCAGGCCGGGGGCGATGACGTTGACCCGGACCGGGGCCAGATCGATGGCGTTGGCCTTGCCGAACGCCTCGATCGCGGCGTTGATCGCCGCCATCATCGGACGCCCCGGTGCGTGCTTGCGGCTGGCACCGCCGCCGAGCAGGGTGATCGAGCCGTCCTCGGCGATCCGGTCCGCCGCGGCGCGCACGGCGTCGTAGTAGCCCCAGAACTTGATGTCCATGAACGTCCGCGCGTCGGTGGACGCCAGCTCCCGCACGCTGCCCATGGCGCCGGGCCCGGCGGACAGCACCAGGTGGTCGAAGGTGCCGACTCGGTCGAACAGGGCCTCGACCGAGTCGGTCGACGTCAGGTCCACCTGCTCGGCCGTGACCCCGGCGGGCAGCGCGGGCGCGCGGCCGGGCGTGCGGGCGGCCACGGTGACGCGGGCACCCGCCGCGGCGGCGTGCTCGGCCACGGCCAGGCCGATCCCGGACGTACCGCCGACGACGACCACGTGCCGGCCGGAAAGGTTGTGGACAGTGCTCATGGGTGTTCATTCCGTTCGGGCGAGAGGGAGCTGCGACAGAAGGAACCGCTCCGCAAGATGTGACGGATCGTTCCGTCACTGAGTTTGTGACGGAACGATCCGTCTGTCAAACTGGGTCTCGAAAGGGTCGGGAAGCGGAGAAGGGGCCGAGCGGACGCGCGGCGCGGCGATCCGCACCGGCTGCCCGAGGGAACCGCAGGGAGGCGGAACATGGCACGCAGGACGGCGGAGGAGAACCGGCGTCACGTCCTGGACGTGGCGACCGGCCTGTACTACCGCCACGGCATCCGTGCGGTGGGTATGGACTGCGTGGTGAAGGCGAGCGGAGTCGGCAACGCCACCGTCTACCGGCAGTTCCCCACCAAGGACGCCCTCGCCACCGCGTACGTCCAGGACCGCGCCGATGCCTGGTTCGAGCGGATGCGGGAGGCCGCCGACCGGTTGGACGACCCACGGGAGAAGTTGCTCGCGATCTTCGCGGTCGTCACCGAGAACACTCAGCTGCCCACTTTCCGCGGCTGCCCCATGCTCAACACCCACACCGAGTTCCCCGACCCGGAGCACACCGCCAACCAGGTCGCGGTCACCCACAAGCAGCAGGTCCGCGACTGGATGCGCGAGCTCGCGGTGGACGCCGGGGCCTCGGACCCCGAGCAGCTCGCCGACGAACTCCTGCTCGTCCTCAACGGCGCCTACGCCACTGCCGCGGTCCTCGGCCCGGGAGGCCCGGCCCGTCGCACCGAGGACCTCGCTCGCCGGCTCGTCGAGGCGGCCTGTGACTGATCCCGCCGGATTCCTTCGTCCCCTCCACCGGCGCCTCCGCGTCGAGTCGCCTGCCACGCCGCGGCCGTGACCGAGGCCGCGCCGGGCGCCGCCCGAGGGCGTCCTTCCTGAGCGCCACGGGTCCGCGGCCCGCCGTCCGCCCGCGGGGCCGATGGAGCCGGTTCGCGTCGGGCGTTCCGGGGTGTCACGAGCTGCCGTCGTGGGGCGCTCGCCTCTCACCGATGCCGGATCCGGTGCCGGGCCGATGGGATGGAGCGGAGGCAGGAGCGGTGCCGCTCATGTCACCGGGTCCCGCACCGCGCTTGTCCTCGCCGCGTGTGGCGAGGAGGGACCAGGCGATGGACAGGGCGATCGTGACGGTGATGACGCCCAGGGTCAGCGGTATGGGCAGCTTGCCGACCGGCGTCTCGGACAGGATGAGCTTGACGCCGGCGAAGACCAGCAGCACGGCGAGCCCGTAGTGCAGGTAGGAGAAGCGTCGCAGTAGCCCGGCCAGGCAGAAGTACAGACTGCGCAGGCCGAGCACGGCGAAGGCGTTGGCTGTCCAGACCAGGAAGGTGTTGGTGGTGATGGCGAGGACCGCGGCGACGGAGTCGACGGCGAACACGAGGTCGGTGGCCTCGATCGCGACCAGCGCCACGAACAGCAGGGTCGCGGTCCGGCGTCCGTCGATCCGGGCGAAGAACCGGCCGCCGTGGAACTCCGGGTCGGTGGGGATGACCTTCTTGACCAGGCGGACCAGGACGTTGCGGTCGGGGTGGACCTCCTCGTCCTTGGAGACTGCCATCTTGTAGCCGGTCCAGATCAGGAAGGCGCCGAAGAGGTAGGCGGTCCAGAAGAACAGCCGGAGCAGCTCGGCGCCGACGAAGATGAACACCAGCCGTGCGGCGAGTGCCCCGACGATCCCCCAGAAGAGGACCTTGTGCTGGTAGGCGTCGGGAACGCGGAAGAAGGAGAAGACCAGCGCGAAGACGAAGACGTTGTCGATGGACAGCGCCTTCTCGATCAGGTACCCGGCGTAGTAGGTGGAGGAGACCTCGCTGCCCTGCCACATCAGCAGGACGAGGCCGAAGGCCAGACCGACGGCGATCCAGAGGGCGCTCCAGACCGCCGCTTCCCTGAAGCCGATGACATGGTTGTCGCGGTGTGCGATCAGGTCGGCGGCGAGCATCGCGGCGATCACCAGGGTGACCGCGCCCCACACCCACAACGGGACGGCGAACGACAGGTCGTTCATGATTCATCGGCCTTCTCGGTCAGGCGGCGAGGACACGCGCCCTGCCCAGTCCCGGGTGCGCCGTGCATCCAGGGGAGTCGGCCCGCGCA
Organism: Streptomyces sp. NPDC086766; assembly: GCF_044746005.1. Lineage (NCBI taxonomy): Bacteria > Bacillati > Actinomycetota > Actinomycetes > Kitasatosporales > Streptomycetaceae > Streptomyces > Streptomyces sp. NPDC086766. The sequence continues at coordinate 326,552 of NZ_JBIVBI010000004.1, read as the reverse complement.
ACGGAACGCAGGCGAGGGGCGGAGGGCGAAGGCGACGCACAGCCCGCCGACGACACGGTGAGCCGCCGTCGGCAGCCACCACGGGGTGAGCGTCGTCAGCCCGTCCATGACGACGTACTGCCCGCGCTCGGAGTGGGTGCCCCTTCGCGGGTGAGGGTCGGCCGGAGTCGCACAGGCGGCAACGGGCCGACCTCGGCACGAGTGACGGAGTGCACGAACGGTCCGCAGCGCAGGGCCGATGCCTCGGTCAGGGTGTGGGCGTCCAGCCCGGCGGGGCCCCGGGTCGCGGCCGCGACCACAGAGGACTGGTGGCGGGCGGCCACGTCCAGCACGGCCCCGGCCGCCCGCAGGCGGGTCCCCCGCAGCGTGTTCCGGTGGGCGACGGAGATGTGTTCGAGCCCCGCGTCGCGTACTCGTGGCAACACCCGTCCCAGCACCACGCGGGCGGCAATCGCGTCCGCCTTCGCGCTGGTGGGCGACTGGGCGTGATCGGGAAGCGCGGCGATCAGCAGCAGTGGCGCCCGACGGGGGGCTGCGAGCCGCACCGCGGTGTCGACGACGGCGATGTCCTGGACGGAGCCGGTCAACAGGGCGGTCACCGGGCGTGGCAGGGACAGTGGCCTGACGGGGCTGGTGACGGCGGCGGTTCGGGGGAGGGGCTGAGGGGCCACGATGAACACCCTTTCCGCTGTTCTGGGTGCTTTTGTCCCTTATAGGGTTACTTGGCCCGTGGAGACCCGTCAACTATTACGCGAAAATATTTTCGTCAATACTTCTTCGCCTGAGTCTGGACATGCGAATTCTGCTTCGTACGATGTGAGTACATGAGCACGTCTCCCGCCGCCCGCGCCACCCAGTGGACGTTCTTGACGAACCACGCCCGCGTGCTCCTGCACGTCGCCCGTGACCCCGATGTCCGCCTGCGCGACATCGCCAACGCCATCGGCATCACCGAACGCGCCGTGCAGTTGATCGTCGCCGATCTCGAAGCCGCCGGATACCTCACCCGCGCCCGCGTCGGCCGCCGCAACCGCTACACCGTCGATCCCACGGTCGCCCTGCGTCACCCCGCCGAGGCCGACCACCCCGTCGGCGACCTCCTCGACGCCTTCCTCCACCGCGAATCCGCTCCCGCGGCGGCCGGACGGCAGCCCCTCCGCTCCTGACGAGAGGCCGGCGCTCGGGACGGCCACCGCGGCTCCCGGCAGAGCCTCGGTGCGGCCTCGCACCGGAGGTGGACTCGGAGTGCCGGGCAGGCGTCGCTCAGATCAGTCCGATGCGCTGGGCGACGTCCTCGGCCCGGCGCAGGTGGTCGTGGGCCTCCTCGCCCAGGGACTCGACGACTCCGGCCACGACCGTCTCGATGACGGCGAGGGTCGGCACGAGACTGTCGTAGGGGGAGGGCGCGGTCACCCGGCACGGCAGCGCGACGTCCGCCCGCCCGGCCACCGGGGAGAGCCAGGTGTCGGTGAACAGCAGAGTCTTCCCGCCCCGCTCCCGGGCGAGTTCGGCCATCGCGACCTTGTCGTCCTCGTAGCGCCGGTAGTCGAAGAGCACCAGAAGGTCGCGGCGGCCGAGCGCGGCCAGGGCCGCGGTGCGTTCCACGGCACGGTCGGGCAGGAACCTCACGCCCTCGCGCAATTGCATCAGGTGCAGGCCGAGGTACCGCGCGAGCAGGTGCGTGAAGCGGCCGCCGACCAGGGTGACGCGCAGCTTGGGGTCGGCGAGCAGGCGAACCGCCTGGTCGAGGTCGTGCGGAGGGAGTTCCGCCAGGGTGCTGGCTACCTCGCTCGGGAAGATACGGCCCACCCTGCTGAGCAAGCTCCCTTGATCGGCTCCCTCGTCGACCGGGCGGCCGTAGCCGGGAGTGTCGTACAGCGACAACGGTGAGGCGTTGCGCTCCTCCAGCTCGGCGCGCAGGGCCGCCTGGAACTCGGGGAACCCGCGGAAGCCGAAGCGGGACACGAACCGCAGCACGGTCGGCGCGCTGACGTGCGCGCGCTGGGCGATGGTGGCCACGGTCTCGAAACCGGCGGACGGGTAGGCGGCCAGCAGGACGCGTCCGACCTTGCGTTCGGCGGGGCTGAGGTCGCCCAGCTTGTGACGGATCCTGTCCGCCATTGCGCCAGTGGCCATACTGTCCGTTTCTTCCTTCCCGCGGGCGACCGTATCGGGGTGATCACAGTCGACGTCGCCGAGCCTAACGCCGTGGCCACCGCGCCGACGGGCGGGTCGGAGCACCGCGCCGACGGGCGGGTCGGAGCAGCGCGGCGCTGACGGACGGATCGCGGCCGGGCGGCGTCGGCGCCGCCCCCGGGTCCTGTGCGGGCCCAGGCAAAAGCCGGTTGTCGCTTCTCCTAAATGGACTCGGCTTGTGCGGCGTCCGCGTTCTTCCGCGCGATGAGGCGGTGACGCAGGCGCGGATGGAGGTTGGCCCGGGAAAGGTCACCGTCATAGTGCCCCTTCAGCCGCGGGTCCATCACCCGCCGCCACAGGGGCGGGAGCAGGGCGAGCACGATCATCGATGCGTAGCCGGAGGGCAGTTGCGGCGCCTCGTCGAAGTGGCGCAGTGTCTGGTAGCGGCGCAGCGGGTTGGCGTGGTGGTCCGAGTGGCGCTGGAGCTGGAAGAGGAACAGATTGCTGACGGTGTTGTTGCTGTTCCAGCTGTGCCGGGGGGCCACTCGCTCGTAGCGGCCGTCCGGTCGGCGCTGCCGCAGGAGACCGTAGTGCTCCAGGTAGTTGACCGCCTCCAGCAGGCAGAAGCCGAGCACGGCCTGCAGCAGCAGGTAGGGCAGGACCCGCAGGCCGAACGCCGCTGTGAGCGTGGTGAAAAGTACCGCCGAAAGAGACCAGGCGGTCAGGACCTCGTTGTGTGCGCTGAGGACCGGCCGCTTCCGCCGGCTGAGCCGGCGCTGTTCCAGGTGCCAGGCGGAGCGGAGACTGCCCCACACGGACCGGAGCAGGAACCGGTAGTAGTCCTCGCCCATGCGGCTGCTGGCGGGGTCCTCGGGAGTGGCCACCCGGATGTGGTGGCCGTGGTTGTGCTCGACGTAGAAGTGCCCGTAGCAGCTCTGGGCGAGTGCCAGACGGCTCAGCCGCCGTGCCAGCTCCTCGCGCTTGTGGCCGAGTTCGTGCGCGGTGTTGATCGCCACCCCGGCCACCACGCCCGTGGTCACCGCCAGTCCCAGGCTGTCGGCGACGGACAGGTGCCCGGCGCTCCACTCGCCGCACGCCCATGTCAGAGCGCCGTACTGCAGGGGCGGATAGAGGTAGGTGCACCAGCGGTAGTAACGGTCGGCCTCGAGGGCCGCCATCACCTCCTCCGGAGGATTGGCGTTGCTGTCGAGGCCGGTCACCAGGTCGAACAGGGGGACCAACACGAACGCGAAGAAAGGTCCCCACCACCAGAACGCGCCGACGCCGGTGACGGAGGCCAGTGCTCCGGCCTGGAAGGGAAGGGTCGGTACCGCGAGTGCGAGCAGCCACAGTGGGCGTTTGCGGTCCTGCCAGGGGTGGGCGTCGTTCGGCACTGACTGCATCAGGACTCCCTCAGGGCGCTGCTCGGGCGCGCTCTCGCCGGTCACGCAGAAAGCCGGTGAAAGCGCGTATGGAGGGCCACTGACGGTGCCAGGTCCTGCCGCCGCTGACAAAGGAGGCGCCGAGTAAATATTCTGACTGACCGTCATTTCACTGCTGGCAGACTTGCCTCATGTCTGTGTCTCTTGATCGTCGCTCCCCGGGTCCGCAAGGACCGCCCGATCCACCGCGAGTGGCCTGGCGCAAACAGATGCGTGAACGGGTGCTGTCGGAGGCCAGGGCGCTCGCGGCGGAGGGCGGCTGGGACAAGGTCCGGGTGGCGGACCTGGCACTGCGCGCAGAGGTGTCCAGACCCTCCATCTACAAGGAATTCGGCGACCGGGCGGGCATCGGCCGGGCGCTGGTGCAGCGCGAGACGGAGGCGTTCCTGCTCGGGCTCGCCGTGGTGCTCGAGGAACACCAGGACGACCCGCGCTCCGCACTGGAGGCGGCGGTGGCCCACGTGCTGGCGGAGGCGGGTGACAACCCTTTCATTCACGCGGTACTGGCTGCGACACGCGGCGGTACGGATGCCTTGCTGCCGTTCCTCACCAGCAGGCCCGAGCCGGTCTACTCCAGTGCGTGGCGGCTGCTCGCCGGATGGCTGAGCGAGGTGGTGCCCGACGTCGAGGAGGACCGGCGGGCCGAAGCGGCCGACCTGGCGGTGCGGCTGACCCTCAGCCATGTCCTCCTGCCCGCGCCGGCGCCCGGGGCGACCCCGGAGCGGGTGTCGCGCGCGGTGTGGGCGGTACTCGGTGCCCCGGCCGAATGACGCGACCGTTTCCGCATCAGGCCGCCCGGTCACTCGCCGTGGTCCGGGCTGCGGCCCTTTCACTGCCGAGGGTGGCCGCGGCGGCCCGATCGGGTGATGGCCCGCCCACGGAGAGTGTCGGCGTTGGCGCGGCCCGGAACGTGGGCCAGTCTTGTCGCGGAAGAGAGGCCGGCCAAACACGGCCGTGCACTGCTTCGGATCTCCGCGCCCCGCCCGCGACGGAGTGAAGTGCCGCCAGGCGCGGCTCACCGTCACCCTCCAGGCCGGCACCTACGAACTGGGGTGCTTCATCGACACCGGGAACTCAGCATGGACACCCACCTCCAGGTCGGCGGGCACGGCCCGGCGTCACCGCTCCCCGGCAGCGCCGCCGCGACCGCGACCGGGCAGTAGCGATGGCTCCCGGGCCCGGCGGCCGCCCGCACCGCACCGCCATCAGCAGGCGCACGGTCGTGCGCGTGCTGCTCCAAGTGGTGACCGCGGCCGCACTGGCCGTGAACGCCTATGTGCACGCCAGCCTCGCCGCTCCGTACGACCGGGTCGGGCAGCAGATCAGCCAGGGCACGTTGTTCCGCCTCGAAGCCGCCGTGGCGTCCCTGGCCGCGCTGCTGGTCCTGCTCCTCGGTCGCCGGCGGCCGGTGTGGGCGTTCGCCTTCCTGGTGTCCGTTTCCGCCCTGGGTGCCGTGCTGCTCTATCAGTTCGTGAACGTGGGCACGCTCGGTCCGCTGCCAAACATGTACGAGCCGTTCTGGGGGCCGAGCAAGACCGCCAGCGCGATCGCCGAGGCCGTCGGCGCCGTGGCCGCGCTCGTCGGCTACCTGATCACCGGCCCGCCACGCTCTGCGTCCACTCGGGCCGGCGCTCCTCGGGGCGACAAGGCCGAGCGCGGGGACGGCTGATCACGTGCCACGCCTCAGGCGCCGCCACACCTCGCGGCCGGGGGCGGCACTGACGGCCGGCACCGGGGCGACGTCGGCCGGCTGGGGGCCGGCCCGCAAGCACGCGCCTTGCATCCATGTGTACGGCAGATGTCCTAAAATGCAATATATGCGCCAAGTGTGAAAAGGTGAACGTACGGCACATGGTGCTGAAGGCAAGCGAGAGGAGTGCCTCATGATCGCCAAGCTGCTCGCCAAGTTGTCCTTCACCCGCAACTACGGTGCGTACGGGGCCCACGACTGGGGCACGCACACCGGCGACGCCAGGGTGTGACCAGACGTACGGCGGGTGCCCCCGGGCTCCCGCCGGCTCCTGGCCGCGCTGCCGACGACATCGGCCGGCCTGACTGGTACGAGAAGTCAGGGGCGATCCCATGGGCCGAGTGAACGAGCCGCCGCGGTTGCCCGGAGGCAGCTTCGCGGCCTGGAGCCGCGACCGGCTGGCACTGGCGCGCCGTGGCGCTGACGAGTGCGGGGACGTCTGGCAGCTGGAGCCGGGTGTCTACGTAACCGCTACGGCCGGGGTGTGTGAAGCGGTCCTGCGCCGCGCGCAGGACTTCCCCAAGCCGTCCTCGCCCCTCTTCCCGCCGTTGAAGCGGGCCGGCGCAGTGCCGATGCCCGAGGAGCGGGCGCACGCTCGCGCTGCCCGCATGCGCGGATTTCGCCCGCAGGCGGTTGCGGCCCGGATCGGTGAGATCGCGCCCGGGACCGCTCGATTCGCCGATCAGTGGCCCACGGGCCGGGACGTCGAGATTCTGCCCCTGGTCCGGCCCGTCCTGGCGGAGATCGGCGTGCGCTACCTCTTCTCCGAAGACGCTCCCGCCCTGCTGCCCTTCGCCTGGCAACTCTTCGTGGCCCGGGAGGTGCTCGTACGACCCTCGCACTGGGTGTGGCCGCGCTGGGTCCCCACACCGGCACGGCGGTTCCGCACACGGCGGCAGGTCGCCTTCACCAACGCTCTGCGGCCCATCGTGCGCCGACGCCGTTCATCGGGCGAGCTCGGTGACGACGTGCTGGGACAGATGCTCCGGCCCTCCTCCCGCTACGGCCCACTGTCGGAAGAAGTCATCCTCGACACCCTCCCCGGAATCACCGTCGCCACCTTCGAGACACCCTCCCGGGCAGCCGGATGGATCCTGCTCCACCTGGCCCGATACCCCCAGGCCGCGGACCGCGTCGCGGCCGAAGCCGCCCTGCTGCCCGCCGACCCGGCCACGACGACCAGCACCCACCTCGACGACCTGCGATACACCCAGGCGCTGGTACGCGAAGTGCTCCGACTGCATCCCCCGAGCTGGCTGCTCAGCCGGCGCGCCCCGCGACGGACTCAGCTCGCCGACTACACCATCGACGCCGGATCCACCGTTCTCGTCTGCCCCTACACCGCCCACCGCGACGCACGGGAACACCCCGAACCGGACCGGTTCCGGCCCGAACGCTGGCTCGACGATTCGGGCTCGTCGGCGAAACCCGGGGTCTTCCTCGGCTTCGGTACCGGGCCCCACGCCTGCGAGGGAGCCGCTCTGGCCATGGCCATGCTCACACTCATGACCGCGCAGACAGCCCGCCGCTACCACTTGAACGAGCCCCCCGGCGGGGAACCCGGCTACCGGGTCACCACCTTCGAAGGTCTCGCAACCGCCGGCCTGCACCTGCGTGCCACCTCGCGCGGCTGAGGGCAGTCCTGCTTTCGGTGGCAGGCCGCCCCCACCCGCGAACGACGAACGTCGATCAAGCCCGAGTGCGACTCCACACGCGCTCGGATCACCGGCTCATGGTTCGCTCATCGTGTGTCGCCGGTCGAACTCGTTGACGAGCATGCCCATCATGACGAGGTCGTGGTGCCGACCGGCGAAGAAGACGTGTTCCCGCAAGCGCCCCTCCTCGGTGAAGCCGAGCCCACGAAAAAGTGCCAGCGATGCCTCGTTGGGGGCCAAGACCGCCGCCAGGCATTTGTGATAGCGCCGCTCGGCGAACATGAAGCGCAGCAGCAGCACCACGGCTTCGGTCGCGTAGCCCTTGCGCCGGTGGTCGGCGCTGATGGTGATGTCGAACTCGAACCAGCCTGAGCGAGGGCCGGTGCGATGTGAGCCGACGGTACCGACCAGCTCTCCCGTGGCCGTCGCTTCGACCGCCAACCGGAAGCGGTCGTCATCGCACTCGGCAACGGCCTGCTCCCGCGCCCAGGCACGGTAGCTCTCGGCAGACCTCGGCAGATCCAGCCGGCCCCCTCGCGGCCCGTCATCGTCGGCGAAACGCGCGAACGCCGTCCAGTCGTCGGGCTCGACAGCGCGCAGGCGTACCCGATTACCAGTCCAGGACGATGCCATGCCCTATTTGATCACGTTACTGTGCACGCGAGGTCGACAGGCTCGCCGAGGCAGGCGTTGCCCGCCGTGCTCCGTTGCACCACGGCACGCCGCTGTCCAGCGTCGTTGATGTCGATGTTGGATGTCAGGCGTTCGTGTCCCGGGCCATCGGACTCGCCGGTATCGATGCCGCTGTTACGCTGATTTCGTGACGTTCTTCCGGCGTACCGAGCCACACGGTTTCCGCCGAAACGGCAATCCAAGAGAGCGGTGCTGGCGTCACCGGAGCGCAGCCACACCAGGGATACGTCCCTAGTCAGGCGCCGATCGCCTGAGCCGCGGTCATCAATTTTCTCCATGCCTACCCGACGCGCACGGTGCACCTCCCGCCCTTCGCAGGGGTGGGCAGCGGCCGGATCCTTCCTGCGCGCCGGAGCGGTGCCGGCTTGAGGGTCCGCAGTTCCCACTCCCTGTGGAGGTCGGGATGAAAGTCGTCGTTGATCTTTCCCGATGTGCGGGGTATGCGCAGTGCGCGTTCCTGGCTCCGGAGGCGTTCCGGATGCACGGTGAGGAAGCGCTCCTGTACGACCCGAACCCCGACGACGCCCAGCGCGACCAGGTGCTACGCGCCGCTGCGGCCTGCCCGGTCCAGGCGATCCTGGTCGACCAGTCGGAGGCGCGGCACGCACCGGCGGAGGCGTCGCCGTCATGACCGGTGCCGACAACCTGCGTGCGTTCAAGCGCGACGGCCGCATCGTGGTCGTCGGGGCTTCGCTGGCGGGGCTGCGGGCCGCGGAGACCCTGCGCGACGAGGGTTTCACCGGATCGTTGACCATGATCGGTGACGAGTCGGGTGAGGCCTACGACCGGCCTCCCCTGTCCAAGCAAGTACTGACCGGGTGGGTGCCGGCCGGGGGCACCCCTTTGCCCCGCCGTCGTGGCATCGACGCGGAGTGGCTGCTGGGCGTGCCCGCCGGCGGGCTGGACCTCGCGACGAACCACGTGCGTCTCGCCGACGGACGCGAGATTCCCTTCGACCGGGTGCTGATCTCCACCGGGGCACGGGCCCGCCCGTGGTTCGTCGAGTCCGAGGCGGCCCTGGACGGAGTGTTCGTCGTACGTACACGCGAGCATGCCGAGAGCCTGCAGCGGGCCCTCGCCGCCGGGCCCTCCCGGGTGCTGGTCATCGGTGCGGGATTCACCGGCTCCGAGATCGCCTCCGTCTGCCGCGAGCGGGACATCCCGGTGACCGTCGCCGAACTCGCGCCGGCCCCGCTGGCGGGGGCGCTCGGCGCCGTGATCGGTGAGGTTGCGGCCGACATGCAGCGCGCTCACGGTGTCGACCTCCGGTGCGGTGTCAAGGTCGCCCGGCTGGAGGGCGACGCGCAGGGACGGTTTCGCCGTGCTCACTTCGAGGACGGCAGTACGGTCGACGCCGATGTGGCGGTGGTGGCACTCGGGAGCATCCGCAACACCGAGTGGCTGCGGGAGTCGGGACTGGCGGCGGGCGTATGGGGAGTCACCTGCGACACGCACTGCCGCGCCCTCGACATCAACGGCCGCGTCACCGACGACGTCTTCGCCGCGGGAGACGTGGCACGTTGCCCGAACCCCATCTACGAAAACCGGTTCATCTCACTGGAGCACTGGGCCAACGCCGTCGAGCAGGCAGAGGTCGCGGCGCACAACATGGTCAGCGCCCAGGCGGACCGCCGGCCCCACCTGTCCATCCCGCTGTTCTGGTCGATCCAGTTCGGCGTCAACATCAAGTCCGTCGGCGTGCCGACCTTCGCCGACGAGGTGGTCGTCGCCCAGGGATCGCTGGACGACCACCGTTTCGTCACCGCATACGGCTATCGGGGCCGCGTCACGGCTGCGGTGAGCTTCGACAACGGCAAGTGGCTGGACCACTACCGAAGGCTGATCGAGACGGCCGCACCTTTCCCGCCTCCCTGCCCCACGCCGGACCAGCCGGCCGACATGAGACCCGTGCCCGTCGACTTCCCCGGCCCCGCCCTGCTCGCGCAGAGTGCCACGGTGGTCGTCACAGGGCATGACCCGGGTGAGCGCCGCGCCACGGCCGTGCACCAGCATCGGCGGGAGGAAGGCCAGAGGACCACGACCGGGACGCCTGGCACGCTGGAACGGATCTTCGACTATTCCGCCCGGGCCGACCCCTACCCGCTGTATGCCGAGTTGCGCAAGACGCCGGTGGCTCGGCAGGAGGACGGCAGCTACGTCATCAGCACCCATCGTGAGATCACGGACCTGCTGAATGACCCGCATCTGAGTTCCGACCTGCGCAATCTGTCGCGTCCGATGCCCCCAGCCGAGGAAGCGGCCACGTCGTCGTTCATCCACATGGACCCGCCCGAGCACGATCGCCTGCGGCGTATGGCGATGCGTCACTTCGGCCCCCCGCACACCCCTGGGCTGGTGACCGGACTCGAAGGCTTCCTGACCGCCACCGTCGGCAGCCTGATCGACGATTTGGTGGGCAAGGAGCAGATCGACATCGTCGATGATTTCGCCTTCCCGTTCCCCGTGACCGTGAGCTGTCGCTTGCTCGGCGTGCCACGCGAGGACGAACCGAATGTCCACCGCTGGGTGAGCGATCTGATGAACTCGGTCGACTACAACCCCGAGACCGACCCGAAGGAGAAACTGGACAGGGGCCTACAGGCCCGCAAGGACTTGCGCCAGTGCCTCGGCGAGCTGGTGGAACAGAGCCACGGCCGGCCGGGAGACGGCCTGCTGTCACGGCTGGCCAACGACGACGGGCCCGACGGTCGGATGGCCGACGCCGAAATCGTCGCCACCGCCAGACTGCTCCTCATCGCCGGCCATGAGACCATCGTCAACCTCATCAGCAACGGCATGCTGACGCTGCTCCGCCACCCGCAAGTGCTGCGGCGACTGCGCGACGAACCGGACCTCGTCGTGCCGCTGGTCGAGGAACTGCTGCGCTACGAGCCCCCCGTGCACATCATTCCCTGGCGGGTGGCGTACAGCGACGTCACCGTCGCCGACACCGTCATCCCTCAGGGCTCGCAGATCATGCTCATGCTGGCCTCAGGCAGCCGCGATCCGAAGCGCTTCCACGATCCGGACCACTTCGACCCGGATCGGCATGACAACCAGCACCTGGGGTTCGGCAGCGGCATCCACCTGTGTTTCGGCGGCCCGCTGGCCCGGCGGGAAACCCAGATCGCTCTGACCGAGCTGGTACGCCGGCTCGACCGCCCCAGGCTGGTCGCCGACCCGCCGCCGTACCGGCCCAGCGCCGTTCTTCGAGGTCCGATCCATCTGGACATCGAGCAGGGTGACGGTTGACGCGGCACCCGGGTAGCCGAAACGGACCCGCCACGTACAACGGCGGCCACAGGGCCTCCTGCGCGTGCTCGTCGGTTCGACAACCCCTCTCGAATCAGCCGGCCGGGCTGACTCGTACGGTGAGTTCCAGCCTGCATTCCCCGACGGCCGTGCCGTGCCGGTGAGCCGCTCACCTGCTGGTTTCTCCGTTCCATGAAATCGGGGCGGAAACTGTTTCCGCAGGTCGGGGCGCTGGTCGCCGCCTCCAGATCAGCAAATGGTCAGCATTCGGCCCGTCGGTGTCCGCTTGCCTTGCCTTGCCTTGCCTGGACCTACGGCCACGAGCGCCTGCGTGGGCAGTCCTCGCGCTGTACGCCGAGGACGGCACCGGTCTGCGACACGACCCGCCGCACGAAGGCATCCCCTGGTGCGACATACTCCCTCGATGAGTCCACGCCCTTCCCCGATCAGCCAGCCGGTCACGATACGGAGGGCCGTCGCGCGGGATGCCAAGCGGCTTACGCGGCTCGTGCGTGGCTCAGGCGCCTACGAGGGCAAGTACGCGGCCGCCGTCGCGGGCTACCGGGTCGGTCCCGATTACATCGAGGCCCATCGTGCTTTCGTAGCCGTCGGCGCCGACGAGCCCGGAGGCCGGGTCCTGGGGTTCTACTCCCTCGTCCTCTCCCCGCCGGAGCTCGACCTGCTGTTCGTCGCCGACGACGCGCAGGGACGGGGCATTGGACGTCTGCTCGTCGCGCACATGCGGTCCGAGGCCCGTGCCGCCGGGCTCGACCGTGTCAAGGTCGTGTCCCATCTTCCCGCGAAGGGCTTCTACCACCGCGTCGGTGCAGTGCGGAGCGGGACCGCGCTCGCCAACCCGCCCGCCGTGATGTGGGACCGTCCCGAATTCGAGTTCCGCATTCCTTCGGAATGACTCGGAATGACGCGGTGTGCCGGTCCGCAGGGCATCCCACCAGCATCGGTCCAGTGCAGTCTTCCGTACGTGCTCCCGGTTGACGGCTTCGCGGCAGCCTCCTTCGCGCAGATCGCGCGCGTGGGAAGCCTGCGCCCCACGGCGCACGATGTTCCGGAAAAGTCTTCGAGTCGAAGACCTGCCGTTGTACAGTGAAGGGCGCCCCTGACCTGCAGAAAGCCGGCGGGGAGCCGTCTTCCAGGAGTCCAAATTGCTGCGTACCATGTTCAAGTCCAAGATCCACCGCGCCACCGTCACCCAGGCCGACCTGCACTATGTGGGATCGGTGACGATCGACGCCGATCTGCTCGACGCGGCCGATCTGCTGCCCGGTGAGCTGGTCCACATCGTCGACATCACCAACGGCGCCCGCCTGGAGACGTACGTCATCGAGGGCGAGCGCGGGTCCGGGGTCATCGGCATCAACGGCGCGGCCGCGCACCTCGTCCACCCCGGTGACCTGGTGATCCTCATCAGCTACGCCCAGGTGACGGACGCCGAGGCGCGGACGCTGAAGCCCCGGGTGGTCCACGTGGACGGCGACAACCGGATCGTGGAGCTGGGTGCCGACCCGTCGGCGCCGGTGCCGGGCACCGACCAGGAGCGCAGCCCCCAGGCCGTGCCGGCGGGCTGACGGTGCTCGCCCTGCTGCACACCTCCCCGGTGCACGTGCCCGTCTTCGACGCCCTGCGCGACCAGGCCCATCCGGCTCTGGAACTGCGGCACTTCGTCGACGAGGACCTGCTCGCGAGGGCCCGCCGGGACGGACCCGACGCGGTGGCGGGCGCGGTCCGCGAGCTGATCGGCCGCGCCGTCGCCGACGGGGCGCGGGCGGTGCTGTGCACCTGCTCGACCCTCGGCGGCGTCGCGGAGGCGGTCGGCGCCGGGGCGGGTGTCCCGGTGCTCCGCGTCGACCGTCCGATGGCGGCCGCGGCGGTGGCGGCGGGCCCGCGGGTCGTGGTCGTCGCCACGGTGGCGAGCACCCTCGCTCCGACCGTCGCGCTGATCGAGGAGGAGGCCCGCCGCGCCGGGCGTCCCGTCACGGTGCGGACCCGTCTCGCCGACGGCGCCTGGGTCCGCTTCGAGGCGGGCGACGGCGACGGGTACGTCCGTGAGGTCGCCGCGGCGGTGGACGCCGTCACGGCAGCGGACGCGGATGTGATCGTCCTCGCCCAGGTCTCCATGGCCGCGGCACGGCAGGCGGCGACGACTCCGGTCCCGGTCCTCGCCGCAACCGGCCCGGGACTCGCGGCGGCGGCGCGGGCGGCGTGGGGCGGGGTGGCCGGTTGCGGCCACCCGGGTCCCGGCGGTCGCGCCGCCGGGTGACTGGGGGCGCGGGTGTCGGGTAGGGGGGGAGTAGTCCAGAGCCGACGTCGACCGACTGCCGGAGGACGCCATGACGAACCCGTACCCCGACCCCGTACCGCCCGGGCCCACTCCGGGACCCGGACCGGGGCCCGCGCCCGGCCCGGAGCCGGAACCCCCGCACCCGGTCCCGCCGCCGGAGCCGTCTCCGGTGCCGGAGCCGCCCGCACCTCCCGGTCCGCCCCCGGGCCCCGTACCGACGCCGCCTCCGGGCCCCCACCCCGGCCCGCCGCCGGAACCCTCCCCGTCCCCGATCCCGCCGGGGCCGGAACCCGTGCCGAGTCCGGAGCCGGGCCCGCCCCTCACCTGAGGCGGGCGTGAGGCCCACCGGCGTGGGTCCCGCGGGTGGGAGGCCCACGGGCGGGCAGGGGCACATCCCCGGGAGACGCGAACAATCAGACGTGCGAACGATCGCGCGAACCCCCGGCCGCCCTGGTACGCGAACCCACTCGGCAGCCGGACCCCCGGGTCGCCTGGACCCCCGGATCCTCCGGCCGCTCGGACCTCCGGCCGCCCGGCCCCCGGACAAGCAGACGGTGGGCGCCCACCTGACGGGCGGGCGCCCACCGTCTCCTCTCCCACCGCGGGGATTCACCGCGCGCACGACAGGCCCGGCGCGGCGTCCCCCCGTCCGCGGACCTGCTCGCCGGCTAGGCCGTCACCTCCGCGCGGTCCCCGCCCCACAGCGTGTGGAAGGAGCCGTCGCGGTCGACGCGGCGGTAGGTGTGGGCGCCGAAGAAGTCCCGCTGGCCCTGGGTGAGGGCGGCGGGCAGGCGCTCGGCGCGCAGGGCGTCGTAGTAGGCGAGGGCGGCCGCGAAACCGGGGGTGGGCACACCCTGGCGGGTCGCGGCGATCAGCACCTCGCGCCAGTCGTCCTGGGCGTCGGCGATCTCCCGCGCGAACGTCTCGTCGGACAGCAGGCTCGGCAGGTCCGGCCGGGCGTCGTAGGCGGCCCGGATCCGGTCCAGGAAGGCCGCGCGGATGATGCAGCCGCCGCGCCAGATCGCGGAGACCGCACCGAGGTCGATGTCCCAGTCGTACTCCTCGCTGCCCGCGGCGATCTCGTGGAAGCCCTGCGTGTACGACACGATCTTCGAGGCGTACAGCGCCTGCTCCACCCGGTCGGCGAAGGCCCCGGCCTCCGCCTCGCTCAGCGGGGACGCCTTCGGTCCGGCCAGCCCGCGCGACGCCTCCCGCAGCGCCGCGTGGCCGGAGAGCGAGCGGGCGAAGACCGCCTCCGCGATGCCGGACACCGGGACGCCCAGGTCCAGCGCGATCTGCACGGTCCAGCGGCCGGTGCCCTTCTGCTCGGCCTGGTCCACCACCACGTCCACGAACGGCTTGCCCGTCGCCGCGTCCACGTGCGACAGCACCTCGGCCGTGATCTCGATCAGGTAGGAGTCGAGGCGGCCCCGGTTCCAGGTGCGGAAGATCTCGGCGATCTGCGCGGGCTCGTACCCGGCGACATCGCGCAGCAACTGGTAGGCCTCGCCGATCAGCTGCATGTCGGCGTACTCGATGCCGTTGTGCACCATCTTCACGAAGTGGCCGGCGCCGTCGGGGCCGACGTGCGTGACGCACGGCGCGCCGTCCGCCGCCTTCGCGGAGATCTTCTCCAGCATCGGGCCCAGCGAGTCGTACGACTCCTTCGGGCCGCCCGGCATGATGCTCGGCCCGTGCAGTGCGCCCTCCTCGCCGCCGGAGACGCCCATGCCGACGAAGTGGATGCCCTGTTCGCGCAGCGCCTTCTCCCGGCGGCGGGTGTCCGCGAAGTGCGCGTTGCCACCGTCGATGATCATGTCGCCGGGCTCCAGCAGCGGCGCGAACTCCTCGATCACCGCGTCCGTCGGGCCGCCCGCCTTGACCATGATGACCAGGCGGCGCGGCCGCTCCAGCGCCGCCACGAAGTCCTTGGCGGTCTCGGCCGCGACGAACTCGCCCTCGTGCCCGAACTCCTCCACCAGGGCGTGCGTCCGCGACGACGTCCGGTTGTGCACCGCGACCGTGTAGCCGTTGCGGGCGAAGTTGCGGGCGAGATTGCGGCCCATGACCGCGAGGCCCGTGACGCCGATCTGGGCTGTAGTGCTCATACCGCCTGCTCCTCAAAGATGCTGTGGATCGCGTGGGTACTGCCGTCGGGGGTGCCGGCCGTGCCCGTCAGTATCGCCGTTCCCGGCCCTGCGACCATCCTGACGTGCCGGTACGGCGACCGCACATCCGGCCCCCGCGGGCTTGAATACGCACGGCGGGTGCCCCGCGGCTCAGTGCGGAGGCGGACGATCCGGCCAACGGTGGCCCCATTACCGGCCACTTGGGGTGACGAAGCGGCTGATAGCCGTCTTGTCACGGCCTGTTGGCGGCGTTTACTTTTGCCCCTCCTGACGCATGTCGAGGGGGCTTGAGACATGGCCGCACGCGGCCGGCATCGCCGGTACCAGCCGAACAGGATCAACCGCGCCTCACTCACCGTCACGGCGGGCGGCGTCGGCATGGCGATCCCGCTGATCGGCGCCGGGGCGGCCCACGCGGCCGAGGGGTCCGTGTGGAACAAGGTCGCCGCCTGCGAGTCGAGCGGCGACTGGAGCATCAACACCGGCAACGGCTACTACGGCGGGCTCCAGTTCACCCGGTCCACGTGGGATGCGTACGGGGGTACCCGCTACGCGCCGCGCGCGGACCTGGCGAGCCGGGACCAGCAGATCGCCGTGGCGGAGCGGGTGCTCGACGGGCAGGGGCCCGGTGCCTGGCCGGTGTGTTCCGTACGGGCCGGCCTGACCCGGGGCGGTACCCCCGACGTCCACCCGGACGGCAGGGCGACCCGCACCACGAGAGCCGCCAGAGCCGCCGAGTCCGCCGGGGCCGCCAGGGCCGCCAAGGTCTCCGTGCCCGACGTGCGGCCGCACACCACGCCCCAGGCCCGGGCCGGCACCGCCGAGATGTACACCGTGGTCCGCGGCGACTCCCTCTCCGGCATCGCGGACGAGCGTCAGGTCGCGGGCGGCTGGCGGCAGTTGTACGCGGCCAACCGTACGGTCGTCGGCGACGACCCCGACCTGATCCTGCCGGGCCAGCGGCTCACGCTCCGCCCGGCGTCCGCGCCCCGCCACCCCGACGCCGGCCCCTCGACGCACAGGACGCCCAAGACCCACCACGCCCACACGACGCCCAAGACGCACCAGAAGCCCGAGACGCACGAGTCGGGCAGATCCTCCCAGTCCGGCTCGCACTCGACCTCGCACTCCACCTCCCGTTCCGCCTCGCACACCGTCGTCGCCCCGGTGACCGGTGCCGTCGGCACGCCGTACCACGCGGCCGGCAGCCACTGGTCGAAGGGCTACCACACCGGGGTCGACTTCGTGGTGCCCACCGGCACGTCGGTGCAGGCGGTGGAGGCGGGGCAGGTGGTGAGCGCCGGCTGGGGCGGGTCGTACGGCTACCAGGTGGTGATCCGGCACGGCGACGGGCGCTACAGCCAGTACGGGCACCTGTCGGCGATCTCCGTGCGGGCCGGGCAGGGCGTCGGCGCCGGACAGCGCATAGGCCGCTCGGGCGCCACCGGCAACGTCACGGGCCCGCATCTGCACTTCGAGATGCGGACGGGGCCGGGCTTCGGTTCGGACATCGACCCGGTGGCCTATCTCCGGGCCCGCGGCGTCAGGATCTGACCCGCGCGATGCCGGTCGGGGTCCGGTAGCGGGATGTACACACCCCCGTAGCACGGGCCGAGCAGGATCAGCGACCCCGCCTGTGCCGGTACGGCCGGGTCCGGCGGCGCCGGTGGAGCCTCGACGAGGAGGTCCGCCGCCGCTGCTTCCGGCCGACGGCCGGAGACCTCGACCGCGACTGCCGCCGACGTCTTCGCGGGCGTGAGTGCGGCCGTGGGCGTGAGCGCGGGAGGGGGCGCAGACGCGGGCTCGGCGGGCCCGGGTGCGGCGACCTGGAACTCGTACGGCCCGGGAGCCGGGACCCGGCCCGCGGCAGGCGCCGTGTGCTCCAGGCGCTCGGTCGTCAGCAGGATCAGGCCGCCCGCGGCCACCACACCGCAGCCGAGCGCGAGCGCCGTGCCCGTCGGCCCGTAGCGGAAGGTCTCGCCGAACATGGTGATGCCGACCGCCGCCGCCACCACCGGGTTCGCCACCGTCAGCGTCGCCAGCGGCGCCGCGAGGCCGCCGCCCCGGTAGGCCGCCTGCGACAGCAGCATGCCGGCGGTCGCCAGCACGCCTATGACGGCGAGGGACGGCAGGTCCGCCGCCGAGACCCCGTCGGTCCAGTCGACCGCGACCGTCTTGGTGAACACCGAGGAGATGCCGAAGGCGAGGCCGGAGCCGGTGGCGAGCAGCACGCTGCGCACCGCCGGATGCCGGTGGGCCGCGCGGCCCGCGGCCATCAGGGCCACCACCGCGCCACCGGTGACCACGGCCACGGCCGCGCGCTGCCCGGTGTCCAGCGACTGCGCCCGCGAGGAGCCCACCAGGGACAGCAGGCCCGCGAGGCCCACGGTCGCCATGATCGCGCCTCGCCAGGCGGCGGCACCGGCGCGGCGTCCGACGAAGAGCGCCGCCATCGGCAGCGCGACCACGATGGTCAGGGCGCCGAGCGGCTGGACGAGGCTGAGCGGGCCGTAGGCCAGGGCCACCACGTGCAGCAGTCCGCCGAGACCGTTCAGCGCCACCGCCGCCCACCAGGCCCGCCGGCGCAGCGGCGCGTAGTGCTCGCCGGGGGAGGAGGACACCGCGACCCGCTCCTGCACGATCGCTCCGCCCGCGTAGGCGAAGGCGGAGACGAGCGACAGCAGCACGGACAACGCGAGGGCGCTCATGAGCTGCTCCTCCGCGTGAGGCGGGGGCGGTGACCCCGGTGCGACGAACGGTCTGCGTTCATGGGGAACACCCTGCCGCGCCGGTCTCTTCCCGTCGTCGTCCCTGAGCACGCAATGGGTCCTACTGCCGATGGAGTACGCCCGGGGCCCCCTCCTCCCCCAGGTGGGCGACGGACGGCGGAGCAGCCCCGACGACACCCCTAGGGGGCGCCGGGAAGCACTGCTGCTACTACTGCTCTTCGTGGACCTCGACCCCGAACTCGCCGCGCTGCGCCCGCTCGGCGGATTCTTCCTCCTGCGCACGGGCGGCGGCGCGCCCCGCGCGGACCTGCCCACGCTGGCGCACGCCTACGAACGCCCGGCGGCGGAGGGCGCCGGGGACGATCCGCTGGCGCTGCGGGTGCGCAGGGTGGCCGACGGCATCCGCGCCCCCGAGGCGCGCGTCGCGGCCTCCGTGGCGCAGCAGGGGCTCGCCGCCCGGCTGTGGTCGGTGGCGCTCGGCTCCGCCGCCGTGTACGGGCGGATCCCCGACCTCGGCCCGCGCCTGCTGCGCTGGGACCCGCGGGCGAGCGCCCCCGACGACCTGTGGCTCACCGAGGTGCGCCCGCGGCCGGCGGACGCCGCGACCCTCGCCGACGCCGTCCTGCACGGCCATCTGGCGCCCCTCGCGGCGGCCCTGCGCGCCCGCCACCGGATCGCTCCGGGACTGCTGTGGGGCAACGCGGCGTCCGCGCTGGCCGGCACGGCCCGCCAGCTGGACCGGTGGGCGCGCGCCCACGGCCGTCCGGAAACGGCCCGACGATCCTGGGACCTGACCGTGCGCCTCCTCGCGCACCCCCTGCTCGCCGGCACCGGCACGCTCGCCCCCCTCACCGACGCCGACGCGGGCACCGGCACGGGTCCCCGCCCCGGCGAAGGCCCCCGCACCGCCGCCCCCGCCGTCTTCCGGCGGCGCAGCTGCTGCCTCTACTACCGTGTGCCGGGCGGCGGTGTGTGCGGTGACTGTTGTTTCCCACGAGCCCCGCGCTCTTCCCCGCGCGCCGCATCTGGGTGACCATGAAGGCGACCGGCCGCTGAGATCAGGGAGTTGCGGGTGCGAGTGGGACTGCTGACCCGGGAGTACCCGCCGGATGTGTACGGCGGTGCGGGCGTCCATGTCGAGTTCCTGGCGCGGGAGCTGCGGCGGCTCGTCGACCTGGAGGTGCACTGCTGGGGCGAGGGCCGCGCGGACGGCGTGGTGCGGCACCGCTCCTGGCGCACCCTGGACGGCGCCAACGACGCCCTGCGCACCTTCTCCGTCGACCTCGCCATGGCCGCCGCCGTGGAAGGCCGCGAACTGGTCCACTCCCACACCTGGTACGCCAACCTCGCCGGCCACTTCGCCAAGCTCCTGTACGGCGTCCCGCACGTGCTGACCGCCCACTCGCTGGAGCCGCTGCGCCCCTGGAAGGCCGAACAGCTCGGCGGCGGGTACGCCCTGTCCAGCTGGGCCGAGCGCACCGCGATCGAGTCCGCCGACGCGGTGATCGCGGTGTCCGGCGCGATGCGCGAGGACGTCCTCGGCTGCTACCCGGCGCTGGACCCGGCCCGGGTGCACGTCGTCCACAACGGCATCGACACCACGCTGTACCGCCCCGACCCCGGCACCGAGGCGCTGTCCCGCGTCGGCCTCGACCCGGACCGCCCGTATGTGCTGTTCGTCGGCCGCATCACCCGGCAGAAGGGCGTGCCGCACCTGCTGCGCGCGGTCCGGGACATCGACCCGGCGGCCCAGGTCGTGCTGTGCGCGGGCGCGCCCGACACCCCGGAGATCGAACGCGAGTTCAGGGAGCTCTACCAGGAGCTGAGCCGGACCCGCGAGGGCGTCTTCTGGATCCCGCAGATGCTGCCCCGCCCGGACGTGATCCAGCTCCTCACCCACGCGGCCGTCTTCGTCTGCCCCTCGGTCTACGAGCCGCTCGGCATCGTGAACCTGGAGGCGATGGCCTGCGGCACCCCCGTGGTGGCCTCGCGGGTCGGCGGCATTCCGGAGGTGGTCGAGGACGGGCGCACCGGGGTACTCGTCGCCGTGGACGGCGAGCAGGAGTTCGAGGCGGGCCTGGCCCGCGCCCTGGACCGGGTGCTGGGCGACCCGGAGAGTGCGCGGCGGATGGGCGAGGCCGGCCGGGAACGCGCGGTGGAGGAGTTCGGCTGGGACGCGGTCGCCCGGCGCACGGCGCGGCTGTACGAGGAGATCCTCAAACAGGCTTAGAGATCCTCAAACAGGCTTAGTGCTCCCTGCTCAGGGGCAGGAGTGGTGCAACCGGGTGAGGGGAGCGGCCATGCGTCGTGGTGGACCTTCGGTCCTCGGAATCGTCCTGGCGGGCGGGGAGGGCAAGCGCCTGATGCCCCTGACCGCCGACCGCGCCAAACCGGCGGTGACCTTCGGCGGCACCTACCGGCTCGTGGACTTCGTGCTCTCCAACCTCGTCAACGGCGACATCCTGCGCATCTGCGTGCTGACGCAGTACAAGTCGCACTCCCTGGACCGGCACATCACCACCACCTGGCGGATGTCCAGCCTGCTCGGCAACTACGTCACCCCGGTGCCGGCACAGCAGCGGCTCGGCCCCCGCTGGTACCTGGGCAGCGCCGACGCGATCCTCCAGTCGCTCAACCTGGTCCACGACGAGCAACCCGACTACGTGGCGGTCTTCGGCGCCGACCACGTCTACCGCATGGACCCGCGGCAGATGCTCCGCCAGCACATCGAGGGCGGCGCGGGCGTCACCGTGGCCGGGATCCGGGTGCCGCGCGCGGAGTCCTCCTCGTTCGGGGTGATCACCCCGGGCTCCGACGGCCAGACCGTGGAGCGCTTCCTGGAGAAGCCCGCCGATCCGCCGGGCCTGGCCGACGATCCCGAGTGCGTCTTCGCCTCCATGGGCAACTACATCTTCACCACCAAGGCGCTGATCGAGGCGCTGTACCGGGACGCCGAGGACGCGAACTCGGTGCACGACATGGGCGGTTCGATACTGCCCCAGCTCACCGAGCGGGGCGAGGCGCAGCTGTACGACTTCAGCGCCAACCACGTGCCGGGGGAGACCAGCCGCGACCAGGGCTACTGGCGCGACGTGGGCACGCTCGACGCGTACTACGACGCGCACATGGACCTGATCGCGGAGCGCCCGGCCTTCAACCTCTACAACCGGAGCTGGCCCGTCTACACGCACTCGTACCAGCTCTCACCGGCCCGCTTCAACGCCGGGGGCATCGCCAGCGAGTCGATCATCAGCGCCGGCTGCCTGATCCGCGGGCAGGTCACCCGGTCCGTGCTCTCCCCGGGCGTCGTGGTGGACCCGGGGGCGGTCGTCCAGGGCTCGGTGCTGCACGACAACGTCCACATCGGCCGCGGCGCCATCGTGCGCGGCGCCGTCCTGGACAAGAACGTCGAGGTGCCGCCGGGCGCGACCATCGGCGTCAACCCGGAGCGCGACGCGGAGCTCTACACCGTCTCCAAGGGCGGTGTGATCGCGCTGGGGAAGGGGCAGCGGGTGCCGTAGCCCCGCGTCCCGGCCCACCCGCACCGTCCGCACCGCCCCGCGCCCACTGCCGTGCGCCCCCAGTCACGCGTTCGATCGCCGTGCGTCAGATCGGCGTGCGTTCGCCGCGGGGGCCCGTCCGCGCCGCGTCGGGGCGCCGATCCGCGACGCGTCGCACGCGAAACCCGCGGGATGCCCGGCTGACCGGCCGTCAGCCGTGATCATGCAGGAATCGATGTCTCCCCGCGGAGGTCTCCTGCATGAGATGGACCCGGCGCCCGCGCCTGTGCGTGGCCGGCGCGGTGGCAGCGTCCGCGCTGCCCGCCGTGAGGCCTGTCCACCCCCGTCCGCGAGCGCGTCGACCTCGGGCCGGACCGCCGTCACCACCCGCGCGGCGCACCGGCCAGGTGACCCGTCACCGGGGCGGGTGACGCCTCGTACGCCTCTTCCACCCCGTTCGTCCCCCTTCTTTCTCCCCGGAGGGGACGTAATCTGCTGTTAACTGAGCGTAGCTTGATCGTACTTGACCGTAATCGGTTGAGGGCGGTTGACTGCAGACTCACCCACCGCCGATGCGAGGAAAGCCTTGACATCTGACCTGCTCGCGCCCCTCGACCTGGCGTTCTGGAACATCGAGTCCGCCGACCATCCCATGCACCTCGGCGCGCTCGGGGTGTTCTCGGCCCACTCGCCGACCGCCGGGGCGCACGCCGCCGACCTGCTCGCCGCCCGCGCGGCCGCCGTGCCCGGACTGCGCATGCGCATCCGGGACGTGTGGCGCCCGCTCGGCCCGGGACGGCCACTGGCGGCCGGCCTCGGGCGGCCCCTGGCCTTCGGCGGCGCCGCCCGCGAGCCCGACCCGGGCTTCGACCCGCTGCACCACGTCCGGCTGCACGCCCCGACCGCGGACTTCCAGGCGGTGGCCGGCCGGCTCATGCAGCGGCCGCTCCAGCGCAACCGGCCGCCGTGGGAGGCCCATGTGCTGCCGGGGGAGGACGGCGTCTCCTTCGCCGTGCTGTTCAAGTTCCACCACGCGCTGGCGGACGGGCTGCGCGCCCTCACCCTCGCCGCGGCGATCCTGGACCCGATGGACATGCCCGCGCCCCGGCCCCGCCCCGCCGAGCCCCCGCGCGGCCTGCTGCCCGACGTGCGCAAGCTGCCCGGACTGCTGCCCGGACTGCTGCGCGGCGCGCTGTCCGACGTGGGCCGGGCCCTCGACATCGGCGCCTCGGTCGCCCGCTCCACCCTCGCCACCCGCTCCACACCCGCCCTCACCGCCGAGCCCACCGGCACCCGGCGCACCGCCGGGGTGGTCGTCGACATCGACGACGTGCACCTGGTCCGCAAGGCCGTCGGCGGCACCGTCAACGACGTCCTCATCGCCGTCGTCGCGGGCGCCCTGCGCCGCTGGCTGGACGAGCGCGGCGACGGCAGCGAGGGCGTCGCCCCCCGCGCGCTGATCCCGGTCTCCCGGCGCCGGCCCCGCACCGCGCACCCGCAGGGCAACCGGCTCTCCGGTTACTTGATAGAGCTTCCCGTCGGCGACCCGGACCCGCTGCGCCGGCTCGGCGCCGTCCGCAGCGCCATGGACCGCAACAAGGACGCCGGCCCCAACCGGGGCGCGGGCGCGGTCGCGCTGCTCGCCGACCACGTGCCCGCGCTCGGCCACCGGCTCGGCGGTCCGCTGGTCGGCCAGGCGGCCCGGCTCTGGTTCGACATCCTGGTCACCAGCGTGCCGCTGCCGAGCCTCGGCCTGAAGCTCGGCGGCCACCCGCTCACCGCCGTCTTCCCGTTCGCGCCGCTGGCCCGCGGGCAGTCCCTGGCG
Organism: Streptomyces sp. NPDC086766; assembly: GCF_044746005.1. Classification (NCBI taxonomy): domain Bacteria; kingdom Bacillati; phylum Actinomycetota; class Actinomycetes; order Kitasatosporales; family Streptomycetaceae; genus Streptomyces; species Streptomyces sp. NPDC086766. Next base: position 303,142 of record NZ_JBIVBI010000004.1, on the reverse strand, counting down.
ATCGCGATCTCCACCTACCGCGGCAGCGTCCACTACGGGCTCGTCGCCGACGCCAAGGCCGTGCCGGACCTGGGCCGGCTCGCCGCCGCCGTGTCCGAGGAGGTGGAGGCCCTGATCGCGGTCTGCGGACGGTGATCATCACGCGTTTGGTGGTGCGGCCCGGCGCTGAAGTAAAATTCCGCGTTCGAAAGCGGGCGCGAGTCGGAGCGCCGCGCGGGTGACCCAGGGAACGGCAACGCGATGACGGTGACAGAGGACGGCCCGAAGGCCACCGAGGAGATGGTCTACGGACCCGGCATCGACCCCGAGCGCCTCGCCGTCTGCCTCAGTGTGCTGGAGGAACTCGACCGGCTGGAGGTCGACCACCCCGACGCCATCGCGGTGCGCCGGGCGACGGCCGGCGTCTACCGCACGGTCAAGCAGCGCCGCCGCCAGGAGCGCCGGGCCGCCAAGACCGCCCACGACAAGGCGGTCACCGAGGCCACCGCGACGGGCTCCGCGCAGCGCATCGACGACGAGACCGAGGGCATCCTGCCGTCGTCGGCGACGGAGGCGGGGCGGGTCGCGGGGATACTCCAGCGCCCCCGCTCCTGCTACACCTGCAAGTCCCGCTACGTCGAGGTCGACTACTTCTACCACCAGCTCTGTCCGGACTGCGCCCGGACGAACCGGTCCAAGCGCGACGCCCGCGCCGACCTGGCCGGCAAGCGCGCCCTGCTCACCGGCGGCCGCGCCAAGATCGGCATGTACATCGCACTGCGGCTGCTGCGCGACGGTGCGCACACGACCGTCACCACGCGCTTCCCCAAGGACGCCATCCGCCGTTTCAAGGCGATGGACGACTCGGCGGACTGGATGCACCGGCTCGCGGTCGTCGGCATCGACCTGCGCGACCCGGCACAGGCCGTGGCCCTGGCCGAGCGTGTCGCCGAGGCGGGCCCGCTCGACATCCTGATCAACAACGCGACGCAGACCGTGCGCCGGCTGCCCTCCGCGTACGCGGCGCTGGTCGACGGCGAGAGCGCCCCGCTGCCCGCCGGTGAACTCCCCGCCCACCACGTCATCGGCGCCTTCAACTCCGGCGCGGTCGACGGCATCGCCGCGCTGCCCGTGGGCACCAGCGGCCTGGACGCGCAGAAGGTCGCCGACCTCGCGCTCGTCGCGGGCAACGCCAGCGTCGCCAGGCACCTGGACGGCACCGCCATCGACGCGGGAGGCCTCGTCCCCGACGTCGTGGAGAGCAACACCTGGGTGCAGACCATCGAGCAGATCTCCCCGGTGGAGCTGCTCGAGACGCAGCTGTGCAACTACACGGCGCCGTTCATCCTCATCAGCATGCTCCGCCCGGCCATGGCCGACGCCGCCCGGAAGGCGGACCGCGGACGCTCGTACGTCGTCAACGTCTCGGCGATGGAGGGCGTCTTCGGCCGCGGCTACAAGGGCGCCGGCCACCCGAACACCAACGCCGCGAAGGCGGCCATGAACATGGTGACGCGGACCAGCGCCCAGGAGATGTTCGAGACCGACGGCATCCTCATGACCTCCGTCGACACCGGCTGGATCACCGACGAGCGTCCGCACTACGACAAACTGCGCCTGGCCGAGGCCGGTTTCCACGCCCCCCTCGACCTGGTGGACGGCGCCGCCCGCGTCTACGACCCGATCGTGCGCGGCGAGGCGGGCGAGGACCTGTACGGCGTCTTCCTGAAGGACTACGCGCCGGGCAAGTGGTGAGGGTGCGGGGCCGGTTCGCCCGTAGGCGCCCGCGCCCCGCCTCAACCGCGCGCTCTTCGCGGCCCGTCCGCCCGCGTTCCCGCACCCGTCGCTCGCTTAGCCCGGACGGGTGAATTACGGATCGCACATGATGTGACAAACCGGCTCGTACATGGCCCAATGAACACAGCGGACTTCAGATAGTTACGCGTTGTTTGCAGCCCCATCGAGCAGGGGGCCGCTCATTTGGTTAACCTGAGGTGGACGGACAGCACCAAGGGGTCCCATCCACACCCACGGTCCGTCCCGGGGCAAGCCGTTGCACCACGGCCGGCTCGGACCTTCACTGCCGGCGCCACCGCGTCCGACCAGCCTACGACCGAAATCCGAGCGGGCGTCAGGTGCCGGACCGCACACTGGCCACGACGCCCCGAGGGTGACCGACACATAAGGAGTGCGCGGTGACACCGGAGAAGACGAATCGCGAGCAGGGCCCCACGGAACGCACGGAGCGCGCGGGCCGGCGGCCCGGAGACCTCGGCAGCCTGGACGTGTGGGCCAGGTCCGCCCCGATCCGCCTCGCGGGGTACGAGGACGACCTCGCCGAGCCGCACATCCTGCCCAGCGTGGACTGACCCGCGGGACCCGTCGCGATCGCCGGCCGCATGGGCGTGCCAGACTCACGCCCATGCTGATCAGACAAGCCGTGGCCGAGGACTGGCCGCGGATCTGGCCCTTCTGGCACCGGATCGTCGCCGCCGCCGAGACCTACGCCTGGGACCCGGACACCTCCGAGGAGGACGCCCGGGCGCTGTGGATGAACCCCGCCAAGAGCGTCTACGTCGCCGAGGACGAGACCGGCGCCGTCGTCGGCTCCGCCTATGTCACCCCCAACTACGGGGGCCCCGCCGCCCGCATCGCCAACGCGGGCTTCATGGTCGACCCCCACCACGCCGGCCGGGGCATCGGCCGCGCCCTCGCCGAGCACGTCCTGGAGGCCGCCCGGGCCGACGGCTACCGCGGGATGGTCTTCAACGCCGTCGTCGAGACCAACCCGGCCGTCGCGCTGTGGACCTCCCTCGGCTTCCGGATCCTCGGCACCGTGCCGGAGGCGTACGAACACCCCCGGCACGGACGGGTGGGACTGCACATCATGTACCGGGCCCTGTGACCTCCCGGACCACGGCGGGCCGCGCCAGGGCCTCTCTTCCGGATCTTGCCCGGGTCGCGGGGCACCTCAGAAGGCATCGTCCCCCGGAGCCGGCCTGATCCGAAAGAAAGGTCCTAGTCCAGCCCGGCCGTCCGCTGCCACGGGCGCAGCCGCTCCAGTTGCTCCGCCAGGTCGAGCAGCGCCGCCTCCGAGCCCGGGCGGCCCACCAGTTGCACCGCGCAGGGCGCGCCGGAGGGCAGCGTGCCGAACGGCACCGCCATCGCGGGCCAGCCGGTCAGGTTCCACGGGGGCGTCATCGGCGAATAGGTGGTGTTGGCCAGCACATTGCGCAGCCAGCCCCGTTCGTGCCAGGGCCCGGCCTGGGGGGACCGGCGGGCCAGCGCCGGAGTGAGCAGCACGTCGTGCTCGGTGAAGAACGGCTCCATCCGCCGGCGCAGTCGCTCGCGCGCCTCGCCCGTGCGCACCCCGTTCACGAAGCGCCGGCCGACGGCGGCGTGGACCCGGGTGCGCCGCGCCAGCAGGCGCGGGTCCAGGCCCGCCGCGTCCACGGCCGTCCCCGCCGTCCAGTGCCGCAGGGCGGTGACCCCGAGCGACAGCGGATACGGCGGATCGGCGCGCCGGACCCGGTGCCCCGCCCCGGCCAGCAGCTCTGCCGCCTCCCGCGTGGCCGTGACGTACGGCTTGCCGACAGCGGTCCCGGCGAGCGGGCTGCGCACCGAGACGGCTATGGTCCGCGCGGGGGGCTCCTCCTCGCGCGCGACCTCGGTGTCCGCGAGCACCGACAGCATCAGGCGGACGTCCTCGACCGTCGTGGCCAGCGGCCCGTTCTCCGACATGCCGAACCAGTCGCCGTCGCTGATGCCCGCCGGCACCACCCCGTGGCCCGGCTTGACGGTGACCAGCCCGCAGTTGGCCGCCGGGATGCGCAGCGAGCCCATGCCGTCGTTGCCGAGCGCGATCGGCACCATCCCGGCGGCGACCGCGGCCGCGCTGCCGCCCGACGAGCCGCCCGCCGTGCGCGAGGTGTCCCACGGATTGCGGGCGGTGCCGTACACGCCCTCCGTGGTGCCGAAGACGCACAGTTCGGGCACGTTCGTCAGGCCGACGACCACCGCGCCCGCCGCCCGCAGCCGGGCCACGGTCACGTGGTCGTCGGCGGCGGGGGTGTCCGGGGTCGCCGCGGTGCCGACCCGGGTGGACTCGCCGCGCACCGCCAGGTTGTCCTTGACGGCCACCGGCACGCCCGCGAGGGGCAGTTCGGCCAGGTCCGGCCGGGCGGCCACCTCGTCGGCCTCGGCGAGCGCGGCCTCGGCGCGGACGGTCCGGAACGCGCCGACACGGCCGTCGAGCCGCTCGATCCGGGCGAGGTGCTCGGCCACGACCTCGCGGGGCGTGGTCCGCTTCTCGCGTACGGCGGCGGCGATCTCGGCGGCACTCCGGCCGGCCCAGCTGGTCACGGGCGCTCCTCGGAAAGAAATAACGGGGGACGGGCATGGTCGTACTCGCGAGTACGTAGGGAGAACTGTGCCCGCACTCCGGCCTCACGTCGAGAGGTCCGCCGTGCCGCCGTTTCGAAGGAGTCCGCATGTCCGCCGCCCCGCGGCCGTGCGCTGGGGCGTGGCTGAGGGGCCCGTCTCGCCGCCCGCGGCGTCTTGGAAGTCGTCCCGTCCGGCCGGGGCGCACCGGACGGGCGGCGCGGTTGGAACCGCGTGCGGTGGGGGAGCTGTATACCTCGTCCGCCGCCGTGACCGTCGTCCACCCTGGTAGTGGCCCGCCGACGTACGACCTACGGAGCATCCCCATGCATGACGACCGCAGCCTGGTCGAGGCCCGTCTCCGGCGCGTCCTCGACGAGCGCATCCGCCCCGCCGTGTACCCCGAGTCCGTCCCCCTGGACGTGGCGGTGTGGCACGCACCCGGCGAGCCCGTGCCGGTCGCTGAGGGGCTGGCCGCCGAGCCGCGGCCGATCGAGGTGGGCGCCCGGTGGGGTGCTCCGTGGGGAACGAGCTGGTTCCGGGTCACCGGCACCGTGCCCGAGGCGTGGGCCGGGAGGACCGTCGAGGCCCTCCTCGACCTCGGGTTCGACGAGAACATGCCCGGATTCCAGTGCGAGGGCCTGGTCTACCGGCCCGACGGCACCCCGGTGAAAGGCCTCAACCCGCGCAACCAGTGGGTGCGCGTCGGCGCCCCCGTGGCGGGCGGCGAGGAGGTGCGGCTGCACGTCGAGGCCGCCTCCAACCCGGTCGTCTTCGGCCACCACCCCTTCCGGCCCACCCCGCTCGGTGACAAGGAGACCGCCGGCAGCGAGCCGCAGTACACGCTCGCCCGCATGGACCTCGCCGTCCTCGACGAGACGGTGTGGGAGCTGGTGCTCGACCTGGAGGTGCTCGGCGAGCTGATGGCCGAGCTGCCGGTGGAGTCGCCGCGGCGCTGGGAGATCCTGCGCGCGGTGGACAAGGCGCTCGACGCGGTCGACCTCCAGGACGTGAACTCCACGGCGGCGCGGGCCCGTTCCCTGCTCACCGGAGTGCTCGGCGCGCCCGCCGCCCCCTCGGCGCACCGCATCAGCGCCGTCGGGCACGCGCACATCGACTCGGCGTGGCTGTGGCCGCTGCGCGAGACCGTGCGCAAGGTGGCCCGGACGACGGCCAGTATGACCGCGCTGCTGGAGGCCGAGCCCGACTTCGTCTTCGCCATGTCCCAGGCGCAGCAGTGGGCGTGGGTGAAGGAGCACCGGCCCGAGGTGTGGGCGCGGGTGAAGAGGGCGGTGGCGGACGGGCGGTTCGTGCCGGCCGGCGGCATGTGGGTGGAGTCCGACACCAACATGCCCGGCTCGGAGGCCATGGCCCGGCAGTTCGTGCACGGCAAGCGCTTCTTCCTGGACGAGTTCGGCATCGAGAACGACGAGGCCTGGCTGCCCGACACCTTCGGCTTCGGAGCGGGCCTGCCCCAGATCATCCGGGCGGCGGGCTCGACGCGGCTGCTCACCCAGAAGATCAGCTGGTCGCGGACGAACAGGTTCCCGCACCACACCTTCCTCTGGGAGGGCATCGACGGCTCCCGCGTCTTCACCCACTTCCCGCCGGTCGACACCTACAACTGCGCCATGCACGGCAGCGAGATCGCGCACGCCGTCCGCAACTTCAGGGACAAGGGCGTGGCCCGGCACTCCCTGGCCCCCACCGGCTGGGGCGACGGAGGCGGCGGCACCACCCGCGAGATGGTCGCCAAGGCGGCTCGGCTGCGCGACCTCGAAGGCTCGGCGAGGGTGGCGTGGGAGACCCCGCGGGCCTTCTTCGACCGGGCCGAGGCCGAGTACCCCGAGCCGCCCGTCTGGGTGGGCGAGCTCTACCTCGAACTGCACCGGGCCACCCTCACCAGCCAGGCGAAGACCAAGCAGGGCAACCGGCGCGGCGAGCACCTGCTGCGCGAGGCGGAGCTGTGGGCGGCGACGGCCGCCGTACGCACCGGATTCGCCTACCCCTACGAGGAGTTGGACCGCATCTGGAAGACGGTGCTGCTGCACCAGTTCCACGACATCCTGCCGGGGTCGTCCATCGCCTGGGTGCACCGCGAGGCGCGCGCGACCTACGAGCGGATCGCGGCGGAGCTGGACGGGATCGTCGAGGCCGCCCAGCGTGCCCTGGCCGGCGAGGGCACGACCCCGCTCGCCTTCAACGCGGCGCCGCACCCGCGCTCCGGGGTCCCCGCGGGCGGCGCCGCCACCCCGGCGGACGCGGGCCGCGGCACCGCACCCACGCCCCGCGCGGGCGGCGGACACGTGCTGGACAACGGCCTGCTGCGGGTCGAGATCGACGGGCGGGGCCTCGTGGTGTCCGCGTACGACGTCGGGGCCGGCCGCGAGACCGTCGCGCCGGGCCGCGCGGCCAACCTCCTCCAGCTCCACGCCGACCTGCCGAACAGGTGGGACGCGTGGGACGTGGACGAGTTCTACCGCAACACGGTCACCGACCTCACGGACGCCGAGTCGGTCACGGCTGGGGAGGACGGCGCGTCGGTGTGCGTGGTCCGGGCCTTCGGCGCGTCCCGGGTCACCCAGGTGCTCACGCTGCCTGCGGGGGAGCGGCGGCTGGTGGTGGACACGGAGGTCGACTGGCACGAGACGGAGAAGTTCCTCAAGCTCGCCTTCCCGCTCGACGTGCACGCCGAACGGTACGCCTCGGAGACCCAGTTCGGGCACGTCCACCGGCCCACGCACACCAACACCTCCTGGGAGGCGGCCAAGTTCGAGGCCTGCAACCACCGCTTCGTGCACGTGGCCGAGCCCGGCTGGGGCGTCGCCCTCGTCAACGACTCGACGTACGGCCACGACGTGACCCGGACCGTCCGCACCGGCGGCGACCGCGGTACGACGACCACGGTCCGCGTCTCCCTGCTGCGCGCCCCGCGCTTCCCCGACCCCGAGACCGACCAGGGCGTCCACCGCTTCCGGCACGCCCTGGTGCCGGGCGCGGACATCGGGGACGCGGTGCGGGAGGGCTGGCGGATCAACCTGCCGGAGCGGCACCTCACCGGCGCCGGTGAGGTCGCCCCGCTGGTGACGGTGGACGAGGACGCGGTCGTCGTCACCGCGGTGAAGCTGGCCGACGACGGCAGCGGTGACGTGGTGGTCCGCTTCCACGAGGCCCATGGCGGCCGCGCCCGCGCGACCCTGACGCCGGGATTCGCGGTCGCCGGCGTCACGGTCACGGACCTGCTGGAACGGCCGCTGTCCGACACTCCGGCCCCGGAGCGGGACGGCGAGCGGATCACCGTACGGCTGCGGCCGTTCGAGCTGGCGACCCTGCGGCTGCGCCGGGTCTGACGCGGCCGGCGGTGCGTGCCCGGCGGGCGGCCTCGCGCGGTCGGCCGCCGACCGCGTTCACGAGCGTCGGACCGGCTCCGTCAGCCGGGTCGGGGGCAGGAATTCGCGCACGTACGTGCGGTGCCAGCAGGCGCCGGTGGCGCGCAGTTCCCGCCAGGTCGAGTAGCGGTAGCGGAACAGCCGGGCGCGGACGAATCGCGGCGGTTCGCCGGGCGGGAAGGGGGAGCGGCGCAGCAGTCGCAGCGTGTCGCGGTCGTTCTCCAGCAGCCGCTCCACCAGCGCGCCGAACCAGGCGCCGGTGTACGCCGGGGACAGCGCGGCGAACCACATCAGCCAGTCCAGGCGCAGATGGTAGGGCGCGAACTGGCGCGGCCAGCGCCGCGGATCACCGGGCTTGCCCCGGAACTCGTACTCCCGCCAGTCGGCGTCCTCGCGCGGGACGTCGTCGAGCGTGCCCTCGACGACCACCTCGTGGCGGACACGGCTGACGGTTCCGAACGCCCCGTAGGTGTTGACCAGGTGCAGCGGGTCGAAGGAGCGGTTCATGACCTGGCGGCGGGAGACCAGGTTCACCACCGGGTGGTAGCTCAGGCAGACGATCAGCGCGGCGACTGCGAGGACGACGATCTCGTACCACAGCGGGGCGCCGGGCACGGACGGCGGGTGGGACGGGAACCGCACCACGGACAGCGCCAGCACGATCGTGATCCAGTTCAGCCAGGCGAAGTTGCCCGACATCACCAGCCACAGCTGGGTGAGGATCATCAGCGCGGCGGCGGCCGTGGCGATCGGCTGCGGGGCGAACAGCAGGAACGGCACCACGAGTTGGGTGAAGTGGTTGGCGGCGACCTCCGCGCGGTGCAGCGGGCCGGGCAGATGGTGGAAGAACCAGCTCAGCGGCCCCGGCATCGGCTGGGTCTCGTGGTGGTGGTGCAGACAGGTCAGCTTCCGCCAGCACTCGTCGCCGCGCAGCTTGATCAACCCCGCGCCGAACTCCACCCGGAAGAGGATCCAGCGCAGCAGGAACAGCACGACGACGGGCGGCGCGACCTCGTCGTTGCCGAGGAAGACGGCGAGGAAGCCGGTCTCCAGCAGCAGCGACTCCCAGCCGAAGGCGTACCAGGTCTGGCCGACGTTGACGACGGACAGGTACAGCGCCCAGGGCACCAGCCACAGCAGCATGGCCCCCCACAGCGGCAGTGCCGCGTCCAGCCCGGCGACCAGCGCGGCGGACACGGCGCACCCCGCCCACGCGCAGGCCGCGAAGAAGCGGTCCGAGTAGTGCAGGTGGAAGAGGCTCGGCGCCCCCCGGAACGGCACCCGGGCCACGAAGCGGGGGATCGGCAGCATGCCGCGCTCACCGAGCAGCGCCCGGAACTGCAGCGCCGCCGTCAGGAACGCGACCAGGTAGAGCGTGGCCAGGGCCCGCTGGAAGACCAGCCGGCTCAGCCAGTAGTCGGGTGCGGTGAACCAGCCCACGGCCGTGCGCTCCTCTCTCCCCGCCGGCCCCACCCGTGGTCACTGTGGGTGCCCGAACGCTCCGCTTGCGTGATCCGTGCCCGTGGCGCAGAGAATGGTGCAGCGGACCACAGGGACGAAACGTCCCGGACGAAGCAGGAGAACGGGGTGCGGACACCCAGCGGAACCTTCGCCACGGCTTGCGCCCTCTCGGTCGTGCTCCTCGTCGCCGGATGCGTCGGCGGCGAGCGGACCACCAGGCTGAACGTGGAGCTCTTCCTGGAACCGGCCGCGGAGCGGGGGCCCGACCCCTTCACGGACTCCACGGCCATCTCCCTGGCTACCCCGCCCCCGGCCACCCGAACACCGCGGCCGGCCCGGCCGGCGCCGTCCGTGCCGTCGGTCCCGAAGGTGCCGTCGGTGAAACCCCCGTCCGCCCCGCGGGGAGTGCGCTCCCTGGTCGGCAGCATGCCGGGACTGTACGGCGGCACGCCTCGCGTCGCCGCCTGCGACGTACGGCGGCAGATCTCCCACCTGACCGCCGACGGCGCCAGGGCGCGCGTCTTCGCCGAGGTCCTGGGCGTGGCCGCGAAGTCCCTGCCCGGCTATCTCGGCGGCCTGACCCCGGTCGTGCTGCGCGCCGACACCCGCGTCACCGACCACGGCTTCCGCGACGGCCGCGCGACCACCCGGCAGTCCGTGCTCCAGTCCGGCACGGCCGTCCTCGTCGACGACCACGGGCTGCCGCGCCTGCGCTGCGTCTGCGGCAACCCCCTCGAACCCCCGGTGGCCATGGCGGGCGCCCCGCTCGCCCGGGGCCGCCCGTGGTCCGCGTACCGCTCCTCCGAGGTGGTCGTGGTCTCCCCGGCGCCGCACGCGGTCACCAGGCTCACGATCGTCGACGCCGCCCACGGCACCTGGATCGAGCGGTCGGTCGGCCAGGACGTCCGGCGCGACCGCGTCGTACCGCCGCCGCGCGGGGCGGACGAGCCCACGTGGGGGCAGACACACGGTCACGGCTCGCACGACGGCGGCGACTCGGACCGTCCGGACCAGGACGCGACCGGGACGGAGACCGGGCCCCGGGTGCCCCCGGGCGACGGGATCTCCCTGCCGCGCTCCTCACCGGACCCGGACCTCGCGGGGCAGGCTCCCCCGGGTGCCGGGCCGCCCCCGGCCCGCTCCGGACTCTCCGCCGCCTACGGCACCTCCGACCCCGCCGGGCCCGTCGCCGGGGCGGGCGCCGCCGACGGCCCCGGCCCGCCGGCCGTGCCCGACCACCCCGGCCCCTCCGACGACGGCGGCGCGTCGATCTCCGAAGAGAGCACGTGAGCGGCGTCCTCCTCGGCGCCCGCTCCGGCGGCGGCACCGCGTGAAAGCCGCCTCGCGCGGTCCCCGCCCGGGACCGCGCGAGGCGCCCACCCCGGCTCGAAGAATCAGACGATCCCTGGCAAGGTGGCCCCATGGCTGAACGGGGAGCGAACGCCCTGTCACTCCCGGACGACTGGCCCGCGCACTCGGATCCGATCCTGGCGCTGAACCGCATGGGCAGCTTCGACTGGGACTTGGACGCGGGTCTGTTCGTCATGGACCCCCTGGCCGAGGAGATCTTCGACGTCCGGCCCGGCGAGTACGACGGCCGGCCCGAGAGCCTGGCCGACCGGATGCCGCGGGCCGAGAGCCACCGCCTCGACGCACTGGTGGCCAAGGCGCTCAAGGACGGCAGCGAGAACTACGGCACCTACTTCCGCATCCGCCGCCGCGACGGCAGCCTGCGCTGGACCCACACCCAGGGCTACATCCGGCGCGACGAGACGGGCCGCCCGCGCCGGATCATCGGCATCGTCCGGGATGCGACCGAGGAGCTCGGCGACAGCGCGGCCCGGCAGGAGCGCGCCGCGCAGGCGGCGGCCCGGCGCGACCAGACCAACGTGGTGGAGGCCGCCACCGCCGCGCTCGCCCACGCCCGCACGGTCCAGGACGTCATCGACGTGGTCAAGGACACCCGTGGCCTCGCCCTGCTCGGCTCCACCAGCCTCGTCCTCGGCCTGGTCGAGGCGGGCCGGATCCGGCTGGTCGCCGAGGGCCCGGCGGGCAGCTTCGTGCCCGGCACCCTGGTCACCCGGATCGACGAGCCCTACCCGATGAGCGAGACGGTACGGACCCTGAGCCCGTGCTTCATCGAGTCCCCGGAGGACTTCTCCGAGCGCTTCCCCGTCCTGTGGCCGCACATCACCGGGCTGAACATCACCTCGGCGGCCTATCTGCCGCTGATCGCCCAGGCCCGCCCGATCGGCTCCATGGGTCTGCTCTACAACGACCGGCGCGGCTTCTCCCAGGAGGAGCGCAACGTGCTGGTCGCCCTCGGCAGCAGCATCGCGCAGAGCCTGCAGCGGGCCATGCTCTACGAGCAGGAGAAGGACCTGGCGCAGGGCCTGCAGCAGGCGATGCTGCCGCGCACCATCCCCAGCGTGCCCGGCGCCGACGTCGCGGTGCGCTACCGCTCCGGGTACGCCGGCGGCTCCCTGGGCCGCGACATCGGCGGCGACTGGTACGACCTGATCCCGCTCCCGGGCGGACGGGTCGGCGCCGTCATCGGTGACGTCCAGGGCCACGACACGCACGCCGCCGCCGTCATGGGCCAGCTGCGCATCGTGCTGCGCGCCTACGCCGCCGAGGGCCACACGCCGGCCACGGTGATGGCCCGCGCCTCCGTCTTCCTGCACGAACTGGACACCGACCGCTTCGCCACCTGCCTCTACGCGGAGGCCGACCTGTCCACCGGCATCGTGCAGGTGGTGCGGGCCGGGCACATCGACCCGCTGGTGCGGGGCGACGACGGCACCTGCCGCCGTATCGCGGTCGACGGCGGTCTGCCGCTCGGGCTGTCCGCCGAGTTCGGCAGCCTGGAGTACCCCGTCGCCGCCCTGGAGCTCGACCCCGGCCAGACCCTGGTGCTGTGCACCGACGGCCTGGTGGAGCAGCCCGGGACCGACCTGGACGACGGCATGAGCGATCTCAGCGCGCTGATCGCCGGGGGCCCGGAGGACGTACGGGACCTCGCCGACCTGCTCATCGACGCGGCCGAGGAGCGCGGCGGAGACGACGACGTGGCCCTGCTGGTGCTGCGCCGCCGCGGACTGACCGAGCGGCAGCCCGTCAGCCGGCTCCAGCGGCACGTGGTCCCCGGCGACCCGGACGGGCTGAGCGACACCCGGCACATGATCCGCTCCACGGTCCGCGCCTGGGGCGCCCGGGAACGCTCCGACGAGATCGAACTCGTGGCCGACGAGCTGATCACCAACGCCCTGATGCACACCGAGGGCGCCGCGATCGTCACCCTGCGGGTGCTCACCGGCACCGACCGGCGGCTGCGGGTCGAGGTCGAGGACTCCTCCAGCGCCCTGCCGCGCCGGCGGGAACCGGGGGAGGCGGGCGTCTCCGGCCGCGGGCTGCTGCTGGTGGACCGCCTCACCGACGTGTGGGGCGTCGAGGCCCGGGGCGGCGGCAAGTGCATGTGGTGCGAGTTCGTCGTGCCGGACCGCGCCTGACCGGCGCGGCCGGGGGCGTGGCCGGAGGGCGCGGAGCCGGGCCCGGAGGCTCACCGGGTGCGCCCGCGCGGCGTTGCCGGTGCCGGGTGGCACTCTGGACCTATGCCGGAACTGCCCGAGGTCGAAGCGCTCAGGGACTTCCTCACCGACCACCTCGTCGGCCACGAGATGGTCCGGGTGCTGCCCGTCGCCGTCAGCGTCCTCAAGACCTACGACCCGCCCGTCACCGCCCTGCAGGGCCGGCCGGTCACGGCGGTGGGCCGGTACGGCAAGTTCCTCGCCGTCGCGACGGAGGGCGGCCCGCACCTGGTGACCCACCTCGCCCGCGCGGGCTGGCTGCAGTGGAAGGACCCGCTGCCGCAGGCCCCGCCACGCCCCGGCAAGGGTCCGCTCGCGCTGCGCGTCGCCCTGGAGACCGGCGCGGGCTTCGACCTCACCGAGGCCGGCACCCAGAAGCGGCTCGCGGTGTACGTCGTGGGGGATCCGCGGGACGTGCCGGGGGTGGCCCGGCTCGGTCCGGACCCGCTGGCCGACGACTTCGACGAGGCGCGCCTCGCGGGCCTGCTCGCGGGGGAGCGCCGCCAGATCAAGGGCGCGCTGCGCGACCAGAGCCTGATCGCGGGAGTGGGCAACGCCTACAGCGACGAGATCCTGCACGCGGCGAGGATGTCCCCGTTCAAGCTCGCCGCCTCCCTCACCCCGGAGGAGACCGCGCGACTGCACGCGGCGCTGCGCGCCACCCTGACGGAGGCCGTCGAGCGCTCCCGGGGCATCGCCGCCGGACGGCTCAAGGCCGAGAAGAAGAGCGGCCTGCGGGTGCACGGCCGCACCGGCGAGCCCTGCCCGGTCTGCGGAGACACCATCCGTGAGGTCTCGTTCAGCGACTCGTCCCTGCAGTACTGCCCGACCTGCCAGACGGGCGGCAAGCCGCTGGCGGACCGCAGACTGTCCCGGCTGCTGAAGTAGCCGCCGCCCGGAGCGCGGGGCACCACCGAAGTCCGGGGGCGGCCCGGACCCCGGCGCCCCTCCTGCGGGCCGCGGCGCCGATCAGTGCGAGGCCAGGGTCACCAGGGGCCGCCCGTCCTCCGTGCGCACCTCGAAGCGGGCGATCTCGTCCGGATGCATCGCGCTCCCGCCCGCCATGGTCTTCGGCCGGGCGTCGTGCGAGGGGACCGCCCAGCTGGTCACCGTCTGCTCCGAGCCGTCGCGGCCGACGGCGACGAGCCGGCAGGAGCGGGGGCCGGTCCCGTCCTTGATCCGCAGCTCGACCTGGCTGCCCCAGTCCGCGTTCTCCGCGCTGACCTGCGCCCACACACCCGTCCGCGCGTCGGTCGCGGAGACCCGCATCGGCTCCTTCCCGGCCCCCGCCCCGGCCTCGGCCACGAAGGCGATCCCGGGTCCGGCCACGGCGAACACCACCGAGGCGGCCACGGCGTACAGCAGGCGCCGGCGTCCGCTCCGGCGGCGCCGGGACACCTCGCCGACCAGCCGGTCCAGCAACCGGGGGCCGGGCTGCGTCATGGGGTGCACGAAGCGCGGCGTGGCGCGCCGGTACAGCATCAGCTGCCGCGCGGTGGGACCGAACTCGGTGACGTGCGCCGCGCAGCGCGGGCACTCCATGAGGTGGTCCTCGAAGCGGAAGGCGTCCGCCTCGTCCAGCACGCCGAGCGCGTACGCGCCGACGTCGCGATGCCGTTCCAGGGACCTCATGCCGAATCCTCGTGCCGATGAGTGCGGGTGGGGTTACTCCTTGCTCCCACCCGTACGCACCGGACAGCCGAATCACTCAAGCCACGGATCACAGAATGGCAACCAAGACGTTCGGAGCGGTCCGGCCCGCGGATTGGTGCGAATCTAAAAAAGATGGATCGCGAGGTGCCCGAGGGGCAGTCCGAGCCGCCAGGCCGGGGTCCACACCTTCGGCCCCTCGTCCTCGCCGATCAGTCCCGCGCCGCCCGGGACCGCGTCCAGGTCGGGGGCGAGCAGTTCGGTCTCCTCCAGCCAGCGCCAGGCGGCCTCGGCCAGCGCCAGGTCCGGCGAGGGCACACCCGCGGCGTGCGCGTCGGCCGCCAGCTCGGCCATCCGCTCGCCCACCCAGTGCTGCCACGGCTGGTCGTACGCCGTCAGCGACATCCAGGTCTCCAGCTGCGAGACCACCTGGATGCCGGAGAGCTCGCCAGTCGTGTCGGAGAGGAAGACGGTCAGCGCCAGCGCGTCCCGCCCGGCGCGGAACTCGAAGGACGTGGGCGGCATCAGGTCGCCGGTGCGCAGCAGCTCGTCGGCGATGTACTCGGCGTACAACCACGCCATGGGGACGGCCAGTTCACCGCCACCGCTGCCGTCCGTGCTCTCGTGACCTCTGTGCAGCATCCCTTCCCTGCCTTCCTCCGGTGCGTGCGCGTCGCCCGGGACCGAGCCCTGGGACCCCTGTCCGGAACACGGATGAGGACAGCCGATTACTCAACGAGGGTCCGCAGCAAGGCACTTTACGAAGGTTTGACTTACGGTCCGGTTTCACCGCAGGTCGGCCGCATATCCCGGAAGTACCCGGCGCAGGGCGCGCAGCGCGTAGTACGCGCGGGACTTCACGGTACCGGGCGGAATCCCCAGTGTTTGCGCAGCTTCCGCCACACTCGCCCCCTGGAAGTACACCAGCACCAGGACTTCACGGTGCTCCGGAGTGAGTGTCTTCACAGCCTCGCGCACGTCGAGCGTCGCGGCGGAGCGCTCGGCGTGGTCGGCGATCACCCGCGCGTTCTCCAGCACGGCGTCCCCGACCTCCGGCGGCCGCGCCTGCCGGGCCCGGCGCGCGTCGATGGCGAGTCGGCGCGCCACGGTCAGCAGCCAGGGCCGTACGGAGTCGAAGGCGTCGGCGCGCAGCGCCTCGGGATGCTGCCAGGCGCGGACGAGGGTCTCCTGCAGGAGGTCCTCGGCGCGCTGCCGGTCGCCGTCGCAGAGCCTGAGCAGCAGTGCGAAGAGCGGCCTGCCGTGCTCGCGCTGCAGTGCGGCGAGCTCGTGCTCGGCGGTCGTCGTCCCGTGCGGGAGCGGGAGGGTCATTCCGGCCGTCATGGCGGTATGGCACCGCGAAGGTCCCGGCGGGGACAGGGCGCGCGCACGGCTCTGCGGCGGACGGTCGATCGTGTCGACGAACGGTTCGACGAACGGTCACCGGATCACGGAAGCACGCCGGACGGGTTAACGGAGGGGGCGATGCCGTTTGCGGCGGCGGCCATTTTCGTACCCATTCATCTGACCGTACGACTTTGTCCGACGCATGATCGCAGTGGGGTGAACCGATGATCGCACGCAGACGGCAGGTGGCCCTGGCCGTGACGGCCCTCCTCGCCGCGGCGGCCGCCTGCCAGGCCCACCAACGGGAGCAGCACGCCGCGCCGGGGCATCCGGCACCGCGCGCGGCGTCCGCCGCCGCCCTCCCGCCCGCCGCCGGCGGCGAAGTCCGGGCTCCCGGCGACTCGTTGAGACGTTGAGACGGCGCGGCGTGGAGCTGTGGAGCCCGAACCTGGCCGGGCGGTCAGCGCCGCGCCAGGGCCGACCGCTTGTAGGAGTAGGCGAAGTAGATCACGCACCCGATCAGGAACCACACGGCGAACCGCACCCAGGTCTGCCACTGCAGGAACGTGATCAGCCAGATCGAGAAGACCACGCCGAGGGCCGGCACGAACGGCATCCACGGCGTGCGGAAGGCGCGCGGAAGATCCGGCCGGCGGTGGCGCAGCACGATCACCGCCGTGCACACCACCACGAACGCCAGCAGAATGCCGATGTTGGTCAGCTCGGCCGCCTCGGCGATCGGCAGGAACCCGGCGATGACCGCCGAGGCCGCCCCGACGATCCACGTCACCCGCGTCGGCACGTGCCGCGTGGGATGCGTCTTCGCGAACCACTTGGGCAGCAGCCCGTCCCTGGACATGGCGAACCACACCCGGGTCACGCCCAGCATGAAGGTGAACATCACGGTGAGAATGCCGATGATCGCGCCCACCGCGATCACGTCCGCCAGCCCGCTCAGGCCCACCGACTTGAACGCCGTGGAGAAGCCGCTCTCCTTGTCGATCTCCTTGTAGTTCTGCATGCCGGTCAGCACCAGGCAGGCCGCCACGTACAGCACCATCGAGATCGCCAGCGAGTAGACGATCGCCTTGGGCATGTGCCGCTGCGCGTCCCGCGACTCCTCCGCCGCCGTCGACATGGCGTCGTAGCCGAACACCGCGAAGAACACCGTGGCCGCACCGGTGAACGTCCCGCCGATGCCGTAGGGGAAGAACGGCCGGTAGTTGGCGGTGGTGATGTGGAAGACGCCCACCCCGATCACCAGCAGCACCACCAGGACCTTCAGCGCCACCACGAACGTCTCGAAGCGGGCCGCGCTGCGCATGCCGAGGTTCAGCAGCCACGCGATGACCAGACACAGCACGGCCGCGAACAGGTCGACCCGGTGCCCGGCACCCGTGCCCGGCGCGCCCAGCATCCAGGACGGCAGCTGCGCGCCCATGTCCTCGACGAGGAAGCCGAAGTAGCCGGAGATGCCGATCGCGACCACCGCCACGATCGCCGTGTACTCGAGCAGCAGGTCCCAGCCGATGAACCAGCCCGCGAACTCGCCGAGCACCGCGTAACCGTAGGTGTAGGCCGAGCCCGCCTTCGGGATCAGACCCGCGAACTCGGCGTACGACAGCGCCGCCGCCGCGCTGGCGAGGCCGGCGATGAGGAAGGACACGACCACCGCCGGGCCCGCCGTGCCGTTGGCCACCGTACCGGCGAGGGTGAAGATGCCCGCGCCGATGATGCCGCCCACACCGATCGCGGTCAGCTGCCACAGGCCCAGCGAGCGCTCCAGCCGTGGGCCCTCGGCGACCTCCGTCTCTTCGATGTGCTCGATGGGTTTGCGGCGGAGAATGCCTTCGCCCATTCGGAGTCCGGCCATGCGCCTCACCTCTTCGCAGACGGCAAACGGCTGACGGCGGATCATGATGGCCCAGCACCGCCGGTCAGGGAAGACGCCACGCATGATCGGGACGGCGGCGGCCGCCCCGGCCCGCCGCGGCGGGTCACGGCACCACCGTCACCGGCCACCGCCCCGCCTTCACCAGCCGCACCGCGACCGAGCCGACGATCCGGTGGCCGGCCTGCTCGGAGGCGCCCACCACCACGGCGTCCGCCTTGAGCTCGTCGGCGGCCGTGACGAGGCCGTTGTAGGGGTCGCCGCGGAAGGTGTGGAACTCCCAGCGGACCTCGAATATCCCCTTGACCCGCTCGGCCGCCTCGCGGATCTGCTGGACCAGGTCCTCGGCGATCTCGTCGGTCGTCTCCGCCACCGGCGCCCCGAGCGCGGCGCCCGCCGTCATCACCGGCTGCACGTACACGACGGCGAGCAGGGCGTGCTGCCTGCGGGCCAGACCGCCCGCGTAGGCCGCGGCCCGCATCGACGAATCGGAGCCGTCCACTCCGACGAGGATCACCTTCGGCCCGTCCGTGCCCCGCTCGAACCGCTGTGCGTGCTGTTCCGTCACGTCGTGAGGCTATCGGAGGCCGCGGGCGGCACCGGAGCGCGGGCCGCTTCGACGGGCGCGGCGCACGGGGTGTTCCTACAGTCGGAACATGAGCGCCACCCCGAAGCGACCATGACCGCCACCGCCGACGCCGCCCCGGCCGCGGCCGGGGCCGGAAGCCGTCCCGGGAGGCCGCCCCGCGACGGCTTCCTCCACCGGGTGCCCGAAGGCGTCGGTGCCTTCTTCGGCGCGCTCGGCCTGTTCTGCGTCCTGCTGGACCTCGTCGCCCCGCTGCGCGTGCTGCTCCGCCCGGTCGTCCGCGTCCTCGAACTCCTCCTCGTCCCGGTCAGCGCCAACCTCGCCTACGCCGCCTTCCTCTTCCTGCTGGCCGCGGCGACCGCCGCCCGCAAGAAGGTCGCCTGGTGGCTGGTCGTCGTCTACCTGGGCCTCGTGGTCCTCAGCGACGTGGTCGGCCTGGCGGCCGGCGAGTACGCCGAGTCGCTGCCGTCCCTCGTGGTCTGCTCCCTGGCGCTGCTGCTGCTCGTCGCCGCCCGCGACGAGTTCTACGCCGCCTCCCGCCGCGGCGCCGTGTGGCGGGCGCTGGCCGTGCTGGCCGCCGGGATCGCGGTGGCGATCCTGGCCGGCTGGGGCCTGGTCGCGCTGTTCCCCGGCACCCTGCCCGAGGGCCAGTACCTGGCCTGGGCCGCCGACCGCGTCTGCGGCGGACTGGTCGGCGCACGCGCCTTCGACGGCCGGCCGCCGCGCGCCGTCACCTTCCTGCTCGGCCTGTTCGGCGCGCTCGCCCTGCTCAACGCAGCCGCCACGCTGTTCCGCTCGCAGCGTCTGGAGGCGGCCCTGCACGGCGACGAGGAGGACCGTATCCGCGCCCTGCTGACGGCCTACGGCGAACAGGACTCCCTCGGCTACTTCGCCACCCGCCGCGACAAGGCCGTGGTCTTCTCGCCGAGCGGCAAGGCCGCCGTCACCTACCGCGTCGAGGCCGGGGTGTGCCTGGCCAGCGGCGACCCCGTAGGCGACCGCGAGGCCTGGCCGCACGCCATCGCCGCCTGGCTGGACGTCGCCCGCCGCCACGCCTGGGCGCCCGCCGTGATGGGCGCCTCCGAGGACGGGGCCAGGGCCTACGCCCGCGCCGGACTCGGCGCCCTGCAACTGGGCGACGAGGCGATCGTGCACGTCGCCGACTTCGACCTCGCGGGCCGGGACATGCGCGTGACCCGGCAGGCCGTGCACCGCGTCCGGCGCACCGGCGCCACCTGCCGCATCCGCCGCCACGCCACCCTCGGCGACGCCGAGATGGAGGAGGTGATCGACAAGGCCGACGCCTGGCGCGACACCGAGACCGAACGCGGGTTCTCCATGGCCCTGGACCGCCTCGGCGACCCCGCGGACGGCGACTGCCTCCTCGTGGAGGCCCTCAGCGCCGACGGGCGGCTGCTCGCCCTGCTCTCCTTCGTCCCCTGGGGCCAGGACGGCGTCTCCCTGGACCTGATGCGCCGGGACCGCGCCGCCCCCAACGGCGTCATGGAGTTCATGGTCGCCGAGCTGTGCGCGGCCGCTGCGAAGCGGGGCGTGCACCGCATCTCGCTGAACTTCGCCGTCTTCCGCTCGGCGTTCGAGGAGGGCGCCCGCATCGGCGCCGGGCCGGTGCTGCGGCTGTGGCGCCGCCTGCTGCTGTTCCTCTCCCGCTGGTGGCAGCTGGAGGCGCTGTACCGCTCCAACGCCAAGTACCACCCCGAGTGGTACCCCCGCTTCATCTGCTACGGCGACGCCGCCCAGCTCGCCCGGATCGGCCTGGCCTCCGGCATCGCCGAGGGCTTCGTCTCCGTACCCTCGCTGCGCAAGCTCTGGGGCAAGGGCCACACCGGGCACGGGCGCGGGCCCGCCGCGGCCGGCGCCCCGCCCGCCCCGGCGGTCCCCGGCGGCGAGGTGCGGCGGGCCGCGCCCGCCGACCCGCTCGCCGGCCTGCCCGAGCAGGTCCGGGTCCG
Organism: Streptomyces sp. NPDC086766; assembly: GCF_044746005.1. Taxonomy (NCBI): domain Bacteria; kingdom Bacillati; phylum Actinomycetota; class Actinomycetes; order Kitasatosporales; family Streptomycetaceae; genus Streptomyces; species Streptomyces sp. NPDC086766. The sequence goes on along the minus strand of NZ_JBIVBI010000004.1, from coordinate 282,908 downwards.
CCACCGCACCCTCGACCGGCTGCGCGCCGCGGGCACCGACCCCTACCCGGTCGGCGTCCCGGCCCGCACCCGCGTCCTCTCCGAGGTCCGCGACGGGGAGCAGGTCACGGTCGCCGGGCGGATCATGCTGGTGCGCGACTTCGGCGGCATCGTCTTCGTCGTCCTGCGCGACTGGTCCGGCGACCGCCAACTCGCCCTCACCCGCTCCGGCTCCGGCCCGGCCCTGGAGCGCTTCACCGCCGACGCCGACCTCGGCGACCACATCACCGCCACCGGCCGGGCGGGCGTCAGCGACCGGGGCGAGCCGACCGTCTTCGTCACCTCCTGGACGCTGCTCGGCAAGTGCCTGCACCCGCTGCCCGACAAGCGCCGCGGCCTCGCCGACCCCGAGGCGAGGATCCGCCGCCGCCACCTCGACCTGGTGACGAGCCCCGAGGCCCGCGCCGTCGTCCGCACCCGCTCCGCCGCCGTCCAGGCCCTGCGCCAGGGCCTGCTGGACCGCGGTTTCCTCGAGGTCGAGACCCCGATGCTGCAGCAGGTCCACGGCGGCGCCCACGCCCGCCCGTTCACCACCCACATCAACGCCTACGACCTGGACCTGTACCTGCGCATCGCCCCCGAGCTGTACCTGAAGCGGCTCTGCGTCGGCGGCCTGGAGCGGGTCTTCGAACTGGGCCGCACCTTCCGCAACGAGGGCGTCTCCTACAAGCACAACCCCGAGTTCACGATGCTGGAGGCCTACCAGGCCTACGCCGACTACGACGTGATGCTCGACCTCACCCGCGAACTGATCCAGGCCGCCGCGACCGCCGCCCTCGGCCGTCCGGTCGCCCGCCGGGGCGGCACCGAGTACGACATCTCCGGGCCCTGGCCGGTCAAGACCGTCCACGGCGCGATCTCCGAGGCGCTGGGGGAGGAGATCGACGCGGGCACGGCCCTGGCGGTGCTGCACCGGCACTGCGACCGCGCGGGCGTGCCCTACACCGCCGACGACGGCCCGGGGGACGTGGTCCTGGAGATGTACGAGCGGCTGGTGGAGGAACGGACCGGACCGCCCACCTTCTACAAGGACTTCCCGACCGAGGTCTCCCCCCTCACCCGGCAGCACCGCACCGACCCGCGCCTGGCCGAGCGCTGGGACCTCGTCGCCTTCGGCACCGAACTCGGCACCGCCTACTCGGAACTGACCGACCCCGTCGAGCAGCGGCGCCGCCTCACCGCCCAGTCGCTGCTCGCCGCCGGCGGCGACCCCGAGGCGATGGAACTCGACGAGGACTTCCTCGACGCCCTCTCCTACGCCATGCCGCCCACCGGCGGCCTCGGTCTCGGCGTCGACCGGCTGGTCATGTTCCTCACCGGACTGACCATCCGCGAGACGCTGCCCTTCCCGCTGGTGCGCCGCCGCTGAACCGGACCGGACCGGCCCGGCACTGGGCCAGGCGGGTGTTTTCCCGGCCCCGCTCCGGCGGTCGCGTGGTCCCGAGGTGCTCCACGGGCGACTGATGAGTCATGCAGAAGGAACAGTTGCTCACGCGGCGGCGGGCCCTGCTCGCCGGGGCCGCCACCCTGGGGGCGGCGGGAGCGGCCGGCACCGCCGGTCTGCTGTTCTCCGGCTCCTCGGGCTCCTCGGGCTCCTCCGGCTCTTCCGGCTCCTCCGCCACTTCCGGCTCTTCCGGTCCTTCCGTGCGAGGCGCCGGCCCGGCCGGGGGCTCCTCTGCGGCGCGCGGCGCCCTCGCCCCCTCCGCCTACCGTCTGCGGCCGCTGACGGGCGAGGGCACGCCACGCGCCGTCCCCGGACCGACCCGGGTGCGCCGCGCGCCGATCCTGCGCATGCCCGGCCGCGGCCGGACCATGATGCTGACGTTCGACGACGGTCCCGACCCCCGATACACCCCGCACATCCTGGACACCCTGGCCAGGTACGACGTCCGGGCCACGTTCTTCGTGTGCGGGGCGAGGGCCGCCGGGAACCGGGACCTGCTGGCCCGGATGGCCGACGAGGGACACGTCGTCGGCAACCACACCTGGACCCACCCGCTGCTCACCAAGCTCTCCCGCCCCCGCATCCGCTCCGAGATGGAACGCACCAGCGACATCGTCGAACGCGCCTACGGCGCACGCCCCCTGTGGTTCCGCGCGCCCTACGGCGCCTGGAACCGGGAGGCATTCCGGCTCGGCGCCGAGATGGGCATGGAACCGCTGGCCTGGACGCTGGACAGCTTCGACTGGACCGAACCGCCCCCCGCCGCCGACGCGATCACCGACCAGGTGGTGGGCGGCGCCGCCCCGGGCTTCCTGGTCCTCAACCACGACGCCGGCGGCGACCGTTCGCAGACCGTCCGCGCGCTGCGCGCCTACCTGCCGGTCCTGCTGGACGAGGGCTACCACCTCACCGTGCCCCGCCGGTCGTACACCTGACCGGGCGTCGGGGCCGCCGGGCCGGGCGCCGCTCGGCGGACCGCGGCCGGTGGACCGCGGTCGGCGGACCTCGGCGGGTGGCCGTCGCTCAGCGGACCTCGGTCAGGCGGGCGAAGACGACGACGTTGCCGTCGTAGCCGATCCCCTGGGAGAAGCCGCCGCCGCAGGTGATCACCCGCAGCTCCGGTGCCCCCTTCGAGCCGTACACACGGTCCCCGGGGAAGCCCTCCTTGGCGAACACCTCGACGCCGTAGATCCCGAACACGGCCGTCCTCCCGTCCTGCCGCCGGATCTCGATCCGGCTCCCCTTCCGCAGCGCGCCCAGTCCGTAGAACACAGCGGGACCGGTCCTGTTGTCCACATGGCCGACGACGACGGCGGTGCCCTTCTCGCCGGGGGTGACCGCGCCGGTGAACCAGCCCGCCAGATTCGGGTTCTCCGGCGGCGGCGCGCCGACCCAGCCGTCCGCGTCCAGACCGACCGGTGTCATGGGTGCGTCGACCCGGATCACGGGGATCCTGACCCGTTGCGGAACCGAGTACGGCAGGGGCGCCGGGGCCGCCGAGGACGTACGGCTCCCGTCCGGGGCGACCGCTCTCGCGGGCTGCGGCGGGCCGGAGCCGAAGTCCCCCGAGCCACCGCGGACGAACGCGATCCCGGTGAGCAGGACGAGTGCCGTCACGCCCCACGGGACCTGCTTCCTCGGGGCGCGCTCCACCTCGTCGGCCGCCCCGGACAGCCCGCCCACAGACATCCGTCCTCCTCTCCCGCTCCCGCCGTCGCCCCTTCGAGCCCGCACACGAGAACGCTAAGGACCGCACGCGCGGCCGGCGACGGGGCGGGCGCGAACGGGTGGCCCGGCGGCTCCTCGCCGCCGTCCCGTGGCTCCGGGCCCGATGCCGGGCCGTGGTCAGGTGCCGTCCTCGCCGGCGCGGCGGCGCGCGAGACAGTACGCCGTGCCGAGCGCCCCGGTGACGAGGGCGGTGCCCATGCCGAGTTCCCCGAGGCCGAGGCCGGCGAGCGTTCCGCCCCCGCCCGCGCGGGCGCCGTGCTGGAAGGCGGCCGGGCCGCCGCCGTCCTGGCCGTGGCCGCCGGCGATCGTCAGGTCCGCGGCGCCGCTGTGGCCGTCGCAGGTGAACGTCACCTGGTAGACGGCACCCGGCCGGGCGTCCCCGTCGCCCCGCACGGTCCGGGACGAGCGCCCCCGCGGGATGCTGACCGCGTCGAAGACACCGGACGAGACGGTCGCGGGGCCCCGGCAGCCGCCCCGGCCGCGATCGATCTCCAGCGTGACCTGCGCGCCCGGCGCGACGGTGGACGGCCTCACGCCGACCCGGAACGCGGGGCCGCCGGGGTGGCCGTCGCCGCCGCTCGCCACGGCGGCAGGGGCTGCCAGGGCGAGAGCGGCGACGGCCGGCAGCGCGGCCGAGGCGGCACGTGCGACGCGCATGACGGTTCCTCCCGGTTCCCGAGGAGCGGCAGCGGAACTCCTGCGTCCGTGCCGGAAACGCACCTCGATGATCGAAACGCTAGGAAGGTCCGCGCCCGGCCGCGATCGCACCCGGGCGAACGGGGCAACCGGGTGCGCCGCCCAGGGGACGGCCCTCCCGGCGCCCCGTCGGCTGAGGGGCCGTCACCGTCCCGGTCCTTCGGCGAGGTGGGGGAACAGGGCGAGGAAGGGGTCCGCCGACGCCGCGATGCCCCGGCTGAAGGGGGCGTCGAAGTCCCAGATCAGGAAGAGCAGGAAGGCGATCAGCGCGGAGAACAGCCCGGCCAGGACCAGTTCCCGCGTCGTCCGCCTGATCTGGAGCGCGAACACCATGCCGATGGTGATCACGGCGCCCGCGATCAGCCCGAACCACACCACGCCCGGCATGGTCGCCCCCGTGGAGTCGGCCCGCGCGGTGCGTGCCTGGTCGGCCGCGGCCACCTGGTCCACGAGCGGCTGGTACGCCTGCGCCTGGAAGTCCGACGTCGGACGGTAGTCGGTGACGTCCGCGCGGACCCGGGCGAGCAGCCGTCCGCCCTGCGGGGTGACCTCGCCGCGGTCCGCCATCGCCTTCCACTCGGTGGTGACGACGTGTCCGACATAGGCGTTGACATCGGAACGAATGCGGTCACGGACGTCGGGCGGGTAGGCCCGGACCCGTTCGGAGACCTCGTGCAGCGCCTGGGCCTCCGCCTGGACGTGGTCCTGGGCGGCGACGCGGCCCTCCCAGACACCGGCGATGGCCAGGCCCAGGACGATGGCGTACACCACGCCGATCCACATCGTCATGTACTCGATGACGTCCGGGGTCTCACTGGGATCGTCGTCCTCGGCGGCCGTGCGGTGCCGCAGGAAGGTGACGATGACGACCACGGCACAGGCGGCCAGCATCGCGAGGACGAGAACAAGCCATTCCGACAACAGTTTCCTCCAGGGATCGGTGCGAGGGATCGGTGGGAGCGGTGCGAGGGATCGGGGTCCGGGCCGGGGTGAGGGCGGGGTCGGGGTCAGCGCGGACGGAGCGCGGCGACGGCGGCCAGCGCGGGCACCGCGATGAGCAGCACGTAGGTGACCGGCGACGGGCCGTGCTGGGGCGTGCGCCGGTGCGGCCGGGGGTGGTACGGCGGGTAGCTCACCGGCGTCACCGACGGGCGGGGGCGGGGCCTGGGTGCCGGCTTCGGAGCCGGTTCCGGGGGCGGGGCGGGCGCCGGCCGGGGCGGCGGGGGCGCCGGACGCGGAGGGGGCGGGGGCGCGGGCCGCGGTTTCACGGGCCCAGGCGCCGGGCGGGGAGCCGGCTCGGGAGGAGGAGGCGGTGGTGGCGGTGGAGGAGTGGGGGTCGGGGTGGGAGTCGGGGTGGGAGCCGGTGCCGGCGTGGGTCCGCACGGCGGGAACGCCGGCCGGGAGCCTCCGGCCACCGACACCGCCACCACGCCGTCCGGGCCCGTGGAGGCGTACGCGCAGGCGTCGGCCGCGGCCGGTCCGCTCGGCACGCCCACGCCCACGCCCACGCCCACGCACAGCCATGCCAGTGTCACCGGGACCAACACCCGGAGAATGAGGGCGAATCGGGTCGGTTCGGGTCGATGCACGACGAAGATCATGAGCCGCGACACGCCCCGGCACTCCGCCGGGAGCGCGGATTGCCCCGAAGGGGGGACGGGTGGCGCGAAACATGTCACGGCTCTCGAAAGAAATTCGCGCCGCCGTTGAACACAACCACCGCTCCCGTGCGTACCCAGTGTCGTGCGGCGGCGCAGCAGGGCGCCACAACACCATTGGGATCATTGGGAGTTGACGATGAAGACCTCCTGGCGGAGCGCCTCGCTCGTGGCGACGGCCGCAGCCGTGCTGGCGCTGACGACGGCGTGCGGTCAGGAAAGCACTCCGCCGGCGGGCAGCCAGAACGTGGGCGCGACGGCCCCGGTCGGCGGCTACGGCAACTCCGGCACGGGCACCGGCGTCGGCGCGGGCACGGGGGTCGGCAACGGCTACGGTGCCGACGGCCAGCAGTCCGCGGCCGGCTCCAAGTCCGCGGGGAAGCTCGCCGTCTCCGCCAACGCGGAGCTGGGCAAGGTGCTGACCGACAGCGCCGGGATGACCCTGTACCGCTTCGACCAGGACACGGCCGAACCCCCCAAGTCCTCCTGCGACGGCGACTGCGCCAAGACCTGGCCCCCGGTCCCGGCGGACGACGCCACCGCCGGCGCCGGCATCGACAAGGCCCTGCTGGGCGAGGTCACCCGATCCGACGGCACCAAGCAGCTGACCGTCGCCGGCTGGCCCGCGTACCGCTACGCGAAGGACGCCAAGGCCGGTCAGACCAGCGGCCAGGGCGTGGGCGGCAAGTGGTACGCCCTCGCGCCCGACGGCAAGAAGGCCTCGCTGTCGAGCCTGCCCGGCCTCTCGGTGAAGAAGACCGACCTCGGCGACATCGTCGTCGACAAGAACGGCATGACGGTCTACCGCTTCCTGAAGGACGAGGCGTGGCCCAAGCCGGTGTCCGCGTGCACCGGGGCGTGCCTGGAGAAGTGGCCGGCCGTGGCCCCGGTCGCCGCCGGCGACACCAAGGGCGTCAAGAAGAAGGGCCTGATGGGCTTCACCCGGCCGGACGGGGTCAAGCAGATGACCGTGAACTGCTGGCCGATCTACACCTTCTCCGGGGACAAGGTGCCCGGGGACATCAACGGCCAGGGCGTCGGCGGCACCTGGTACGCCGTCTCCCCGGACGGAAAGCCGGTCGGCGCGCCGGCGAAGTAGGTAACCCCCCGACCGGACCGCCCCCTCCGCACCGCACGGAGGGGGCGGTTCGCCGTGTCCGCATGTCCCCGCGATTGCTCCGTCGCGGGCGCGGGCAGGGCGAGTGCCGCAGGCAGTGACCGGGAACGGATGGTCAATTTCCGGTTCCGCTCGCTCCTTTGGCGGGCGATCAGTAGCCTCTGCTCGAACACCGGATCGCCTCAGCCTTGGAGAGATCGATGGAGCGTCCCGCCTGGGCCCCCCGGAGCATCGACATCTCGGTGCCGAGCGTCGCCCGCATCTACGACTACTACCTGGGCGGTTCGCACAACTTCGAGGTCGACCGGGAAGCGGCCCGCAGGGCCATGGAGTTCCTGCCGGGCATGCCCAAGATCATGCAGGCCAACCGGGCGTTCATGCGCCGGGCCGTGCGCTTCGCCCTCGACGAGGGCGTCACCCAGTTCCTGGACATCGGCTCCGGCATCCCCACCTTCGGAAGCGCCCACGAGGTCGCCCAGACCGCCCGTCCCGGCGCGCGCGTGGTGTACGTCGACCACGACCCGGTGGCGGTCGCGCACAGCCAGGCGGTTCTCGCGGGAAACGACGACGCGGACGTCGTCGCGGCCGACCTGCGCAAGCCCTCGGACATCCTCAACAGCCCCCAAGTGGAACGGCTGATCGACCTGAATCGGCCAGTGGCGCTGCTTCTCGTTGCCATACTGCACTTCGTGGAAGACGCGGACGACCCTTACTGTGCGGTGGGACAGTTGCGCGACGCCCTCGCGCCCGGCAGCCTGCTCGTACTCACGCACGCCTCGTACGAGGGGATCCCGCTGCCGCCGGAACGGAGCGAGGGTGCGGTGGACGTGTACAAGGACATTCGCAACCCGCTGATCATGCGTTCGCGCGACGAGATCGCGCGGTTCTTCGAGGGGTACGACATGGTGGAGCCCGGACTGGTGCCGATGCCTCAGTGGCGGCCGGAGACGGCACCGGAGGACGAGGATCCGTATGCCTTCTCCGGTTTCGCCGGCGTGGGGCGTACGGCGTGAGCGCGGAGCCGGACGGGCCGGAGGACAGACTGCGCCGGCTGACGACGATCTGGAGCCGGGCGGTCTTCCCGGTCACCGCGACGTCGCTCACCCGGCCGGAGTTCGAGGAACGACTCCTGCCGCTGGCCCGCCGGTTGAGCCAGGCGCTGCGGGCCAGGACGTTCGACGCCGGCGAGGGCGAGGCGGTCGGCGCGGCGCTGGTCGGCGCGCACTGCACCGCCCCCGAGGCGCTCAGCCGTTCCCTGGACTGCGTGGACGCCTACCTGGTGCTCTACTGCGGCGGGGACGGCGAGCAGGAGGACCTGCGCGCCCGCTCCTCCCGGCTGCAGCACGCGATGGCCGCCGGATTCGCCCGGGCGCTGCGGGACCGCACCCTGGCCGAGCAGGAGGCGATCGCGCAGGCCGCGCTGCGCGCCCAGGGCGTGGTGGCGCAGGCGCTGCACGCGAGCGAGGCCCGCTTCCGGGCGGTGTTCGAAGGCGCGGCCATAGGCATCGGGATCGCCGACCTGGAGGGCAACATCCTCCAGGGCAACGGCGCGTTGCTGCGCATGTTCGGCGGGGCCGAGCCGGGCATGCGCGGCCGCAACTTCAAGGAGTGGACACACGCCGAGGACGCCCCGCAGATCTGGCGGCTGTACGAGGAACTCGTGCGCGGCGAGCGTGAGCACTACCACGTGGAGAAGGCCTTCTCCCGCCCCGACGGAACGGCCCTGTGGACCAACCTGAGCGTCTCCCTGCTGCGGGACGCCGACGGCAGGCCCCAGTACCAGCTCGCCCTGATGGAGGACACCACCGAGCGGCGGCTGCTGAACCTCCGGCTGCGCTACGAGGCCACCCACGACGCCCTCACCGGCCTGCCCAACCGCACTCTGTTCTTCGAACGCCTGGAGAAGGCGCTGAACGCGGGCGAGGGCCAGCGCTTCGGCCTGTGCTACCTCGACCTGGACGGCTTCAAGACCATCAACGACAGCCTCGGGCACGCCGCCGGCGACCGCCTGCTCGTCGAGGTCGCCGACCGCCTCCAGTCCTGTGCGACGGCGCCCGGCGAGATGGTCGCCCGGCTCGGCGGCGACGAGTTCGTCGCGCTGACCACCGGGCCCGACACCGAGCGCGAGGTGGACGAGCTCGCCGCCCGCATCATGAACGCCCTCGTCGCGCCGGTCAGCGTCGACGGCCGGGAGCTGACCGTGCGCGGCAGCATCGGCATCGTCGAGGGGCCGGTGGGCGAGCGCAGCGCGGCGGAGGTGCTGCGCAGCGCGGACATCACCATGTACCGGGCCAAGTCGGCCGGCGGCAACCGCTTCGAGCTGGCCGACCCGGAGGCGGACGCCCGCGCCATCACCCGGCACGGGCTGACCACCGCCCTGCCGACGGCCCTGGACCGGGGCGAGTTCTTCATCGAGTACCAGCCGCTGGTGCACCTCGGCGACGGCAGTGTGCGGGGCGCCGAGGCGCTGGTGCGCTGGCTGCACCCGCAGCACGGGGTCCTCGGCCCCGATCGGTTCATCCCGCTCGCCGAGCACACCGGCCTGATCGTGCCGCTGGGCCGCTGGGTCATGGAGCAGTCGGTCCGTCAGGCCCGCGAGTGGCGCCGGCTCCGCGGGGACGGCTCCGCGGGGCCGCTGCGCATCAACGTCAACCTCTCGCCGTGCCAGCTCTCGCACCCCCATCTGGTGCAGGACACCGTCGAGATCCTGGAGCGGGAGGGCGTGGAGCCCGACGCCCTGTGCCTGGAGGTCACCGAGTCGGCCCTCATCGGCGCCGAGGACGATCTGCTCAAACCCCTGCGCCGGCTGGCCGAGATGGGCGTCGACATCGCCCTGGACGACTTCGGCACCGGCTACTCCAACCTGGCCAACCTGCGCCGGCTGCCCGTGAGCGTGCTGAAGCTGGACCGGTCCTTCACCCGGGGGATGCAGCAGTTCCCGGCGGACCCCGTGGACCTCAAGATCGTCGAGGGGATCGTCGCCCTCGCGCACAGCCTCGACCTCGCGGTCACCGTGGAGGGCGTGGAGACCGGCGCCCAGGCCGAGCAACTGCGCATTCTGGGCTGCGACACGGCACAGGGCTGGTACTACGCCCGCCCCGGCCCCCCGGAACGCCTCCACGAACTGGCCCTGGTGGACGCGACGGGCTGAGCCGGCCGGCCCGGCACGTCCGCTTCCGCCGGGTGCCGGCACGCTCGCTTCCGCGCGGTGAGCGGTCCGTCCGCCTCGGCGGGCGCCGGGCCCGCACGCTTACGGCCATGACCGGCCCGCGCGCCGCCGTGCGGCGCCCGGCCCGCTCGCTTCTGCCCGGCGCCCGGCCTGTCCCGCCTCCGTTCGGCGCCCGGCCCGCCCCCCGCCCGGCTTTCGCCGCGGGCCGCGACCACCTCACCGCTCCAGCAGCATCCGCTGGAGCTCCCGGGCCGCCCGTGGCGGGGCCACGTCGCTGCGGTGGGCCAGGGCGATGGTCCGGTGCAGGCCGGGCCGGGCCAGTGGGGTGACGCGCAGGCCGCGGCCGGACCGGGTCGCGACCATGCGCGGCACGACGGCCACCCCGAGCCCCGCCCGGACGAACCCCAGCACCGCGTCCATCTCGCCGCCCTCGACCGCGAAGTCCGGCTCGAAGCCCTCGGCGCGGCACGCGGCGACGGTCAGTTCCCGCAGGTCGTAGCCGTGCCGGAACATCACCAGACGCTCGCACTCCAGGTCCGACACCCGCACCGTCCGCCGGCCACCGCCCGGCGCGGACGCCTCCGGCGACGACACCACCACCAGGTCCTCGCGCAGCAGCTCCACCGTGGTCAGCGCCGGGGACGGAGTGGGCAGCGGGAGCACGATCAGCGCCAGGTCCAGGGCACCGCGCGCCAGTTCCCGAACGAGGTCGTGCGAGCCGCCCTCCTCGATCAGCAGCCGGATGCCCGGATAGCGGTCGTGGAAGGCACGCAGCACGTCCGGCAGCAGCCCGGTGCACAGACTCGGCGTCGCGCCGAGCCGCACCCGGCCGCTGCGCAGCTGCACCAGCTCCTGCACCTCGTGCCGGGCCGTGTCCGCGTCGGCGAGGATGCGGCGGGCCAGCGGAAGCAGCGCCTCGCCCGCGTCGGTGAGGGTGATGTTCCCCCGGGCCCGCAGGAACAGGTCCGCCCCCAGCTCCCGCTCCAGGGCCTTGATCTGCTGGGACAGGGACGGCTGCGCGACGTGCACCAGCTCGGCGGCCCGGGTGAAGTGCCGGGTCTCGGCGACGGCGACGAAGTACTGGAGCTGCTGGAACTGCACCCTGCCATCATAGACTCCGGCTATCGAAACGAGCCGGACCATGTCTTGGACCGATGGGGCCGTTCGGCCCTAGCGTGCTGAGTCATGGCACTGGCTACGAGGACGGACCGGCGGCCGTCCATGGCACGCACCGTGTGGGACTCCACCGTCGGGAAGAAGACCGTGATGGCGGTCAGCGGACTCGTCATGCTGCTGTACCTGGTCGCCCACATGATCGGAAACCTGAAGATCTACTTCGGGGCCGGCGAGTTCAACCACTACGCCCACTGGTTGCGCACCGTCGGCGAACCGTTCATGCACTACGGGTGGACGCTCTGGATCGTCCGCATCGTGCTGGTCGCGGCGGTCGTCGCGCACGCCGTCTCCGCCTACCAGCTCAGCCGCCGCGACATCAGGGCGCGCCCGGCGAAGTACGTCCACAAGCGGCCCCGGGCGAGCTACGCGACCCGCACCATGCGCTGGGGCGGGATCATCCTCGGCCTGTTCGTCGTCTGGCACCTCCTGGACCTGACCACCGGCACCGTGCACTCCGGCGGCTTCCAGGAGGGCCGGCCCTACCAGAACGTCGTGGACACCTTCTCCACCTGGTACGGCGACGTGATCTACATCGTCGCCATGCTCGCGCTCGGCCTGCACATCCGGCACGGCTTCTGGAGCGCCGCCCAGACCCTCGGCGTCGGCAGCCGCACCCGCGACCGCGCCCTGAAGACCCTCGCAAACGTCCTCGCGCTGCTGCTCACGGCCGGTTTCATCGCCGTACCCGTGGGTGTCATGACCGGAGTGGTGAGCTGACATGACTCCTTACACCGACTACCGCACGGGCGACCCGGTCGCCGACACCAAGGCCCCCTCCGGCCCGGTCCACGAGCGCTGGGACAAGCGCCGCTTCGAGGCCAGGCTGGTCAACCCCGCCAACCGGCGCAAGCACACGGTGATCGTCGTCGGCACCGGACTCGCCGGCGGCTCGGCGGGCGCCACCCTCGCCGAACAGGGCTACCACGTCGTCCAGTTCTGCTACCAGGACTCCCCGCGCCGCGCCCACTCCATCGCCGCGCAGGGCGGCATCAACGCCGCGAAGAACTACCGCAACGACGGCGACTCGGTCCACCGGCTCTTCTACGACACCGTCAAGGGCGGCGACTTCAGGGCGCGCGAGTCCAACGTCCACCGCCTCGCGCAGATCTCCGTGGAGATCATCGACCAGTGCGTGGCGCAGGGCGTCCCCTTCGCCCGCGAGTACGGCGGACTGCTCGACACCCGCTCCTTCGGCGGCGTCCAGGTCTCCCGCACCTTCTACGCCCGCGGCCAGACGGGCCAGCAGCTCCTCCTCGGCGCCTACCAGGCGCTGTCCCGGCAGATCGCGGCCGGGAACGTGGAGATGCACCCGCGCACCGAGATGCTCGACCTGATCGTCGTCGACGGCCGGGCCCGCGGCATCGTCGCCCGCGACCTGATCACCGGGAGGATCGACACGTACTTCGCGGACGCCGTCGTCCTCGCCAGCGGCGGCTACGGCAACGTCTTCTACCTGTCGACGAACGCCATGAACTCCAACGCGACCGCGATCTGGCGGGCGCACCGGCGCGGCGCGTACTTCGCCAACCCCTGCTTCACCCAGATCCACCCCACCTGCATCCCGCGCACCGGCGACCACCAGTCCAAGCTCACCCTGATGAGCGAGTCGCTGCGCAACGACGGCCGTATCTGGGTGCCGAAGGCGAGGGGCGACGACCGCCCCCCGAACGAGATCCCCGAGGACGAGCGCGACTACTACCTGGAGCGCGTCTACCCCTCCTTCGGCAACCTCGTCCCCCGCGACATCGCCTCCCGCGCCGCGAAGAACGTCTGCGACGAGGGCAGGGGAGTGGGCCCCGGCGGCCAGGGCGTCTACCTCGACTTCGCCGACGCGATCGCGCGCATGGGCCGGGCGAAGGTGGAGGAGAAGTACGGCAACCTCTTCGACATGTACGAGCGGATCACCGCGGAGAACCCGTACGAGGTGCCGATGCGGATCTACCCCGCCGTGCACTACACGATGGGCGGCCTGTGGGTCGACTACGATCTCCAGACCACGGTCCCCGGCCTGTTCGCGGTCGGCGAGGCCAACTTCTCCGACCACGGCGCCAACCGCCTCGGCGCCTCCGCGCTGATGCAGGGCCTGGCCGACGGCTACTTCGTCCTGCCCGCCACCATCAACGACTACCTGGCCCGCCACCCGCACCAGGACGCCGTCACCGGCGAACACCCCGCCGTCCGGGAGGCGGTGGCCGAGACCGAGGACCGCCTCCACCGGCTCCTCTCCGTCGACGGCGACCGCACCCCGGACTCCTTCCACCGCGAAGTCGGCGAACTCATGTGGGAGTTCTGCGGCATGGCCCGCACCGAGGCCGGCCTGCTCAAGGCCCTGGAGCGCATCCCGCAGATCCGCGAGGAGTTCTGGCGGCGCATCAAGGTGCCCGGCACCGGCGAGGAGTTCAACCAGTCGCTGGAGAAGGCCAACCGCATCGTCGACTACCTGGAGCTGGCCGAGCTGATGTGCCTCGACGCGCTGCACCGCTCCGAGTCCTGCGGCGGCCACTTCCGCGAGGAGTCGCAGACCCCGGACGGCGAGGCCGCCCGCAGGGACGAGGAGTTCTCGTACGCGGCCGCCTGGGAGTTCACGGGTACGGGCCGGGCCCCGACCCTGCACAAGGAAGACCTGGTCTTCGAGTACGTCCACCCCACCCAGCGGAGCTACGCATGAAGCTCACCCTGCGCGTCTGGCGGCAGAAGAACGCCGACGCCGACGGCACCATGTCCACCTACGAGGTGGACGGCATCTCGCCCGACATGTCCTTCCTGGAGATGCTGGACGTCCTCAACGAGCAGCTCATCCTCTCCGGCGAAGACCCCGTCGCCTTCGACCACGACTGCCGCGAGGGCATCTGCGGCGCGTGCAGCCTGGTCATCAACGGCGACGCGCACGGCCCCGAGCGCACCACCACCTGCCAACTGCACATGCGCTCCTTCCGCGACGGCGACACCATCGACGTCGAGCCCTGGCGTGCCGCGGCGTTCCCGGTCGTCAAGGACCTCGTCGTGGACCGCTCGGCCTTCGACCGGATCATCCAGGCCGGCGGCTACATCACCGCCCCGACCGGCTCCGCCCCCGAGGCGCACGCCACGCCCGTGCCGAAGCCGGACGCCGACCTCGCCTTCGAGCACGCCGAGTGCATCGGCTGCGGCGCGTGCGTCGCCGCATGCCCGAACGGCGCGGCGATGCTCTTCACCTCGGCCAAGGTCAACCACCTGAACGTCCTGCCGCAGGGCGCGCCCGAACGCGGGACCCGGGTGCTGGACATGGTGGCCCAGATGGACGACGAGGGCTTCGGCGGCTGCACCCTCACCGGCGAGTGCGCCACCGCCTGCCCGAAGGGCATCCCCCTCATGTCCATCACCAGCATGAACAAGGAGTGGCTCCGGGCGACCCGCAAGGCGGCCAGGCGGTAGCGCCGCCCGGACATCGGACGTTCGCCGGCAGTGTGCGGACGGGCGGAACCGGAGATGTGGTGCTCAACTCCGGTTCCGCCAAGCACACTACGGCCGGCACGACAGGGCCGAACGAGGGAATGCCGTCCGCACGGGGCGGGTCACGGCCGGGACGGCTGCCCGGTGCCGCCCCCGGCATTCAGCAGCCGCACATCCACGGGTCCCGCGCCGGACACGCCGAGGCCAGTCGTCCACGGGAGAAGTGGAAGCAGAAGATCCCGTCCTGCTTCCGTCCGGCCCTGGAGACCGTCATGACCGCCCTGCCCGCCTCGCCCCCCGCACGCGCCGCCGCGCCCGGCGCCTCCGGCTATGTGGTCTCGCTCGCCCGGGACCAGGACGACGTCCGGGCCGCGCAGCGTCTGCGGTACCAGGTCTTCGCCCAGGAGATGGGCGCCCGGCTCGACGGCCCCGAGCCGGGTCTGGACGTGGACGCCTTCGACGCGTACTGCGACCACCTCCTGATACGGGAATCCGGCACCGGTCAGGTCGTCGGCACCTACCGGCTGCTGCCGCCGGAGCGGGCCGCGGTCGCCGGACGCCTCTACGCCGAGAGCGAGTTCGAGCTGGCCCCGCTGGACGCGATCCGCCCCGGCCTGGTCGAGGTGGGTCGCTCCTGTGTGCACCCCGACCACCGGGACGGCGCCGTGATCGGGCTGATCTGGGCGGGGATAGCCCGCTACATGGTGGATCGCGGTCACGAATGGCTGGCCGGCTGCTGCTCCATCCCGCTCTCCGACGGCGGCGCGCTCGCCTCCGCCACCTGGGACCGGGTCCGGGCCAAGCACCTGGCCCCGGAGGAGTTCCGGGTACGCCCGCTGCTGCCGTGGATCCCGCCGGCCGCGGCCGGCCCGGCGGCCGGCCCGGAACTGCCGGCGCTGCTGCGCGGCTACCTCCGCCTCGGCGCCCGGGTGTGCGGCGAGCCCGCGTACGACCCGGACTTCGGCGTCGCCGACCTGTACGTGCTGCTGTCCATGCGCCGGGTCGACCAGCGCTACCTGCGCCACTTCCTCTCCCTCGTCCCCGCCCGATGAGCGCCTGGCTGCCCGGCGCGCCCTGCACCCCGCGGGCGTGCGTGGAGGCGACGAGGTCCGCTGCCGCCGTGCCCCGGGCCGTGCTGCGGCTCACGGCGGTGGCGGCCCTGGTCCTCGCCGGGGTCGCACTGTCCCCGTTCGCCGGCCGGATCCCGGCGGACTGGACACGGCGCTGGTGCCGGGCGATCGTCCGGGCCTGCGGCGTCCGCGTCCGCGTCACCGGCACCGCCCCGCCCTCCGGCGGCCTGCTCCTGGTCGCCAACCACATCTCCTGGCTGGACGTCCCGCTGCTCGCCGCGGTACGCCCGGCCCGGATGCTCGCCAAGACGGAGATCCGCCGGTGGCCGGTGGCCGGTCCGCTCGCGGCCCGCGGCGGCGCCCTGTTCATCGAACGCGACCGGCTGCGCGCCCTGCCCGACACGGTCGCGCGCGTCGCCGGGGCACTGCGCGGCGGCGCCGCCGTCGCGGCCTTCCCCGAGGGCAGCACCTGGTGCGGCCGGTCGCAGGGCACCTTCCGCCGGGCCGTCTTCCAGGCCGCGCTGGACGCGGGTGTCCCGGTCCAGCCGGTCCGCATCCGCTACCGCACCGCCACCGGAACGGCCAGCACGATCCCCGCCTTCGTCGGCGAGGACACCCTGGTGGCGTCGCTGTGGCGGGTGGTGTCCGCCCGCGGCCTGATCGCCGAGATCGAGGTACGCCCCGCTCTCGCGCCCGGCAGCCACCCGGACCGCCGCACCCTGGCCCGCGCCGCCGAACCGGGCACCACGAGCGAGCCCCGCTGGACGCATACGGCACTGGTGGCCTGAGCCCCGCCGCCCGTGGGCGGCGCCGCACGACCGAGCGGCCCCGCCCACGGCGGAACTCCCTCGCGGGAGAACCGGTCAGCCGCAGTACGCGTCCTGCCCGGGACGCGCACCCGTCGCCAGGAAGCGCGAGACCGTCCGGTCGCCGCACGCGTTGCCGTTGGCCAGGTAGGCGCCGTGGCCGGTGGAGTCGACCACCACCATGACCGCACGGTCGCCCAGTGCCTCACGCAGCCGCAGGGCACCGCTGAGGGGAGTGGCGACGTCACGGCGGTTCTGCACCATCAGGACGCGGGAGGAACCGGAACCGGTGATACGCACCGGCCTGCCCGGCGGATACGGCCACGCGGCGCAGAGCATCGCGTTGCGGGGCATCCCCGCGGTCAGCGGGTGCGCCGCGCGGCTCTCGGCGACCGCCCCGCGGTAGTCGACGGACGAGGACGGCCAGGCGACGTCGTTGCACAGGGTCGCGGCGGCGACCGCCGCGAGGTTCTGCTGCTGCTCCCGCGAGGGCGGTGCGGGCGCCGGCGGAAGCGGCGTGCCGTCCAGGGCGGCCCGCATCAGCCGGGCCAGGACGGGAAAGCGGCTCTGCGGGGCGTAGAAGCTGTCCAGCATCGTCTGCCGCAGCACGTTGCCGTCCAGCCGTGGCGGGTTGGCGCCCGGCCAGGGGATCGGATCGCGGTCGAGTCGTGCGGCCAGCCTCAGGAACAGCGGGCGCACTTCGGATGCGGCGGCCGCCAGCCTGACCGGGCTGCCGGGTGCCGACGCCCAGGCCGCGAACTCGGGAAAGGTGTCCTCCGCGCCGGTCTCGTAGCCGGCCAGCCAGGCGCGCGACAGACGGGCCGGGTCCGGGTCGTCGTTGCTGTCCAGCACCACGCGGTCGGCGCGGTGCGGGAACAGCTGGGTGAACACGGCGCCGACGTAGGTGCCGTACGACACGCCCCAGGCGGAGATTCGGCGCTCGCCGAGTGCGGCGCGGACGCGGTCGATGTCCCGGGCCTCGTTGACGGTGCTGATGTGCCGCAGCAGTGCGCCGCCGTTGCGTGCGCACGCCCGCGCCGTCCGCCGCGCGGTGGCCATGTTGCCGTCGATGGAACCGTCGGGGGCCGGCCACGGACGCAGCCTGGTCAGGGCGAGATCCTCCTGTGCGAGGCCGCAGGAGACCGAGGTGGACGGCGCCAGGCCGCGGGGCGCGAACCCGATCAGGTCGTAGCGGTCCCGGACCTCCCGCGGCAGCTTGCGCCCCTTGCCCGAAGGATCGCCGAGACTGGAGCCGCCGGGACCGCCGGGGATCAGCAGCAGGGCGCCGCGGCGGCCGGCCGGATTCTCGGCGGGGACGCGCGAGACGGCGATGTCGACCGTCGGTCCCCCGGGGTCGCCGTAGTCCATCGGCACGCGCACGGTGGCGCACAGGCGACGCGGGTCGGGACCGCCGTCCTGGCAGGCGGACCAGCGGAGCGAGGAGCGCGGGGCGGCCGCGGCCGCGGCCGGTGCCTGCGCCAGGGGCGCGACGAGACCGAGGAGCGCGACGGAGACGACGGTCCAGGCGGCCTTCTTGCGGGTGGTCTGCTTCATGGGCAAGAGCCTCGTGCACCGGGGCCCTGACCTGACATCCAGTCAGCTGGAGAGAATGCCGGGGGTGTGCCCCCCGTTCACCTCTCGGGTCGTCCCTCCTCTCACCGCTCGGCAGGGCGGGCCGGAGAGATCGCAGAGGTCGCAGGGGGCGGAGGGGCCGGAGAGGCCGGAGAGGCCGGAGCTGCCCCGGCGTGTCAGGCCGTCCCCGCGATCTCGCCGGCTCACCCCAGAGCCCGAGCCAGGTAGGGCGCGGTGGCGCTGCCCTCCGCCCGGGCCACCTCGGCCGGTGGCCCCGCCGCCACGATGCGGCCGCCCGCGTCGTCGCCGCCCGGCCCCAGGTCGACCACCCAGTCGGCGCCGGCCACGACCGACATGTCGTGCTCGACGACGATCACCGTGTGCCCGGCGTCGACGAGCCCGTGCAGCTGGCGCATCAGCACCTCGACGTCGGCCGGGTGGAGGCCGGTCGTCGGCTCGTCCAGGAGGTAGAGCGTGTGGCCGCGCCGGCCGCGCTGCAACTCGCTGGCGAGTTTGATGCGTTGCGCCTCGCCGCCCGACAGCTCGGTCGCGGGCTGGCCCAGCCGGAGGTAGCCGAGGCCGACGTCGAGGAGGGTGCCGAGGCTGCGGGCCACGGCCGGGGTGTCGGCGAAGAACTCCGCGGCGGCCTCCACCGTCAGGCCCAGCACCTGCGCGATGTTCCGTCCGCGGTAGGTCACTTCGAGCGTCTCGGGGTTGTAGCGCGCCCCGCCGCAGTCCGGGCACGGCGTGTACGTGCTCGGCAGGAACAGCAGCTCCACGCTCACGAACCCCTCGCCCTGACAGGTCTCGCACCGCCCGCCGGCCAC
The DNA here is from genome assembly GCF_044746005.1 of Streptomyces sp. NPDC086766. Classification (NCBI taxonomy): domain Bacteria; kingdom Bacillati; phylum Actinomycetota; class Actinomycetes; order Kitasatosporales; family Streptomycetaceae; genus Streptomyces; species Streptomyces sp. NPDC086766. The sequence goes on along the minus strand of NZ_JBIVBI010000004.1, from coordinate 264,174 downwards.
GTTGAAGGAGAAGCGCCCGACGCCGTAACCCCGCTCACGGGCCTCGCCGGTGGCCGCGAAGACCTTCCGCACGACGTCGAACAGCCCCGTGTACGTGGCCAGGTTGGAGCGCGGAGTGCGCCCGATCGGCCGCTGGTCCACCGACACCAGCCGTCCGACCCCGGCCAGGTCCTCCGTGATCTCACCGATCAGCGTCGACTTCCCCGACCCCGACACGCCGGTGACGGCGGTGAAGGCGCCGAGCGGGAACCCGGCCGTCACCGCCCGCAGGTTGTGCCGGGTGACCGGTCCCACCTCCAACCGCCCCCGCCCCCGTCGGACTTCCCGCACGGCTGCGGGGGAGCGGTCGAACAGGAAGCGGGCCGTCGCCGACTCCGCCACCCCGGCCAGCTGGGCCACCGGCCCGCTGTGCAGCACCCGCCCGCCGTGCTCCCCGGCCCGCGGACCCACGTCCACCACCCAGTCCGCGCCACGCACCACATCGAGGTGGTGCTCCACGACGAACACCGAGTTGCCCGCCGCCTTCAGCCGCCCCAGCACCGTGGACAGCGCCTCGGTGTCCGCCGGATGCAGCCCGGCGGACGGCTCGTCGAGGACGTACACCACCCCGAACAGCCCGGACCGCAGCTGGGTGGCGAGCCGCAGCCGCTGCAACTCGCCCGCGGAGAGCGTCGGCGTGGCCCGGTCGAGACCGAGGTAGCCGAGCCCGAGCTCCACCACGGGAGCGATCCGGGCCGACAGATCGTCGGTGAGGACGCGCGCGACCTCGGAGGTCCCGTGGAGCAGACCGGCGAGCTCGGTGAGCGGCAGCGCGGCCAGCTCGGCGATCGTCCGGCCCGCGAAGGTCACCGCCAGCGCCTCCGGACGCAGGCGGCTGCCGCCGCAGGCCGGGCAGGGTCCACTGGTGAGGAAGCCCTCGGCCTTCGCCCGCAGGGCCGGGCTCTTCGAATCGGCGAACGTCTTCATCACATACCGGCGGGCGCTCATGTACGTGCCCTGGTACGGCCGTTGGATCCGGTCGGCGTCCCGCACCGGGTGCACGGTCACCACCGGCTGCTCGTCCGTGAACAGGATCCACTCCCGCTGCCCGGCGGGCAGTTCGCGCCAGGGCCGGTCCACGTCGTACCCGAGCGCGTCCAGGATGTCCCGCAGGTTCTTGCCCTGCCAGGCCCCCGGCCACGCGGCGATCGCGCCCTCCCGGATCGACAGTGCCGGGTCGGGAACGAGCAGTTGCTCGCTCGTCCGGTGCACCCGCCCGAGCCCGTGGCACTCCGGGCACGCCCCGGCCGCGGTGTTGGGCGAGAACGCGTCCGAGTCGAGCCGCTCGGCGCCCGGCGGGTAGTCACCGGCCCGGGAGAACAGCATCCGCAGGGAGTTGGACAGGTTCGTCACCGTCCCCACGGAGGAGCGCGATGTGGGCGCCGCCCGCCGCTGCTGCAGCGACACGGCGGGCGGCAGACCGGTGATCTCCCCGACCTTCGGCGCACCCACCTGGTGGATCAGCCGGCGGGCATACGGCGCCACCGACTCGAAGTACCGCCGCTGCGCCTCCGCGTACACCGTCCCGAACGCCAGCGACGACTTCCCCGACCCCGACACCCCCGTGAACACGACCAGCGCGTCCCGCGGAATGTCGACGTCGACACCCCGGAGATTGTGCTCCCGGGCACCGCGGACACGGACGTACGGATCGTGGGGGGTGTGCATGGTGGGGGCTCCGTGCGGGACTGCTGGACTGCGGGTGTGGGCCATGAGGGGCAAACCACGCAATCGTATGCGAGGCCGTCCCCCGCGCCCCGAGGCCGAAAACGTGTCGCGTCCTCGCTCGCGCCGCCGCTAACGTGTGACCGTGTCCGCCGCAAAGACCTCCTTCGTCTGCCTGCCCTGCCGGGCCTCCTTCAAGCAGCCGTACGACCCGGACAGGCCCGACCGGATCTGCCCGAACTGTGCGGGCCCGCTGATCCATGTGGGCTCGGCCTTCGCCGCGCCTCCGCGCCGTGACCGGGCGGCCTGGCGCGTCCTCTCCGTCCTGCTCCACGCGGGCGTCGGCTTCCACAAGAGCTGCTGCGGCGGGCCGGGTTACCGCCCGCGCACCCTGCGCGAGATCCGTCAGCGGACGACCCACGCCCGTCGCAGCGGGGAGCCCCTCGGCAGGGCCCTCGTACGGTACGACGTGCCGTGACCGGGGCCGCCGCGACGCGGGGCCGACCCGTGGACGGCCCCGGCACCATCCGAGATCCAGAACCTAGTCCTCCAGCCGCACCGGCATCAGGATCGAGAACGTCTCCTCGTCGTCGGGCCGGCGGATCGCGAGAGGCGCCGTGGGGGCGCCGAACTCCACGATCAGTTCGTCCCGCGCGCCCGCGGCGAGCGCCTGCAGCAGGAACTCGCGGTTGACGGCGACGCGGTTCTGGTCGTCGTCACCGTCGTCGCGGACCGTGACCGTGCCGCCGTCCGCGATGCCGAGCACGCTCAGGTCGCAGGGCACGCCGTCCTGCTCGCGCACCTCGCCCGCCCGGACGGGCCCCGTCTCCAATGCCTTCCGGAACCCCGCCACGTCGACGAGGGCCCGGCGCCCGGCGGGCAGGCTGACGAGGCGGCGGTAGTCGGGGAAGTCGTGGCCGAGGGACTGGCCGGCCGTCTCACGGTCGCCCGCCTCCAGGGTCACGCGGTCCCCGTCCACACCGAGCCGGACGGGCTCGGCGCCGCCCAGCAGCGCCCGCATCGCGTCGACGAGCGGGGTGGGCACGACGACCTGGACGCGGGGCCCGTCGTGCCCGTCGGTGCCGGTGTGGGCGACCGCCATCCGGTAGCGGTCGGTGGCCACGACCCGGAGTCCGTCGCCCTCGATGTCGAACAGCACCCCGCCCAGCATCGGCAGCTCGGGGTCTCCGCCCGCCGCGAAGCGGACCGCGTCCAGTGCGGCCGCCAACTCGGCTGCGGGCACGGTCAGTCGGACGGAGGCGGGGCGCGAGGACGTCATGGGGCTCTCCCTGTGGTCGAGTGGAGCTCGGAGCGTGGAGAACTCACGGCGGGCATCGGACAGCCCCGCTTCGAGACGGCGCAGATGCGCCTGGAGAAGCCCGCGCACCAGATCGGCGTCCGCGCCGGCCCATCCGGCCAGTACCAGCCGGATGTCGGCCAGCGGCATCCCGGCCCGGCGCAGCCCGGCCAGCAACCGCGCCTCTTCGAGCTGCTCCGGCTCGTACCAGCGGTAGCCGCTCTCCGGATCCACCCAGGCGGGGACCAGCACCCCGGCACGGTCGTAGAACCGCAGGGCGCTCACGCCGAGCCCGCTGTCGCGGGCCATCTCCCCGATACTGCGCATCTCGCTCTCCACACCCGGGACTCTGGGCCCTCGACCAGGTCGAGGGTCAACCCGCCGCCCGTCAGGCAGGGCAGTCGGCCAGCGTGGTGGCCGCTCCCCAGCGGATCATCAGGTAGTGGTTTCCGCCGATCACCGCCACCGCGTAGCGGGTGTACGGCCAGGCGTCGCCCGCGAGGTCCCTCTGGTTCACCAGGGCCCGGCACGCCTCGCCCGCGGTCATGGAGGCCCAGCTCTCGACCTGTTTCTGGTTCCACGCCCCGTAGTCCGACCACACGTACATCGCCGAATTGCCGGGGTCGAAGCCCACTTTGAGCTCCGCGTTGCCGAGCACGCGGTCGGTGCCGAGTATCGGGCGCATCCCGTTGGTCCGCTGGATGATCGTCCGGGCGGCGTGGTCGGCGACCCGGAACTCGTCGCGGTCGGTGCTGGGGATCATCGCCTGCCCGAGCCCCTGCTCGTCCGGCGTCCAGCCTTGTACCGCACCGGAGCTCTGTCCGGCGCCGGTGCCCTGCCCGCCGTCGTTGTCGGCGGCCGACCTGCACTTCACGTTGGTGACGAAGTCGTCCTGCCAGGTCACCTGCGGATCCTGGCCCGCCCCTTCCCGCACCATGACATAGGTGCGGTACGGCAGGTTCGGGTGCACGCGCAGGACGACGTCCCTCAGCGTCTGGCACATCGACCTGGCGATCTGCGTCTCCGCGTACATCGCGCCCTGCTCGTCGGAGGTCAGCCGGTACGAGAGGTAGACCTCCCGGCGCGGCTGGTGGAACCGCACGCTCCCTGGAGTGAAGTCGACGCCGTCGCTCAACTCCTGTGCCAGGACACCCTGGTCGTGCAGCACCCCGCGGGCCACGTCGTGCTCACCCTCGCCCTGCGCCGTACGCGTCTGGGCCCAGCTCTGCGCACTCGCCGAGTTGCCGTTCGCCGCCTGGCGCTGCCGTGCCTTGCCGTCCGTTCCGGCGTTCGCCCCGGCGGAAGAGGTGGCCGAGGCCGGTCCTTTGCCGTCCCCGCCGTCGCCGGGCATCAGGGCCACCACGCCACCGGCCAGGGCGCCGATGACGGCGGCGGCGACAACCAGCTTGCCCAGCCGGCGCTTTCGGGAACTGCTCCTGGGCACCTGCCACGTCGGGTCGTCGCCGGGCGGAATGTCCCAGAGGGCCTCGACCATGTTCCCGGCCTGCGTGGGCAGCGCGTCGACACTCACCACCTGGGTGGCCTGGGAGGCGAGCAGTTCCCAGCACTCCTGGGCGGCCTCGGCGGCCGACGGGCGATTCCCGGGCTCCTTGGCCAGGGCCCGCTCCACGACCCCGCGCAGAGGGCCGGGGACGCCCTCCAGGTCCGGCTCACCCGACATCACACGGAACGCGACCACGTCGGGCGCACCCGTCCCGAACGGCATTCTTCCGGTGGCCGCGTAGGCCACCAGCGCTCCCCAGGCGAACATGTCGCCCTCCGGCCCGGTGGCCCCCGTCCGGTACTGCTCGGGGCTGATCCAGCCGGGGGTGCCGGTCATCACTCCGGTGCGGGTGACGCTGGTGCTGTCGGCGGCGTGCGCGATGCCGAAGTCCAGTACGCGGGGGCCGGAGGGCGTGAGGATGACGTTCTGCGGTTTCACGTCGCGGTGCACCACCCCGACGGCGTGGACGGTGGCCAGCGCCTGCGCCGTGGCGGCCGCGAGCGTGTAGAGCGTCCCCGCCGTGGCGAGCGCGCCCCGCGCGGCCACATGCTCGTTCAGGGTCGGGCCGGGGACGTAGGGCGTGGCCAGCCACGGGGTCTCCGCGTCCGTGTCGGCGGCGAGCAGCGGTACCAGGTAGGGGCCGGTGACGCGGGAGGAGAGTTCGACCTCGCGCCTGAAGCGCGCCCTGAACTCCGCCTCCTGGGCCTGCTGCGGATGAATCACCTTCACGGCCACGCGCGTGCCGTCGGCGGCCACTCCCGCGTGGACGGTCCCCATGCCCCCGGCGCCGAGACGGCCGATGATCCGGTACGGGCCGATGCGGGAGGGGTCGCCGGGACGGGCCGGCTGCACTCTGGCACCGGAGCCGATTTCACTCACTGGTTCTTCCTTCTCCGGTTCCCCGCGGGCCGGCTCCCGGCGACCCCGAACCGGGTGGCGGCAACGACAGCGCCCTCCCGCATGCGCGGTCCCCTCCCCGGCCGTCTGCTTGCGAACCGCGAGTCTATGCCCGGTACCTGTTGAAAGTCAGTCAGGTGCGTTATGCCCGCGAGAAGTTGCGCTGCGCCCGGTCCTGGGACGGTCAGACCCGCCGAGTCCGCGCCGTGAAGATCCGGGCCAGGCGGCGGTAGGAGTCCAGCAGGGCCGTGCGGTCGTACGTGCTCGTCGTGACGAGGAGTTCCTGGGCGCCCGTCTCCTTCAGGACCGTCTCCAGTTCGTGCGCGACCTGGTCCTCGGTGCCCGCGAGCTGTCCGGCGAGGCCGGACTCGTAGCGGTCGCGCTCCTTGGCGGTCATCGGCAGGGACTCGACGCGGTCGGCCGGGGGCAGGGGAGGGAACGTGCCGTGGGTGCGGGCGTGCGCCATGGACCAGGCCTCCGGGATCAGGATGCGGCGCGCCTCCTCGGGCGTGGCGGCGACGGCGACCGTGCCGGAGATCACGACGTACGGCTCCCGGGCCCACGGGGAGGGGCGGAACGCGGCGCGGTACCGGTCGATGCCGCGCAGCATCCTCTCGCGGTCGCGCAGGTCGCCGATGACCATGGGCAGGCCGGCGCGGGCGGCGATCGCGGCCCCCTCGCCCATCGCCAGTACGAACGGCGGCACGCTCAGGCCCTCCGCCGGCCGCGCGTGCACGCCCGTGGGCGAGGTGCCGCTGAACCAGCCGAGCAGCTCGTCGAGCTGCGCCGCGAAGTCGTCGGCGTCGTCCTTGCCGCGGCCCAGCGCCCTGCGCACACCGTCGGTGAAGCCGACCGAGCGCCCCAGCCCCATGTCGACACGGCCCGGGAACAGCGCCTCCAGCACGCCGAACTGCTCGGCCACCACCAGGGGCCGGTGGTTGGGCAGCATCACCCCGCCCGTGCCCACCCGGATGCGGCTGGTCGCGGCGGCGACGGCGGCCGCGAGCACGGTCGGCGCCGACCCGGCCACGCCGGGCACGCCGTGGTGCTCGGACACCCAGAAGCGGTGGTAGCCGAGGGCCTCCACCTCCCGCGCCAGCCGTACGGTGTCCCGCAGCGCCTCGGCGCCGGGGTGGCCCTCGCGGGTGCGGGAGCGGTCGAGCACGGAGAAACGGGCGGAAGCGATCGCGGAACTCACACGGGGTTCAACGCCCGCCGGCGCCGGGGATTCCCGAGGCCGCCGTCATCCCCTGACGGCCGTGGTGCCGTGACCGCGGCCCGTGCGGCCGCTCCGCGCCGAGCCTCCGACCGGTTGCGAGGGGTCCGGGAGCGCACCAGACTCGGAGGCGGTGAGGCAGGCCCGCCTCACAGGCCGGCCTGCCGCGCAAGGTGCCGCTGCCCGCGGAAAGCGGGCGGGGCGCGCACCGTATCGAAAGCGCGAACGGACCCCTGTGCCACGCCCCCGATCCGCCCGGACGTCGCACGCCGCGCGTCCGTCCGCGGATCGTCCTCTCCCAGCGGGGTGCCGGCCATGGGCGACATGAACGCAACTGCACTGCAAAGCCTGCGCGAGGCGCTGCGGGGACCCGTCGTCACCCCCCAGGACCCGGGGTACGACGACGCCCGCGGCATCTACAACGCCATGATCGACCGGCGTCCCGCGGTCATCGCGGGCTGCACCGACACCGCGGACGTGCGGGCCACACTCGCCTTCGCCCGGGACGCCGGGCTGGACCTCGCGGTGCGCGGCGGCGGGCACAGCGGGCCGGGACTGTGCCTGGTGGACGGCGGGCTCACGCTGGACCTGTCGCCCATGCGCTGGGTACGGGTGGACCCGGCCGCGCGCACGGCCCAGGTCGGCGGCGGCAGCCTGCTGGGCGACCTCGACCACGCGACGCACACCTTCGGCCTCGCCGTGCCCGCGGGGATCCAGTCGACCACCGGGGTCGGCGGCCTCACGCTGGGCGGCGGCCACGGCCACCTCACCCGCAGGTTCGGGCTCACCGTCGACAGCCTGGCCGCCGCCGACGTGGTCCTCGCCGACGGCTCCTTCGTCACCGCGTCCGAGGAGGAGCACCCCGATCTGTTCTGGGCGCTGCGGGGCGGCGGCGGGAACTTCGGGGTGGTCACGTCGTTCACGTTCCGGTTGCACCCGGTCAGCACGGTCGGCGCCGGTGTGACGCTCTGGCCGGTCGACCGCACTCCCGAGGTGCTCCGGTGGTACCGGGAGTTCCTGCCCGCCGCGCCGGAGGACCTCTCCGGCTTCTTCGCGCTGCTGGCCGTACCGCCGGCACCGCCCTTCCCCGAGCCGCTCCACGGGCGCAAGGTGTGCGGGGTGGTGTGGTGCCACACCGGCGAACCGGACGCGGAGCGGCTGGAGGAGGCGCTGGCCGTGGTGAACGAGCCCGCGCCGCCCGCCTTCCACTTCGCCACGCCCCTGCCGTATCCCGCCCTGCAGACCATGTTCGACGACCTGCTGCCGCGGGGCCTGCAGTGGTACTGGCGCGGCGACTTCTTCGACACGATCTCCGACGCCGCGATCGAGGTGCACCACAAGTACGGGCAGAACCTGCCCACCGACCGGTCGACGATGCACCTGTACGCGGTCGACGGGGCGGCACGCCGCCCGGGCGCCGACGACACCGCCTGGGCGTACCGGGACGCCGTGTGGTCCGGTGTGATCGCCGGCATCGATCCCGACCCCGCCAACGCCGGCCTGGTCCGGCAGTGGTGCGTCGACTACTGGAGCGACCTGCACCCGCACTCCATGGGCGGCTCCTACGTCAACTTCCTGGGCGCGCAGGAGAGCGCGGACCGCGTCCGCGCCACCTACCGGGGCCACTACGACCGGCTGGCCACCGTCAAGCGCGTCTACGACCCGGAGAACTTCTTCCGCGCCAACCAGAACATCGCGCCGGTGCCGTCGCACGGGTGACGCGTCGGCACGGGCGACGCCTCGTGACGCGTCGGCATGGGCGCCGCCTCGCCGGTGACGCGTCGGGTGCCTCGGGGGCCGCGCCTCAGCGGCCGACGCCTCACGGGCCGGAGGCCGACGCCTCACGGGCCGGACGCGCCGCCCTCCGGCTCCGGTCCCCAGTACTCCGGCCCGCCGCCGCGCCAGTCGATCAGGGGGGAGACGGTGACCTCCGCGGGGTCGACCTCCAGGCCGGCGCGCCGCAGGAACTCGGCGACGTCCCCGACGTTGTACGCCAGCCCGAGGATCTCGCCGTTCACACGGACGCGTCGGCCGCCGGTCGGGGAGGGCGGGTGCACGATCACGGGCAGTGCTCCGGACATGTCTCCATGATCGGGGGTACGGCCCCGACCCGCATCCGGGCGGCGCCCGGCATCCGCCGGCCCGGGCCGTCCCGCCAGGCTCCGGCTCTTTCCGGCTCGTGCGGCCGGGGGAGCCGACTCGTGCGGCCGGGGACGGTCAGTCCGTGTCCTCGATGCGGAAGCCGACCTTCAGGCAGACCTGGAAGTGCTGGATCTCGCCGTTCTCGATCTGGCCCCTGACCTGGGTGACCTCGAACCAGTCCAGGTTGCGCAGGGTCTGCGAGGCCCGGCTGATGCCGTTGCGGATGGCCTGGTCGACACCCTCGGTCGAGGTGCCGACGATCTCGGTGAGCCGGTAGGTGTGGTCGGTCATGCGGGTGCTCCTCTGCGCCGCTGAGGGTGACGCGCGCCGGGCCGTGTGCGGCCGGGCGCGCGTGGGTCACGCGTCACTCCACCGTGCCGTATGCGCAGACACCGCGCGAGGTGGGCGGGCGGCGGCCCGTGTGCCCGGTCGCGTCCGCGCGCGGCGGGCGCCGGACCTGGGGAAGCGATCCCCGTGATCCGGCGCCCGCCCGGCAGCCGACTCGGGGCCCAGGGCGTCAAAACCCCTTCAGGCCCCGAACGCCTCACCCCGCCACACTCAGCGACAGCGCGAAGCGGCCCTCCTCGTCCGTCCACCAGTGCGCCAGCTCCAGCCCGGCCGCCGCGAGTTCCGTGCGCACGCTCTCCTGGCGGAACTTCGCCGACACCTCGGTGCGCATCTCCTCGCCCGCCGCGAAGTCGACGGCCAGACCCAACGCGGGCACCTTCACGGTCTGGGCGGTACGGCTGCGCAGCCGCATCTCGATCCACTCCCGCTCGGAGTTCCAGCGAGCGACGTGGTCGAAGGTGTCCGGTTCGAAGTCGGCGCCGAGTTCGCGGTTGACGACGGTCAGGACGTTCTTGTTGAACGCGGCGGTCACCCCGGCCGCGTCGTCGTATGCCCGGACCAGGACCTGTTCGTCCTTGACCAGGTCGGTGCCGAGCAGCAGGGCGTCGCCGGGGGAGAGCAGGGCGCGCACCCCGGTGAGGAACTCGGCCCGCTCGGCGGGCAGCAGGTTGCCGATCGTGCCGCCGAGGAACGCCAGCAGCCGCGGGCCCGGTGTGTCCGGCAGGGTCAGCCCGGCGGTGAAGTCGGCGATCAGCGCGTGCACGTCCAGCTCCGGGCGCTCGGCGACCAGCGCCTTCCCGGCCTGGGTGAGCGCGCTGTCGCTGACGTCCACGGGAACGTAGGTGCGCAGGCCGGTGAGCGCGTCGATCAGGTACCGGGTCTTCTCCGACGAGCCGGATCCCAGCTCGATGAGGGTGCGGGCGGGCAGCGCGGTGGCGATCTCGCCCGCGCGGGCGACGAGGATCTCGCGCTCGGCGCGGGTCGGGTAGTACTCGGGCAGTTCCGTGATCTGCTCGAACAGGTCGCTGCCGTGCGCGTCGTAGAACCACTTGGGCGGCAGCCACTTGGGGTCGGAGGTCAGGCCGTGCTGGACGTCGGCGCGCAGGGCGGCCGCCATGGCGTCCTCGGGCAGGGTGCGGGTGACATGGAACGGACTCACGTACGGCGCTCCTCTGGTGGTGCGGATGCCAGATCCTCGGCGGGGTCCTTGAGCGGGGTGAGCAGGACGTCCGTGCGGCTCGCCGCGAGCAGCGTGCGGTCGGGGACCTCCCGCCAGTGCGGGTCGTCGTCGTAGGGCTCGGAGGCCACGACTGTGCGGCGGCCGGGCTCGGCGAGGTACCACAGGGCGTCGCCCCAGGCGGTGGCGACGATCGTCTCGCCGTCGGTGAGCAGCAGGTTGAGCCGGGACCCGGGGGCCGCGGCGGCGATCTCCAGGACGGTGTCGGCGAGTGCCTGGCCCGCCTCGGTCCGGCGTCCGGCCCGCCCCCGCGGCTCACCGGGGTCGCCGCCGCGCAGCCGGGCCAGCACCAGCGCCCACACGAGGGCGGAGTCGGTACGGGCCTCCAGCGCCAGCATGTCCAGCGGCGGCAGGGCGCGGGACACCGCGGCGAGCGAGCCGGGCCAGCCGGTCACCGCGCCGTTGTGGCTGAACAGCCAGCGGTCCGCGGCGAACGGCGCCGCCGCGGCCTCCCCGTCCGCGCCCGGCAGGGTCGCGTCGCGCACCGCCGCGAGCAGCGCGGTGGTGCGGACGACCCTGGCCAGGTCGGTGAAGGACTGGTCCGCCCAGATGGGCCCGGCCCGGCGGTAGCGGGCCGGCACCGGGTCCCCCTCTGCGTACCAGCCGATCCCGAAGCCGTCGGCGTTGACGGTCCCGTACCGCTGGCCCCGGGGCGCCCACGACTGGCGGTACAGGCCGTGCGGCGGCTCCAGGAGGATCCGGCCGAGCGGCACCTCGGGTCCCAGATAGGCGACATGACGGCACATCAGGCGGCTCCGGAGCGGGCGGTGCGGAATCCGGAGAAGATCTGCCGCCGGATCGGATAGTCCCAGTTGCGGAACGTGCCCCGGCAGGCCACCGGGTCCACGGCGAACGAACCGCCGCGCAGCACCTTGTGCTCGGGCCCGAAGAAGACCTCCGAGTACTCCTTGTACGGGAACGCGGCGAAGCCCGGGTACGGCAGGAAGTCGCTCGACGTCCACTCCCACACGTCGCCGATCAACTGGCGCACGCCCAGGGGGGATTCACCGGCGGGGTAGCTGCCGGCCGGTGCCGGGCGCAGGTGGCGCTGGCCGAGGTTGGCGTGCTCGGGGGCCGGGTCGGCGTCGCCCCACGGGTAGCGCGTCGAGCGGCCGGTCGCCGGGTCGTACCGGGCCGCCTTCTCCCACTCGGCCTCGGTGGGCAGCCGGCGTCCGGCCCAGCGGGCGTAGGCGTCGGCCTCGTACCAGCACACGTGCAGGACCGGCTCGTCGGGCGGCACCACCTCGGTGACGCCGAAGCGGCGGCGCAGCCACTGCCCGCCGTCGCGGCGCCAGAAGAGGGGGGCGTGGATCTCGTGCCGCCGGATGTGGTCCCAGCCCTCGGCCGTCCACCAGCGGGGGTCGTCGTAGCCGCCGTCCTCGACGAACGCCAGATACGCTGCGTTGGTCACCGGGGTGGTGTCGATCCAGAACGTGGGCACCTCCCGCGCGTGCGCGGGCCGTTCGTTGTCCAGCGCCCAGGGCTCGGTCGAGGTGCCCATGGTGAACGGGCCGCCGGGGACGAGGACTTCGGCCGGTCCGGTGAACAGCGGCGCGGGGTCCGGATCCGGGGCGGTCAGGGCCTGCGGGCCCTTCCGCAGCTGATGGGTGATCAGCATCGTCTCGTCGTGCTGCTGTTCGTGCTGGGCGATCATCCCGAAGGCGAAGCCCGCCTCGGTCAGCCGGGTCCCGTGGAACGCGGTGCTCTCCAGCAGGTCCAGCACCCGGCCGCGCACCTCGGCCGCGTAGGCCCGTGCCTCGTCGGGCGGCAGCAGCGGCAGCGACGGCCGTTCGGCGCGCGGATGCTCGAAGGCGTCGTACAGGCCGTCTATCTCGGGGCGTATCGCCTCCCGCCCGGCGACGGCGCGCAGCAGCCACAGCTCCTCCTGGTTGCCGATGTGCGCGAGGTCCCACACCAGCGGGGACATCAGCGGGGAGTGCTGGGCGGTGAGGTCCGGGTCCTCGACGCAGCCGGTCAGGAGCGTGGTGCGGTCGCGGGCCGTGACGAGCGAGGACAGCGCCCGCTCACGCAGGAGACCGGCGTCGGCCTCGGTGCCGGTCCCGGTGTCGGGTACGGGGGCGGTCATGTGCGGATGTCCTTCCCGTGGGCGGAGGGGGTCTTCCCGGTCGAGCCGGTCGAGTCGGTCGAGCCGGTCGGGCGGAGCCGGGACGGGGAGGGCTCCGGTCCGCGCAGCCGGTCGAGCAGATCGTCGGCCGGGCAGCGGCCCTTGCGGACATAGCGGTCGTGGTACGCGGCGACGGCGGCCGTCACCCCGGGGGTCGCGCCGAGCCTCGGCAGGGCCTCGATCGCCGCGTCGAAGCAGGTGACGGCCGCCTCGTACAGGTCGGGGTCGGCGAGCCCGGAGCGGGCCGCCTCGATCCACAGCGGATTGTGCGGCGCGGGCAGCGACAGGGCGCGCTCGGCGAGCGGCTTCACCACCCGGTACGCGGTCTCCGCCGCCTGCGGATCGTCGAAGAGCGCCGCCGTGACCGCGAGCGGCACGATCCACCCGTCGTCGCCGGGCTGCGCGTCGATCATGCGGAACTCGAGATGGCCGCGCGGTCTGACCGGCGGGAACAGGGTGGTCAGGTGGTAGTCGAGATCGTCCCGGGTGGGTGGCCGCGGGGCCCCGCCCCGAGTCCACTCCCGGAAGGTCAGGCCGTCGGGCACGTCCCAGGGCCCGTCCTCGCGCCGTACGCACATCACCGGCGCGTCCAGCACATGCCGGGCCCACGCGCTGCGCGGGTCGCCGTCCAGCGGTGGCGCGCCCGCCCGCCCGGGGCCTATCTCCAGCCACAGCAACTGCCGGGTGGACAGCCAGCCCGTGGGCTCCCGTCCGACCAGCGGGGAGTTGGCGAACGCGGCCACCAGCACCGCGCCGAGCTGGTGCGCGAGCCACCAGCGCCGCCCGTGGCCGAGCGGCCCGGGCTCCTCGTGCCCGGCGTCCAGACACACCTGGACGGAGGCCGAGGCGCACATCATGTGCCGGCCGGCCGGTCCGGTCCGGTCCAGCACGGTCTCCATGGCGTCGTAGCGCTTCTCGCGCAGGAACCGCCGGGGCGGGTGCCAGGGGTCGTGGCCGATGCCTACGAGGCGGAGTCCGTCGGCGGCGAGCACGGCGCGTACGGCGTCGAGGTCGGCGGAGACGGTGCCCACGCACTCCATCAGGGAGGCGGCGGGCGGCGAGCTCAGCTCCAGCTGGCCGCCGGGTTCGACGGTGAGCGCCGACCTCAGGGGCAGGGTCCGCAGTGCGGTGTAGACCGCGGCGAGTCGTTCGGGGGAGAGGGGGGACTGCGGCGTCCGCAGCTCGTGAATGAACCATTCCACTTCGACCCCGAGGGTGCGGGGCGGTCCGGTCTTGAAGCAGATGCCGTGGACCAGCGCCTCGACCTCGGCCTCGGTGACGGCGGTACGGGGCTCCGTACAGCCGCTTTCCGCTTCGGACATGTCGGGATCCTCCTGAGACTCCACGACGTCGCCGGCCTGGATCCGATGGTCCCGGCCGGCTTGCTCCGTCTACCCAAGACGCTCGCGTCGATCCGCACAAGGGGGCAGATCATGACGAACCTCTGACGTCCCTTCCTCTCCGTCGTGCGCTCCGGACGCACCCTGCGCCGGAAAAAACTTGGTTGCACCGCATGTCCAGGATCGCTCACGATGCGTTCATGAGCACGACGGGGGAGACCGCGCAGGCCGCGGGCATGGCGCCCACGGGGGTGGCGCCATGAGCGCGCGCCTGCGCGGCGTCGCGCGGCAGACGGAAGACATCGTGGCGGCGGACGCCTACCGCACCGCCGACGGGCGGGAGGTGTCCCTCGCGGCGGCGATCGAGGCCGCCCGGGACGGAACCCGGATGTTCGGCCCGGAGCCGGTCGCGGTGCCGTCCGCCCCGGCCGGTGAGACGTTCGTCGAGGTCACGGGGGAGAGCAGCCTGGAGGCCGCGCGCCGGCTCACCGGACCGGTGGCCGTGCTCAACTTCGCCTCGGCCCGCAACCCCGGCGGCGGCTACCGGGATGCGTTCGCAGTGCACCGGGCTTCAGCCCGGTGGTGAATAGCATCCTGTCGTGGCGACGCGGAGCGTCGCGTATTCCTGGTCGGCGGAGCCGGCCGTCGCGTGTTCACCACCTGCTGCGCAGAGCGCCGCGACGGCTGCTCCCGGCGGGTCTGGGGGATGCTCACACGGGCCGGTTCTGCTGCTCGATGTACTGCTTGACCACGGAGAGCGGGGTACCGCCGATGGTTCGGGCGAAGTAGGACCCGGACCAGCGCTTGTTGGCCCGCCAGTAGTGCTGCACCCGGTCGGGGAATTCTCCCCCAGCCTTCGGCCGGGAGGTGCCCCCAGGCGCAGGCGTCGGGAGGAGACTCCCTTGAGGGAGTTGATGAGCCGGGCAGTCCTGATGTTCTGCATGTCAGCCATCACCCGACTTTGTAGGGTGATCGGTATGCAGCTTCGGTACGGCTTCCGCCTGTACCCGGCACCGTGCCAACGCGCGGCGCTGGCGAGGGCGTTCGGGTGCGCCCGCGTGGTGTTCAACGAAGCGGTGCGCGCTCGTGAAGACGCCCGCGCGGCGGGCAGGCCGTTCCCGAGCGCGGCCGAGCTGTCCCGCACCCTGATCACCCAGGCCAAGCGGACCGCCGAACGTGCCTGGCTGGGCGAGGTCTCCGCAGTGGTGCTGCAGCAGGCGCCGCGCGACGCGGAGGCCGCCTACCGCAACTTCTTCGCCTCCCTCAAAGGCGAGCGCAAGGGCCCGAAGCTGGGCGCGCCGAAGTTCAAGTCGCGCAAGGACTCACGGCAGTCGATCCGGTTCACCGCGAACGCCCGCTGGTCCATCACCCCGGCCGGGCGGCTGAACCTGCCGAAGATCGGTGAGGTACGGGTGAAGTGGTCCCGCGCCCTGCCGTGTGTGCCGTCTTCGGTGACCGTCATCAAGGACGCCGCGGGCCGGTACTTCGCGTCCTTCGTCATCGACACCGACCCGGAGGCGGACGCGCGGCGCATGCCCGACGCCGAGGCCGGCATCGGGATCGATCTCGGGCTGACGCACTTCGCGGTGCTGTCCGACGGCATGAAGATCGGCTCCCCGCGTTTCCTGCGCCGCGCGGAGAAGAAGCTGAAGAGGACACAGCGGGAGCTGTCCCGCAAGCAGAAGGGATCAAAAAACGGCGAGAAGGCCCGCCGGAAGGTGGCCCGCGCGCACGCGCGGGTGGCTGACGCGCGCCGCGAGTTCCACCATCAGCTCTCCACGAAGCTGATCCGCGAGAACCGAGCGGTCGCCGTGGAGGACCTGGCGGTGGGCGGCCTGGCGCGGACCCGGCTGGCCAAGTCCGTGCATGATGCGGGCTGGTCGACGTTCGTGCACATGTTGGAGTACAAGGCGCAGCGGTACGGGCGCACCTTCGTCAAGGTCGGCCGGTTCGAGCCCACCAGCCAGGTGTGCTCCGTCTGCGGGCACCGCGACGGGCCCAAACCCCTCAGCGTGCGGGAGTGGACTTGCGCGGCCTGCGGCACCGTCCACGACCGGGACCACAACGCCGCGAAGAACGTGAAACCGGCCGCCGGACTGGCGGTGACAGCCTGTGGAGCGCCGGTAAGACCAGAACCCGTTCTGGCACAGCGCGAGGAAGCAGGAAGCCGCGGAAGCCCGCCCGATGCCCGTGCCGCCTAGCGGCACAGCATCGAGCGAGCAGGCCGGAATCTCCCTCCTTCAGGAGGGAGAGCAAGTCAACGGCGACTGGTCCTCGGGGCCTGGGGCTGCGGGGTGTTCCGGAACGACCCGGCGCGGGTGGCGGGTGCCTTCCGCGCCCTGCTCGGGCCCGGCGGGCGGTTCGCGGGCACCTTCGAGCACGTGGTGTTCGGGGTGCTGGACCGCACGCCGGGGAGCGTGGTGCGCGCCGCGTTCGCGCGGACGTTCCCCGAGCCACAGCTCGGGGGTCAGGGCCTGTCCGGCGGGGGCGGGCGCGTCAGTTCCAGCCGTACCGCTCCCGCAGGCGGTGCACGACGGAGTTGAACCGCATCCGGTCCAGCGCGCACGCCTCGCGGCGCATGCCCTGCTCGTGCAGGCGCAGCACGCGGTCGACGTCCACCCAGGAGTCACGCCCGGTCCGGTCCCAGGGGCCGTTGCCTATGGGGACCCACTCCCGGTCGCCGTCGTGCCGCTTGCTGGACAACTGGACGGCGAGAAACGTTCCGGCCGGCTCGCGGGCCACGACCAGCACCGGTCGGTCCTTGCCCCGCCCGTCGTTCTCCTCGAAGGGCACCCAGGTCCACACGATCTCCCCGGGGTCCGGGTCGCCGTCGTGGTCGGGGGAGTACTCGGTCCGCACCCGGCCGACCTCGCGGGGGTCGGCCTCGGTGGTGGCGGTGGGGCCGTGGCGGCCGGGGACGCTCTCATCGGTAAACGCAGTCACGGGGGCACACCCTAGAGCGTGCGCACGCGAGCGCCGCGGGCGGCCCGTGAGGCGGTCAACTGCCGTACGTGCGGGGGCGTGGGCCGCTCAGCGCGCGGAGCCCTCGGTGTAGCGGCGGATCCGCATGCCCGGGCGGCGCCGGTGCACCGTCAGATAGGCCAGTCCGTCCGTGCCCGCGGTGAGGGCGCGGGTGGAGCCGTGCGGCAGCCACACCACGGCGCCCTCGGCCAGGAGGCGCGGCTCCTCGGTGGCGCCCGCGCCGAGCACGCCGTCACCGGAGACGACGAGGAGCAGCACGTCCAGATCCGCCTCGGCGTGCGGGGCGATGCGGGAGCCCGGGCTCAACCGGACGAGATTCGCGTCGAGTTGGCGTCCGGCCTCCGTGAGCTTCCACAGCACCCCGGAGGGGTCCGGCCCGGCGTCGGCCGGCACCCGGACGTCGTACAGGACGCGCGGGTCGGTCGCGGCCGGCGTGACCGGTACGGCAGGCCCGGCCGGCGCGGCCGGGACGGTCGACTCGGTGGGCGGTGTCATGGCGTTCCCCGTGTTTCCTCAGTGCCCTGCATTCCCGTCGTCCCCTCTGGTTGTGGCGCCGGTGCCTCATTATTACATGTAGTATTCGTAAAAAATCGCCGCGGGTGCGGCGGAGGTCAGGAAGGGTGAAGGCGCGTGGCCACCACGCAGGAGAGTCCCCGCCGGCGCGAGGTGCTGGATGTGCTGCGGGCCGCCCCGGCGCCGCTCGGGGTCGCCGAGACGGCCGAGCGGATCGGCGTCCACCCCAACACCGTGCGCTTCCACCTCGACGCCCTGGTGGCCGACGGCCTGGTCCAGCGGCGGGTGGAGGAGCCCTCGGGGCGCGGTCGCCCCCGTACCGTGTACGCGCCGCAGCCCGGCATGGACCGCGGCGGCACGCGCGGCTACCGCCTGCTGGCGCAGATGCTGCTCAGCCGGCTGGCCGCCGAGGGCCCCGGGGCGCGGGAGAGCGCGACGGAGGCGGGCCGGGCCTGGGGCAGCTTCCTCGTCGATCCGCTGCCGCCCTTCGAGCGGCCGACGGCCGAGGGATCGGCCGCTCGCCTGGTCGCCCTGCTGGACGACCTGGGCTTCGCGCCGGTCGCGGAGCGGGACGGCGACGGCGGGCCGCCGCGCCGGATCCGGCTGCGCCACTGCCCCTTCCTCGAACTGGCGGAGGAATACGGTCAATTGGTGTGCCCGCTGCATCTGGGGCTGATGCAGGGCGCCCTGGTCGAGCTGCGGGCCCCGCTGACCGCGGCCGGGCTCGAACCGTTCGCCGCCCCCGACTCCTGCCTGGCCCACCTGGCCGAGGCCACCGCCGCATGACGCACACCGGCCGCGGGCCGCGCCCCGGCAGAAAGGCAGCACCCCGATGAACACCACCTCGGCCGCCACGGCGAGCGCGGTCACCTTCGTCTGGCTCGGCATGGTACTGGCGATCTCCTTCCTGGAGGCGCCGCTGAAGTTCCGCGCCCCGGGCGTGACGATCCCCATCGGCCTGGGCATCGGCCGGCTGGTCTTCCGGGCGCTGAACCTCGTGGAGGTCGCCTTCGCCGTCGCCGTGATCGCCGCGGTCGCCGCGGGCGGCGCACCGGCCCCGATCGCCGGACTGACCGGCGCGGTGGCCCTGGTGCTGCTCGGTCAGCTGGCCGTCGTCCGCCCGCGCCTGAACCGCCGGTCCGACCGGGTCCTCGCGGGTGAGGACCTGCCGCGCTCGCGCGGCCACGTCGCCTATGTGGCCCTGGAGACGGCCAAGGTGGTGGTCCTGGTCGTCCTGGGCGTGAGCCTGCTCGCGGCGTGACGACGGCCCGGAGCCCGCGCCGAGGCGGGGGCTCCGGGCCGTGTCCGGACGGGCCTCAGCTCTCGTCGCGCTCCACCGGCACCTTCTGGGCCGGCGGCACCGCACCGTTCGGCGACGGCGAAGTGCCGTTCGCGTGCCCGTTCTGGTTCATCGACGACAGCAGCTGCCGGGCCAGGCCCAGCCCGGTGCCGCCCATGGTGAGCGCCTTGGCGAACAACTCGGCCATGCCGTCGGCGCCGTTGAGCAGCACCATGTTGTCGACATTGCCGAAGGCCGACGCGCCGGCCTGGACGATCTCCGGCCAGTTCTCGGCGAGTTGCTGGGCGACGACGGCCTCCTGGTTCTCGGCCAGGGCGGCCGCCCGCGCCTTGATGGCCTCCGCCTCCGCCAGGCCCTTGGCCTTGGTCGCCTCGGCGTCCGCCAGGCCCCTCGCCTGTGCCGAGGCCGCCTCGGCCTCACCGGTGGCCCGGGTCGCCGCCGCGGTGGCCGCGCCCCGGGTCTTGGTGGCCTCGGCCTCGGCGCCCGCGGCCGTCTTCACCCGGGTCGCCTCGGCCGCCGCCGCGAGCTCCGTCTCCTTGGCCTTGGCCTGCGCCGCCGAGATCCGCGCGTCGCGCTCGGCCTCGGCCAGCGTGCGCTTCTCGTAGGCCTTGGCGTCCGCGGGCTTGCGCACGTCCGCCTGGAGCTGCTGCTCGCGCCGGTGCGCCTCCAGCTCGGCGACGCGCGTCTCCTGGACGACGACCTCCTGCCGGGCCGCGGCGTCGGCGAGCGGACCCGCCTGCCGGGCCTTCGCGCCCGCCTTGTCCCGCTCGGCCTGATAACCGGCCTGCAGGATCTCGCTGTCCCGGGTGGCCTCGGCCATCCGGGCGAACGACTGCTGCTCCGCCTCCGTGGCGAGACGATTCGCCTCCGCCTGCGCGATGCGCGCGTCCCGCTGGACGGCCGCCGCGTGCGGCATGGCCAGGTTCTGGATGTAGCCGGTCGGGTCCTCGATCTCGTGGATCTGCAGCGAGTCGACGATCAGGCCGAGCTTCTCCATCTCCGTGCCGCAGGCCGCCCGGGTCTGCCCGGTGAGCTTCTCCCGGTCGCGGATCATGTCCTCGACCGTCAACCCGCCCACGATGGAGCGCAGATGACCGGCGAAGACGTTGTGCACCCGCTCCGACATCAGCCTCTGCTGGTCCAGGAAACGACGGGCCGCGTTGGCGATCGACACGAAGTCGTCGCCCACCTTGAAGATGACCACGCCCCGCACCTTGAGCGGAATGCCCTGGTGGGTCACGCAGTCCACCTGGAGTTCGGTCTCGTTCAGATCCAGGGAGAGCTTGCGCACCGCCTGCACCCCGGGCAGCACCAGCGTGCCGCGCCCGGTGACGATGCGGAAGCCCATGCCCTCCTCGAGACCCTCGGTCCGGTGCTTCGAACCGGAGATGATGAGCGCCTCGTTCGGCTCGGCCACCCGCCACATCATCTTGAACAGACCGATCAGCACGAGAACGGCAACGACGACCGCCCCCGCAACGACGCCGACAACCATCGGCATACGCCCCCTTTGCATGGTGCCCTTTCGGCACCGAACGAAGGGGAGTGTGCTCCTGCGCGAGGCCGGGGTGAAGACGCCGGCGGATCCTTGTTGCAATCTTGACGCGAACGGGCCTCACCTGCGGAGGATCCGGCTCAACTGTCGTACGCCGCCGTGACGTAGACGGTTCGCGGGGGCAGGTACTCCACCACCATCACGACCGTCCCCCGCTCGAGGCGGTCCGTCCCCGCCGGGTAGGCGAGGAAGTGCTCGGCCCCGCCGCGCACGCGGACGATCACCTCACCGACCAGCCCGGGCCCGACCGTTCCGGTGACCCGCCCCATCAGCCCCACCATCGACGCATCGTCCATGGTCACAGCGTACGGGCTGCGAACCCGCTCACGGGGTGGCGGAGTCCGCGACGGTCCGCTCGGCCGGCCACCGCTCGTGCCAGCGCAGCTCCGCCTCCAACTGCGCGGCCAGCGACACCAGCAGCGGTTCGCTGTTCGCCGGGCCGAGGAGCTGTGCGCCGACCGGGAGCCCGCCGGCGACGAAGCCCGCGGGCACGTTCACGCCGGGCCAGCCCAGGACGTTCCACGGCCAGGCGTAGGGGCAGACGGCGATCATGGCGCGGTCGGTGGCCAGCCCCCCGAGGTCCCGCATCGCGCCGATCCGGGGCGGGGGACCGGCCGTCGTCGGCGCGAGCACCACGTCGTACGCCTCGAAGAACGCCCCGATACGGCGGTGCATGACCGCCTCGGCGCGCCGGGCCGCCCGCAGCGGGACCCCACCGAGCAGCCGGCCCAGCCGGGCGGCGCCGTGGGTGCGGCGGTCCAGCAGCCGGGGGTCGGGCGCCTCCCGCACCCGTTCGGCGATGCCGGCGGTGGCGCGCGGCACGAAGGTCAGCCCGATCTGCCCGTACGGCGGGTCGGCCTCCTCGACCAGATGTCCCGCGGCCGCCAGCCGGTCCGCGAGGGCGACGACCCGGGCCCGCACCTCCGGATCGAGCCGGGCCGGCACGGCGGTGAACGGCGGCTTGAGGGAGAGCGCGATGCGCAGCCGGCCGGGGTCACGGCCCACCGCCGCCGACACTTCCAGCGGCAGGGGGCGGTGCGGGTCCCGCGGGTGGTTGCCACTCGCCGCGTCCAGAAGCAGGGCGGCGTCGGCCACGGTGCGCGCCAGCGTGCCGTTGACCGTGATGCCGTGGAAGGACTCGCCGCGCGGCCAGGTCGACACGCGGCCGCGCTGCGGCTTGATGCCGACCAGGTGCGTCCAGGCGGCCGGGATGCGCACCGAGCCGGCGCCGTCCGAGCCGAGGGCGGCCGGCACCAGTCCGGCGGCGACCGCGGCCGCCGAACCGCCGGACGAGCCGCCCGGGGTGCGGTCGGTGGCCCACGGGTTGCGGGTGTCGCCGAAGGCGGGCCCCTCGGTGAAGGGCCACTGCCCGAACTCGCAGGTGTTGGTCTTGCCGACGATCACGGCACCGGCCGCGCGCAGCCGCCGTACCGCCTCGCCGTCCTCCGGCACCGGCGGGAACTCCCCCTGGCAGCCGAAAGCGGTGGGCTCGCCCGCCACATCCATGTCGTCCTTCACGGCCACCGGGACACCGAGCAGCGGCCGCCGCGCCCCGGCGGACAGTTCCCGGTCAGCCGCCTCCGCCTCGGCGAGCGCGGCCTCGGCCCGCACGATGCGGAAGGCGTTCAGGGCGCCCTGCGCCGCCTCGATCCGGGACAGCGTCTCGGCGACGAGCGCGCGGGACGACACCTCCCCGGCGGCGAGGGCACGGGCGGTCGCGGCCAGGCCGGCGGCACGGTCGAGCGTCATGCGGGACACCTCCGGGAACGTCGGTCTACTGAACGGTAACGTCCGGGGAGGGCGCAGCGGAACGGCGCCTGCGGGCGCTTCGCCGCCCACCTTGCCGAGGGAGGCCGGAGAAACGTTTCATCCGGCGTCGGACCGGCTCGGCTCGGCTCCGGTGACGGCGGCCCGGGCGGCGGTCGGACGGCGGTCCGGGCGGCGGCCGGTCACCGCGCGAGCAGTCTGCGCAGCCAGTCCAGGTGCGCGGCCTGCGCGGACCGGGACACGGCCGCCTGCGGGGCGAAGCCGTCGAAGCCGTGGAAGCCGCCGGGCCAGACGTGGAGTTCGGCCACACCGCCGGCCTGCCAGATGCGGGAGGCGTAGGCGACGACCTCGTCCCGGAAGGTCTCCGCGGAGCCGACGTCGAGGAAGGCCGGGGGGAGGCCCGACAGGTCCTCGGCGCGGGCGGGCGCCGCGTAGGGGGACACGTCCGGGCCGCCTCGCCGGTCGCCGAGCAGTGCCGTCCAGCCGGTCTCGTTGGCCGCGCGGTCCCAGGGGGCGACGCCCTCCATCTGATGGGCGGAGGGGCTGTCGTTGCGGTCGTCGAGCATCGGGTACAGCAGCATCTGCCCGGCCGGGCGCGGGCCCCCGCGGTCCCTGAGCAGCAGCGCCAGCGCGGCGGCCAGGCCACCGCCCGCGCTGGCTCCGACGAGGACGATCCGCTCCGGGTCGCCGCCCAGCTCCTCGGCGTGCTCCGCCGTCCACAGCAGGCCGGCGTGGACGTCCTCGACGGGCGCGGGATGCGGATGCTCCGGTGCCAGCCGGTATTCCACCGACACCACGACCGCGCCGAGTTCCCGGGCCCAGTCCAGGGCCGTGCTCACCCCGAGTCGGTTGGTGCCGAGGACCATGCCGCCGCCGTGGATGTGGTAGATCACCGGTCGCGGCGTGCCGTCCGCCGGCCCGGTCGGGCGGCAGACCAGCAGGGAGACGTCGGGCGCGTTCCGGGGGCCGAGCACCGTCCGGTCCTCCACCTCGAAGGCGCCGTCCATGGTCAGGTCCAGCGCCTCGGCCAACTCGACGGCCGGGCCCCTGCGGGCGTCCGGGATGTCGTCCGGAGTGAAGTCCGACCGCAGCAGTTCCTCGCACGGCTCCAGGGCGGCGGCGAGCTCGGGGTCGAACGGGGGCGGGACCTGGGTCATGGGTGCTCCTGCTCCGGGTGCGGGACGCGGTGGCCCGTACGGCGATGGACGCGATCCGTGTACCCCGCCCTCGCGCCACCGAGCCGCACGGCACAGCGTGGCACGGCAGACCCGGCACGGGTTCGGCCCCGGTACGGGTACGGCTCTGGCACGGGTACGGCTCTGGCTCGGGTGCGGCGCCGGCGCGGCACAGCCCCGGTACGGCAGAGTCCCGCCACGGGTACGGCCCCGGCACTGCGGGGCCCCAGCACTGAGGGGCCGGAGCGGTGAACGCTCCGGCCCCTTCGCGGTATGTCGCACCCGTCCCGGCGTGCCGCCCCTTCCGGGCGCGCCGCCTCTTCAGGCCGCCCGGGCAGCGGTACGGCCCGGGCCCCGGCCTCGACCGAGGCCCCGGCTCGGACAGCCCAGGTTCAGGCCGGCCCAGGTTCAAGCCTGGGCCAGGTTCAGGCCGGCCCAGGTTCAGGCCGGCCCAGGTTCAAGCCCCGCCCAGGCTCAGGCGGCCGCGCCGACCGTGCCGTGCAGGCGGGCGACGACCTCGGTCAGCTGCGCGGCGACCTCGGCGTCGTCGACCGGGTGGGTCTCGGCGAAGCGGGTCACGGAACCGGGGATGGACAGCTTCAGGTCCTCGATCACCTTGCCGCCGGCGATGCCCACGGCCTTGCGGGTGTCGTCCTGCGCCCAGACGCCGCCGTACTGGCCGAAGGCGGTGCCGACCACGGCGACGGGCTTGCCGCCGAAGGCGCCGGCGCCGTACGGGCGGGACAGCCAGTCGATGGCGTTCTTCAGCACGGCCGGGATGGTGCCGTTGTACTCGGGCGAGAAGAAGAGGAAGGCGTCGGCGGACTGGGCGGCCGCGCGCAGCCGGGCGGCCGCGGCGGGCACGCCGCCCTCGACGTCGACGTCCTCGTTGTAGAAGGGCACGTCGGCCAGGCCCTCGAACAGCTCGACCTCGGCACCCGCGGGGGCGAGCTTGACGGCGGCCTCGGCGAGCTGACGGTTGTGCGAACCGGCGCGAAGGCTGCCGACGAGCGCGAGGATGCGAACAGACATGGGGGACTCCAAGGGAGGGTGAAACACTGCGGTAACGATCCGGACCGAGGTCCGCTTAATGTCTATCAGGCTAACCGGACCGGGGTCCAGTTTCATTCCCGTGCTTTACGCTGTCTTCATGTCCAGCGCTCTGCCGCCCCTCCCCGGACCACAGGAGTCCCTAGACAACCCGGTCCTGCTCCAGCTCGGCACCGGTGTGGACGAGCCGTGCCTGCGCGCCGACGCCGCGCGCAACCGCGCCCGGCTGCTGGACGCCGCCGCCCGCCTGGTGGCGGAGCACGGCGCGGCCGGCGTCACGATGGAGGCGGTGGCCGCGGCCGCCCAGGTGGGCAAGGGGACGGTCTTCCGCCGCTTCGGCGACCGTACCGGCCTGCTGCGGGCGCTGCTGGACCACTCCGAGAAGAAGTTCCAGGCCGCCCTCCTCAGCGGCCCGCCCCCGCTCGGGCCGGGCGCCCCGCCCGTGGAGCGGCTGCGCGCGTTCGGCTGCGCCACCCTGCGCCGCACCGCCGCCGAACTGGAGCTGCAAATGGCGGCCGAATCCGGTCCCGACCGCCGCTACCTGGTGCCGGCCCGCCGGGTCCAGTACGCCCATGTGGCCATGCTGCTGCGGCAGGCGGTGCCGGACGGGGACAGCGAACTGCTCGCGCACTCCCTGATGGGGTACCTCGACCCGGTCCTCGTCCACCACCTGACCCGGCAGTGCCAGATCCCCATGGACCGGCTGCAGGCCGGCTGGCAGGACCTGGTCGCGCGCGTGACCAGCACGGGGACGCCCCGGCAGGACGCCTGAGGAACCCGCGGGACCTGGCGGGCGGCAGGCCCCGCGCCGCTCCCGCTCGCCCCGCCCCGAGCGCTCCCGACCGCTTCTGCCAGGATGCGGTACGTCATGGTGCAGATACCGGAACCGCCCGTGCCCTCGCCGCCCACGAGCGCCGACGTGGCGCGCCTGGCCGGAGTATCCCGCGCGACTGTCTCCTACGTCCTGAACGACAGCAGCGCCGTGCGGATCAGCGAACCCACGCGCCGCCGGGTCCACGAGGCCGCCAGGGAGCTCGGGTACGTGCCCCACGCGGCCGCCCGCAGCCTGCGCGCCGGCCACAGCCGCATGGTGCTGATGCCCGCGCCGGCCACTGCGGCCGGGCCCCTCTACAGCAGGTTCATCGACGAGCTCCAGGGGGCGCTCGGCCGCCTCGACTACACCGTCGTGCAGCACGGCACCCCGGGCCGGCACGGCGACGAGGCCGCCCGGGCCTGGGCCGAGCTGAGACCGGCCGCCGTGCTGGTGCCCGGCTCCGGCCTCGGCCCGGAGGGCGTAGCGGTGCTCCGACGTGCCGGCGCCCGCGCCGTGGTCACCCTCGGCACCGAGTCCGTCGAGGGCGCCCACGCCCTGCTCATGGACCACGAGGCCGTCGGCCATTGCGCGGGCGTCCACCTGCGCGCCCGCGGCCGGCGCCGGATCGGCGTGGTCGTGCCCGAGGACCGCGGGCTGGACGTCTTCTCCCGGCCCCGCCTGGCCGGCGTGCGGCGCGCCCTCCACGGCACCGGCGGCACCGTGACCGAGCTGCCGCTGGCCTACCAGGAGCGGTCCGCCGCCCGGCTGGCCGACCGCTGGCGCGGCCTCGGTCTCGACGCGGTCTTCGCCTTCAACGACGAGTACGCCATGCTCCTGATGCGCGCCCTGCAGGACGCGGGTGTCCGCATCCCCGAGGACGCGGCCGTCGTCGGCGCCGACGACCTGCTGCTCGGCCGTCTGCTGCGGCCGCGGCTGAGCACCGTCCACATCGAGCTGCCCTCCGGCCGCGACCTCGCCGAACTCGTCGACCGCGCCGTACGCGACCCGGGCACCCCGCTCCAGAGGCACAGGGTGCTGGGCGCGACGGTCGTGCACCGCGAGTCCAGCTGACGCTGTGCGGCCGCTACTGGGATCGATTCGCAGTGCACCGGCCTTCAGTGCCGGCCAGTCCTGCTGTTCTGCATGTCAGCCATCACCCGACTTTGTAGGGTGATCGGTATGCAGCTTCGGTACGGCTTCCGCCTGTACCCGGCACCGTGCCAACGCGCGGCGCTGGCGAGGGCGTTCGGGTGCGCCCGCGTGGTGTTCAACGAAGCGGTGCGCGCTCGTGAAGACGCCCGCGCGGCGGGCAGGCCGTTCCCGAGCGCGGCCGAGCTGTCCCGCACCCTGATCACCCAGGCCAAGCGGACCGCCGAACGTGCCTGGCTGGGCGAGGTCTCCGCGGTGGTGCTGCAGCAGGCGCTGCGCGACGCGGAGGCCGCCTACCGCAACTTCTTCGCCTCCCTCAAGGGGCAGCGCACGGGCCCAGGCTGGGCGCGCCGAGATTCAAGTCGCGCAAGGATTCACGGCAGTCGATCCGGTTCACCGCGAACGCCCGCTGGTCCATCACCCCGGCCGGGCGGCTGAGCCTGCCGAAGATCGGCCGGGTGCGGGTCACGTGGTCACGGACGCTGCCGTGTGTGCCCTCTTCGGTGACCGTGATCAAGGATGCGGCGGGCCGGTACTTCGCGTCCTTCGTCATCGACACCGACCCCGAGGCGGACGCGCAGCGCATGCCCGACACCGAGGCCGGCATCGGCATCGACCTCGGACTGGCCCACTTTGCGGTGCTGTCCGACGGCACGAAGATCGGCTCCCCGCGTTTCCTGCGCCGCGCGGAGAAGAAGCTGAAGAGGACACAGCGGGAGCTGTCCCGCAAGCAGAAGGGATCAAAAAACGGCGAGAAGGCCCGCCGGAAAGCCGCCCGCGCCCACGCCAAGGCGGCTGACGCGCGCCGGGACTTCCACCACCAGCTCTCCACGAAGCTGATCCGCGAGAACCAAGCGGTCGCCGTGGAGGACCTGGCGGTGAAGGGACTCGCGCGCACCCGGCTGGCCAAGAGCGTGCATGATGCGGGCTGGTCGACGTTCGTGCACATGCTGGAGTACAAGGCGCAGCGGTACGGGCGCACCTTCGTCAAGGTCGGCCGGTTCGAGCCCACCAGCCAGGTGTGCTCCGTCTGCGGGCACCGCGACGGGCCCAAACCCCTCAGCGTGCGGGAGTGGACTTGCGCGGCCTGCGGCACCGTCCACGACCGGGACCACAACGCCGCGAAGAACGTGAAATCGGCCGCCGGACTGGCGGTGACAGCCTGTGGAGCGCCGGTAAGACCAGAACCCGTTCTGGCGCAGCGCGAGGAAGCAGGAAGCCGCGGAAGCCCGCCCGATGCCCGTGCCGCCTAGCGGCACAGCATCGAGCGAGCAGGCCGGAATCTCCCTCCTTCAGGAGGGAGAGCAAGTCAACGGCCGTCCTGCTCCGCCTGCGCCTGCTGCTCGGCGACCGCCTTGCGGACCTCGTTCATGTCGAGGTTCCGGGCCTGGCCGATCACGTCCGTCAGGGCGGCCTCCGGCAGCGCCCCGGGCTGCGCGAACACGGCGACCTGGTCGCGGACGATCATCAGCGTGGGGATGGACTGGATCCCGAAGGCCGCCGCCAGCTCCGGCTGCGCCTCGGTGTCGACCTTGCCGAACACCAGGTCCGGGTTCTCCTCGGCCGCCTTCTCGTAGACCGGGGCGAACTGACGGCACGGCCCGCACCACGACGCCCAGAAGTCGATGAGAACGAACTCGTTCTCCGTGACCGTCTGGTCGAAGTTCTCCTTGGTGAGCTCCACGGTGCTGCTCATGACCTGTTCTCTCTTCCTGGTGTGGGGTGGAAGCCGTCGGCACAACACGGCCGACCCTACGGGTATTCCGCGCCCCTACCCGTGTGGCCCGCACGCACACCACCCACCAGACTGACCCCATGACGGAAACGGAATCCATCGCGTACGACGTCGTGGTGCTCGGTGCCGGGCCCGTGGGGGAGAACGTGGCCGACCGCACCCGCGCGGCCGGCCTGTCCACCGCGGTCGTGGAGAGCGAGCTGGTCGGCGGCGAGTGCTCGTACTGGGCCTGCATGCCCAGCAAGGCCCTGCTGCGCCCGGTCATCGCGCGCGCCGACGCCCGCCGCCTGCCGGGCCTGCGCCAGGCGGTGCAGGGGCCCCTCGACACGGCCGCGGTCCTCGCCCGCCGGGACGAGTACACCTCCCACTGGCACGACGACGGCCAGGTCGGTTGGCTGGACGGCATCGGCGCCGACCTCCACCGGGGGCACGGGCGCCTCGACGGCCCCCGCACCGTCACGGTCACCGGCCCCGACGGCGCCCGCACGGTGCTGACCGCCCGGCACGCCGTCGCCGTGTGCACCGGCAGCCGCGCCCGGCTGCCCGGCCTTCCGGGCCTCGACGGCGTCGAGCCCTGGACCAGCCGCGAGGCCACCAGCGCCAAGGCGGCACCGGGCCGGCTCATCGTCGTCGGCGGCGGCGTGGTCGCCACCGAGATGGCCACCGTCTGGCAGGCCCTCGGTTCGCGGGTCACCCTCCTGGTGCGCGGCAAGGGGCTGCTGTCCCGCATGGAGCCCTTCGCCGGCGAACTGGTGGCCGAGGCGCTCACCGCGGCCGGCGCCGAGGTGCGCACCGGCACCTCGGTGGAGTCGGTGACCCGGGAGAACGGCACCGTGGTGGCCGTCACCGGCGCCGGCGACCGCGTCGAGGCCGACGAGATCCTCTTCGCCACCGGGCGCGCCCCGCGCACCGACGACATCGGCCTGGACACCGTCGGCCTCGAACCGGGCTCCTGGCTGTCCGTCGACGACACCCTCCGAGTCGACGGCAGCGACTGGCTGTACGCCGTCGGAGACGTCAACCACCGCGCCCTCCTCACCCACCAGGGCAAGTACCAGGCCCGGATCGCGGGCGCCGCCATCGCCGCCCGCGCCGCGGGCGTGCCCGTACTGGAGACGGACCCGTGGGGCGCCCACGCCGCAACCGCCGACCACCGGGCCGTCCCGCAGGTCGTCTTCACCGACCCGGAGGCGGCGGCCGTGGGCCTCTCGCTGGCCGAGGCGGAACGGGCCGGGCACCGCGTCCGCGCCGTCGACGTGGACCTCTCGTCGGTCGCCGGGGCGGGCCTGTACGGCGAGGGCTACCGCGGCCGGGCCCGCATGGTCGTCGACCTCGACACGGAGATCCTGCGCGGCGTCACCCTCGTCGGCCCCGGCGTCGGCGAACTGATCCACTCGGCGTCTGTCGCCGTCGCCGGGGAGGTCCCCGTCGACCGTCTGTGGCACGCCGTCCCGTCGTACCCGACCATCAGCGAGGTGTGGCTGCGGCTGCTGGAGGCGTACCGGGGCTGAGGCGTACCGGGGCTGAGGCGTACCGGGGCTGAGGCGTACGGGGACCGCGCTGTCCGGGGGGCGAGCCGCCCCGGGGCCTACGGGTTCCGCGGCAGCTCGAAGCCGAGGGCCCGCGCGGCCTCCTCGGGCGTGGGCTGGGCCCAGTGCCGCGCCATCGCCTCGTTCGAGGAGAGGGAGCGCGGTTCGGCCCGGTCGAGGTAGAGGACGCCGTCGAGATGGTCCGTCTCGTGCTGCACGATGCGCGCGGGCCATCCGGCGAACACCTCGTCCACCGCCCGCCCGTGCTCGTCCCGCGCCCGCAGCCGCACCTCCGCGTGCCGGGCCACCACCGCCTGCCAGCCCGGCACGCTCAGACATCCCTCGAAGAACGCGGCCCGGGCCGTGCCGACCGGCTCGTACGACGGATCGACCAGCACGCGGAACGGCTGCGGCACCCGTCCCCGCGCCCGCCGCACCTCCTCCGGCACCGGCGCGGGGTCCTCGACGACCGCGATCCGCAGCTCCACACCGACCTGCGGCGCGGCCAGGCCCACCCCCGGCGCCGCGTGCATGGTGAGGCGCAGCGCCTCCACGAACCGGGCCAGCAGCGCGGGGTCCAACTGGCCGTCGAACGGCACGGTGCCGCGCCGCAGCACCGGATCACCGGCCGCCACGATGGGCAACGGGCCGCCGACGGCGAGGAGTTCCTCGACCCGCTCGGCAAGGGGCGCACGACCGTGGGGAGATGCCATCGCGCCAGCATGACACGGCGGCCCGCCGGGGGAGTGCGAACGGGCCACCGCGGCGAAGCGGCGTGGTCCGGCACGCCGACGCCGGACGCGGACTCACCCCTCGCCGAAGTCGCCCGCGAGCGCCGCGGCGACGCGCAGGTGTGTCCGGGCCTCGTCGTGCCGTCCCTGGCGCTGGAGGGTGCGGCCCAGCATCAGCCGGGCGTAGTGCTCCACCGGGTCCCGCTCGACGATGAGACGCAACTCGTGCTCGGCGCGGTGCAGTTGGGCCGAGTGGTAGTAGGCCCGGGCCAGCAGCAGCCGTGGCCCGGTCTGCTCCGGCACCTCCTCGACCAGCCCGCCCAGCACACGCGCCGCCGCCGCGTAGTCCCGTGCCGCGTAGAACAACTGCGCGCGCTCCCAGCGCTCCGCGGGCGTTCCGCGGCCGTAGTACGTCGTGTCCACTCGTGACCTCCTTCGGACGCGGCAACGGAGGCAGGTGGTTGAATATTCCACTATCGGAGGCGCCTCGCGCGTGGGCGGGGCGGCACGCTGACGGAACGGCTCGGGCGGGGCTAGGTTGGGCGGCATGAGCAATCTTGATCGCGAGGCGGTGCCCGCCGTGTGCGGCG
This sequence comes from Streptomyces sp. NPDC086766, assembly GCF_044746005.1. Classification (NCBI taxonomy): domain Bacteria; kingdom Bacillati; phylum Actinomycetota; class Actinomycetes; order Kitasatosporales; family Streptomycetaceae; genus Streptomyces; species Streptomyces sp. NPDC086766. The sequence continues at coordinate 233,474 of NZ_JBIVBI010000004.1, read as the reverse complement.
GCCGTGGTTTCGTGGTGGCGGAGCCGGTGCGCGAGCTCCTCAGCCCACGGCGCGTCAGGCTCGGCGAGTCCACCGAGGTCCGGCGGCTGCTGCCGAACCTGGGCCGCCGGATGGTGGGCGCCTGGTGCTTCGTCGATCACTACGGCCCCGACGACATCGCCGACGAACCCGGCATGCAGGTGCCCCCGCACCCGCACATGGGCCTGCAGACGGTGAGCTGGCTGCACGAGGGCGAGGTGCTGCACCGGGACTCCACCGGCAGCAAGCAGCTGATCCGCCCCGGCGAACTGGGCCTGATGACCTCCGGCCGGGCGATCAGCCACTCCGAGGAGAGCCCGAGGTCGCACGCGCGCTTCCTGCACGGCGCCCAGCTCTGGGTCGCCCTGCCCGACAGCCACCGCGGCACCGACCCGCACTTCGAGCACCACGCCGCGCTGCCGACCGTCACGGCGCCGGGCCTGAAGGCCACGCTGATCCTCGGCACGCTCGACGGCGCGACCTCGCCCGGCACCACGTACACCCCGATCGTCGGCGCCGACCTGGCCCTGGCGCGCGGCACGGACGTACGCCTGCCGCTGGAGCCCGACTTCGAGTACGCCGTCCTGGTCATGTCGGGCGAGGCCCACGTCGACGGTGTGCCGGTTCTTCCCGGCTCCATGCTCTACCTCGGCTGCGGCCGCACGGAACTTCCCCTGCGCGCCGAGTCCGACGCGGGGCTCATGCTCCTGGGCGGTGAGCCGTTCGAGGAGGAGCTGATCATGTTCTGGAACTTCATCGGCCGCACCCAGCAGGAGATCGAGCAGGCCCGCGCGGACTGGACGACGGGCACCCGCTTCGGCGAGGTGAAGGGCTACGACGGCGCCCCGCTGCCGGCCCCGGCGCTGCCGCCCGTGCCGCTGAAACCGCGCGGAAGGGTGCGCTGACCGGGGGCGGGCGCGGATTCGCGGGGACGCCGACTGACGGGGGCGCCGACTCACGGAGGCGTGCCGCCGACTCGAGCGGGCGCGCCGACTCGCGCGGGCGCTCCGGCCGGGGCGACTTGGTGGCGCGTCGACCGGGGGCCGACCCGGTGGTGCCGGTGCCGACCGGGTGGTGCGCCGACCCGGCGCGGAGCGGCCGTCACTCCTCGATCAGCGCGACCGTGTCGAGACCGGCGTGGCGCAGGGTCCGCTGGGCGGTGCGCCGCGCGCCCCGGACGGTGAGCCGCGCGATCGCGGGCCGTTGCGTGGCCGCGCGCAGCAGGGCGTAGGCGCACGCCAGATCGAGTCTGGTGACGCCGCTCAGGTCCACCACCCATTCGTCCGCCCGGCGCAACAGCGGATCGTCGAGTCGCTCCTCGAGCTCGCGCACGGTGCCGAGGTCGAGGTCCCCGGCCAGGGCCAGCTCGGCACGCCGGCCACCGGCCGTCGCGGCGGCCACGGCGGACAGGTGCGGGGCGGGAGGGTGTGATGCGGATGCCATGGCGACCTCCTCCGCCACCCGTTCGGCTGAAGCGGTACCCCCATTGTCGCGCCGCCGCCGACCCGTGGCCGAAGGGGGTGTACGCCGGGCGGGGGAGTGCCGGAGAGCCCGCGTCGCGGGAGGCAAATGTTGCTGCCCCCAAGCCGTCCGCGCAGGCTGGGAGGGCATGACAGCGCTGGGTCACCAATCCGTCACGCTTCCCTACGTCTAGGGGGCCGCATGGCCGTCGAAATCAGGCCTCTCATCAAGCCCTCCCGGCTCAAGAGCCGTGGAGGTCTCTGGGGCGAGTGTCTGGCAGAGTTCCTGGGAACCCTCGTCCTCGTCGCGTTCGGCTGCGGCGTGGTCGCCATGGCGGTCGCGGCACTGCCCGGGTCGGGACGCACCGAGGGCCCCACCACCTTCTTCATCAGCGTCGGCGACTGGCTGCTGATCACCTGGGGATGGGCGATGGCCGTGGTCTTCGGCGTGTACGTGGCCGGAGGCGTCAGCGGGGCCCACATCAACCCGGCGGTGACGCTGGCGTTCGCGGTCCGGCGCCGCTTCCCCTGGATCAAGGTGGTCCCGTACTGGATCTCCCAGCTCGCCGGCGCCTTCACCGGCGCGGCTCTGGTCTACGGCGTCTACCACAACGCGATCGGCGCCTTCGACCAGGCGATGCCGGGGCCGAAGACGAACGGGCACACCCTCGCGTCCTTCTCGATCTTCGGAACGTTCCCCGCGCCGTACTTCCACGGGGGCAACTGGGGTCCGCTGATCGACCAGGTCGTCGGTACCGCGTTCCTGGTCATGCTCGTCGCGGCGATCATCGACCTGCGCAACACCGGAGTGAAGGCCAACCTCGGGCCGCTGCTGGTCGGGTTCGCCGTCGCCGCCATCGGCATGTCCTACGGGGCGAACGCCGGGTACGCCATCAACCCGGCCCGTGACTTCGGCCCGCGGCTGTTCACCTGGGTCGCCGGATGGCAGGACCTCGCGCTCCCCGGCACCCTGTCCGGGGCGTTCAGCAACTACTTCTGGATCCCGATCGTCGGCCCGCTCGTCGGCGGCGTGATCGGCGTGCTGGTCTACGACCTGTTCATCGGCGACATCCTGCATCTCCGCGCCCAGCAGGGCGAGGCCCCCGAGGTCGGGCGGGCCCGGCCCGTGACCGCGGCGGACGAAGAGTAACCGCGGCCGGTGAACCGGCGGCGGGTGAGGGAGCGCCGGCCACCGGCCACCGTCACCGCGGACCACCACACCACCGGCCTGCCCCTCGCCCGGCTGGCCCGGGAGCAGACCTTCCTCCTCCTGGAGATGATCGCGGACGACCGGGCACTGCGCTTCCACTCCCGGGACGTGCTGGCCACCGCGATGTGCGAGGTGGCGGCCGGACGGACGCCCCGGGCCGCTCTGGGAGCGGGCGGATCGGGGGTCCTCGTCCGCCTGCGCCGCGTCCTCGACCCGCAACCGCGCCCGACCCGCACGGCATGGCTGTGCATCGTGGCGGCGACGCTCGCGGCGCCCTCGCTGCCGCTGCTCGCGGTGTGCGGGCCCTGAACCCTGACCTGTCGAGCCCTTTCCCCTGAACCCTGAATACCTCCACGGCCCATCGCTGCCGGCGGCCGGCCCCGCGGGTCACCCGGCCCCGGCGGCAGGCGTCTGCCGCCTCGGCTCCCGCGCGCCCCGGCGGCAGGCGCCCGCTGCCTCGGCTCCCGCGGGCGCACGGCTTCCGCGGCCTCGGCGCCCGCCGACGCGGAGGCGCCCGCACGCCGAGGCGCCCGGCCGGAGGGCCGGGCGCCTCTTCCGCGTGGCGGAATGTTCAGGCCGCCGGGCGGAGCCCCAAGCGGCTACTTGAAAGACCGCAGCCGCAGGCTGTTGGTGACGACGAAGACCGAGGAGAAGGCCATCGCCGCCCCCGCGATCATCGGGTTGAGCATGCCGAAGGCGGCCAGCGGCAGGGCGGCCACGTTGTAGCCGAAGGCCCAGAAGAGGTTGCCCTTGATGGTGGCCAGCGTCCTGCGGGACAGCCGGATCGCGTCCGCCGCCACCAGCAGGTCGCCCCGTACCAGCGTCAGGTCCCCGGCCTCGATCGCCGCGTCCGTGCCGGTGCCCATCGCCAGACCCAGGTCGGCGGTGGCGAGGGCGGCCGCGTCGTTGACGCCGTCGCCGACCATCGCGACCGTACGGCCCTGCGCCTGAAGCCGCTTGACCACGTCCACCTTGTCCTGGGGCAGGACCTCGGCGATCACCTCGTCGATGCCGACCGAGCGGGCGACCGACTCGGCGACCACCTGGTTGTCCCCGGTGAGAAGCACGGGCCGCAGGCCCAGCCGCCGGAGTTCCGCCACGGCCCGCGCGCTCGTCTCCTTGACCGCGTCGGCGACCGCGAGCACACCGCGGGCCTCGCCGTCCCAGGCCACGGCGACCGCCGTCCGGCCCTCGGCCTCCGCGGCGGCCTTGGCCGCGGCGAGGTCCCGGGGCAGCCGGATGGCCCACTCCTCCAGGAGCTTCTCCCGTCCGACGAGTACGGCGTGGCCGTCGACGACGCCCTGCACGCCGAGCCCGGCGACGTTCTCGAAGCTCTCCGGGACCGGCAGGGCGCCGGCCCGCTCGCCGGCCCCCGCCGCGATCGCCTGGGCGATCGGATGCTCCGAGGCGTGTTCCAGCGCCCCCGCGAGCCGCAGCAGTTCCCGCTCCTCGACGCCCTCGGCGGCGACCACGTCCTGCAGGGCCATCCGGCCGGTGGTCACGGTGCCGGTCTTGTCCAGCACCACGGTGTCGACCCTGCGGGTGGACTCCAGCACCTCCGGGCCCTTGATGAGGATGCCGAGCTGGGCACCGCGGCCCGTGCCGACCATCAGGGCGGTCGGCGTGGCCAGCCCCAGCGCGCACGGGCAGGCGATGATGAGGACGGCCACGGCCGCGGTGAAGGCGGCGGTCGCGTCGCCGGTGACGAACAGCCAGGTCAGCAGCGTGGCCAGGGCGATGAGGATGACCACCGGCACGAAGACCGCGGAGATGCGGTCGGCAAGGCGCTGCACCTCGGCCTTGCCGTTCTGCGCGTCCTCCACCAGCCTGGCCATCCGCGCGAGCTGGGTGTCCGCGCCGACCCGCGTCGCCTCCACGACCAGGCGCCCCCCGGCGTTCACGGTCGCGCCGGTCACCGCGTCGCCCACGGTCACGTCCACCGGCACGGACTCGCCGGTCAGCATGGAGGCGTCCACCGCCGAGGTGCCCTCGACGACGGTCCCGTCCGTCGCGACCTTCTCGCCGGGCCTGACGACGAAGCGGTCGCCGACCGCCAGGTCGGCCACGGGAACGCGTACTTCCGCACCGCCCCGCAGTACCGAGACGTCCTTGGCGCCCAGTTCGAGCAGGGCGCGCAGGGCGGCGCCCGCCTTGCGCTTGGACCGCGCCTCCAGATAACGCCCGGCCAGGATGAAGGCGGTCACCCCGGCGGCGGCCTCCAGATAGATGGAGGTGGAGCCGTCGGTGCGGGAGACGGTGAACTCGAAGCCGTGCCGCATCCCCGGCATACCGGCGTGGCCGAAGAACAGCGCCCACAGGGACCAGCCGAACGCGGCGAGGGTGCCGATGGACACCAGCGTGTCCATGGTGGCGGCGCCGTGCCGGGCGTTGGTGAACGCGGCCCGGTGGAACGGCAGGGCGCCCCAGACGACGACCGGCGCGGCCAGCGTCAGGGACAGCCACTGCCAGTTGTCGAACTGCAGCGCCGGCACCATCGCCAGGAGGACGACGGGGACGGAGAGCGTCAGGGACACCAGCAGCCGCTGCCGCAGGGAGAGCAGCTCGCCGTCCGCCGCCGGGGCCTCCCCGCCCAAGTCCTCGGTCTTGGGGGCCGGGGGCGGCGGCTGCTCCGCGGTGTAGCCGGTCTTCACCACCGTGGCGATGAGGTCGGCGACCTCGACGCCCGCCGGGTACGAGACCTTCGCCTTCTCGGTGGCGAAGTTGACCGTCGCCGTGACCCCGTCCATGCGGTTGAGCTTCTTCTCGACGCGCGCCGCGCACGAGGCGCACGTCATTCCGCCGATGGAGAGCTCGACCTCGGACGAGGCCGCGGGTGTCGTGCCGGCAGACGTCTTCTCGGTTGCCGTGCTGGTCATACGTATCTCCTGAGGGAGGCCGGGACGCACAGCGTCCGTATCAGCGGAGCGATACGTCCCGGCGCGGGGGAGCGACTGCGCGGGCCGCCGGGGCAGGGCCCGGCGGGGGTCAGGCGCGGCCGACGAGCTCGTAGCCGGCCTCGTCGACGGCTGCGCGTACGGCGGCCTCGTCGAGCGGCGCGGCGGAGGTGACGGTGACCTCGCCGGTCGCGGCGACGGCCTTGACCGCGGTGACGCCGTCCAGGGCGGATATCTCCTCGGAGACGGCGCCCTCGCAGTGGCCGCAGGTCATGCCGGAGACCTTGTAGACGGTGGTGACGCCGCGGTCCTCGGCCGCGGCACCCGGGCCGCAGGAACCGCCGCAGCAGGAGCTGGAGTTCGTCTGTTCGGTCGTCATGGTTGCTTCCTCGGGGTCGGACGTGCGGAGTCGATCGTAGGACGGGGTGTTGCCCAGCCCGTCCTCACGATGTCAACACTATACCCCCCTGGGGTATTCCGTCACGCGTGTCGGCGGACCGTCCTGGCGGGGAGGGGTGCACCCCGGTCAAGTGGCGGCAATACCCCGTACGGGTATAGTGGCCTCAAGTCTTTCGCGACGAGCGGGACGTGGAACGAGATGACGAAGACCGCAGGTCGGTGGGGTGATGCGCCGGTGGGCGCCGTCCGCTGGGCCCGGGCCGTCGTCGTCGCGCTGCTGGCCGCCGTCGCCGTGCTCGTCCACCACGATGCCGCCGGGCCCATGGCCGTTCCGGGACCGTCCGCGGCCATGGGTGCGATGCACGGCATGGGTGCCATGCACGGCATGGGTGCCATGCACGGCATGGGCGCGACGCATCGCTCGGGTGCGACGCACCGCATGAGTCTGGTGTCCCCGGCCGCCGTGCCGACCACCACGGCGGTCACCGCGATGGGCGGGGCCGGTGCCGACCTCCCGGCGGGCAGTGGTGACAGCACCTGTGCGAGCGCGGTCACGGGGCACTGCTCGGCCGCGAGCCTCGACACGGTGCAGCTCGTGCCGCCGCCCCCAGACCCCCGCGCCGGCCCGGCGGACGCCGTCCGCGGCGTCCGCGCGGCGCACTCTCCGCACGGGGTGGCGCACCGCGCTCCGCCCGACCTCTCCCTCCTCTCCCGGCTGCTCATCTAGGCCGCGCCCCGGGCGTCACCCTCGCGCAACCGTCCGGGAGCGAGGTGTGCCCGCCCACGGCCCGACCGACGGAGCACATCGAGAAGAGGACCCATCATGAACAGCATCAACCGCCGATCCCTGCTGCTGGCGGGACTCGGCGCCGCGGGCGCGGGCGCCCTCGCGGCCTGCAGCGGCGCCTCCGGCACCTCCGGCACGTCCGGTATCTCAGGGGACCACGCCGGGCTGGTCGGCCCCGCCGACGAGGTGGTCGCCGCCACGGAGAGGAAGCGCGGGGGCACCGGCCGGGTGCGGAAGGTCACGCTGACCGCCGCGCCCGCCACGCTCGACCTCGGGGGCGGTGTCAAGGCCAGGAGCTGGGCCTTCAGCGGCCGGACCCCGGGCAAGGAGCTGCGGCTGTCCGCGGGCGACACGCTCGCCGCCGAGCTCTCCAACCAGCTCCCGGGCAGGGCCACGACCTCCGTCCACTGGCACGGCATCGCCCTGCGCGCGGACATGGACGGCGTGCCCCCGGCGACGCAGGCCGCCGTCCGGGCGGCAACTTCACCTACCGCTTCATCGCGGACACGCCCGGCACCTACTTCTTCCACCCCCACGTCGGCGTCCAGCTCGACCGCGGCCTCTACGCCCCGCTGATCGTCGAGGACCCGCACGAGCCGCTGAAGTACGACGACGAGTGGGTGGTCGTCCTCGACGACTGGGTCGACGGCGTGACGGGCACCCCCGACGAGGTCTTCGCGGAACTCCGGCGGGGCATGGGCGGCATGGGTGGCACGGACGGCGGCATGCGCGGCGGCACGGACGGCATGGGTGACATGCACGGCGGCATGGACGGCATGGACGGCATGGGTGACACGGACGGCATGTCCATGAAGTTCATGCTCATGGGCGCCCGGAGTCCGCTGCTCGGGGGCGACGCCGGTGACGTCGAGTACCCGTACCACCTGGTCAACGGCCGCGTCCCGGCCGACCCCGAGGTCTACCGGGCCAAGCCCGGCTCCCGGGTCAGGATCCGGATCGTCAACGCCGCGAGCGACACGGCGTACCGGGTGGCGCTCGGCGGCCACAGGATGACCGTCACCCACACCGACGGTTTCCCGGTCCGGCCCGGTGAGACCGACGCGCTGCTGATCGGCATGGGGGAGCGCTACGACGTCACGGTGACCCTCGGCGACGGCGTGTTCCCGCTGGTCGCGCTCGCCGAGGGCAAGAACGCCAGTGGCAGGGCCCTGGTCCGCACCGGCGCCGGCGGTGCGCCCGGGCCCGCCGTCCGCCCGTCCCAGCTAAGCGGCATGGTCATGACGGCGGACCGGCTGAAGCCGGCCGACGACGTCCGTCTCCCGGCGAAGCGGACCGACCGGGTGCACCGCATCGAACTGACCGGGGGAATGGCCCGGTACGACTGGGGCATCAACGGCAGGCGGTTCGACATGAACGACCCGACCGCGCACCCGGTCCTCGTCGAGAAGGGCCAGCGGGTCCGGCTGGACTTCGTCAACCGGACCACCATGTGGCACCCGATGCACCTGCACGGGCACACCTACCAGCTCGGCACCGGCGGCCCGCGCAAGGACACCACGATCGTGCTGCCGAACAGGACGGTGTCCGTCCATCTGGACGCCGACAATCCCGGCCGGTGGATGCTGCACTGCCACAACGCGTACCACGGGGAGTCCGGGATGATGGCGCTGATGGCGTACCGGGCCTGACGGGGACGGGACCCGGGGGAGGGGGAAGCGCGGCACACCGCCCGCTCCCCCCGAACCGGACGACCGGGCAGGCGCGTTCACGCCCCGGAGCCGGAGCCGGAGCCGGAGCCGGAGCCGGAGCCGGAGCCGGAGCCGGAGCCGGAGCCGGAGCCGGAGTCGGGATCCCTCCCCACGGCGCGCAGGGCCTTGCGCAGCGCGCTGCGCTCGGCGGGGGTCATGTGGCTGACGAAGTGGGCGAGCGCCACGGGCCGGTCCTCGCTGGCGTCGAGGGCGTCCTCCATGAGGGCGGCGGAGTACTCCTCCCGGGTGCGGACCGGTTCGTACAGCCAGGCGCGCCCGTCCTTCTCCTCGCGCACCAGCCAGCCTTTGGAATGGAGGATGTTGGCGACGGTCATCACCGTGGTGTAGGCGACGGGCCGGGTCCGGTTGATGTCGTCGACGACCTCCCGCACGGTCGCCGGGCGCTTCCACCTCCACAGGCGGTCCATGATCTCCGCCTCCAGTTCCCCCAGCTGTCGCATGGCCCCGCTGCTCTCCCTTTGCCGTGGTGGTCGACCTCATCGTAGAGCGCGCCCCCGGAGCACAACGGAGCCTTGGGACAGGTGGCCACCGCGCACCCCCACCGGCGCCGCGCCTTCGCCCCGCCCCGGCCCCCAGGACGCCGAGTGGTCAGGCCGCCGCCGTCCGCCGAGACTGAGAGATGGGTCCGCGTACCGGCAGGGCAGCCCGCACACGCGCTCAGGAGGTGGCGCCGTGACGTCCTTCTCACCCGGATTCCGCGGGCGCGCCCGTTCACTGGCGGACCGCCTGCCGCCCGGCCAGTACCCGACCGAGTCCTTCCCCGTGCTGTCGGCCGGGCCGACACCGCGCGTGGCGACCGACACCTGGACCTTCACGGTGACCACCGAGCGCGGCGAGACCCACGCCTGGAACTGGGACCGGATGATGGGCCTGCCGCAGCAGGACACCGTCCAGGACATCCACTGCGTGACCCGCTGGTCGAAGTTCGACACGCGGTGGCGCGGGGTCCCGCTCGACGTCTTCCTGGAGGGCGTCGAGACGGCCGCGCACCACGCCGTCGTCGACAGCTACGGCGGCTACACCACCAACCTCGCGCTGGAGGACCTCCTCGACGGCAGGGCGTGGATCGTGCACGGCTACGACGGCTACCCCCTGTCGCCCGAGCACGGCGGCCCCGCCCGGCTGCTCGTGCCGCACCTGTACCTGTGGAAGTCGGCGAAGTGGGTGCGCGGCCTGCGGCTCACCACGGAGGACGAACCCGGCTTCTGGGAGTCCGTCGGCTACCACGGCCACGGCGACCCGTGGCGCGAGCAGCGCACCTGGGGCGACTGACCGTGCGCATCACCTGGCGCGCCGCGCGGCTGGCCGAGCGCCACGTCCAGTCCCGCTCCGCCCGCTCCCTGGTCTTCGCCGTGCCCGGCTGGCCCGGCCACCTGCCCGGACAGCACGTCGACGTACGGCTCACCGCCGACGACGGCTACCAGGCCGTACGCAGTTACTCCCTGGCGGCGCCCGCCGACGGCGACCGCGTCGAGCTGGGCGTCCAGGCCGTCCCGGGCGGGGAGGTCTCGCCGTATCTGGCGCACCTGCTGCCGCTGGAGGCGGACGTCGAGATGCGGGGACCGCTCGGCAACTGGTTCGTGTGGCGCGGCGAGGACAGCGCGCCGGTGCTGCTGGTGGCCGGCGGCTCGGGAGTGGTCCCGCTCGCGGCGATGGTCCGCGCCCACCGGCGGTCCGGCTCGCGCAGCCCCTTCCACCTGCTGTACTCGGTGCGCGGCCCCGAGGAGGTCTGGTACCGGGACGACCTCTTCCACGAGGATCCGCTGGTCGACGTGCGCATCGTGTACACCCGCAGGTCACCGCGGGACATCTCCCGCGAACCGGGCCGGGTGAGCGCGGACGACCTGCACGAGCCGGTGGCCCGGCTGGAGCCGGGCAGCCCCGTCTACATCTGCGGGCCGACCGGATTCGTCGAGTCCGTCGCCGACCTGCTCGTCGCCCTCGGCCGCGACCCCGCCGCCATCCGCACCGAACGCTTCGGCTGACCCGTCCGCCCGTGCCAGGGGAGGTCCCCATATGTCGGACACCACCACCCATCTCGACGGCAACTGCCTGGCCGGTCCGCTCTCGGAGGTCCTCTCCGTGGAGACCACCACCGCCTGGTGGCGCTGCCCGGAGTGCGCGCGGTCGGGCCCCCTGGCCCAGCTTCACGTCTACGGGCCCGAGCCGGGCCTGACCGCCCGGTGCCCGGGATGCGCGCACATCGCCCTGCGTCTGGTCCGGGAGGGCGAGCACATCTGGCTGACCCTGGGCGGCGGCACGGGCGCCTTCCGGTTCCGCGCCGGGGAGGCGGCCCGCCCCCGGTGACCGGATTGATGCGATCGCCACCGCGGTCTCCCGGGGTGTCCTGTCCCCGGGGCATTCGGCCGTCCCGAGGAACGCGACCGCCGGCCGGTCGAAAAAAATCAACGTTGCACACTGCAAGATTGGGTACCCGGGCGGCGTAGGCGGCGGCTGCGCCGTCACGCGCCCCGTTCGTGCAGGAAGGCGGTCGACCCGATGTCCCGCAACCCTCCCCCCGAAGCACCCGACGTGTCCGCGGTGGACGTGACACGGCTCGAGCGGGCGCTGCGAGCGGCCGTGGACGCCGAGGTGCGGTTCGACGTGGGCAGCACGGGCGCCTACTCCACGGACGGCTCCAACTACCGCCAGGTCCCCCTCGGCGTGGTGGTCCCGCGGACCGTCGAGGCCGGGGCCCACGCCGTGGAGGTGTGCGCCCGCTTCGGCGCCCCGGTCCTGTCGCGCGGCGGCGGCACCAGTCTGGCGGGCCAGTCGGCCAACGCCGCCGTGGTGATCGACTGGAGCAAGTACTGCCACGGCCTGATCTCCGTCGACCCCGAGGCCCGCACCTGCGTGGTCGAACCGGGCATCGTCCTCGACGAGCTGAACCGGCGGCTGTCCGGCCACCGTCTGCAGTTCGGCCCCAAGCCGTCCACGCACAGCCACTGCGCCCTGGGCGGCATGATCGGCAACAACTCCTGCGGCGCCTCGGCCCAGGCCTACGGCAAGACCGTGGACAACGTGCGCCGGCTGGAGGTCCTCACCTACGACGGCCTGCGCATGTGGGTCGGGCCGACCTCGCCCGCGGAGCGGGCTCGGATCACCGCTGAGGGCGGGCGCCGCGCCGAGATCTACGACGGCCTGGAACGCCTGGTCGGGGAGTACCTGGGCGACATCCGGCGCGGCTACCCGAAGATCCCCCGGCGGGTCTCCGGCTACAACCTCGACTCGCTGCTGCCGGAGAACGGCTTCGACGTCGCCCGGGCCCTCGTCGGCAGCGAGGGCACCCTGGTGACCGTCCTGCGCGCCGAACTTGACCTGGTCCCCGTGCCGCCGTACCAGTCGCTGCTGGTCCTCGGGTACCCGGACATCTGCCGGGCGGGGGACGACGTGCCCCGGCTGCTCCAGCACTGCTCGCCCAGCCAACTGGAGGCGCTGGACGGGCGCATGGCGCAGCTGATGCGCGAGGAGGGCGCCCACCTGGAGTCGCTGGCCGCGCTGCCCGAGGGCGGCAGCTGGCTGCTGGTGCTGTACAGCGGTGACAGCCAGGAGGACGTCGACGAGCAGGCGCACGCGCTGCTGCGCGCCGTCGGCCGCGGCGAGAAGGACCCGGACGTGGCCTTCTCCGACGACCCCGAACGCGAGCAGAGGATGCTCAAGGCCCGCGAGGCCGGCCTCGGGGTGACCGCGCGGCCGCCGGACGACCGGGAGACCTGGGAGGGCTGGGAGGACTCGGCCGTACCGCCGGAGCGGCTCGGCGCCTATCTGCGCGACCTGAAGGGCCTGTTCGACGAGTTCGACTACGACCATCCGTCCCTGTACGGGCACTTCGGGCAGGGCTGTGTGCACACCCGCATCCCGTTCGGGCTGAAGACCGCCGAGGGCGTCGCCGACTTCCGCCGCTTCCTGGAGCGGGCCGCCGACCTCGTGGTCTCCTACGGCGGCTCGCTGTCCGGCGAGCACGGCGACGGGCAGTCGCGGGGCGAACTGCTGACCCGGATGTTCGGCGAACGGCTGGTGACCGCCTTCGGCGAGATGAAGAGGCTGTTCGACCCGGGCAACCGGATGAACCCGGGCAAGGTCGTCGACCCCAACCCGGTCGACGGGCAGCTCCGCCTCGGCCCCGCCTGGCGGCCCGCCACGCCCGCGACCCACTTCAGCTATCCGGAGGACGACCACTCCTTCACCCGCGCCGTGATGCGCTGCGTCGGCATCGGCAACTGCCGCAGCCACTCCGGCGGCGTGATGTGCCCCTCGTACCGGGCGACCCGGGAGGAGGAGCACTCCACCCGGGGCCGGGCCCGTCTGCTGTTCGAGATGCTCGCCGGGCACGCCGACTCCACGATCACCGACGGCTGGCGCTCCACCGAGGTGCGCGACGCCCTCGACCTGTGCCTGGCCTGCAAGGGCTGCAAGTCGGACTGCCCGGTCGGCGTCGACATGGCCACCTACAAGGCCGAGTTCCTCTCCCACCACTACGAGGGCCGGCTGCGTCCCGCCGCCCACTACTCCATGGGCTGGCTGCCGTTGTGGGCCCGGCTTTCCCGGTTCGCCCCGTCCCTGGTCAACGCGGTGCTCCAGGCGCCCGGTCTGGCCCGCGCCGGCAAGCGGCTGGCCGGGGTGGCCGAGGAGCGGCAGACACCGGTGTTCGCGCGGCAGTCCTTCGTCCGGTGGTGGCGCGAACGGGGCGCCGAGGAGCCGGACCCGGCCGACCCGCGGACCGTGCTGCTCTGGCCCGACACCTTCAGCACCTACTTCCACCCCTCCGTCGCGATCTCGGCCGTACGGGTCCTGGAGGACGCGGGCTTCAAGGTCGCCGTCCCCGCCGAACCCGTGTGCTGCGGCCTGACCTGGATCTCCACCGGCCAGCTGACCGTCGCCCGGAAGGTGCTGCGGCGCACGCTGGACGTGCTGCGGCCCTATCTGGAGGCGGGCACCGCGATCATCGGCCTCGAACCCTCCTGCACGGCGGTGTTCCGGTCCGACGCGCCCGAACTGATGCCGGGCGACCAGGACGTGCGGCGGCTGGCCGGGCAGCTCCGCACCTTCGCCGAGCAACTCGTGCACCACGCGCCCGACGGCTGGGAGCCGCCGCGGCTCACCCGGCAGGCGACCGTGCAGACCCACTGCCACCAGCACGCGATCATGAAGTTCGACGCCGACCGGGAACTCATGCGCCGCGCCGGCCTCGAAGCCGACGTCCTGGACGAGGGCTGCTGCGGCCTGGCCGGCAACTTCGGCTTCGAACGCGGACACCACGACGTCTCCATGGCCGTCGCGGAACAGGGCGTCCTGCCCGCCGTCCGCGCGGCGGCCCCCGGCAGCCTGGTGCTCGCCGACGGCTTCAGCTGCCGCACCCAGATCGAACAGGGCGGCACCGGCCGCCGGGCCCTGCACCTGGCCGAGGTGCTCTCCCTCGGCCTCCAGGGGAACCTGCCCAGCCGGGAGCCCGAACGCCTGGCCGAGCGGCCCGCCCCGCCGGCCGGGCCGGCCCGGTGGGCGGCCACCGCGGGTGCCGCCCTCCTCGCGGCGACCGCGGCGACCGCGGCCGGCCGGACGGCGCTCAGACACCTGCGCCGCCGGTGACCCCCGCCCTCCGCACGGCCCGCCCCCGGGCGCCGTGCGACACCACCCTCCGGAAAGGTCTTCGAACATGTCGATGAAGGTTTCCGACCACGTCCTCGAGCGCCTGCGCGACTGGGGTGTGGAGCGCGTCTTCGCCTACCCCGGCGACGGCATCAACGGCCTGCTCGCGGCCTGGGGCCGGGCCGACGACAACCCCCGGTTCATCCAGGCGCGCCACGAGGAGATGGCCGCCTTCGAGGCCGTCGGCTACGCCAAGTTCTCCGGCCGGGTCGGCGTGTGCGCCGCCACCTCCGGCCCCGGCGCCATTCACCTGCTCAACGGCCTGTACGACGCCAAGCTCGACCACGTGCCGGTCGTCGCGATCGTCGGCCAGACCAACCGCAGCGCCATGGGCGGCTCCTACCAGCAGGAGGTCGACCTGCTGACGCTCTACAAGGACGTCGCCTCCGACTTCTGCGAGATGGTCACCGTCCCCGAGCAACTGCCCAACGTGCTCGACCGGGCGATGCGCACCGCCATGGCCCGCCGCTCGGTCACGGCCGTCATCCTCCCCGCCGACGTGCAGGAACTCGACTACTCGCCGCCCCCGCACGCCTTCAAGATGGTCCCCTCCAGTCTCGGCATGCCGCACTACGCGCCCGTGCCCACCGACGAGGACCTCGCCCGCGCCGCCGAGGTGCTCAACGCCGGTGAGAAGGTGGCCCTTCTGGTCGGCCAGGGCGCCCGCGGGGCCCGTCAGGAGGTCATGGCGGTCGCCGAACGCCTCGGCGCGGGCGTCGCCAAGGCGCTGCTAGGCAAGGACGCCCTGGACGACGACCTGCCCTACGTCACCGGCTCCATCGGCCTGCTCGGCACCCGGCCGTCGTACGAGCTGATGAGGGACTGCGACACCCTTCTCGTCATCGGCTCCTCCTTCCCGTACACGCAGTTCCTGCCGGAGTTCGGGCAGGCGCGGGCCGTGCAGATCGACATCGACCCGCACATGGTCGGCCTGCGCTACCCCTTCGAGGTGAACCTCGTCGGCGACGCCCGCGAGGCGCTGACCCGGCTGCTGCCGCTGCTGGAGGCGCGCAAGAACACGGCCTGGCGCAAGAAGGTCGAGAAGGACACCGCCCGCTGGTGGGAGGTCATGCAGCGGCGGGCCGCGGTCGACGCGGACCCGATCAACCCCGAGTACGTCGCCCACACCCTCAACGACCTGCTGCCCGACAACGTCATCCTGGCCTCCGACTCCGGCTCCGCCGCCAACTGGTACGCCCGCCATCTGAAGCTGCGCGGCGCCATGCGCGGCTCGCTCTCCGGCACCCTGGCCACCATGGGGCCCGGAGTGCCGTACGTCATCGGCGCCAAGTTCGCTCACGGCGACCGCCCGGCGATCGCGCTGGTGGGCGACGGGGCGATGCAGATGAACGGCATGGCCGAGCTGATCACCGTCGCCAAGTACTGGCGCGAGTGGGAGGACCCGCGCCTCATCGTGGCCGTCCTGAACAACCAGGACCTCAACCAGGTCACCTGGGAGATGCGCGCCATGGAGGGCGCCCCGCAGTTCCTGCCGTCCCAGTCGATCCCCGACGTCGCCTACGCCGACTTCGCCCGGCTGATCGGCCTGGACGGGATCCGGATCGAGAAGCCCGGCGACGTCCAGGGCGCCTGGGAGGCCGCGCTGGCCGCCGACAAGCCGTGCGTGCTCGACTTCGTCACCGACCCGGCCGTGCCGCCCGTCCCGCCGCACGCCACCCTCGACCAGATCGAGGCCGCGGCGACCTCGATCCTCAAGGGCGACAGCGACCGGGCCGGCATGGTCCGCCAGGGCCTGAAGGCCAAGGTGCAGGAGTTCCTGCCCGGCGGCCGGCACCGCGAGGACCGGCCCGGCGCGGAGGACGGGAAGTGAGCGACATCCCGGTCGTGGAGCGCGTGGACACCGCGGTGTTCACCGTTCCCACCGACGCGCCCGAGGCGGACGGCACCCTGAGCTGGGACAGCACCACGCTCGTCCTGGCCACCGTCCGCTGCGGCGACGTCACCGGCCTCGGCTGGACCTACGCCCCGCCCGCCACCGCCCGCGTGGTCGACGGCCTGCTCGCCGGCGTCGTCACCGGATCACCGGCCTGGGACGTACCGGGTACGAACGAGGCCATGCGGCGCGCGGTGCGCAACGCCGGCCTGCCCGGCGTGGCCGCCCAGGCGATCGCCGCCGTGGACGTCGCCCTGTGGGACCTCAAGGCCCGGCTGCTCGGCCTGCCGCTGGTCCGGCTGCTCGGCGCCGCCCGCGAGGACGTGCCGGTCTACGGCAGCGGCGGCTTCACCACCTACGACGACGAGCGGCTGGAGCGGCAACTGCGCGGATGGGCCGAGGAGGAGGGCATCCCCCGCGTCAAGATCAAGATCGGCGAGTCGTGGGGGCGCCGCGAGGAGCGCGACCGGCAGCGCGTGGGCAGGGCGCGCGCCGCCATCGGCGACCGGGCCGACCTGTACGTCGACGCCAACGGCGGCTACGACGCCAAGCAGGCCGTACGCGTCGGCCGGGCCCTCGCGGACCAGGGCGTGACCTGGTTCGAGGAGCCCGTCTCCTCCGACCACCTCACCACCCTCGCCCTGATCCGCGGGCAACTGCCCCTGGACGTCGCCGCCGGCGAATACGGCTACACGCTGCCGTACTTCGAGCACATGCTGGCCGCGGGCGCCGTGGACTGCCTGCAGGCCGACGTCACCCGGTGCGGCGGCATCACCGTCTGGCTGCGCGTCGCCGCCCTCGCCGAGGCCCGCGGCATCGCCGTCTCCGGGCACTGCGCCCCGCACGCCCACGCGCACGCCGCCGCCGCGGTCCCCAACCTGCGGCATCTGGAGTGGTTCCACGACCACGTGCGCATCGAGCGCCTCCTCTTCGACGGCTGCCTCAACCCGGACGGCGGCACCGTCGCGCCGGGCGCCGACGGCGCGCCCGGGCTCGGGCTGACCCTCGCCGGCGGGCGCGCACAGACCTACCGAGTGGGCTGAGACCAGGAGGCAGCACCGATGAGCAGCACATCCTTCCCGCCGCACGCGCTGCACGACTACGCGCTGCTGGCCGACGGGGAGCGCGGCGCCCTGATCGGGCCCGACGGCGCCGTCAACTGGCTGTGCGCGCCCACCTGGCACGACGACGCCGTCTTCGCCTCGCTCATCGGCGGCGCGGGCGTCTACGCCGTGACCCCGCGCGGGCGCTGGGTCCCGGGCGGCTACTACGAGGACGGCACGCTGATCTGGCGCAGCCGCTGGATCACCACCGACGGCGTGATCGAGTGCCGCGAGGCCCTCGCCCTCCCCGGCGAGCCGGGCCGCCTGGTCCTGCTGCGGCAGGTGCGCGCCGTCGAGGCGACCGCCCACCTCAGAGTCGTACTCGACCCGCGCGGCGACTACGGCCGCGCCCCCCTGACCTCCACGCACCGCGACGACGACGGCGTGTGGCACCTGCACACCGGCCGCCACCGGCTGCGCTGGCAGGGCGCCCCGTCGGCGACCGTCCGGGCCGAGGGGCTGACCGCCGATCTCGTGCTCCAGCCCGGCCAGAGCCACGACCTGGTCCTGGAGTGCTCCGACTCGCCGCTGCCGCACACCACGCCCCCGGCCGACCGGGCCTGGCAGGCCACCGAACGGGCCTGGCGGCGGGCCGTCCCCGCGCTGGAGCGGACCGCGGCCCCCGGCGACGCCCGGCGCGCCTACGCCCTGCTGCGCGGGCTGACCGCGCACGGCGGCGGCATGGTCGCCGCGGCCACGACCAGCCTGCCCGAGCGCGCCGAGGAGGGCCGCAACTACGACTACCGGTACGTGTGGATCCGCGACCAGAGCTACGCCGGACAGGCCGCGGCGGCCGCCGGCGCCCCGGAACTCCTCGACTCCGCGGTCCGTTTCGTGGGCGAGCGGCTGCTGGCCGACGGGCCCCGCCTGGCCCCCGCGTACACCGTGTACGGCACGCCCGTCCCCGGTCAGCGGGAGCTCGACCTGCCCGGCTACCCGGGCGGCTTCAGCCGGGTCGGCAACCACGTGGAGAAGCAGTTCCAGCTCGACTGCTTCGGCGAGGCCCTGCTGCTGTTCGCCGCCGCCGAACGGCACGGCCGGCTCGGCGGCGACGGCTGGAAGGCCGCCGAGACCGCGGTGCGGGCGGTCGCCGAGCGGTGGCGCGAGCCCGACGCGGGCATCTGGGAGCTGGACGACCGGCCCTGGACGCACAGCCGGCTCACCTGCGTCGCCGGGCTGCGCGCCCTGGCCGGCGCGGCCCCGGGCCGACCGCTCGCGGGCACCTGCGCCGACCTCGCCGCCACCCTGTTCGCCGAGACCGCGGCGACCTGTGTGCACCCCGACGGCCACTGGCAGCGCGCCCCCGGCGATCCCGCGGTCGACGCGGCCCTGCTGCTGCCCGCCCTGCGCGGCGCGCTGCCCGCCGGCGACCCGCGCGCCCGCGCCACCCTCGCCGCCTGCCGCGCGCAGCTCACCCAGGAGCACTTCGTCTACCGGTTCCGTCACGACGACCGGCCGCTGGAGGAGGCCGAGGGCGCGTTCCTGCTCTGCGGGTTCCTCATGGCGCTGGCCGAGCACCAGCAGGGCGACGCGGTCGAGGCGTGCCGCTGGTTCGAACGCAATCGCGGCGCCTGCGGGGCGTCGGGACTGTACGCGGAGGAGTTCGACATCGCCCAGCGCCAACTGCGCGGCAACCTCCCGCAGGCCTTCGTCCACGCCCTGTTTCTGGAGAGCGCCGCCCGCCTGGCCGAAGACCCCGCCCCGGGCCCGCCCCGGATCCCGCCGGGGACCTCGCCGCATCCCGCCCAGCGCCCCGAGCCGCCCGGGGCGCGCCGTCCAGCAAGGAGCTGACATGAACCAGACCGTCGTCATCACCGGTGCCAGCGCCGGCATCGGCCGCGCCACCGCGCGCCTGTACGCCGGGCGCGGCGCCAACGTCGTCCTGATCGCCCGCGGCCGGGCCGGGCTCGACGCGGCCGCGAAGGAGGTCGAGGCCCTGGGCGGCCGGCCGCTGGTCCAGGTCGCCGACGTGGCCGAACCGGACCAGGTGGAGGCCGCCGCCTCGGCCGCGGAGGAGTACTTCGGCCCGATCGACGTGTGGATCAACTGCGCGTTCAGCACCGTCTTCGCGCCGTTCGAGGAGATCACGCCGAAGGAGTACCGGAGGGCCACCGAGGTGACCTACCTCGGCTTCGTCAACGGCACCCGCACCGCCCTGAAACGGATGCTGCCCCGCGACCGCGGCACCATCGTGCAGGTCGGCTCCGCGCTGGGGGAGCGGTCGGTGCCGCTGCAGTCGGTGTACTGCGGGGCCAAGCACGCCATCAACGGCTTCACCTCCTCGCTGCGCACCGAACTGCTGCACCGCGGCAGCGCCGTGCACGTGACGATCGCGCAGATGCCGGCCGTCAACACCCCGCAGTTCTCCTGGGTGACCACCCGCCTGCCCCGGCACCCGCAGCCCGTCCCGCCCATCTACCAGCCGGAGGTCGCGGCCCGCGGCGTCGTGCACGCCGCCGACCACCCGCGCCGCAAGCAGTACTACGTCGGCGCCACCACGCTCGCGACGATCTGGGCCAACCGCCTCTTCCCCGCCCTGCTGGACCGCTACCTGGCCCGCACCGGGTTCGACTCCCAGCAGACGGACCGGCGCCCGCCCACCGGCGAGAGCAATCTCTTCGCGCCCGTCGACGGCACGGAGGGCACCGACCACGAGGCACACGGCATCTTCGACGAGGTCGCGCATCGCCGGTCCTTGCAGGCCGCCCTGGCCCGCCACCCCGCCGCCGTCGCCTCCGCGCTCGCCGTGGGCGCCGCCGCCACCGCCGGGGCAGCGCTCGGCAGGCGCGGCGGGCCGGGCGCGAGCGGGCACGGAGGAGCGCTCCGGCCGGGCCGCGTGAGGAGGAGGGGATGACCGCGGGGACGGCCGCCGTCCGGTGCCGTTGCCCTCTGCAATGATGCTCCGCACATGATCGTGTTCCGCCCGCCCGGGCGGACCGGCGCGAGGGGACACCATGCCGCAGCACCCCACCGAACCGGCCCCCACCGAACCGGCCCCCACCGAACCGGCCCCGGCCGAACCGGCCCCGGACGCTGGGCACCACGCGCTGGACCGCGAGGCCGAGGAACTCGGCACGGCCGTGATGGCGGCCTCCCGGCTCTTCGTGGCGATCTCCGCCCGCGCCCTCGCCTCCACCGCCGAGTCGCTCACCCTGCCCCAACTGCGGGCGCTGGTCGTGCTCGACACCTGCGGCCCGGTCAAGCTCGCCGCCCTCGCCGCCACGCTCGGCGTCAACCCCTCCACCGCGCTGCGCATGGTGGAACGGCTTGAGGCGCTCGACCTGGTCGACCGCAGGACCAACCCCGCCAACCGGCGCGAAGTCGTGCTGACCCTGACGTCCGCGGGGCAGGACCTGGTCACCCGGGTCCTCGCCCACCGCCGCGCGGAGGTCCGCCGGCTCGTGCAGCGGCTGCCCGCCGCGGAGCGCGCCGCGCTCGTCCCCGCCCTGCGCGCGCTGACGGCCGCGGCCGGCGAGTTGGCGGTGGAGTCCGCCGACCACGCCCGCACGGTACGCGACGTCGCCGACGACCCACTGGCCCCCGTGCCTCAGCCGGACAGCCCCTAGGGCCGAGGCGCGGGGCGCGGACCGGCCCCGTGACTCGCCCGGGTCCGCCGGGGTACTCGCCCGACGAAGCCCGGGACGCCCTGGCCCGAGCGCACCGACGGTTCTTGTCGCGGTAGTACGAGAGCTCGAGCAGCGCGATCGACAGCGCCCAGCCGCGCCTCCGCGCCCAGGCCGCCTCGCCCGTCCGGTCCGGCCGGCGCGCGCGGGGCGTCGGGTCCGTCTCCAGCGCGGCGCGGAACCGCGCCCGGCCGTCGGCCGGCAGCACGTACCAGGCCACGATCAGATCGACGGCCGGGTCGCCGAGCCCCAGGCACCCGAAGTCGATGACGGCGTTCAGCCGCCCGCGCGTCAGCAGCAGGTTCGCGGGTTGCAGATCGGAGTGGATCCACACGGGCGGCCCGTCCGGCGGCGGGGTGCACAGGGCCGCGTCCCAGGCGGCGGTGGCCTCCCGGACATCGATCACCTCGCGCAGCGCGGCGATGGCCGCACGGGTCTCGCCGTCCCGTGCCGCCAGGCGTTCACTGCGGTACGCGGGCGGCCCGCCCGCCGGGTCGACACGGTGCAGCGCGGTGACGAAATGCGCCAAGTCCCCTGCCAGCAGCGCCGGTTCGGTGAGGGCGCCGGGCTCGGCGATGTCCCCGTCGAGCCAGCGGTACACCGACCAGGGCCATGGGCAGCCCGCGTCCGGTGCGCCCAGGCCCAGAGGCTCGGGCACGGCCACCGGGAGTGCCGGGGCGAGCCGCGGCAGCCAGTGGTGCTCCTTGTGCACGTCGTCCGCCGCCCCGGGGGTGCGCGGGAGCCGGACGACCATGTCCCCCCCCCGAGCCGGTACATCACGTTGGACGTGCCCGCGGAGCGGACCCGGGCGAGCGGCAGCTGCGCCCACCGCGGGAACTGAGTGGCGATCAGCCGGCGCACGAGGGAGGGCGGGAACATCGGCTCACCGGGATGCAAGGTGTCGGTCTGGATGTCGGCACACATGGAGCGCAAGCAAACGGTGCGACCTCGTGACACGTCAACCGGTTGGGCGGCCTGCGGTGGGGCGGCCCCGCCCGGCCGGATGGCGTCGACCGGCCGGCGGGGAGACGATGAGAGCGAGGGCCGGGCCCCCGCCGCTCCTCTGTGCGCCTTCCCCCGAACTCCGCCCGGAGACGGAGACCGGCCCGGCCGGAGACCCCACGGCCGGAAGGGAGAACACCGTCATGCTGGAAGTGAAGACGGTCGACAAGCCGGACGAGCGACGCGACTTCCCCCGGGGTCACCTCGAGGCCGTCCACCTCACCGGGCTCGACTTCGCCGTGGCCACCTTCGAACCGGGCTGGCGCTGGACGGAGTCGGTCGGCCCGATCGCCGGCACGAAGAGCTGCCAGATCCACCACAACGGCTTCGTCGTCCAGGGACGGATGCGCCTCGTCATGGACGACGGCGGCGAGAGCGAGGTCGGCCCCGGCGACGTCTTCGTGTGCCCGCCCGGGCACGACGCCTGGGTGGTCGGCGACGAACAGGTCGTGGTGTACGACTTCGCGGGAGCCATGGCGCAGGAGTACGCCAAGAGGCCGTCCGACGGCTAGGACGAGGCTAGGACGACGACAAGGACGACGACAGAGTCGGACCGGCGACGTCAGATCGGCAGCAGCCGCGAGATCAGGGTCCCCAACTGGCGGACGGTGCGGCACTCGTGCATCTCCACCAGCTCGGCGTAGGCCGGCGCGGCGGAGTCGCCCGTGCCCCACTGGGCGCGGGGCTCGGGGTTGAGCCAGTACAGGCGGCGGGCCCGCCGGGCGATCTCCCGTACGGCCGCCAGGTTGGGGTCGCTCTGGTTGGTGCGGGCGTCGCCGAGGACGAACACCGTGGTGCGCGGGCCGACCGTGTCGCCGTACCGCTGCGCGAACTCGCCCAGCGGGACGCCGTAGTCGCTGCTGCCGTGCCAGCCGGTGAGCCGCGCCTCGGCCTGGATGCGGGCGCCGAGGCCCTCCGGGTCGACCGCGCCGTGCCGCAGCATCCCGGTCACCTCGTCGATCCGGTTGACGAACGCGAACACCCGGACCTTGCTGAACTGGTCGTGCAGCGCCTGCACCAGCAGCATCGTGAAGTCGGAGAACCCCGCCACCGAGCCGGAGACGTCGCACAGCAGCACGAGCTCCGGACGTGCGGGCCGGCGTCGGCGCAGCACCGGCCGCATCGGCACGCCGCCCGTCGAGAGCGAGCCGCGCAGCGTGCGGCGCAGGTCGATCGAACCGCGGGCGGCGCGGCGCCGGCGCGCGGCGAGCCGGGTGGCCAGCTTGCGGGCCAGCGGCTGTACGGTCCGGCGCAGCTCGGCGAGCCGGTCGCGGCCCGCGTACAGGAAGTCGACCCGGTCCGCGCTCGGCGCCACCGCCCGCCGCGCGATCTCCTCCCGCCCGCGCCGCTCGGCCACCCGGCGCCGCGCCTCCGCGCCGACCTGCCGGCGGAACTCCTCGATGCGGCGCCGGATCTCGTCGTCGAGCAACCGGTCGGCGAACCCGGCGTCGCCGCCGCCGGCCCGGATGCTCGCCCGCACCCGGGCCAGCAGCGTCTGCGGACGGATCCGGTCCAGCGTCTGGTACGCCGACCAGCCGTCCGACCCCGGTGCGGCACCGTAGCCGCCGAAGCCGTCGACCGCCTCGATCGCCAGCCGCTCCATCAGGGCCGTGTCGCCCGCGGCGAGGGCCTCGGCGAGCCGGTCGCGCAGCCCCTCACGGTCGGCGGGTCCTCCCTCCGGAGCGCCGACGCCGCGCGGGAAGTACAGGTCGAAGACCGGGTCGAACACCGCCCGCTGCGCGCTGCCGTGCAACAGCGTGGCGGCCAGGCCCTCGCGCAGCAGCTCGCGGTCCGCGAGGCCGAGCGCCTCGACCGAGCGCGCCGCGTCCAGGCTCTCCCCGGTGCCGACCCGGAGGCCGTGCGCCCGCAGCGCGCCGACGAACCCGGTGAGCCGGTCCGCGACCCCCGCCGGCGCGGAGGCGCTCATACCGCGTCCAGGTCGAGCTTGGCCGCCGCCTTCAGCACGTCCTCCTGGTGCTTGAGCAGGACGCCCAGGCTGTCGCGGACGACGCCCTCCTCCAGGGTGGCGGCGCCGAGGGCGAGGAGCGTGCGGGCCCAGTCGATCGTCTCGGCGACCGAGGGCGCCTTCCGCAGGTCCATCGCCCGCAGGGCGCCCACGACTCGCACTACCGACGCGGCCAGCGCCTCGTCGAGGCCCGGCACCTTCAGCGTCACGATGCGCCGCTCCAGCTCCTCGTCGGGGAAGTCGATGTGCAGGAACAGGCACCGGCGGCGCAGCGCCTCGGACAGCTCGCGGGTGGCGTTCGAGGTGAGCACCACGAAGGGGCGGCGGGTCGCGGTGACCGTGCCCAGCTCGGGGACGGTCACCTGGAAGTCGCTGAGCACCTCCAGCAGCAGTCCCTCCATCTCGACGTCGGCCTTGTCGGTCTCGTCGATCAGCAGCACCTTCGGGTCGTCGCCCCGGATCGCCGTCAGCAGCGGGCGGGTCAGCAGGAACTCCTCGCTGAAGATGTCCGTGCGTGTCTCGTCCCAGCTCTCGTCCCGGCCCGCGCTGATGCGCAGCAGCTGCTTGGCGTGGTTCCACTCGTATAGGGCGCGCGACTCGTCGACGCCCTCGTAGCACTGGAGCCGGACCAGCCGCGCCCTCGCGACCTGCGCCACGGCCTTGGCCAGCTCGGTCTTGCCGACCCCGGCGGGCCCCTCGACCAGCAGCGGCTTGCCGAGCCGGCCGGCCAGGAAGACGGTGGTGGCGACCGCGGGCGAGGCGAGGTAACCGGTCTCGGCCAGACGGGCGGAGACTTCGTCGACGGAACTGAACAACAGGGCCTCCAGCGCGGCGCGGGCGAATCTGCATCCGAGCCACTATCTAAGCGCTTGTTCAGCCCCTCTGTCACCCGGTCCGCGCCGCGGGCGTCCCGTCCGCCTCCTCCGTGACGAGGACCACCTCCAGCGTCCGCGGCCCGTGCACCCCTTCCACCCGGTCCAGTTCGATGTCGCTGGTCGCCGACGGTCCGGAGATCCAGGTCAGCGGGCGGGCCGGGTCCAGCCGGGCGAGCGCCTGGGGCACCGAGGAGACCACCTGGCCGGGGACCCGGACGACGCAGACGTGGTGGTCCGGGACGAGCGTGATGCGGCGGCGCCCCTGGTCCGCGGAGCCGTCGAGGACGATCGTGCCGGTCTCGGCGACGGCGACGGCGCAGCCGGTGACCACGCTGTCCACCCGGTCGAGCTCGCGGGCCGTGCTCTCCGCCCGGTCCGCGACCCGGGTGACCTCCGTCGCCGTCAGCCAGCCCTCGTCCAGTCCCGGCGGGACGACGACGGACGCCGCCCCTCGGTCGTCGAGCAGGCGGGCGATCAGCCCGGGCAGCCCCGCGGCGTCGGTCCGGTGCACCACCGCCCGGTAGTCCGCCAGGTTCTCCGCCAGCAGTTCCACCGTCCGGGCGGCGGTGCGCTCGCCGTGCTGCTGCCGGTAGTCCCGCGGTACGGCCTGCTCGTACGGCGTGTCGTCCGGTGGGACGTCCGACAGCGCGCGCCGCACCCGGCCCAGGATCCGGTCCCTGCTGCTCACTTCGCGCCGTCCTTTCCGCCGTGCGTGCGCTGCCACCAGTCGCGGAACGGCTCCGCCGGCACCGGCGGCAGGTCCCGGGTGCCGCTCCACGCCCGGCCGGGGCCCGGCAGGGTCCGCGGGTGGAAGCGGCGGGAGCGGGACGCCAGGCGCTGGCCGGTGCGCAGGGCGGCCGGGTGGGTGAACGCCCAGCGGGCCGCGCGCATCGCCGCCCGCTCGGCGGCATGGCCCTTGGCCGGCTTCAGCACCACCTTGTTGCCCTGCCGGGTCACCTCCCCGCCCTCGGCGACCCGCTCCCGCAGGTGCACCAGCACCTCGGGGATGTCGATGGCGACCGGGCACACCTCGTAACAGGCGCCGCAGAGCGAGGACGCGTACGGCAGTGAGGCGTCGATCTCGCTTGCGGTGCCCCGCAGTTGAGGGCTGAGGATCGCGCCGATCGGCCCCGGGTAGACGGATCCGTAGGCGTGGCCCCCGGCCCGCTCGTACACCGGGCAGACGTTGAGACACGCCGAGCAGCGGATGCAGCGCAAGGCCTGCCGCCCGACCTGGTCGGCGAGCGTGTCGCTGCGGCCGTTGTCCAGCAGCACCAGGTGGAACTCCCGTGGCCCGTCGGCCCTTTCGGCGTCCGTCGTGCCCGTCCACATCGAGGTGTACGGGTTCATCCGCTCGGCCGTGGAGGAGCGGGGGAGCGTCTGCAGGAACACCTCCAGGTCGCGCCAGGTCGGCACGATCTTCTCGATGCCGACCACCGAGATCAGCGTCTCGGGCAGGGTCAGGCACATCCGGCCGTTGCCCTCGGACTCCACGACCACCAGCGTGCCCGTCTCGGCGACGACGAAGTTGGCGCCGGAGATGCCGACCCGGGCGCGCAGGAACTTCTCCCGCAGGTGCAGCCGGGCCGCCTCGGCGAGTTCGGCGGGCGTGTCCGTCAGGCCCTCGGGGGCCGGGCGCCCCCACTCCTTCATCTCGGAGCGGAAGATGTCCCGGATCTCGCCGCGGTTGCGGTGGATGGCGGGGACCAGGATGTGCGAGGGCCGGTCCTTGCCCAACTGCACGATCAGCTCGGCGAGATCGGTCTCGTAGGCCCGGATTCCCGCCGCCTCCAGCGCCTCGTTGAGCCCGATCTCCTGCGTGGCCATCGACTTGACCTTGACGACCTCCGACTCGCCGGTGGCCCTGACCAGTTCGGTGACGATCCGGTTGGCCTCCTCGGCGTCGGCGGCCCAGTGGACGGTGCCGCCCGCCGCCGTGACCGTCTCCTCCACCTGCACCAGATAGCGGTCGAGGTGACGGAGCGTGTGGTCCTTGATCCGGCGGCCCGCCTCGCGCAGTTCCGCCCAGTCGGACATCTCCGCGACCGCCTTCGCCCGCTTGGCGCGGATGGTGTGCGTGGCGTGGCGCAGGTTGCCGCGCAGGGTCGGGTTCCGCACGGCCTCGTGGGCGGCCTCGGGAAAGGCCGGGAAGGCGGGCATGCCTACGAACGTCGTGTTCATGCTGCCCGTCCCTCCTCCGTGCTCGCCAGGATCTCCGCGATGTGCACCGGCCGCACCGCCGTGCGCAGCCGGGCCATGGTCCCGCCGAGGTGCATCAGGCACGAGTTGTCGGCCGCGCACAGCACCTCCGCGCCGGTCGACTCGGCGTTGCGCACCTTGTCGGCGCCCATCGCCGCCGAGACGTCCGCGTTCTTCACCGCGAAGGTGCCGCCGAAACCGCAGCACTCCTCGGCCCCCGGCAGTTCCACCAACTCCAGTCCGCGCACGGCCTCGAGGAGCCGCCGGGGCCGGTCGCCCAGCCCGAGGCCGCGCAGCCCGTGACAGGTCGGGTGGTAGGTCACCGTGTGCGGGTAGTACGCGCCGACGTCCGTCACCCCGAGCACGTCCACCAGGAACTCCGTGAGCTCGTACGTCTTCGGCACCACGGGCGCCAGCGTGGCCGCGAGCGTGTCCCCGCGCCCCTCGGCGCGCGCCCGTTCACCCATCCGCGGATACAGCTCCCGCACCATCGCCCCGCACGACCCGGACGGCGTCACGATCGCGTCGTAGTCCCCGAAGACGCCGGCGAAGTGCCGGGCGAGCGGCTCGGCCTCATGGCGGTACCCGGTGTTGTAGTGGGCCTGCCCGCAGCACGTCTGGGCCATCGGGAAGTCCACCTCGACGCCCAGTCTGGTCAGCAGGGCGACCACGGCGCGCCCGGTGTCCGGATAGAGCGTGTCGTTCACGCAGGTCAGGAACAGGGCGATGCGCATCGCGGCTCCTCGTGGTCGATCATCGGACGATGGCAGCCTAATTTCCGGGGACACCCCGGGACAGACCCCGGTCACGGCGCGGCGAGCCTGGCCTCGGCCGCCCACCGGGCCGCGTTGCCGTCGCGGCGGTCGGCCGGCGCCCAGGCCTCGGCGACCGCCCTGCGGTGGGGCAGGGCGAGGGAGCCGAGGCCCCAGGCCCTACTGGGCGTCCGGCGAGGCGACCGTGCGCGTGGTGGCAGCGCACCGTGCTTGGACCCGTAGCTCCTTCAAGCAGTCTCTGCGGTCGCCCGACGACGCGGACGGAGTTCACCCATCCGTCAGAGCGTGTTTGTGGCAACTGCCAGATCGACTGCTTAACGTGCGCTGACGGCCTCCGCAGTTGGAAGGAAACGCACATGAGACGCGCCACCAAGGTCTCCGCCGCAGCTGTCGGCCTGGCCGTCATCGCGGTCACCGGCACCGCCGTCGCCGCGGCGAACCGGAGCGACAACGATTGGCCCTACGCCCACCACCGCGCGGCGTCGTACACGCTGGCGGCTGTCGGCGACATCGCCTGCGAGCCCGACGACACCGAGAACGCCGGCACCCCGACGTCACTCAAGTGCGGCAGCCCGACTCTGGGCGGCATGAGCGCCGAGTTCGCCACCGCGAAGCAGGCCACGGACATGCGCCCCGACGCTGTAGCACTGATGGGCGACGAGCAGTACCAGGTCGGCAAGCTGACCGACTTCGAGCAGTCCTTCGAGCAGGCATGGGGCGGCCTGAAGATGCTCGAGCGTCCGTCGCCCGGCAACCACGAGTACTACCCGTACACCAAGAAGGGCGACAACGAGTCCGGGCAGAACGGTGCGGGCTACTTCGGCTATTTCAACGGCCACGACCAGGCCGGCACGCCGAACCCCCAGGGCCAGGCCGGCGACGACACCGCCGACAAGCAGGGGTGGTACTCCTACAACCTCGGCAACTGGCACGTCATCTCGCTCAACGCCGAGTGCAACTCCGACGCGTTCAACCACGACTGCTCCACGACGGACAACGGCCTCCTCGGCAAGGAGACCCGCTGGCTCTCGCAGGACCTGGCCGCCAACACGCGTCAGTGCACGATCGCGTACTGGCACCAGCCGACCTTCAGCGCCACGACGGCCTCGAGCGCCACAGTGCCCGCGTCCGCACCGGGCGCCGGAGGCACCGAGGGGGCAGCGACCGACGCGTGGTGGAAGCTCCTCTACCAGCGCCACGCCACGCTCATCCTCAACGGCCATGAGCACGCCTACGCCCGGCTGCGCCCGATGGACCCGGCCGGCCAGTCCGACCCGGCGCACGGCATCCCGGAGTTCATCGTCGGCTCCGGCGGCGAGGCCATCGACACCCTCGCCGGCACGCCGGGCAACTACGACAACCCCAACGTGGTCACCGCCCAGGCCGGCGCCTTCGGTGTCATGAAGCTCATCCTCAAGTCCCACAGCTACAGCTGGGACTACAAGCCGGTCCTGCCGGGCCCCGGCTTCGACTCCACGGCGCTGCAGTACCACGACTACGGGAGCGGCGCCTGCAAGTGAGACCACCGGTGTGGCGGTTCGGGTCCAGGATCAGCGGGAGGTCGAGTCGGGAGATGAGCGGTGACTCCACGGTGCACGGTTTCCTCTGCTCGACCCAGGTCCGGCGCAGCGCAGTCTTGATGATGTCTTGATGCGCGGCCGGTTGTCCCCGGGTGCCGCACCGTGTTGGATCTTCTCTGCCCGAGCGGGTGTCCGGGCAGAGAGCTGGGACGATGACTGGGGACGCCGGACCCGGGCTGATGAGGGTGGTGTACTTCGAGCAGACGTCTGCGCTGATGACGGGCGCGGGCGTGCTGTTGTCCGAGGGGTTGCTGGTGGCCTTGATCGGGACGCCCGACCGGCTGGAGATCCTGCTGGTGGGCACAGTCGCGGTCGCTCTGGTGTCCCTGGCGTTGGTTCCCTTCGGTTTCCGTCTGCCTGCCCGGCTCCGCCGTAAGTACGAGCAGGCTGTGCAGATCGACACCCTCGGTCAACCGTGCGCCGGGCGGGATGCGGCGCGAGGGCTGTCACTACGGTGCACGGCCGGATTCGTCGGGGCGGGAGTCTGCTGGATGGTGCTCATCGCGCTCGCGTCCCGCGAGCTGATGCCGCCCGTCATGTTGGTTCCCGTCGCCGTGACCCAGTGGGCGCGGTCCCGGGCGACAGCGCGGTGGGAGCGGGAGAACGGTGCAGCCCTGTGGCAGGGCGTCCCCGGGGTCCTGGGCGCCCGGGGTCCGGTCTACCGAGTTGCGGCGGATGCCGGGGCGTGAACCCACGACCTCTTCGTCCCGAAGCACTTGAACAGGTTGCCGACCTTGCACCGGCGCTCACCTGACCGGCTGCGCTGGTCCTCAGCGTTTCCGCTGGTGACGGAGGCTTCAGGCACCTGACACAAGGCGCCCCGGCAGGATGCGAACCTGCGCACGCGGCTCCCGGGCCGTGTGCTGAACTGGGACGCGGCCCGTCCGTCCGTCCCGGGAGATCCGTTGACCGTGAGCTACCGCCAGCCCGGCGTCGTCCTCACCGACCGCCACTTCACCGTCCCCCTCGACCACGACGACCCGGCGGGGGAGACCATCGACCTCTACGCCCGCGAGGTCGTGGCCGGGGACAAGGCGGGCAAGGACGACCTGCCGTGGCTGGTCTACCTGCAGGGCGGCCCGGGGTTCGGGGCGAATCGCTTCGTCGGCAAGCAGGCCTGGCTCGGCCGCGCCCTGGAGGACTACCGCGTCCTGCTCCTGGACCAGCGCGGCACCGGCCACTCCACCCCCGCCAACCGCCAGACGCTCCCGCTGCGCGGCGGCCCCGCCGAGCAGGCCGCCTACCTCACGCACTTCCGCGCGGACGCCATCGTCCGCGACTGCGAGGCGATCCGCCCGCAGGTCACCGGTGGCGCCCCCTGGGCCGTACTCGGCCAGAGCTTCGGCGGCTTCTGCACGGTCCACTACCTCTCCACGCACCCGGAGGGCCTGAGCACCGCGCTCGTCACCGGCGGACTGCCCTCCCTCGACGCCCACGCCGACGACGTCTACCGGGCCGCCTACCCGCGCGTCGAACGCAAGGTCGCCGCCCACTACGCCCGCTACCCGCAGGACGTGGACCGCGCCCGCCGCATCGCCGACCACCTCCTCACCCACGACGTGGTGCTCCCGAACGGCCACCGCTTCACCGTCGAGGCCTTCCAGTCGCTGGGCATCCTGCTCGGCGGCGGCGAAGGCAGCCACCGCCTCCACTACCTCCTGGAGCACGCCTTCGTCCGCGCCGCGGACGGATGGACCCTGTCCGACGCCTTCCAGGAGGAGACGCAGGGACTGCTGTCGTACGCCGGCCATCCCCTGTACGCGCTCGTCCACGAGGCGATCTACGGCCAGGACACGCGCCCCACCGCCTGGGCCGCCGAGCGGGTCCGCGCCGAGTTCCCGCAGTTCGACGCCGCCAAGGCCCTCGCGGGCGACGGGCCGGTGCTGTTCACCGGCGAGTCCGTGCACCCCTGGATGTTCGACTGCGACCCCGCGCTGCGCCCGCTCCGCGAGACCGCCGAACTGCTGGCCGCCCACACCGGCTGGAAGCCGCTGTACGACCCCGCCCGCCTCGCCGCCAACGAGGTCCCGGTCGCCGCGGCCGTCTACCACGACGACATGTACGTCGACACCGCCCACTCCCTGCGGACCGCCCGCGCCATCCGCGGCCTGCGGACCTGGGCCACCGACGAGTTCGAGCACGACGGCGTGCGCGCCGGCGGCCCGCGCGTCCTGGACCGGCTGCTCGCGCTCGCCCGCGACGAGGTCTGAGAACCGCCCGGCCGGTGATCCCGGCCGGCGCCTAGGATGATCCGGACGGGCCGGGTGACCGGGTGATCGGGTGACTGACGGACCGTAGGGCCGGCGGACTGCGGACTGCGGACTGCGGACTGCGGACTGCGGACCGGGGATCCGGCGGACCGACGGACACGCACACGCCGGACACGGCACACGGCACACGGCACACCGAACACGGGGCGGGGGACGGGATGGCCGGCACGGGGGACGAGGAAGTCCTGGCGGGGCGCTTCGAGGAGCACCGCGCCCATCTGCGGGCGGTCGCCTACCGCATGCTCGGCTCACTGCCGGAGGCCGAGGACGCGGTCCAGGAGACCTGGCTCAAGCTCACCCGCACGGACCCGGACGCCGTCGAGAACCTGGGCGCCTGGCTCACCACCGTGACCGGCCGGGTCTGTCTCGACCTGCTGCGCGCCCGGAAGGCACGGCGCGAGGAGCCCATGGACGACACCTTCGTCCCCGACCCCGTCGTCCGGCCCCTGCCCCGCACCGACCCGGAGCAGGAGGCGCTCCGGGCCGACTCGGTGGGCCTGGCCATGCTCGTCGTCCTGGAGGCCCTGCAGCCGGACGAACGGCTGGCCTTCGTGCTCCACGACCTGTTCGCGGTCCCCTTCGACGACATCGCGCCCATCGTGGAGCGCACCTCGGCCGCCACCCGGCAGCTCGCCAGCCGGGCCCGCCGCCGGGTGCAGGGCGCCGCCCCGTCCGCCGAGACCGACCTCGGACGGCAGAAGGAGGTGGTCGACGCCTTCCTCGCGGCCTCGCGCGAGGGCGACTTCGAGGCGCTGGTCGCCGTCCTCCACCCCGACGTGGTGCTGCGGGTCGACGCCGGTGCGCTGCTCCGGGGCGCCGCCACGTCCAAGGTGGTCCAGGGCGCGAGGACGGTGGCCGCGCAGGCGCTCACCTTCGCCCCGTACGCCCGGGCCGTCCGGCTGGTGCTGGTCAACGGCACGGTCGGGATGGCCACCGCGCCCGAGGGGCGGCCGCTGTCGGTCATGGGCGTCACCGTCGCCGACGGCAGGATCACCCGCATGTACGTCCTGGCCGACCCCGAGCGGCTCGAACACCTCGGTCTGGCAGCGGCGTTGGAGGACTGAGCGGCCGCGCAAGGTAATCCGGTTGCGAGGCCGGGACCGCCACTGCGAGGGTCCTTCCATGATCGCCTTC
Organism: Streptomyces sp. NPDC086766; assembly: GCF_044746005.1. Taxonomy (NCBI): domain Bacteria; kingdom Bacillati; phylum Actinomycetota; class Actinomycetes; order Kitasatosporales; family Streptomycetaceae; genus Streptomyces; species Streptomyces sp. NPDC086766. Next base: position 200,911 of record NZ_JBIVBI010000004.1, on the reverse strand, counting down.
TCCGCGCACGACGGCACTCGTCTCGCCCTCCACCTGAGCGGCCGGGGCGGGCCGCCCGTGATCTGCCTGCCGGGCGGTCCCGTGCGGGCCTCGGCCTACCTCGGGGACCTCGGCGGTCTGCCCGCCCACCGGCGACTGGCCCTGCTGGACCTGCGGGGCAGCGGAGGGTCCGCCGTCCCGCGGGACCCGGCGAGCTACCGCTGCGACCGGCTCGTCGACGACGTGGAGGCGCTGCGCGAGCACCTCGGTCTGGACCGCGTGGACCTGCTGGCGCACTGCGCCGGCGCGAACCTCGCGGTGCTGTACGCGGCCCGCCACCCGGAGCGCGTCGGGAGGCTGGCGCTGATCACCCCGAGCGTGGCCGCCGTCGGCATCACCGTCACCGCGGAGGCCCGGCTCGCCACGGCGCGGCTGCGCGAGGACGAGCCGTGGTTCCCGGCGGCGTACGCGGCCCTGGAGGAGGTCGTGGCGGGCCGGGCGACCGGCGATCACTGGGCGGCCGTCGCCCCGTTCCTGCACGGTCGTTGGGACAAGGCCGCGCAGGATCTCGACGCGGCCGACGCCGAGGAGAGGAACGGTGACGCCGCGCCCGTGTACGCCGCCGAGGGCGCCTTCGACCCGGACGCCACCCGCGCGGCGCTCGCCCGGCTCGACGCGCCCGTGCTCGTCCTCGCCGGCGAGGTCGACCTCAACTCCCCGCCGCCCGCGATGGCCGAGTACGCCGAGCTCTTCCCGCAAGGCCGCCTGGTCATCCAGCCCGGCGCCGGGCACCACCCGTGGCTCGACGACCCCGAGCGGTTCGTGGCCACCGTCGCCCCGTTCCTGCGGTGACCCGGCCGTCCCGGGTGCCCGGCACAGGTCAGTAGGGTGGACGTCATGTCGGATCCGACCACCGCCCGCCCCGAACGAGGCCACGCGGATCACGCGGATCACGCGGACGGCGGGCCCGGCCGGGCGGCGCTGCGCGGCGACTGCGCGCGCTGCTTCGGGCTGTGCTGCGTCGCCCTGCCCTTCGCCGCCTCCGCGGACTTCGCACTCGACAAGCCCGCCGGGACGCCCTGCCCGAACCTCCGGGACGACCACCGCTGCGGCATCCACGCGCGGCTCAGGCAGCGGGGGTTCACCGGCTGCACGGTCTACGACTGCTTCGGCGCCGGGCAGAAGGTCTCGCAGGTCACCTTCGGCGGCCGGGACTGGCGTACGGGATCCCGGGAGGACGCCCGGCGGATGTTCGAGGTGTTCCCGGTGGTCCGGCACCTGCACGAACTGCTCTGGTACCTGACCGAGGCCCTCGCCCTGCCCGCCGCCCGTCCGGTCCACGCCGACCTGCGCCGGGCCCTGGCGCGGACCGAGGAGCTCACCCGCGGCACGCCCGGGGAACTCGCCGCGCTGGACGTCGGCGCGCACCGGCAGGAGGTCAACGTCCTGCTGCTGCGCGCCAGTGAGCTGGCCCGCGCCGGGGTGCGCGGACGGAAGAAGGACCGGCGCGGCGCGGACCTGATGGGCGCCCGCCTCAGGGGGGCGGACCTGCGCGGGGCCACCCTGCGCGGCGCCTACCTGATCGCCGCCGACCTCACCGGCGCCGACCTGCGCGGTGCGGACCTGATCGGCGCCGATCTGCGGGACGCCGACCTCACCGACGCCGATCTGACGGACGCGTTCTTCCTGACCCAGCCGCAGATCGACGCGGCCCGGGGCAGCGCCGGCACCCGGCTGCCGGCCTCAGTCGGCCGCCCCGCGCACTGGACGGCGCGTGTCTGAGGCGGCGCTCCCGGGAACCGGCACGGGCGCGGGGGCGGTGACGGGCGTCCGCCGCTCCAGCCGTAGCCGCAGGCCCTCCGGCATGAGGGTCAGCCGCTCGGTCACCCTCAGCCGGTAGGCCGGGTCGGCCCGCAGGTCGTAGCGGCGCAGCAGCAGTCCGAGGACCAGCGTCGCCTCGTGCAGCGCGAACTGGCGGCCGATGCACGCCCGGGCTCCGGTGCCGAACGGCTTGAACACGTGCGGCGGGCGGGCCCGTACGGCCCGCGCGTCGAACCGGTCCGGGTCGAACCGCTCCGCGTCCGGGCCCCACACGCCGGGGTCCCGGTGCAGCATCGGCGTCAGCACCAGGGTCCAGGCGCCCCGGCGCATCGGATGCTCCCCGGCCAGCACCGTGTCCTGCCGGGCCTCCCGGGCGAAGGCGGGCGCGGTCGGCCACAGCCGCAGCGACTCGTCGAGCACCCGGCGCACGTAGCGCAGCTTGGCCACCTGTTCGTAGCCGGGCGCCGCCTCGGTGCCCCAGACCCGGTCGACCTCGTCCCGGGCGCGGGCGGCCACCTCCGGATGCCGGGCGAGGTAGTGCAGGGCGAAGGACAACGCGCCCGAGGTGGTCTCGTGGCCCGCCACCAGGAAAGTGATCACCTGACGGCGTACGTTCTCCGGCGACAGCCGCTCCCCGGTCTCCGGATGGGCCACCTCCAGCATCCGGTCCAGCAGGTCGCCGTCCCCGCCCGCCGTGCGGCGGGCGCGTACGAGGTCGTCGACCGTGCGGTTGAGGTAGTGGATGTCGGCGGCGTTGCGGCGGGTCGCACCGCGCAGCAGGACCGGGGCGAGTGGGGCGGGGACGGTGTTGAGCCGCTGCGCGTAGCTGAGCGTGCCGACCATCGCGGTGACGAACGGGTGCGGGCGGGCGCGTTCGAAGGAGCCGAAGTCGTGCCCGAAGCCGGTGCGCGCGATGGTCTCCAGGGTCAGCTTGGTCATGTCGCCGGGCACGTCCACGGTGCGACCGGCGGCCAGCTCGCGGTCCCAGTGGTCGGTGAGCCGCCCGGTCACGTCGAGCATCATCACGTGGTAGCCCGCCATGGCCTCCCGGCTGAAACCGGGCGCCAGGACGTCATGGGCGAGCTGCCAGTTGGGCTCGTGGTTGTACGCCGTGAAGAGGCCGTCCCCGGCGACCGGCCGCAGGTTGGCGACGCCGAGGCCCACGTGCTTGGCGAACCGCGCCTCGTCGGCGAGGTCGGCGACCAGCCCCGCGCCCCACACGAACACGAACTCGTTGCCGAACGCCTTGCGGCGGAAGATCGGGCCGAGCGCGCGGGCGTGGCGCATCGAGTCCTGCACCGGCGTGCGCCGGTCGGCCCCGAGCACGTCGCCGAGCAGGGGGACCCGGCGCGGCGGGTGCGGAATGCGGTGCAGCTCGGGCCAGCCCTGTTCCGCGCCGCGAAACCCCCTCGGCAGCCCGGCCGGCGTCCTCGTCTCCGCCATGACGCGATCTCCCTTGATCCAGCGGACCGTCGAGCGGGTGCTCCGCTCGTGTTGTACGTCGGTTCAATAGCGCGCTTCAGTCTGGTCCGGTTGTTGAACCGGCGTCAAGTAAAGTGCGGGCATGGCCGCGAACCAGGGGGAGCGCACGCGCCGCCGGCTCAGCACCGAGGAGCGCAGGGAGCAGCTGCTGTCGGTGGGGGCGCGGCTGTTCTCGGAGAGTCCGTACGACGACGTGTGGATCGAGCAGGTCGCGGAGATCGCGGGGGTCTCCCGGGGGCTGCTCTACCACTACTTCCCGACCAAGCGGGACTTCTTCGCGGCCGTCGTGGAGCGGGAGAGCGAGCGGATGCTGCGGATGACCGCGGCCGTGCCCGGAACGCCGGTGCGCGAGCAGCTCACGGCGGGTCTGGACGCCTACCTGGAGTACGTCCAGGCCCACGCGCACGGCTACCGCGCCTTCCACCGCGCCGACGCGGCGGGCGACCAGGCCGTGCGCCGGGTCTACCAGCGGGCCCTCGCGGCTCAGGAGCGGCAGATCCTCGACGCCCTCGCGGCCGACCCCGAGTTCGGCCCGCTCGCCGCCCGGCGCCCCGACCTGCACCTGGCCGTCCGCGGCTGGCTCGCCTTCACCACCGCCGTCTGCCTGGAGTGGCTGCGCGGCCCCGGCCTGCCGCGCGCACAGGTGCGCGACCTGTGTGCCAGGGCCCTGCTGGGCGTTCTGGCGGACTGAGCGTCCGTGGCGCGGCCCGCGCGGGGGTGTGGTTGGCGCACACTTCGTTCTCCGATAGGTTAGGCAAGGCTTACCTAAGGAGGTTGCGGATGGGTGGGAGCCACACGTGGGCGGCCGTGCCCGGGGCGGCTGAGCGGGCGCGATCGGTGCTCGCGGCCGCGTGGTCCTGCGCGGTGACCGCGGAGGGCGGCCGGGAGGAACTCGTCGGCGCGCACAGGGCGGCGGGGGACGGCCGGGTGCTGCTGCGGGTGCCCGAGGACAGCGCCCTGCGCGCGGCCGCGATCTGCGCGCCGCGGGGCGAGCCGGCCGCCGTGCTGGAGTTCGCCGACGTCGCACCCGTCCCCGTACGCCACCGGATCCGGGCCCGGCTGTGGCTGGCCGGCCGGTGTGTCCAGGAGGCCGGACACCTGGTGTTCCACCCCTCGCGCGTGGTGCTGCGCCAGGACTCCGGCGCCGTCCAGGTCGACCGCGACGAGTTCGCCGCCGCCGCGCCCGACCCGCTGGCGCGGGCGGAGGCCGGTCTGCTCACCCACCTCGCCGCCGCCCACCTCGAGGCGGTGGAGCGGCTGACCCGGCTCGTCGGGCCCGACAGTCTGCACGGCGCGGTGCGCGTCCGGCCGCTCGCCGTCGACCGGCACGGACTGACCCTGCGCGTCGAACGGGCCCGCCGCCACGGCGACGTACGGCTGCCGTTCCACGCGCCGGCCGACGACGTCTCCCAGCTCACCGAACGCCTGCACGTCCTGCTCGCCCAGGCGGCCGCCGCGTCCTGCCCCCGTGGCCCCCGCGGACTACAGCGGCAGCGCACAGACCGCGACGGGTGAGGCGAACGGCTCGCCCGCGAGCCGCAGCGCGCCGCTCGCCCGGTCCACGTGGAAGACGCTGACCGAGCCCGACTTCTGGTTCGCCGTGAACAGCAGGCCTCCGCCCGGCGCCAGCGCGAGCTGCCGCGGGAAGGCGCCCGCGACCGGCACCGTGCCCAGCAGCCGGAGCCGGGCCCCGTCCGCCTCGACGGCGTAGCGGGCGACGCTGTCGTGGCCCCGGTTGGCGAGGAAGGCGTACCGGCCGTCCGCCGTCACCACGAACTGGGCGGGGTAGTTGGTGCCCCCGGCCGAGCCCGTGGACTGCGGCGCTCCGACGGTCAGCCGGCCGGTCGCGGGGTCGTACGCGCAGACGGCCACGGTGTCGTCGACCTCGTTGGCGAGGTAGGCGTACCGGCCGCCGGGGTGGAAGGTGAGGTGGCGGGGCCCGGCACCCGGCCGTGTGCGCGCCCGGGCGACCTCGGTCAGCGTGCCGGTCCGGGTGTCCAGACGGTACGTGTAGACGGTGTCGGTGCCGAGGTCGACCGCGAGGACGTGGCCGCCGTCCGGACTCGTCACGAACTGGTGGGCGTGCGGGCCCTGCTGCCCCGGTCCGGGCGGCGGGTCGGTGTGCGTCACCAGGGCGGTGCGCTCGCCGATCGCGCCCGAGGCGTCGACGGGGTGCACGGCCACGCTTCCGGACGGGTAGTCGGCGCTCAGCAGCCAGCGCCCGGTGGGGTGCACGGAGAGATGGCAGGGGCCCGCCCCGCCGGTGCTCCGGGTGCCCAGCACCCTGCCGTCCGCGAGCCGTACGGCGGTGACACCCCCGTCCTGACGCTCGTCGACCGCGTACAGCGTGCGGCCGTCCGGGTGTGCGGCCAGGTAGGAGGGGGCGGCGACGCCGGTCACCGTGCCCCGGCCGGTGACGGCGCCCGTCACCGGGTCGTACCGGGCCAGACCGATGCCCGTACCGCCGCCCTCCACGGAGGTGTAGGTGCCGAGGTACAGCGGCCGGGGGCCGGTCGATCCGGCCGCGGGCCCCCGCTCCCGCGCGGCCGGCCCCGGTGCGGTCGGGACGGAGCCGGGAGGCGGGTTGGAGCCGGTGGACGGGCCCGAGGGCGGGCCCGCGGCCGCGGGGTCGGACCGGGGGGCCGCCGGGGCCGGAATCGCGGCCACCGCCGCGACTCCCGTCAGCGCCCCGACGAACCGGCGCCTGCTCCAGCCACCGCGCCGCCCGCGCCTTCCCGCACCACTGTCCATGCCCGCACCTCAGGTCGTCGGCTGCCTCGGTCGTGACCGCCACCTTGGCGTCCGGGCCGGGCCAAGGGCAAGTACGGCAAAGGACGTTGCGGGCCCCGCAACGACGCCGGGCAGGTCACCCGAAGAAGCTGCGGGGCGCGCGAGGGTCTCGGTCCGGGGCGGTGCGCGGCGGCCACGGGGCGGGGGGCGTGGGCCCCCGGGCTACCAGTCCCCGTCCTCCACCGGCTTGCCCGGCGCGTCCTTGAGCGGGGTGACCTGGTGCGGCGAGGGCGGCTGCCACGGCTCGTGGTCGTCGCCGAGCCAGTCCCCGGCCGGGCGCACCCCCGAGAGGGTGTCGGTGGGGGCGAGGTCCTCGGCGTCCTCGTCGTAGTAGTCGTACCAGGGCAGTCCCGCGCGCGTGTACGCGGCGCGGTCCACCGGCGACGGCGGGGGAGCCTCGCCGGTGATGCGCCGCCACTCCGGGGGCGTCACCAGATGGACGAAGACGCGCCCGGCGGGCTCCTCGGACCAGGAGGCGAGCGGCCGTTCGTCCCGGTACACCTCCTGGCGCATCGAGCCGCCCACACCGAGCCCCATGGCCGCGGCGGGCCGGGGCCGGCCGGCGCCCGGCGCCGCTCCGGGTGCGGCGGGCGCCGGGACCGCGCCCGGAGCGGGCGGGGCCGCCATCGGGAACGCCGCGCCGTAGCCGCCGATCGCCGGCCGCGCCCGGGCCCGCGCCGCACGGCGCAGTTCCTCCTCCGCCCGCCACTTCGCCAGCTCCTCGTCCCGGAGCCGGAACGACTGGAGCTGGACGCCGCCCCACACCTCCTCGCCGGTGACCTGGCCCTCGACCGTCGCCCCGAGCCCCAGCGGCACGGCGACGAACTGGCGGACCGTGCCCTTGCCGGAGTTGATGCCGTCCAGCCAGGGCTGGCGGGGCAGCACCACGTAGTTCTGGGGCCGTCGCGAGAGCCGGTCGCTCCACGGCCTGCCCGACACCGCGCACACCTTGCCCACGCCGACCTGGAGCGCGGCCGGCTCGGTCGAGCCCGCGAAGCTCAGCCACATGGCCTCGCGCAGGTACACCGGCAGCATCACTCCGCCGCGGGAGCGCCACTGCCCCGGCACCGTGTCCGGGAAATCCGCCACCCGCCGGACGGGGAACTCGCCGAGCCCCGGCGGCAGCGGATGGGTGCCCTTCTCCGGCAGGCGCAGGGTGCGCACGAACCGCACCGCCACCCCGCCCGGCAGCCGCAGTGTGTTCCCGTCGATCCGCACGGTCGTGTCGGTCATGCGCGCGCTCCCCTCCGTAGTGGACCCCGTCACGGAGAACGCCGCGCACCGTCCTCATGGTTCCGGCGCAGCCGCTCGGGCACCCCCAGCCGGTTCCTGAGCCGGGTCAGCCGGGACATGCGCTCGCTCCGCGCGCGTGTGTGGCAGTCCAGCTCCTCGAGGAGCCGCCGCGAGCGGTGTTCGGTGTCCATCTCGTCGATGATGCGGTTGACCTCGGTCAGCACCGCGCCCTGCAGATGCCAGTGGCGGCTGTCCCGCTGGACGTCCTCCAGGAGCAGCTGGGCCAGCTTGTCGCGGGTCGCGGCGGCCTGCCGCAGTTCGGCGGCGAGCCGGGACTCGGCGGACTCGGCGCTGACGCTGACGTCGGTGGTGACCAGCACCGCGAAGCTCACCACCGCGTCGCCGATCTCGGACAGCAACTGCTCGACGACGGCACCCGTCGACGGCGCGAACAGCGGCTCGGGGTCCCGCTCCTTGGCCAGGTCGGTGAAGGAGCGCGCGAGCACCCGGAGCACGACCGTGCAGATCTCCACCGTGTCCAGGCCGGTGCGCAGCACGACGCGGTGCAGCAGGCCCTCGCGCACCCGCGGATTGAGCCGGAGACTGTCCTCCGCCCGCCGCAGGGCGGCGTCCACGTCGGAGATCTCGTGGTCGAGGCGGCGCGCCTCGTGCAGCCGGGCCGCCGCGTGCTCCACGGGGGTGGCCCCCGCCGCCTCCTCGCCCATGCGCAGCATCAGCCGGCGCACCCGGCGGGCCAGGTCCTCGATCGACTCGCCGGCCTGTTCGGTCCACACCGGGGGAGCGAGCAGCACGTTGCAGGCGAGGCCCACGGTCGCGCCGATCAACGTCTCCACCACGCGCGCCCAGGCCGTGGTGCCGACGGTGGTGACGCCGAGCACCAGCATGGCGCTGATCGCCACCTCGGGCACGAACTCCTCGACCCGGACCAGGTGCCCGACGGCCAGCGCGGCGAGGATCACCAGGGCCAGGCTCCACCAGGTCAGCCCCACCAGGAGGGAGAAGGCGATGGCGACGAGCACCCCGGCCACCACCGAGTTCACCCGGCGGAAGCCGGTGGTCAGCGTGGCGTACAGGGTCACCTGGACGACGAGGAGCGCGGTCAGCGGAGCCGTCAGCGGCGCCGGTTCCGGGCTCAGCCGCAGCGCGATGACATACGCGATCGTCGCCGCGGCCGTCGACCGCAGCGCCTGTACGACCACGGGGTCCCGGTGTTTCTTCAGCCACTGGGGGACGGACGACGTCCAGTTACGTACAACTTGCATCACTTGCGCTGTTCCCCGTTCCCCCGGGCCACGAACATGATCACCGCGCCGGTGGGGGATCAGGAGTACAGCTTGTCCAGGAAGGAGGCCAGGTTGCCCGTGGTGCGGGCGATCTGCTCCTGGGTGGTGAGGCTCTCCTCGAAGCGGCTCCCCGAGTCGGGGACCTTCCTGCCGCGCACGTAGAGCGAGCAGGCCAGGTCGGTGCACATGTACAGGCCCACCGAATTGCCCTCGCGGCCCGCCGCGCCCGCCTTGCGGGCGGTCATCAGGGACACCCCGCCGCCGCGGTGGGTGGTCAGGCACAGCGAGCACATGCTGCGGTGCAGGAAGCCGCGCTGGGACGAGGGGAAGCGGAGGGCCACGCCCACCAGCCCGCCCTGGCGCTCCGTGACCAGACAGCTGCGATCGGGCGCCCCGGGGTCCCGCCAGCCGAGGAAGTCGAGGTCGTCCCAGGGGAGGCCGTCGAGGTCGCGGGGCACCCACATGCGCTTGGCCTCGCCCTTCGAGCAGTTGATGAAGGAGGTGCGGATGTCCTGCTCGGTCAGTGGCCTCATGGGGTCTCCCGGGTCTGCGTCTGCGGCGCGAAGGAACCTAAAGGTTTTAGGTTCTTGGCTAGGGTAGGCAGGCTGGGGGAGCGGAGCCAAGGGATTTCCGCACCGGGTCCGGCTCTCCGGAGCCGGCCTCCCGCATCAAGGGCCGGCTCTCCGCGGCCTGCCTCCCGTGCCGGTCCGGCTCTCCGGCGCGGGTCCGCATCCACCGCGGCCGGTCCGCGTCCACCGCGTCCACCGCGGCCGCTCCGTCGCATCGCGCGACCGAGCCACGCTCCCGGCCCGTCTACGTCCGCGTGGCCGGCGCCGGCGGCCACGCCCCCGGCGTCAGCACCCCGAGCGCGTAGGCGCGGGCGACCAGCTCCGTACGGTTGGCCGCGCCCCAGCGGGCCGACAGGCGCCGCAGGTGATAGGTCACGCCGTCCGTGGTCAGGTTCGTCTCGCGGGCGGCCCGCGCGGTGGTGGCGCCGCCGGCCAGCAGCGCCAGGATCCGCGCCTCCACGGGCGTGACCGGCTCGGGCTCGGCGGCCCGCGGCCGGTGCTCGCCGGCCACCCGCAGCATCACCAGCAGCGCCGGCGTGTCCTGCACGGTGTCGCTCACCGGGTCCGCCGTCAGCTCCCCGCGCCACTCGGCCCCGGCGGCGTCCCGCCAGCACACCGACACCTGGTACCGCGACCGGTGCCGCAGCCGCAGCGCCTGCGCGATCCGGTCCACCTGCGTCGCCTCGCGCGGAGTGAACAGCTCCAGCACGCTCCGGCCGCGCAACCGCCCCGGCGTCGTCCCGCACGCCGCCGCCATCGCCGGATTGGCCTGCACGACGACGCCGTACACGTCGCACACCGCGACCGGCACCGCCACCCGGTCGAACAGCGTCAGCGCCCGGTTCCGCCAGAGCACGGCCTCCCCCCGCGCCGCGTCCACCCGTACCTCCTGCCACACCCGGCCCGCCGCGCACAAGGCCCGGCGGCGAACGGGCACTACACAATCATGTAGTGCCCCGGGGCGGCCCGCCGGGGCCCGTCGACCACGCTGGAGCGCAGTACGCCCGTACCGCGAAAGGCAGTTGTCGCGTCATGCCCCCCACCGCACCCCACCCCCTGAACGCGGACGCCCTCCCCGGCGTGCCCGTCGTCGACGTCTCCGCCACCGGACCGGGCCGCACCCCGATCCAGCAGGTCATGGACCTGATGCGCACGCACGGGCCGGTGCTCGTGCGGCGGCTGCACGGGCGGGACGCGCTGTTCGTCGGCGACCTCGACCTCGTCACCGACCTCTCCGACGAGCGGCGGTTCGCCAAGCACATCGGCCCCGCCTTGGAGAACGTGCGGGAGTTCACCGCCGACGGGCTGTTCACCGCCCACAACGACGAGCCCAACTGGGCCCGCGCGCACGACATCCTCATGCCGGCCTTCGCGCTCGGCTCGATGCGCGCCTACCACCCGGTGATGCTCGCGGTGGCCCGCCGCCTCATTGCGTCCTGGGACCGCGCCGCCCGCGCGGGGCGGCCCGTCGACGTGCCCGACGACATGACCCGGATGACCCTCGACACCATCGGACTGGCCGGATTCGGCTACGACTTCGGTTCCTTCGAGCGCGAACAGCCGCACCCCTTCGTCGAGTCGATGGTCCGCTGCCTGGAGTGGAGCATGACCCGGCTCGCCCGGGTCCCCGGCCAGGACCACTCGGCGGCCGACGCGGCCTTCCGCACGGACGCCGCCTACCTCGCCGGGGTCGTCGACGACGTCGTCGACGCCCGCGCCGGCACCGACCAGAGCGGGGCCGGGGACCTGCTCGGCCTGATGCTCACCGCCGGGCACCCCGCCGACGGCGCCACCCTGGACGCGGCCAACATCCGCAACCAGGTCATCACCTTCCTGATCGCCGGCCACGAGACGACGTCCGGCGCGATGTCCTTCGCGCTGTACCACCTCGCCAAGGACCCCACCGCGCTGCGGCTCCTCCAGCGCGAGGCCGACGCGCTGTGGGGCGATACCGCCGACCCGGAGCCCACCTACGAGGACATCGGCCGGCTCACCTTCACCCGCCAGGTCCTCAACGAGGCCCTGCGGCTGTGGCCGACGGCCGCCGCGTTCACCCGGCACGCCCTCGAGGACACCCTGCTCGGCGGGCGGATCCCGCTGCGGGCAGGGCAGCCCGTGACCGTGCTCGCCCCGATGCTGCACCGGCAGCCGGTGTGGGGCGACAACCCCGAGCTGTTCGACCCCTCCCGCTTCGCGCCCGAGGCGGAGGCGGCCCGCCCGGTGCACGCCTTCAAACCGTTCGGCACCGGTGAACGGGCCTGCATCGGACGCCAGTTCGCGCTGCACGAGGCGACCATGCTGCTGGCGATGCTGGTCCACCGCTACCGGCTGCACGACCACGCCGGCTACCGGCTCACGGTCAAGGAGACCCTCACCCTCAAGCCCGACGGCTTCACGCTCACGCTGACCCCGCGGACCGCGGCGGACCGCGTGCACCCCCCGCTGCCGGGCGCCGCCCACACGCGGGGGCAGACAGGCCCGGAGACCCGGCAGGCGGACCCGCACGCCCTGCCCGCCCGCGTCCGCCCCGGCACCGCCGTCCTCGTCCTGCACGGCAGCAACTACGGGACCTGCCGGGAGTTCGCCGGCCGGCTCGCCGGCGAGGCCGCCGCGCTCGGCTGCGCCACCCAGGTCGCCCCGCTCGACGCCTGGGCGGGCGGCCTGCCCACCGACCGGCCCGTCGTCATCGCCGCCGCCTCCTACAACGGCCGCCCCACCGACGACGCCGCCGCCTTCGCCGCCTGGCTGGAGGGCACCCCGGATCTCTCCGGAGTCACCTACGCCGTCCTCGGCGTCGGCGACCGCAACTGGGCCGCGACCTACCAGCACGTACCGACCCGCATCGACGAGCGTCTCGCCGAACTGGGCGCCACCCGTCTGACCGGGCGCGCGGCCGCCGACGCCTCGGGCGACCTCACCGGCGCCGTCCGCGACTTCACCGTCCGCCTGCGCGCCGCCCTGCTGGAGCGGCACGGCGACCCCGACGCCACCGGAGCCCCGGCCGGGCCGACCACGCCCTACGAGGTCCGCACCCTGACGGGCGGACCGCTGGACGCCCTGGCCGAGCGACACGGGCTGGTCCCCATGACGGTCACCGAAGCCCACGACCTCACCGCGCCCGGACACCCCCGCAGGAAGCGGTTCGTGCGCGTCGCGCTGCCGGACGGCGTCACCTACCGCACCGCCGACCACCTCACCGTGCTGCCGGCCAACGCCCCCGCCCTCGTCGAGCGCGCCGCCGCCGCGTTCGGAGTCGGCCTCGACACCGTGCTGGACATCCGCGCCGGCCGCCCGCGCGGCGACGGGCTCGCCGTTGACCGTCCCTTGACGGTACGTCAGCTCCTCACCCACCACGTCGAACTGCAGCAGCGCCCCGGCACGGCCCAGCTGGCCGCCCTGGCCGCCGCCAACCCGTGCCCACCGGAGCGCGCGGCCCTCGCCGCGCTGACCGACGACCCGCGCACCCTCGTCGAGCTCGTCGAGGACCACCCGGCCCTGCGCGGCGCGCTGGACTGGCCGCACCTGCTCGACCTGCTCGGCCCGCTGCGCCCCCGCCACTACTCGATCTCCTCCTCGCCGGCCGCCGACCCGCGCCACGCCGACCTCATGGTCTCCCTGCTCGAAGCCCCGGCACGCTCCGGCCGGGGCGTCCACCGCGGCACCGGGTCCGGCCACCTGGCGTCGGTCGCGCCGGGCGACACGATCCTCGCCCGCGTACAGCCCTGCCGGGAGGCCTTCCGCGTCGACGGCTCGACGCCCGTCGTCATGGTCGCGGCGGGCACCGGCCTCGCCCCGTTCCGCGGCGCGATCGCCGACCGCACGGCAGCGCTCGCCGCGGGCGCCGAACTCGCCCCCGCCCTCTGCTACTTCGGCTGCGACGCCCCCGACGCCGACTTCCTGCACGCCGAGGAACTGCGCGCCGCCGAGGACGCCGGAGCCGTCTCGCTGCGCCCCGCGTTCAGCGCGGCCCCCGAAGGCGGCGTCACCTTCGTCCAGCACCGCATCGCCGCGGAGGGCGACGAGGTGTGGGCGCTGCTGGACGCCGGAGCCCGGGTGTACGTCTGCGGCGACGGCGCGCGCATGGCGCCGGGCGTCCGCGAGGCCTTCCGTACCCTGTACCGCACCCGCACGCCCGGCGCCGACGGTCCGGCGGCCGAGCGGTGGCTCGCCGAGCTGGTCACGGCCGGACGGTACGTCGAGGACGTCTACGCGGCGGGCTGACGGCGGGCGGGGCGGGGGCGGGCCGGTGTGGGCGTGTGCACCGGGCGACGTCCCGCCGGCCGGGCCCGCCCCGGCCGTCGTCCGGCCGGCCGCCGCCCTCGTCGCCATCGCCGCCGTGCCGCCCGCTTCTGCGCCCCGGCCTCGCGCAGCCCCGCGGGCGGTCGGCTCTCACGCCTTAATTTATTGCGTGGGCTAAGCCTGGAAGAAGTCGCGCCCCGGCCGTTCCCGGCGGTATCTTGCAGGTCGATCAGGGGTGCGAAGCGAGGGAGTCACATGGCGGGGCGGAACGGGCGCACGGTGCGCGATCTCAGACGGGGCAACCGCACGGCCGTGCTGCAGCGCCTGTACTTCGACGGCCCGCTCAGCCGGTTCGAGCTCGGCCCGGCGACCGGCCTGAGCTCCGGCTCGGTCAGCAACGTGGTCGCCGACCTGATCGCCGACGGCCTGGTGGAGGAGGCCGGCAGCGTCGACTCCGACGGCGGCCGCCCCCGCACCCTGCTGCGCGTCGTCCCGGGCAGCGGCCACATGATCGGCGTGGACGTCGGCGAGACCCGGGTGCGCGTCGAACTGTTCGACCTCACCCTGACCGAACTGGCCCGCACCCAGCGGCCCCTGGAACCGCAGCGCTACGACGTCGAGGTGATCACCGGGCACATCCGGGACGGCGTCGCCGAGGTCCTGGCAGCCGCCGGTCTCGCGCCGGAGCGGCTCCTCGGCGTCGGCATCGGCGTCCCCGGCATCGTCGAACGCACCCCGGACCGCGGCGCCGTGGTGCACGGCCAGACCATCGGCTGGGACGCGGTCCCGCTGGAGGAACTGCTCCGCGCCGGGTCCCGGCTTCCCGGCAGCGTGCCCTGCTTCATCGACAACGGCGCCAAGACGCTCGGGCAGGCCGAGATGTGGTTCGGTGCCGGGCGGGGCGCCGGGAACGCGCTCGTGGTGCTCTTCGGCTCCGGAGTCGGCGCCTGCCTCGTGACCCCCGAGGTCGAGCACGGCCGCGCCGTCGAATGGGGACACCTGACGGTACGGGTCCGGGGCCGCCGCTGCCGGTGCGGCGCCCTCGGCTGTCTGGAGGCGTACGCCGGTGCGGAGTCGCTGCTGGCCCGCTGGCGCGAGGAGGGCGGCCGGCCCCCGCAGGACGCCGACGAGGAGAGCGCGCTCGCCGCCATGCTGGCCGCCGCCTGTCCGCCGGAGGGCACGGAGGCCGACCCGGTGGCGCTCGCGGTGCTGGAGGAGACCGCCGAGTACCTGGGCGCGGGCCTGTCGGACCTGATCAACCTCTTCCAGCCGGAGCGCATCCTGATCGGCGGCTGGGCCGGCCTTCAGCTCGGCGCCCACTTCCTGGCCGCCGTACGCCGCCACGCCGTGGCGTACGCGCTGCGCCACCCGGCCGAGCGGGTGACCGTCGACCTCGGGCGCCTCGGCCCCGACGCCGTCACCGTGGGAGCGGCGATCCTGCCGCTCGCCGACTTCTTCGCCCGCGGCGGCCGCCGCGCCGAACCGGCCCCGCAGGCCCAACTCCCCGCCTGGCAGGCGTCCTTGGAGGGCCGCAGGCCGTAGAGGCCGCGGCGTGCCGCCTGGCCCGAAGCGGCGCCCGGTCCGGTGCGCCGCCTGGTCCGGCGTGCCGCTTGGCCCGAAGCGGAGCCTGGTCTGGGGTGCCGCGCCCGGTCCGAGGCGACGCCAGGCCCGAAGCCGGCCCGAAGCGGCGGCCGGCCCGGCGTGCCGCCTGGTCCGGTGTGCCGCCCGGCCCGAGGCGACGCCTGGCCCGAAGCCGGCCCGAGGCCGCACCCGGCCGGAGCAAGCGCCCGGCCGGAACACGCCACGCGGCCCGGGGAGGCGGCCGGGAACGGTCGGTCCGGGCCCCCAGCCCGCCGCCCTCCGGGCAGCGAGGATCATGGGGAGCACCGTCCTCATCTCATCCGGTCGTTCGAAGGAGTCCGACGTGAGTCATGACATCGCCGGTGTCCGTGCGCAGTTCCCCGCGCTGAAGGCGGGCTGGGCCCACTTCGACGGGCCCGGCGGCAGCCAGACGCCGCAGCCCGTCATCGACGCCGTCGCGGACGCCCTGGCCGGACCACTGGCCAACCGGGGGGCCGTCACCCTGGGCGAGCGCAACGCCGAGGCCCTCGTGACCGGCGCCCGGCAGGCCATGGCCGACCTGCTGGGCGCCGACCCGTCGGGCATCGTCTTCGGGCGCAGCGCGACCCAGCTGACATACGACGTCGCCCGCACGCTCGCCAAGACGTGGGCGCCGGGCGACGAGGTCGTGGTGACCCGGCTCGACCACGACGCCAACATCCGGCCCTGGATCCAGGCCGCGCAGACCGTCGGAGCGGTCGTACGCTGGGCCGACTTCGACCCGGCCACCGGCGAACTGACCCCCGAGGACATCGGCGCCCACCTCTCGGACCGCACCCGGCTGGTCGCGGTCACCGCCGCGTCCAATCTGATCGGCACCCGCCCGGACGTGCCCGCCATCGCCCGCCTGGCGCACGAGAGGGGCGCCCTGGTGTACGTCGACGGCGTCCACCGCACCGCGCACACCCCCGTCGACCTCGCCGGGCTCGGCGCCGACTTCTTCGCCTGCTCCCCGTACAAGTTCCTCGGGCCCCACCTCGGCGTGGTGGCGAGCCGCCCGGAGCTGCTGCGCACCCTGCACCCGGACAAGCTGCTGCCCTCCAGCGACGAGGTCCCCGAGCGTTTCGAGCTGGGCACCCTGCCCTACGAGCTGCTCGCCGGGACCCGGGCCGCCGTGGACTTCCTCGCCGGCATGGACCCGGAGGCGAGCGGCACCCGGCGCTCGCGCCTGGTCACCTCCCTGACCTCCCTCGAACGCCATGAGGGCGCCCTGCGCCGCCGCATCGAGGCCGGGCTGGCCGGATTCCCGGAGATCACCGTGCACTCCCGGGCCGCCGAGCGCACGCCGACCCTGCTGCTGACCATCGACGGGCGCAGCACCCAGGACGCCTGCCGCCATCTCGCCGGGCGCGCGGTGGCCGCGCCGTCCGGTTCCTTCTACGCCGTGGAGGCGTCCCGCCACCTGGGACTGGGCGACGGGGGCGGACTGCGCGTCGGGCTCGCCCCGTACAGCAGCGACGACGACGTGGACCGGCTTCTGGAGGGGCTGGCGGAGTTCCTGTCGGCGGGTCCCCGCCGGGCCGGCGCCCCCCGGTAGGCGGGGGAGCCGTCCCGGCACCGCGAGCCCGACGCGTGGCGTCAGGGCTTGCGGGCCACGCCGCCGTAGATGTCCGTGGGCTCGGGCGCGGTGCCGGGCTCCGGACGCCACAACGGGCAGGAGACGATGCCGGGTTCGAGCAGTTCCAGCCCCTCGTAGTAGGCGGCGAGCTGCTCCGGGCTGCGCAGTACGTACGGGACGGCGCCGGTGTCGTCGTAGCCCTGCTGGGCCTGCTGGAGCGCAGCGTCGGTGTCGGTGCTGTCGTAGTGCACGAAGCAGCTGCCCGACGGCAGCGCGGCCTGGAGGCGGCGGACGATCGAGACGGCCTCCGCGTGGTCCTGGACGTGGCCCAGGATGCCCATCAGCATCAGCGCGACCGGGCGGTCGAAGTCCAGCAGCTCGCGGGCCTGTTCGACGATCTTCTCGGGTGCGTGCAGATCGGCCTCGATGTACTCGGTGACCCCCTCGGGGGTGCTGGTGAGCAGGGCCTGGGCATGGCGTAGGACCAGCGGGTCGTTGTCGACGTAGACGATGCGCGACTCGGGCGCGATGCGCTGGGCGACCTGATGGGTGTTGTCGTAGGTCGGCAGTCCGGTGCCGATGTCGAGGAACTGGCGGATCCCGAGGTCGCCGGCCACCAGGCTCACGGCACGGATCAGGTAGTGGCGCGAGGCGCGGGCCATGGTCTCGATGGTGGGGGCGACCTCGCGGTACTCGTCGCCCGCGATCCGGTCGACCTCGTAGTTGTCCTTGCCCCCCATCCAGTAGTTCCAGATGCGAGCCGAGTGCGGCACCGTGGTGTCGATCTTCGACAGCGCTTCCTGATCGGGGGCCGGCCGGCCGTCTGCCATGAGGGATCTCCTGCCGTGCGTCACGCGGTCCGCAGTCAAAGCTAGCGTCAACGAGGCTGTGCAGGGGGCGAGTTCGCGATCCGGGGGGGGAGCACCCGCACGGCGGGAGGGTCGTGCGGGTGCTCCGGTGGTGCCGGCGGTGGCAGTGGGCCGGGCGGATCGTCCGCCCGGGCTCGGGCGGCCGGGTCAGTCGACCAGGAAGTCGGCCAGACCGGCCTTGGCCCCCTCGAGGAAGGTGATCATCTCGTCCCGGGTGTACACCAGGGCGGGCCCGTCGGGGTCCGTGGACTGGCGGAAGGCGACACTTCCGTCGGACAGGCGCTTGGCCTCGACGCAACTCCCGCCGTTGGTACCGCTCCAGGGCTTTTCCCAGCCCTCGGTTCCCAGATCGCCGGCGGGCATGCCGTTGTGGATGCGGCCCTCGGATCCCATGGTCACAACTCCTTACGCAGCTCACCCAGGATGTCCCTGGTCCGTGCGACCGGCTCCGCCTGCACGGACATCCGGTCCAGTACTTCGAGATAGGCGACGACGTCCTCCGGACGGTCGTAGTAGACCGAGCCGGCGAGGTTCTCGGTGTAGACCACGTCGGGCAGTTCGGAGAACCCGAAGCGGAAGTGGTGGAAGGGCCCGTAGGCGCCCGGGTGGGCTCCCACGGCGAAGCGCATGACCTGGACGCGGACCTTCGGCATGTCCAGGACCTCGACGAGCCGGTCGACCTGGGCCCGCATCACCTCGGCCCCGCCGACCGGACGGCGCAGCACCGTCTCGTCCACGATGGCCCACACGGCCGGGGCGTCCGGCTTGCTGAGCAGGTCCTGGCGTCTGAGGCGCAGGGCCACGCGGCGGGCGATCTCCTCCTTCGAGTCGTTGGGGAAGCCGACGCGCAGGAGCGCCGCGGCGTAGTCGTGCGTCTGCAACAGGCCCGGTACGTAGTGGGGTTCGTACAGACGGATGACGCTGGCTTCGCTCTCCAGGCTGACATAGGCGCTGAACCATTCGGGCAGTACGTCGCGGAACGTGTACCACCAGCCCGGCTTGTTGGCCTCCCGGGCCATGGACACGAAGTCGTCGATCTCCGCCGACGGGACCCCGTAGGCGCGCAACAGCTCCTTCACATAGGGGATGCGCAGGCCGACCTCGGCCTTCTCGATCCGGCGGACCGTCAGCGGGGTCACCTCGATGGCCCGTGCCGCCTCCTCGAAGGACACCCCGGCCCGCTCCCGGAGGTGCCGCAGCCGCTTGCCGAGAACCATGCGCAGGACGGTGGGTGCGCTGCCGCCCGAGCGGTTCTCCCTCACGTCCTACCTCCCGGGGCGGCCGTCACAGCGTGCAGTGTGGCACGCCGTCGACGTCACGGACAGGATGATGCGGATCGTTCTGAAATTATCAGAACGCAGGTTGCGAGCCGAGTGTGCCGGAGACCATAGTGATCCCGGTAGCTGCCGTACGTGTGGCCGCGGCGGACGGCCAACTCGGTGCGATGGCAACGGATGTGATGTTCCGGCAGGTGCGCTCCGCCGCACCCGGCCGTGTAGCGAGACCTGGATGGCCACCGTGATCGACGGACAGTCACCGTCACAGTCGGGAAGCCCGAGCGCGGGCCCGGGGTCCGCCGGGGCGCCGCAGCCCCCGGCGCGCGGCCCGGTGCTCGCGGCCGAGCTGCTGCGCAGGGCCGACGAGGACCGGGAGCTGACACGGCGGGCGGGCGCCGATCCCACGCCGGAGCGCCGTCGCGACGTCGTGCGGTGCCATCGGGAGAACGCCGAGGCGCTGGCCGTGATCGTGGGCCGGCACGGCTGGCCCGGGGCCGATCTGGTGGGCGCGGCCGCCTCCACGGCGGCGCTGATGATCCTGCTGCACGCCCCGGACCTCCGCTTCCGCCTCCGGTGCCGGGACCTCATCGCCCAGGCCACGGCGGACGGCCGCTGTCCCGCCGTCCACCTCGCCTACATCGCCGACCACTGCGCCGTGGAACTGGGCGAGCCCCAGTTCTACGGCACCCGGGTCAACCCCGCCACCCTGTGCCCGTACCCCGTCCGCCGGCCCCAGACCGTCGACGAACGCCGCCACGACGTGGGCCTCGGCCCCCTCGCGGAGCAGATGCGGGCGCTGCGCCTCGACGGTTGACCACCCTCCGGTTTCGCGGCCCGCAGGGGCGGTACCCGCGCCTCGCCCGGAATACGACATGTGAGCCGCTCGACGACGCGAGCCACGCGAAGCGAAGGGAGTACGCCGTGGTCGAACACCGCGATGAGGCTCCCGGTGAGAACGGCGCGCCCGTTCCCCGGGACATGCCGGACCAGCAGGCCCGGACGGGTGAGGGCCCCCGGGA
Source organism: Streptomyces sp. NPDC086766 (assembly GCF_044746005.1). Classification (NCBI taxonomy): domain Bacteria; kingdom Bacillati; phylum Actinomycetota; class Actinomycetes; order Kitasatosporales; family Streptomycetaceae; genus Streptomyces; species Streptomyces sp. NPDC086766. Next base: position 181,151 of record NZ_JBIVBI010000004.1, on the reverse strand, counting down.
GGACGACACCGACCGTGAGCGGGGCGACACGGGCGGCGGCGAGCCGGCCGAAGCCGCCTCCGAGGGCCCCGACATCCGCCTCCCCGACACCGACGAGGCGGGCACCGGCCGCAAGGGCGCCCCACACTCGGGCACCGTGCACCCCGAACACCCCGTCCCGGACGAGTCCTCGGCCTGAGCCCGACGGACCGGCACCGCACCAGGCCGGACCCCGCGGATCCTCGGGAACCGCGGGGTCCGGTACGTGCACGTCAGCCGACCTTGCGCCCCCGCAGGGGCTCCGTGTCGGCGCCGTCGCCGTGCCGCAGTCCCTCCAGGAGCTCCCGCAGCGCCTCGGTCGCCGTGCGTTCGGGGCGCCAGCCCAGTTCCGTGTGGGCGCGGGCGCAGTCCATCAGGGGGAGGCGGAGCACCGCGTCGAAGAGGTGGGGTGAGGCGGGCAGCAGGTGCAGGCCCCAGGCGGCGGCGATCGCGGAGCGGGCCGCCGGGCGGGGCAGCCGTACGGTGCGCAGGCCCAGCATCTCGCTCAGCACCCGCGCGTCCAGCGGGGGCTCCGCGGCCAGGTTGAAGGCGCCCCGGACCTCGTGGCGCAGCGCCAGGAGGTAAGCCCGCGCGGCGTCGTCGGTGTGCAGGGCCTGCACCCGCAGGCCCGGGACGTCCGGCAGGAACGGCAGCAGCTCGGGCCGGAGCGCCGGACCCGGCAGGAACCTTCCGCCGAAGATGCGCCGCTGCTCGCTCGCCGACTCCCGCTTGAAGAGGAAGGCGGGCCGCATCCGGACCACCCTGACCTCCGGGTGGTCGCGCTCGAAGGTGTCCAGGGCCCGCTCCAGATAGGCCTTCTCCCGGCAGTACGCGGCGTCCGGCCACCCGTGGGTGGGCCACGACTCGTCCACCGCGCGGTCCTTCGGCCCCGGCGAGTACGCGCCGACCGACGACGCGTGCACGAGCACCGGCACCCGCGCGGCGGCCACCGCCTCGAAGACCCGGATGCTGCCGAGGACGTTGGTGCGCCACGTGGTCGCCGGGTCGTGCGTGGGCTGGAAGGCCCACGCCAGGTGCACCACGGCGTCGGCGCCCTCGAACTCCTCCGCCAGAGGCGCCCGTTCGGACGACAGATCCACCGCCGACCACTCGGTCCGCGGCGGCGACCACCCCGGGATCCGGCGGGCCAGACCCCGTACCGATCCGGTGTCCGCGTCCTCGGAGAGAAGGCGTACGACGCTCGTTCCCACATTGCCGGTGGCGCCCGTGACGACGACTCTGCGGCCCGTAGCGCTGCTCACCCGGGACTCCTCTCGACGGCTGCCGATGCTGTGGCCCCGGGTACCCGGTCCGCGCCGCCCGACGCGGCCCGGCCGGGCCGAAGCGCCCGGCGGCCGGTGGGGGAGCGGACCCGGCCCGGGAGGCGCATGACGCCGGAGGTAATCGACCGGCTGCCGCCCGCGCGGAACCATCGGGGACGTAACCGCTCACCGCCGGATTCCGGGAGGTCCTCCATGCCGTACTTCACCAGCCCCGTCGACGGCACGCGGCTGCACTTCGTCGACTACGGGCCGGCCCAGGGACCCGTGGTCGTCTTCGTGAACGGCGCCTACCTCGGTACCGAGATGTGGGAGTTCCAGATGCTGCCGCTGGCGGCGGAGGGCTACCGCTGCGTCGGCCTCGACCGGCGGGGCCACGGCCGCTCCGCCGACGTGTGGGACGGCTACGGCCTCGACGGCCTCGCCGACGACCTGCACGGGCTGCTGGCCCATCTGGACCTGAGCGCGGTGACCCTGGTCGGCCACTCGATGGGCGGCCTGGAGATCGTGCGGTGCCTGACCCGGCACGGTGCCGGGCGGGTGGCCCGGGTGGCCTTCGTCGCCGGGATCGCCCCGGGCGTCGTCCGCTCGGCCGACAACCCGGGCGGCGCCGACGCGGCCGTCGTCCGCGCCGCCAACGAGGCCTGCCGCCGCGACCGGGCGGCGTTCTTCACCGCCTCGGCCGACGACTACTTCGCCCTCGGCCGCCCCGGCAACGCCGTGTCGGGGGCCTACGTCCAGTACGTCATCGACTGCTGCATGACGGCCACCGCCCGCGCGACGGCCGCCGTGCAGGACATGATCGCCGAGGCGGACGTCACCCCCGAGGTGCCCAAGCTCGACCTGCCGGTCCTCGTCGTGCACGGCACCCACGACACCTCCGCGCCCCTGGCGGCCACGGGCGGCCGGGTCGCCCGGCTGGCGCCCGACGCCACCCTGAAGGCCTACGAGAACGCGGGCCACGGCCTGTACGTCACCCATGCCGACCGGCTCACCGAGGACCTGCGGGAGTTCATGACGGCGCGCTGACGGGCGTGCGGGGCGGGCCCGCTCCGGCACCGGAACCGGCCCGCCCCGTCAAGCGCCCCGACACGGCCCCAAGGGTCTCGACACGCCCCGACGCCCCGCCCGGCCCGCGGATCCCGTGAACGCGTTCACGCGAACGCGTTCACACCCGTGAGGTCCGCCGACAGGTCCCACAGCCGGGCCGCCTGCTCCGGGTCGACGGCCCAGCTCATGACGCCGGTCCGCTCACCGTCCGACGGGGCGGGCTCGGCGATGTCGCAGTCCTCGAGATAGACGCCGCCGAGGCCGTCGAGCTGCGGGGAGGTCGCCGCCCACACCTGGGTGGCGGCCCCCTGCTGCGGGGTCTTGAATCCCTCGGGGTTCAGCGGGTTGCCGTGTTCGTCGATCCAGCCGCGCTCCACCATCTCCTCCTTCGCCAGGTGCCGCTGGAGGGGGGTGAGGATGCCACCGGGGTGCAGGGCGAAGGCCCGGACGCCGCTGTCGCGGGCGAGGGCGTCGAGGTGGACGGCGAACAGCACGTTCGCCGTCTTGGCCTGCCCGTACGCCTCCCACTTGTCGTAGCCGCGCTGCCAGTGGACGTCGTCCCAGCGCACGGGGGAGAGGTGGTGGCCGCGGGAGGAGACCGAGACCACCCTGGCCGCGCCGGGCGCGATCGCCGGCCACAGGCGGTTGACGAGGGCGAAGTGCCCCAGGTGGTTGGTGGCGAACTGGGCCTCCCAGCCGGGGCCGACCCGGGTCTCCGGGCAGGCCATGATGCCGGCGTTGTCGATGACCATGTCGAGGGTGCGGCCGGAGGCCAGGAAGCGCTCGGCGAAGGCGCGGACGCTGTCCAGGTCGCCGAGGTCGAGCTCGTCCACCTCGGCGCCGTCGACGCCGGCCAGGGCCTCCCGTGCGGCGGCGGGGCGCCGGGCGGGGACCACCACGCGCGCGCCCGCCCGGGTGAGCGCGCGGGTGGTCTCCAGACCGAGGCCCGAGTAGCCGCCGGTGACGAGGGCGAGCCGCCCGGTGAGGTCGATGCCCCGCAGGACGTCCTCGGCGGTGCTCGTGGCGCCGAAACCCGAACCGATCTTGTTCTGTGCGGTAGTGCTCATGTCCAGCACGCTAGGGATTGAAGTGCTCTCGAAGTCAAGCGGAGCCGGTGGAAGGACCGTGGCCGCGACCCGAGCGGGGGAGGCCGGCCGGTCAGCCGCGCGACTCGCCCGGGGCGGCCGGAACGACCTCCGCCCACACGTTCTGGGCCTGCAGGAGCAGCGTGCCGAGGACTGTGGTCCCGGCCGTCCCCCGGCCCGCGTGTTCGCGCAGCGCCTCCTGCAGGCGGTCGTGCAGTTCCTCCATCTCCTCCCGCGTCGCACGGTCCGGCGGCTGCGCGGCCCGCCCGTGCAGGATGCGGTCGCCCTCCGCCCCGCACCGGTCCGCGATCAGCTCCACCAGCCGCGCGTACGTCCGCCGGATCGGGGCGTCGGGCGGCGCGGGCGTACGGTCGTCGTCGGCCGCCACCGCGAGTGTCCGCGTCAGCGACCGGATGTGACCGGTGACGCGGCTCCAGCGCTGGTCCTCCGCCTCCGGCGGGACGTGCGAGGGAGCCCGGCCCAGGGTGCGCAGGGCGCCGTGCGTCAGACGCAGGCTCTCCCGGCTCCAGCCGCGTGCCGCCCGGAGCGTCTCCAGCCGGTGCTCCAGCCGGTCCGAGGCCCCGGACCAGGAGGCCGCCGCCTGCGGCTCCCAGTCGTCCCGGCCCAGCTCGGCCGCGATCCCGTGCAGCACCTCGCCCGCCTCCCGGGCGAGCGCCCCGAGGTTCTCCCGGACGTCGCGCAGATGGATCGGCGGCAGGACGAACGCGTTGACCGCGACCCCGATCACCGCGCCGAGCGCGGCCTGGCCCAGCCGGTGGCCGACCGCCGACACCGAGACGCTTCCCGTGGCGAGCGTGAACACCGCCGTGGTGGCGGCGTACACCCCCTGGTCGCCGAAGCGGCGCCAGTTCGCCAGGAGCATCAGGGCCGGCACGCACACGGCGAGCGCCCCGGTGGTGTCGCCGGTGACCGCCTGCGCCCCGGAGGCGAACAGCGCCCCGGCGCAGATCGCGGTGAACTGCTGCGCCGCCTGCCGCAGCGAGCTGTAGACCGTGGCCTGCACCAGGACCAGCGCCACCCAGGGCGCCATCAGCGCCATCGGGTCGTCGAGCCAGTTGCGGGCCACCAGCCAGGCGAGCAGGGCCGCCGCCGCGGCCTTGAGCGACTGCACCACCAGGTCCCGCTCCCGGCCCGGGCCCCGCCAGGCCGCCAGGGCCGCCCCGAGGACCGCCCGTGCCTCCCGGCGCACCACGCCGGGCGAGTCGGTACCACTCCCGCGCCCCGGGATGCCCGCCTCCTCGCGGGCGGCTTCCGTCCCATGCGTCATGCGGTGCGGGTATCCCGCGGGCCCGGGGTCCCATGCGGGGCGCGGGCCGGACGTGACGACGCTCTCAGGCCAGCGCGCTGTCCGGCAGGGACGCGAGGAGGTGGGCGGGGTCCTCGTAGACCGCCTCCGCCCCCGCCTCCTCCAGGTCCCGGCGCGGGATGCCGCCGCACAGCACGCCCAGACAGCGCACCCCGGCCCGGCGGCCGGCCCGCATGTCCCAGACGGTGTCGCCCACGAACACCGCCCGCTCGGCGGGCACCCCGACCAGGTCGAGCGCGTGCTCGACGGGTTCCGGCGCGGGCTTGCCCTCCGTCACGTCGTCGGCGCTCGCGGTCGCGGCGATGGCGTCGTCCGCGTCGATGGCACGGCGCAGCGCGCCGAGCTCCGCCCCGCCCGCCGAGGTCGCCAGGACCACCTTCCAGCCGCTCCCGTGCAGCCGCCGCAGCAGCGGCCCGGCGTCCCGCAGGGCGGGCAGCCGGTCGAAGTACTGGGCGTAGAGCGTCTTGTGGGCGGCGCTGAGCCCGGCGTCCCGCTCCCGGTCGCGGTCCTCGCCGAGGAGGTGGGCGATCAGGTCGGTGGAGCCCAGCCCGACCGCGCGGTGGACGGCGTGCATGGGCACGTCGTGCCCGGCCTGCCGGAAGGCCTCCCACCAGGTGACGACGTGGAGGTGGTTGGTGTCGACGAGCGTTCCGTCGACGTCGAACACGGCGGCACGGTCCATCCGGGGTCCTCTCGTTGTGGGGGCCTCCCACCGGGCTCCCTCGCCGGGAACGGGTACCACGTCAGACGCCCGCCACGCCGGACGGCGTACGGCGTTCCCGGGCCCAGGCCAGCAGCTCGTCCCGGGACCACGTGTTCACCACCCGCTCCGGCGGCACCCCGCACTCCTCGGCCCGCGCGCAGCCGTGGATCTGCCAGTCGAGCTGGCCGGGCGCGTGGGCGTCGCTGTCGATCGAGAACAGCACGCCCGCCTCGACGGCCCGGCGCAGCAGCCGCCGCGGCGGGTCCAGCCGCTCCGGGCGGCTGTTGATCTCCAGCGCCGTCCCGGTCTCGGCGCACGCGGCGAACACCGCGTCGGCGTCGAACTCGGACTCGGGCCGCCCCCGGCCGGAGACCAGCCGTCCGGTGCAGTGCCCGAGGACGTCGGAGCGCGGATCGCGCACCGCGGCCACCATGCGGCGGGTCATCGCGCGGGCGTCCATCCGCAGCTTGGAGTGCACGGAGACGACCACGACGTCCAGCCGGTCGAGCAGCTCCGGCTCCTGGTCCAGCGAGCCGTCGTCGAGGATGTCGCACTCGATGCCGGTCAGCAGCCGGAACGGCGCCCAGGTCTCGTTCAGCTCCGCGACCACGCGCAGCTGCTCGCGCAGCCGCTCGGCGGAGAGCCCGCGGGCCACCGTCAGCCGCGGCGAGTGGTCCGTCAGCACCGCCCACTCGTGACCGAGGCGTGCGGCCGTACGGCCCATCTCCTCGACGGGGCTGCCGCCGTCGGACCAGTCGGAGTGCAGGTGGCAGTCGCCGCGCAGCAGCGCCCGCAGCCGCTCCCCGCCCGGCGCGCGCGGCTCCTCCGCCTCGTCCCGGAGCTTCTCCAGATAGCCGGGCACCTGCCCGGCCAGGGCCTCGCGCACGACCTGCGCGGTCTTGGGTCCGACGCCCTTGAGCGACTCCAGCGTCCCGTCGGACGCCCGCCGGGCCGTCTCCTCGGCGGGCAGTTCGGCCACCACCCGGGCGGCGGTACGGAAGGCGCGTACGCGGTACGTCGGCGCCAGGGACCGCTCCAGCAGAAAGGCGATCCGGTCCAGTGCCTCGACGGGGTCCATCGCCACCTCCTCCCCCAGCGTTCCGCAGGCCCGTCGGGGGCGCACGACGAGGCGGCCCCGCGCCCCCCGGCGCGGCGCGTTCTACGCTGGAGGCATGACCGAAGTCGAGAGCCCGCACATCTCCCGTCCGCGGATCATGGTGCTCAAGGTGCAGCCGGGCTCCCCGCCCTTCCGCATCGTGGAGATCGACGGTCAGATGGTCGGCGAGGCGAGGAGCATCACGGACGTGCTGGAGGCGGCCGCCGCGTACGGCATCGTGGTCCACGACCTCGACGATCCGGACGTGGTCCGCTGGGTCGGCGGCGACAAGTTCACCTGGCACCTCCGCCGCTGAACGCCCGCCCTCCGCAAGCCGCCCGCGGGCACCGGAAGGCGGGCACGGGTCCGGTCCGGCGGATCAGCCGCGGGTGCCGGACGGGCCCTCGCACCGGTTCAGCCGACCGTCCACTTCTGGTTGGAGCCGCCCGTGCAGGTCCAGATCTGCAGCCGGGTGCCGTTCGCCGCGTTGTCGCCGGTGACGTCCAGGCACTTGTCCGCCTGCGGGTTCACGATGTCGTGCGCCGGGGAGACGGCCCACTTCTGGTTGGGGCCGCCGGTGCAGTTCCACAGCTGGACGGTGGAGCCGTCCGCGGTGCCGTTGCCGGTGACGTCGAGGCACTTGCCGAGGGCGCGGAGCGTGCCGTCGGCGGCGACGGTCCACTGCTGGGCGGCGGTGCCGTTGCAGTCGTAGAGCTGTACCGGGGTGCCGTCGGCGGAGTTCGCGGCCGCCACGTCGACGCACTTGCCGGCCGGCCCCCGTATCGCGGCGCCGCCGGGCGTGCCGCTCGTCGTCACCGACACGGAGTCCACCACCAGTTGCTGCGGGAAGGCGGTCGAGCCGTCCGGGTCGCCCGGCCAGTAGCCGCCCACCGCCAGGTTCAGGACGAGGAAGAACGGCTTGTCGAACACCCATGTCCGTCCGCCCAGGTCCGCGGGCGTGCGCCGCTGGTAGACGGTGCCGTCCACCGACCAGGTGATCGAGCCGGGTGCCCAGTCGACGGCGTAGGTGTGGAAGGCGTCCGCGAAGGCCTGGCCGTTCGGCAGCGAGTAACCGGCGCCGATTCCGCCCGATCCCGAGTAGCCGGGGCCGTGGAGGGTGCCGTGCACGGTCGACGGCTCGAACCCGACGTTCTCCATCACGTCGATCTCGCCCGAGGCCGGCCAGCCGACCTGACCGATGTCGGTGCCGAGCATCCAGAACGCGGGCCACATGCCCTGCCCGCGCGGGATCTTCATCCGCGCCTCGACGTGCCCGTACTGGGCGGCGAACCGTCCGGAGGTGTTCAGCCGGGCCGAGGTGTACTGGCAGGAGCCGTACCAGCACCGGTAGTCGGCCGGATTCTCGCGCCGGGCGGTGATGACGAGGTGCCCCTGGCCGTCCAGGGCCGCGTTCCTCGTGCCCGCCGTGTAGTACTGCCGCTCGTGGTTGTCGACGTTGTCGCCGGTCTCCGTCCGCCACTTGGCGGAGTCGACGGCCGCGCCCGCGGGCCCGTCGAAGGTGTCGGAGAACGTCGCGGCGGCGGAGACGGCCGGGGCGCCGGCGCCGTCGTGGCCGCCCGCGCCGGGCCGATCGCGGCGGAGCCGGCCAGGACGGCGGACAGGGGGGCGAGAAGACATGCGCGGAGCAAGCGTGGAGAGGCCACGGTTCTCCCTTCCGTGGGGGGGGCCCCCCCCCGGGGGCCCCCCCCCGGGGGGGCCCCGGGGGGGGCCCCGGGGGGGGCGCCCCCGTGTGGTGGGCCCCCCCTCGCCCGGGCTGGGCGGCGGCGCCCCCCTCGGCCCCGCGCGGGGGGCCGCCCC
>NZ_JBIVBI010000004.1:38117-172764 GCF_044746005.1 Streptomyces sp. NPDC086766 | reverse complement strand
GCCCTGGCGGGCTCTCGGGGGGGCGTGTCGCTGGGCCGGGTGAAGGGGGGGTGGGCCCGGGTGTGGCGGGGGGGGGGGGGGCCGGGGGGGGGGCCCCCCCCACGGAAGGGAGAACCGTGGCCTCTTGATTCAAGGAGTGAAGTAAGGGACCGTCAATACCTTTGGTACGGACCGGTCCTGGCCCTCACGCACGCGGCCTGCGGGCGTGCACCGCCCGGCTGAGCCGGCGGCCCAGCAGAAGGTAACCGAGCAGCGCGCCCGTGGTGTTGAGGATGACGTCGTCGATGTCGAAGGCGCGTCCGGTGATCAGCGCCCCCTGGGCGAACTCCACCAGCAGCATCACGACAGCCGTCAGCAGCACCACGCGCAGCAGCCGGCGCGTCCGCGGTGCCACGATCGGCACCAGCACGCCGAACGGCACCCCGAGCAGCAGATTGCCGCCGATCTGCTTGACCGTGTCCCGCAGCCCCGGAGCCTCAAGGTAGAGCTTCAGCGAGCGCCCCGGATGCAGGTTGGTGTGCGCGATGGACGCCGACGCGGGCGACGGCTGGAGCGTCAGCTTCGCCAGGACGACGGCGAAGGCCACCATGAAGACGAAGGCGCACAGCATCGCCAGCAGGCGCAGGGGCCAGGGGAGCGGCCGGCGCTCCCCGGGGTCCGGCTGCGGGGAGCGCGCGGCCTTCGCGGCGCGTCCGGTCCTGGTGGCGCGATTGGTCCTGGCCGTACGTCCGGTCTTGGCCGAGAACGGACGGAAAGCGGTACGTGGGCGCAGCGCCACGCGAGCCATGTGCTCCTCCAATTTTTAACTTTCAGACGTAGGACAGCGGTTACCCGCGAAGTCGGCCGGGATGCGGAGGATCGGTCCCGACCGTGGGCACCCGTGGCGCGAAAGCGACCGTGTTCCCCGCGCGCCGGCGACCGGGTTTCCGGCGCCGCCGGCGGGGCATCCGGGCGGGGGCCCGCGCGTCGCCGCTCACCGCGAGCGGGGCGGTGTTTGGATGCCCCGAAGCGGCGCACGGGAGATTCCCGGCGCTCCAGTGACCACACCGGCGGAGGTGGCGCGTGAACCGGCGTACGGCGCTCCTGGCCGTGGGGGAGGTCCTGGCCTGGTGGGCCGCGCTCCTGCTGCTGTGGCTGGTCCTGATCAGCACGGTGGACACCCTGGAAGTGGCCGTCGGCGCCGGTGCCGCGGGCCTGGCGGCGACGGCCGCGTGGGCCGGCCGGCGCGTGGTGGGCGGATGGTGAACGGCTGGATCCTGACCGCGTCCTGTGTCCTGGCCGCCGGGCTCGGCGCCGTCCTGTGGGGCGTCACCACCGGGCCGTTGCGCCGCAGGGCCGTCGCCCAGAACCTGTCCACCGCCGTGGCCTGCCCGGTCCTGCTGCTGCTCGCACAGGGCTACGACCGTCCCTCCTACGTCGATCTCGCCCTGCTGCTCGCGCTGCTGGGCCCGGTCGGCACCCTCGTCTTCGCCCGGCTGCTCGCCGACGAGCTCGCCGAGGACCCGCCCCGGGCCCGGGGCGCGACCTGGGTGTGCGCCGGTCTCGGCGCGCTGGTCGTGCCGGCGCTGTGCGCGGTCACCGGACCGGGCCGCGCGACGGTGAAGCTCCTGGTCGTCGGGGCGCTGCTGATCGGCGGCAACCTGATCGCCTCCCGGGCGCTGTACGGCGGGCCGAAGGGGGCCGGACGTGGCTGACGTGGTTCTCGTGGTGGCGCTGCTGCTCGTCGCCGGATGCGCGACCGCCGCCGTCGCGCACCGCGACCCCGCGCGCCAGGCGCTCGTCCTGTCCGTCCTCGGTGTCGTCCTCGCGGTGCTGTTCACCGTGCTCCAGGCGCCCGACGTCGCCCTGTCGCAGCTCGCGGTCGGCTCGGCGCTGACCCCCCTGCTGATCATGCTCGCGGTCCGCAAGGTCAGGCGGCGCGCGGCCGGTTCCGCCCAGGCCGGGTCCGGAGAGACCACCCGGGGAGAGAGCGGAGCCAAGGAGGCGAACTCCGAGGAGACCGGGTCCGAAGGGGGCGAGCGGTGAACCCGAGGGTGCGGCTGTGGCTCGTCGGGGCGGGCGGCTCGGGACTCGCCGCGCTGCTCGTCGCCGCCTGCCTGAAGCTGCCCGCCTTCGGTGGCCCGTGGCATCCCTACGGCGACCGCGCCGTGCGCGCCTCCCTGTCCCGGCACGCCGCCAACACCGTCGCCTCCGTCAACTTCGACCAGCGGGCCTTCGACACCACGGGCGAGATGACCATCCTCTTCGCGGCCGTCCTCGGCTGCCTCGTCCTGCTGCGGCAGACCCGCGACGAGCACCGCGCCCGGCCCCGCCCCGCCGACGTCGCCCGGCCGGTCCGCCGCTACGCCCTGGTCGTGCTGCCCGTCGCGCTGCTCACCGGCCTGTACGTGATCGCCCACGGGCAGCTCAGTCCCGGCGGCGGCTTCCAGGGCGGTGTCGTCGCCGCGACCGCCCTGCACCTGCTGTACCTGGGAGCCGACTACCGCGCCCTGGAACGCGTGCGCCCGGTCGGGCTCTACGAGATCGGCGACGCGCTGTCCGTCTCCGCCTACCTGGTCCTCGGTCTCGCGGGCGTCCTGGCGGGCACCGCCTTCCTCGCCAACACCCTGCTGCCGTACGGCACGTTCAACACGCTGTCCTCGGGCGGCACCGTGCCCCTGCTGAACGCGGCCGTCGGAATGGAGGTCGCCTGCGCGGTGGTGGTGCTGCTCGCCGGCTTCCTGGACCAGGCCGTCGAGATCGAGGAGGAGAGCGGGAAGTGAGAACGCCGTGACCGCCGTGCTGCACGTCCTTCCGTACCTGGTCGCCGTATGGGTGTTCCTGACCGGCTGCTACGGCCTGGCCACCAGCCGGAACCTGATCCACGCCGTCGGCTGCCTGGCCGTCGTGCAGTCCTCCACGTACGTGCTGCTGCTGGCCGTCGGCTACCGCGACGGCGGCACCGCGCCCGTCTTCTCCGACATCCGGCCCGGCTCGCGGCCCGTGGTGGACCCCGTCGTGCAGGCGCTGGCCCTCACCGACGTCGTCGTCGGCGCCACCGTCACCGCGCTGCTGCTCGCGCTGGTCATGCAGGTCGCCAAACGGCACGGCACGGTCGACCCCGACGAGCTGAGGGAGCTGCGCGGCTGATGCGCCATCTGCTGCCGCTGCTGGTGGCCGTGCCGCTGCTGGGCGCCGCCGTGCTGATCGCCGTGGGCCGCCATCTGCCGCGTCCGGCCGCCGAGACCGTCGCCTGCGCGGTCTCCGGCGCGACGGCCGGCCTCGCGCTGGTGCTGCTGCTCAACTCCTCGCCACCGCTGGTCGAATGGGTCGGCGCCTGGTACCCGAAGGACGGCGAGAGTGTCGGCATCGTCCTCACCGGCGACGGCGCCGGCCTCGGCATGGCCGCGCTCGCGTCACTGCTCACGCTGGCCGCGCTGGCGTACTCCTGGCACTACTTCGACGAACCGCCCCACGGCCACGCGGGTGCCTACCCGGCGCTCATGCTGCTCTTCCAGGGAGGCATGTGCGGCTTCGCGATCGCGGGCGACCTGTTCGACGCGTTCGTGTTCTTCGAGCTGATGAGTGTCGTGGCGTACGCGCTCACCGGCTACCGCGTCGACGAGGCCAAGGCCGTGCAGGGCGCCATGACCTTCGGCGTCGTCAACTCGCTGGGCGCCTACTTCCTGCTCACGGGCATCGGCCTGCTCTACGCCCGCACCGGCGAACTCTCCCTGGTGAAGATCGGGCGCGGACTCGACGCGCACGGCGGGCCGGACGCCCTCACCCTCGCCGCCTTCGTCCTCGTACTGACCGGCCTGCTGGTGAAGGCCGCCGCCGTGCCCTTCCACTTCTGGCTGCCGGACGCGCACGCCGTCGCTCCCACGCCCGTGTGCATGCTGCTCTCCGGCGTCATGGTGGAACTCGGCGCGTACGGCGTCTGGCGGGTGTACGGCACCGTCTTCTCCGGCCCCGGCGGAGTCCCCGCGGGGGACTTCACCCGGGCCCTGGTCGCGCTCGGCGTGCTGACGGCGGCGGTCGGCGCGGTCATGTGCTGGTACCAGCGGCACATCAAGCGGCTGCTCGCCTACTCGACCGTCGCCCACACCGGGCTGTTCCTCGTCGGCATCGGCGCGCTGACGCCCGAGGCGGACGACGGCGTCGCGCTGTACGTCCTCGGGCACGCGGGCGTGAAGGCGGCCCTGTTCGCCTGCGCCGGCATCCTGCTGAACCGCTACGGCGGCGTCGACGAACTCGCCCTGCACGGCCGGGCCCGGGAACTGCGCGGTGTGGCGGTCATGTTCGCCGTCGGGGCGCTGGCCCTGGCGGGGCTCCCGCCGTTCGGCACCGGCCTCGGCAAGGCCGTCGCCGAGGAGGCGGTGGGCGGCCCGCTCACCGTGGTCTACGTCCTGGCGTCCGCCGTCACCGGGGGAGCGGTGCTGCGGGTGACCGGGCGCGTGTTCCTCGGGCTCGGCCCGCGGCCGGAGGAACACCCGGAGGAATACGTGGAGGTACACCCGGAGGACGAGACGACCGGGTCCGGCGAGCAACCCGAGACCCTGCACCGCCTCACCCGTGTCCCCGGCACCATGCGGGCGGTCCCCGCGGTGCTCCTCGCCGCCGCACTCGCCGTCGGGGTGGCGCCCGGGTTCGCGGGACTGGTCGCCCGTGCCGTCAACGAGTCCGGTTCCGGGGGCGCCGCCGGCCTCGTGCACTGGACGGGGACCGGAGTCCTCCTGGGGCTGCTTTCGGCCCTGCTGGCCACCGGGCTGGCGGCCGTCGCCGTCACCCGCCCGGGACCTCTTTCGGAACCCGACTGGGCCCTGCCGCTCAGGCGCCTGCAGTCCGGGCACATCGGCGACTACGTGGCCTGGCTGCTGGTGGGGACGACCCTGCTGGGAGCCCTGGCCCTGCCGGGCGTCCTCGGCGGCTGAGACCGCCGAGGACGCGGGCCCGAGGCATCGGGCCCCTGAGGCATCGGGCCTCCGAGGCGCCGTGCCCCCGAGGCGACGGGCCCCGGAGCCGTCCGGTTCAGGCGCCGTAGGAGACGTGCACCTCCTTGAAGCCGAGGGAGCGCAGCAGGCCTTCCAGCATGCCGGTGGTGTTGCTCTCGGCCCGCGCGGTCAGACCGCTGTCCTTGGCCGCGTCGGAGATGTGCCGGACGGCGAGCTGCTGCACGGCGCGTTCGCTGTTGGGGTTGTCGGAGAACAGGTCGCCGAGGCGGTCCAGCAGCCCGCGCTGCTTGGAGACCGCGTACGAGTGGTCGGGGTCGAGGGCCGGCTTGCCGAGCCGTGCGTGCGGCAGGCGCAGCGTGGCCGAGGTGCGGTCCGCGTTGACCGACACGTCCTTGCCGCCGACCTCGCCGAGGTCGACGTAGGCGTCGACGGTGCCCGCCCCCACGTACAGGGTGCGGGTGCCGCGGATCGCGTCCGGCAGGTACTTGGTGTCCTTCTCCAGGTCCACGACGACCTGGAAGTTGCCGGACGCGGCGTTGTAACGGCTCATGTCCTGGATGGACTTCAGCAGCGCGGGGCCCGAACGGTCCTGCGTCCGCGTGCCGAACAGGTCGTTGATGCCCGGCAGCACGGCCATCCGGATCCCCGCGAACAGCACGACGAGCACCACCACGACGGCGGTCACCGCCTTCGCCCAGCCGGGCATGCGCCGGGGCACTCGCCTGAGGGAAGTCGTCATTCGGCGCTCCTCCTTCCTCCCTCTGCGCATGCCCGCCAAATCCCGTGACAGACAGCCCCGTTGGCCGGCCCCTCCGCAGCCGGGCCGGACGTGCGCATCGACGGCGCCCCCGCCGCGGACCCCGGAGGCCGGGGCACCGGGTCCGGCCACCGTACGCGCGGGGGCCGTGGCGCACCGCGACCGGCTTTCCCGTGGTCAGTAGCATGAGCCCGGCAGTCAGCAGTGATCATGCGAGGAGCGGATCGTGCGAGACATCGCGGTGTTCAGCGGCAGCGCCCATCCCGAGCTGGCGGCGGAGGTCTGCGCGCATCTGGGCGTGCCGCTCAGCCCCACCCGGCTCAGCCGGTTCGCCAACGACTGCCTGGAGGTGCAGTTGCAGGCGAACTGCCGGGAACGCGACGTCTTCCTGATCCAGCCGCTGGTCAGGCCGGTCCAGGAGCACCTGGTGGAGCTGCTGCTGATGTGCGACGCCGCCCGTGGGGCCTCCGCCGGCCGCATCACCGTCGTCATGCCGCACTACTCCTACGCCCGTTCCGACAAGAAGGACGCCCCGCGCATCTCCCTGGGCGGACGGCTGGTCGCCGACCTGATGGTCGCCGCCGGCACGAGCCGGGTCCTCGCCATGACGCTGCACGCGCCGCAGGTGCACGGCTTCTTCTCGGTGCCCGTCGACCATCTGCACGCCCTGCGCGAGCTGGCCGCGCACTTCCGGCAGTACGACCTGAGCCGCACCACCGTCGTCTCGCCGGACCTCGGCAACGCCAAGGAGGCCGCCGCGTTCGCGCGCATGATCGGCGCGCAGGTGGCCGCGGGGGCCAAGCAGCGCTTCGCGGACGACCGCGTGACCATCAGCTCCGTCATCGGCGACGTGGCCGGGCGGGACGTCATCGTGCTGGACGACGAGATCGCCAAGGGCAGTACGGTGCTCGAACTCCTGGACCGGCTGCGCGAGTCGGGGCCCCGCTCGATCCGGATCGCCTGCACCCACGGCCTGTTCGCGGAGGGCGCGCTGAAACGGCTGACCGAGCAGCCCGACGTGCTGGAGATCGTGTGCACCAACACCGTGCCGGTGCCGGTGGACGACGTCGAGGAGTACCGGTTCAAGCTGCGTGTCCTGTCCATCGCCCCGGCCCTCGCCGAGGCCGTGCGGCGCATCCACAACGGCGAGTCGGTCAGCGCCCTGTTCGACGCGCCGCGCGGCGAGGAGGGCTAGGTGTGCTGTTCCGACAGGTTGGTGACGCGGCTGGCTGGTGGTTGGCCGCTGATGCCGGTCGCGGCCTTCTCGTCGGACAGGTCCTCGGTGTAGGCCAGGCGGGAGTGGTCGTCCAGGGCGGTGTGCAGGTAGGCGTATCCGGTTCCGTCTCGACGGTCCTGGTTGGCCCGGCCGGCTGCGCGGCCGAGGACCTTGTGGCCGCCGCCGTCGGGGATGCGGCCGAGTTTCTTGACGTCGATGTGGACCAGTTCGCCGGGCCGGGCGCGTTCGTAGCGGCGGACGGGCTCGCCGGTGGCCCGGTCGACGGCGGCCAGGGCGGGCAGGTGGTGCCGGACGAGGATGCGGTGGGCGGTGGAGGCGGCGATGCCGGTGCGGGCGGCCAGCCGCAGCGGTCCGATCCGGTGCTCGCGCCGCAGGTGCACGACCTGCTGTTCGACCGCGGCAGGAGTCTGGCGGGGGCTGTGGTGGGGGCGGCTGGAGCGATCGTGCATCCCGGCCTCGCCCAGCTGCCGGTAGCGGCTCGCCCAGCGGGCGGCGGTGGTGTGGCTGACCTGGAAGCGTTCCGCGGCCCGCCGCAACGGCCAGCCGTCGTCCACGACACACCGGGCCAGACGCAGCCTGCCGGTCGGGGTCAGCGGGGCATTACGGTGGGACACGAGGGCCTCCTGCGGTCGGGCGTAGATGTCGCAATCCACACCGAACCCAGGATGCCCTCACCTGTTCAAGCACCCAGACCGCGTGTCACCAACGTCCCGGGACAGCACAGCTAGGGCCTCTCTTTCGGATCTTGCCGGGGTCGCGGGGTCCTCGGAAAGCAGCGTCCCCCGAAGCCGGCCCGACCCGAAAGGAAGACCTTGGGACGGCACCGGCTCACAGGGAGCCGGACGTGGCCTCGGGCTGCTCCAGGGCCGCGTCCAGCGTCGGCTGCGGGGGCAGCAGCCGGGCCAGGCCGGTGGTCCTGAGCACCCGCAGGGTCAGCGGGTGCGTGCACACCAGGCGCAGCTCGCCGCCCTGGCCGAGGACCCGGCCGCGGGCCCGGTACAGCAGCCGCAGTCCGGAGCAGTCGAAGAAGTCGACCCGGCTGAGGTCGATGACGACCCGGGCACCGGGCCGGGCCGTCACCAGGTCCAGACAGGGCAGGATCTCCGCCGCCGCGGCGATGTCGATCTCCCCGCGGAACTCCAGCACGGTGTGGCCGCGGTCCCGGTGGACGCGCAGATGCCGGGTGAGCGGCGCAGGTTCCTGCTGCACGACGACATCGCCTCCAACCGAACCTGATACGGCGGGGTGACGGATCACCGGGCCCAAAACCCGTCCCCGCCCTGCAAGTTACCCTCGTTGGAGTGAATTCCAGCATGTTCGGTTGACATATGTCATCGAATTGCGGCCGTGTCTTGCCGCGAAGTGCGGTCAGTCGACCAGCAGCACCAGCTTGCCCGTCGTGCGGCCGGTGTCGCCCAGCTCGTGCGCCTTGGCGGCCTCTGCCAGCGGGAAGGTCCCGGCGATCGTGGCGCGCAGCCGGCCCGTCTCGACCAGGTCCGCGATCGCCCTCATGCCGTGGTGGTCGGCGTCGACGAGCATCCTCATCGCCCGCACCCCGAGCCGCTCCGCCTCCTGGTGGAACTCCTCCGAGCCGACCGGCAGGATCGAGACCACGATCCCGCCCGGCCGCAGCACCCGCAGCGAGCGCACGGAGGTGTCGCCGCCGAGGGTGTCCAGCACCACGTCCACGTCCCGCACGGCCTCGGCGAAGTCGGTCGTCCGGTAGTCGATCGCCTCGTCCACGCCGATCTCCCGCAGGAAGTCGTGCTTGCCCGCGCTCGCGGTGCCGATGACGTACGCGCCGTGCGCCTTCGCGATCTGCACCGCCACGTGGCCCACCCCGCCGGCCGCCGCGTGGATCAGCACTCGCTGCCCGGGCCGCAACCCGGCCCGCTCCACCAGCGCCTGCCACGCGGTCAGCGAGACCAGCGGCAGCGCGCCCGCCTGGACGTGGTCGATCCCGGCCGGCTTGTGCGTGAAGGCGCGGGCGGGGGCGGTGACGTACTCGGCGTGCGAGCCGTGGCCGAACGGGTAGGGCAGCATGCCGAAGACCTCGTCCCCGGGCTGGAAGAGGGCGACCCCGACGCCGGTCGCCTCGACCACGCCGGAGACGTCCCAGCCGAGGACGAAGGGCGGCTCGCCCAGGAAGCCGCCGGTGGCCCGGTGCTTCCAGTCGGTGGGGTTCACCCCGGCGGCCCGCACCCGGACCAGTACCTCGTTCGGCCGCGGCTCGGGCCGCTCCAGCGTCACTTCCCGGAGGACCTCGGGGCCGCCGAGGACGTCCTGGCTGATGGCGCGCATCGTGTTCACATCGTTCATGGTGAACCAGCCTGCCCCGATCCGCGCGGCCGGAAAATGGCAAGATTGCCAACCTTCGATAGGATCGTGCCATGAGGCGAACGGAACGGGTGGTGGTGCTGGCCCTCGACGGTGTCTATCCCTTCGAGCTGAGCATCCCCCACCGGATCCTCGGCGCGGCCGACGGACACTACGAGGTGCTGACCTGCACGGTCGACGGGCAACCGGTACGCACCAGCGCGGACTTCACCGTCACCGCCGACCACGGACCGCAGGTGCTGGCCACCGCCGACACGGTGGTGATCACCGCCGTACCGCCGGCCCGGATCGCCGAGCGGCTGCCGGACGAGGTCGCCGCGGCACTGGCCCGCATCCCCGCGCACGCGCGCGTCGTCTCCATCTGCACCGGCGCCTTCGTCCTCGCTGCGGCCGGACTGCTCGACGGCCGCCGGGCCACCACCCACTGGCACGTCGCCGAACGCTTCCGGCGCGCGTTCCCCCGGGTCACCCTCGACCCGGATGTGCTCTTCGTCGAGGACGGCCGGTTCCTCACTTCGGCGGGCGCCGCCTCCGGGGTCGACATCTGCCTGCACCTCGTGCGCTCCGACCACGGCAGCGAACTCGCCAACGCGGTGGCCCGCCGCTGCGTGGTCCCCCCGTTCCGCGACGGCGGCCAGGCGCAGTACATCGAGCAGCCCGTGCCCGAGCAGGGCGCCGCGAGCACCGCCGGGACCCGCGCGTGGGCCCTCGGGCGCCTGGACGAGCCGCTGGCCCTGGCCGACCTCGCCGCCCACGCCCGGATGAGCCCGCGCACCTTCGCCCGCCGGTTCAACGACGAGGTCGGGCTCAGCCCCGGCCGCTGGATCGTCCAGCAACGCGTCGCCCGGGCCCGCCACCTCCTGGAGTCCAGCGACCTGACGGTCGACCAGATCGCCGGCCGGGTCGGCTTCGCCACCGGCGCCTCCCTGCGGCAGCACCTGCACGCCGCGATCGGCGTCTCCCCGCAGGCGTACCGGCGCACGTTCCAGGCGGCCCCGTCAGGGCCCGCGACGCCCGGCAAGGCCGACAGAGAGGCCGTTGCGGCCGCAGGCGCGGCGCGCCCGGTGGAGATCCGGGCGGGGAAGGACACCGGACGGTCACACTGAGGGGGCGCACGTGATCTCCGTACGACGACGCGACGACCCGTCAGGAGGCTGTCCGACCATGACCCCACCACCCGCACGCTCCGCGCGGCAGCGCAGGCTGGACTCCCTGCACCGGCTGGAGAACGACGTCGACGCCTGGGTGGCGACGGCCGACGCCGACGGGGGCCTCCCGCACCTCGTGCCGCTGTCGTTCGTCTGGGACGGCGCCACCCTCCTGCTGGCCACTCCGGCGGAGAGCCGGACCGGGCGGAACCTCCGTACGACCGGCAGGGCGCGGCTGGGGATCGGGCCGACCCGTGACGTGGTGCTCGTGGAGGGCACGGTCGAGGCCGTGCCGCCGGCCGACCTGCCCGAGGAGGACGCCGAGATCTTCGAGGCCAAGACCGGCTTCGACCCGCGCCGTCTCGCCACGCCCTACCTGTACTTCCGCGTCCACCCCCAGCGGGTGCAGGCCTGGCGCGAGGCCGACGAACTGGACGGGCGGGAACTGATGCGTGACGGTGAGTGGCTGGCCGCCGACTGAATCCGCGGGGCCGGGATATCCGGAGGGAAGGGGCGGCGGGGCAGGCACGTCCGGCCGCCGGAATCTTCGGAGGAGACATGCCACTGGTGACCGCCGGCGTGGTGGTGCTCGACTGCGCCGAGCCCGAGAAACTCGCCGTGTTCTACAAGGAGTTCCTGGAGGGGGAGGAGACCGCGGCCACCGCCAACCTGGTGGAGATCCGCGGCGCCGACGGAATGCGGATGGCCTTCCGGCGGGACGCCAACGCGACCCCGCCGAGCTGGCCGCGCCCCGAGAACTCCCTCCAGGCCCATCTGGACTTCCAGGTCGAGGACCTCGACGCGGCCGAGCGCCGGGTCGTCGAGCTCGGCGGCCGCCCGCTGGAGGCGAAGGACGCGCCCGGCCCCTACGAGGAGCGCTCCTGCTCCGACCCGGCCGGTCACTCCTTCACCCTCCGGCGCGCCCGGCCCAAGGCGCCCAAACAGGGCTGACGTCCCACAAGAGAGAGGCCGACGCCGGCCGGCCGCACCCCGGTTTCCGGGCGCGGCCGGCCGGCGTCGGTTCAGTCGCGGCCGCCCTTGGACTTGGCGGGCCACACTCCGGTCGAGCGCTCGATGGCCTTGGCGCCCGCGCGGTCCACCGCGCTGCGCACCACGGCGAAGATGGCCCCCTGGACGGCCGCGGCCAGCAGGATCTCGCCCCAGCCGCGGTCCTCGTCGAGCGCGTCGGGAGCGTCCTCCTCGTGGCGGACCGCCTTCCACACGGCGCGGAAGGCCATCCCGGCCAGCGCTCCGCCCGCCCAGCCCAGCGTGAACCCGACGGGCTGGTAGGCGAGCGGGAGCTTGTTCTTCTTCTTGGCCACCTGTGTCTCCTTCTAGTGCGTGCGGTACGTGTCGTACCGGTCGTTCGTGCTCATCGGCGGCGGTGTGTGCCGCGTGCGCCGGGCGCCGCGCGAACGGGGCGGCGGCGGGGGAGTGGTCAGGGCCTGCCCCGGACCGGCACCTCCTCCCCGGCGCGCACCGGCCCGGGAGCGGTCCCGTCCCCGAAGGGCCGGCCGCCGAGCTCCTCCCGGTGATGCGGCGTCAGCCAGCCGGACAGGTCCGGCCCGAGGGGCACGATCCCGGTCGGATTGATGCCGGTGTGCACCTGGTGGTAGTGACGCTTGATGTGGTCGAAGTCGACCGTGTCACCAAAACCCGGTGTCTGGTACAGATCGCGGGCGTACGCCCACAGCACCGTGTTCTCCGCCAGCTTCCAGCGGTTGCACTTGAAGTGTCCGTGGTAGACGGCGTCGAAACGGACCAGTGTGGTGAACAGCCGGACGTCCGCCTCGGTGATCGTGTCCCCGACGAGATAACGCTGCCCCGCCAGCCGGTCCGCCAGCACCTCCAGCCGCCGGAACACACCCGTGCACGCGGCCTCGTACTCCGCCTGGCCGGTGGCGAACCCGGCCCGGTACACGCCGTTGTTGACGTCCTCGTACACCTCCGCCATCACCGTGTCGATCTCGGTGCGCAGCGTCCGCGGGTACAGGTCGGGGGCCCCGGGCCGGTGCAGGGCCGTCCACTCGGTGGCGAGGTCCAGGGTGATCTGCTGGTAGTCGTTGGTGACGAGCCGGCCGCTGGGCATGTCGACGATCGCGGGCACGCTGACGCCGCCCGGATGGCCCTGCTCCCGGGCGTCGTAGGCCTCGCTGAGGAACCGGATGCCGAGGACGGGGTCGCGGCCGTCCGGATCGAGGGTGAAACGCCAGCTCCGGTCGTCCTGGACGGGGTCGGTGACGGCGAGCGAGAGGGCGTCCTCCAGACCGAGCAGCCGCCGTACGACGAGCGCCCGGCTCGCCCAGGGGCAGGCGCGGCTGACGACCAGGCGGTAGCGCCCGGCCTCGACCGGCCATCCGTCCCGCCCGTCCGCGGTGATCCGGTCCCTGAAGTGGCTCCTGGACCGCTTGAAGGCGCTGTGCCCGTAGGCGCTGTTGCCGCCGCCCCCGCCGCTCATGTGTCCTCCTGCCGTACGACGGTCCCTGCGACTGTCCTGGTGAACGCGTTCCCCGAATTCGCCCAGTGGCACGGTATGAGCCAGGGTGGCCGGGGCATTCGGCGAAGGTGAGCGGGACACCTACGGAAAACACGACGGACGACATGACGGACAACGCGAACGACCGGGCGCCGGACGGCTCGAGGCACCAGGCGCACGATCACGCGGAGGACCGGGATCCGGACCGGGCGCCGGAGCGCGGCACGGACGGCAAGGAGGAAGGGGGAGGAGAAGGAGAAGGAGAAGGAGAAGGAGAAGGGGCCGGGAAGGCGGCGGACCGCAGGACACGGATCACCGTGCTGGTGGCCCTCGCGGCGAATCTCGTCATCGCGGTCGCCAAGGCCGTCGGCGGCCTCCTCGCGGGCTCGCCGGCGCTGCTGTCGGAGGCGGCCCACTCCGTCGCCGACAGCCTCAACGAGGTCTTCCTGCTGGCCGCGCTGCACCGCAGCCGCCGTCCCGCCGACCGGCAACACCCCTTCGGCTACGGCAAGGAGCGGTTCTTCTGGTCCCTCCTCGCCGCCGTCGGCATCTTCGTCATGGGCGGCTGCTTCTCCTTCCTCCAGGGCATCGAGGCCCTGCGCAACGGAGCCGAGGAGTCACTCGGCGGCTACGTTGCGGGGCTCATCGTCCTCGGCGTCGCCCTGCTGGCCGAGGGCGTCTCCCTGCTGCGGGCCCTGCACCAGGTGCGCCGCCAGGGCGGCAAGGGCGGCCTGCGCGACCCGGCACTGCGCACCGTCGTCGCCGAGGACGGCACCGCGGTCCTCGGCGTCACCCTCGCCATCATCGGCATGGCGCTGCACATGATCACCGGCCAGGTCGTCTGGGAGGCCTCCGCCTCGCTGGCGATCGGCGTCCTGCTCGTCTACGTCGCCTACCGGCTCGGCCGCGACGCGCGCGACCAGCTGATCGGGGAGGCCGCCGACCCCGAGCTGGCCGACCGGATCAGGAACCTGCTCCGGGCGCAGCCGGAGATCGACAGCGTCGAGGCGCTGTTCACCATGAAGATGGGCCTCGACTGCGTCATGGTGGCCGCCCGGATCGATCTGGTGCCCGGCCTGGACAGCGAGAAGGTGGAGGAGATCTCCGTGCGCATCAAGCGCTCCATCGCCCGCACCGTGCCCGAGGCGGACCAGGTCTTCCTCGACGTGACCGACCGGCGGACCGAGCGGAAACGCGAAAGCCCCGCCGCGACGGGGGAGCGCGGCGGGGCCTGAGGAGCGGATGCCCGGCCTCTGACGGCTTCATGCGCCCCGGCACGGGGATTTCCCTCCGGCCGGGCATCCCCTCCGTGTCAGTGCCCGTCGGCCGGCTCCAGCACGAAGACCGGGATCTCCCGCGAGGTCTTCTGCTGGTACTCGGCGTAGGGGGGATACGCGGCGACGGCGCGCTCCCACCACTCGGCCTTCTCGGCCCCCGTGACCTCACGGGCCGTCATGTCCCGCTTCACCGGCCCGTCCTGCAGCTCCGCGCGGGGATCGGCGGTGAGGTTGAAGTACCACACGGGGTGCTTGGGCGCGCCGCCCTGCGAGGCCACCACGGCGTACCGCCCGTCGTGCTCCACCCGCATCAGCGGCGTCTTGCGGATCTTCCCGCTCTTCGCGCCCCGGGTGGTCAGCACCACGACGGGCAGACCCGTGTCCAGCAGCGTGGTCCCCTTGGTCCCGCCCGAGCTCTCGTACAACTCCACCTGATCCCGGACCCACTGGGCCGGGCTGGGCTCGTACTCGCCCTCAAGAGGCATGGCGTCCGTCCTCTCTCGCGTCCTGTCGCGGATCTCGCGTCGCCGTGCGACGACGGTGGCCACACGATTCATCCCTACCGCGTTCCCCGGGAAGCCCATCCGCCCCCTTCGGCCACGCCCACGCCCGCGGTGGTGCCCGGCGGGCGGCCGGGGCCCGGGACGGCACCCTCGGCGCACCGCCTCACGCGGACGGCACGACCACCCGTAGCGCGTGTGCGGACGGCAGGCACCGCCTCACGCGGGCCGATCGACCATTCGTACCGCCCGACGAGGGCGGCCCGCACCGCCTCACGCGGATCACACGACCATCCGTACCGCCAGCACCGTCATCACCGCGCTCGAGACCAGGGCCGTGACCAGCCGCCCACGGTGACCGGTCAGGGCGCGGCCCAGCAGTGCGCCACTCCCGGCCAGCAGCAGCTGCCAGCTCGCGGAGGCGGCGAAGGCCGCCAGCACGAAGACCCCCTGTTCCAGGGGCGGCACGGCGGCCGCGGTACGGCTGCCCAGCACCAGCGCCGCGAAGTAGATCACCGTGGCCGGATTGAGCAGGGTGAGGCCCAGGAGCCCGAGATAGGCGCGCGCGGGACTCGGCGCGGCGGTGTCCGGCGGCCCGGCCGGGCGACGGGCCCGGTACCGCCGCAGCGCGGTGACCGCCCCCCACCCGGCCAGCGCGGCCAGCACCAGGGCCGACACCCAGCGCAGCGGCCCCAGCACCGGCCGCAGAGACGCGGCCAGGGCGGCGCCCCCGAGCGTGGCCAGCAGGGCGTAGACGCCGTCGGCGGTGGCGACGCCGAGCGCGGCGCACCAGCCGGTCCGCAGCGAGGTGCGGGCGGTGAGGGAGACGAGGTAGGCCCCGACGGCGCCGACGGGCACGGCGATGCCGAAGCCCGCGAGCAGCCCCGCGACGAGCGCGCCGGTCACGGCCGTACCGGGTCGGACCTCCCGGGACGGCCGGGCTGCTGTCGGCGCGCCGCCGGGCAGCGGGCGGCAAACGGCGGCAGCGGGAACACGGCACTCGTGGACATGGCCGGATCCTGCGGTCCGGGGCCGCGCCACCGCAACCGAATTACGCGGAGGGACGGAACCGGGCCCCGGCCGGATCCCGCGGAGGACGGAAGCGCATCCCGGCCAGATCCCGCGGGTCGCCGATCTGGCCGAACTTCATGTCGTGCGTTGGATGCCTCGGGCATCTAATGAAGATCGGCACGACGCACTCATCGTCTGCGAGGTCTTCATGACGGAACTGTCGGAACCCGTCGCCTTCCCCCAGGACCGCACCTGCCCCTACCACCCGCCCACCGGCTACGACCCGCTGCGCACCGCCCGCCCGCTCACCCGCATCGCCCTCTACGACAGCCGCCCGGCCTGGCTCGTCACCGGGCACGCCCTCGCCCGCGAGTTGCTGGCCGACCCGCGCCTGTCCACGGACCGCACCCGGGCCGGCTTCCCCACCGTCACGCCCCGCTTCGCCGCGGCCCGCGACCGCAAGGTCGCGCTGCTGGGCGTCGACGACCCCGAGCACCGCACCCAGCGGCGGATGATGATCTCCAGCTTCACGCTCAAGCGCGCCACCGCGCTCAGGCCCCGCATCCAGCGGATCGTGGACGGCCTGCTGGACGCGATGATCGCCCAGGGGCCGCCCGCGGAACTGGTGAGCGCCTTCGCGCTGCCGGTGCCCTCCATGGTGATCTGCGAGCTGCTCGGCGTGCCCTACGCCGACCACGAGTTCTTCGAGGAGCAGTCGCGCCGCCTGCTGCGCGGCCCCTCCGCCGCCGACACGCAGGACGCGCGCGAGCACCTGGAGACCTACCTGGGCGCGCTGCTCGACAGCAAGCTCAAGGACCCCGGTGACGGACTGCTGGACGAACTCGTCCGGGAGCAGGTGCGGGAGGGCGCCCCGGACCGCGACGAGCTGATCTCGATGGCCGTCATCCTTCTGGTCGCCGGCCACGAGACGACCGCCAACATGATCTCCCTCGGCACCTACACGCTGCTGCGGCACCCCGAGCGGCTGGCGGAACTGCGCGCCGACCCCGCGCTGCTGCCCGCCGCGGTCGAGGAACTGATGCGGATGCTCTCCATCGCCGACGGCCTGCTGCGGGTGGCCGTCGAGGACGTCGAGGCGGCGGGTACGACGATCCGTGCCGGGGACGGCGTGGTCTTCTCCACCTCCGTCATCAACCGCGACGAGGACGTCTACCCCGCTCCGGACAGCCTGGACTGGCACCGCCCGGCCCGCCACCACGTCGCGTTCGGCTTCGGCATCCACCAGTGCCTCGGCCAGAACCTCGCCCGCGCCGAACTGGAGATCGCCCTGAGCACCCTCCTCGACCGGCTGCCCACCCTCCGCCTGGCCGCCCCGCCGGACCGGATCCCGTTCAAACCCGGCGACACGATCCAGGGGATGCTGGAACTCCCCGTGACCTGGTAAGAGGCTGCCGTCATGCACATCGACATCGACAAGGACCGCTGCATCGGCGCCGGTCAGTGCGCCCTGGCGGCCCCGGGCGTGTTCACCCAGGACGACGACGGCTTCAGCACCCTGGTGCCCGGCCGGGACGACGCGAGCGGGGACCCGATGGTCCGGGAAGCCGCCCGGGCCTGCCCCGTCGGGGCGATCACGGTGTCCTGAGCGGCGGACCGGCCCGACCGTCCGGCGGGCGGCCGGGCGGCACGGCGACCGGGTGCGGTCCGCGGCCCGCCGTCCACAACGCCTCCGCCCGCTCCCGCCGTCCGTCGTCTGCGTGCCGGGGGCGGTCCTCGCGCGGCCGTCCGGTGAGGTGCTCCGCGGCCCGGTTCAGTAGGGTTCCCGGATGACCGAGCGGGCCGAGCGGGCCGAGAAACCCTTCCTCTACGTCGTCGTCTGCGGCGCGGGCGTCGCCGCGGACGTCGGCGAGCTGATCGCGGCCGCGCAGAAGCGCGACTGGGAGGTCGGCGTCATCGCCACTCCGGTCGCCATGGGCGGCTTCTTCGACACGGAGGCGGTCCAGGCCCGGACCGGCCGGCGCATCCGCTCCGCCTGGCGCACCCCGGGCGACCCCCGCCCCTTCCCGCCGCCCGACGCGGTGGCCGTCGCCCCCGCCACCTTCAACACCGTCAACAAGTGGGCGGCCGGCATCGCCGACACCCTCGCCCTGGCCACCCTGTGCGAGGCCGCGGGGCTCGGCGTCCCGGTCGCCGTCCTGCCGTGCGTGGCCGACGCCCTGGCCGCCCACCCCGCCTACCAGGAGAGCCTGCGGCGCCTGCGGGCCATGGGCGTCCGGTTCGGAGAGCCGTACTCCGGCGAGCCCGTGGCGGGCGGCGGGAGGCCGGAGTTCGGCTGGGCGCGGGCGCTGGAGCTGCTCGACCGCCGCTGATCCTGGCCGGTCGACGACGCCCTGGTCGCGGGTCTAGACGCAGTCGATCGTGGGGCCCGCCAGCATCCCGCCCGTGTAGAGGTCCTGGCCCCTCGGCATCCAGTAGCCCAGCTTCGACACGACCGTGGAGCAGGCGGAGCCGAGCGTCACCCGGACCCGCACGGTGTCGGGGTGCCCCGGCTGAAGGTCCGTCAGGGAGCAGTCGAGGGCGTGCGGCAGCCGGGTCCTCGCCGGGTAGCGGCCGACCAGCGGGTTGACGCAGCGGGGGTCGTCGGTGGCGATCCGCGCGCCCGAACCCTCCCGCGCGATCAGTCCGAGGCGGGCGTTGCCGTCGCCCGCGTCGCTGTCGCGGGACACCGTGTACGTCACCGTGGTGATGGAGTTCCTCCGCAGCGTGGTGCGGTCGGTCACGATGCGGTGCGTGGGCTTCGGCTTGGGCGCGGTCAGGGTGAGCGTGGTGTGCACGGTGCCGGTGAGGTCCACCGCCGCGGGAGCGGAGCGAGCGCGCACGCGGGCCGTGATCTCGTACGTACCCGGGCCGGGGTACTCGCCGGAGCCCGGCAGGGTGCCGGAGGCCACCGTGACCCCGTTCCTGGCGGCGGTCCAGGTGCCCGAAGTACGGCAGGCGTAACGGGCCTTGGTCGCGGGATACCCGCAGGCCGCCGGCGCCGAGACCGCCATCATCGGGGTGCCGCTGCCCGCGCAGAGGCTGACCGCGGCCCACTGGTGGTCGGGGCCGCGCAGGACGCCCGCCGGGGCGCACAGGGTCGCCGGGGCGTCGTCGGCGGGCGCGGCGGGCGCACTCGTCCGGCCCCACGCGGGCGACACCAGGGCAAGGGGAAGCGCGGCCGTGCTGATGAGCGTTCTGAGGGTCGTCGGACGTGTCGGCACGTGGTCCTCCCGCACGGCCAGGACCGGCCCCGCGCCGGTCTCCTGGGCCGAGGATGCGGGACCGGGGCGGGCGTCCGGCCGTTCCCACGCCGCGCGGTCACCTGTGGGCAGCAACCGCCGGAGCGCCGGTGACCCGGTCGGACCTGCCCGGTCCCGGCCGCGTCCCACAGCCCGCACGCCGCCGGCGTCCACGGACCTCCGGGGCGCGAACTTCCGGCACACACCGCGAGCCGATCGGTTCTCGATACAGGAAATGCCGTATTGATCGATTGGGAATCACTTTCCTTCTCTGAATTGACAAGACGTCAATAAGGTGGCTCCGGGTGGGTCGTCCGAAAAACGGCGCGATCACTTGTTACGCCGCGCTGACCTGTGCAAAGGTGTGCCCTGTCGGCGCGCGGGCAATGGGTTTACCGGTCCGCGCGGCGCTCATTCGAGATGCCGACGTCCCACTTGGTACCCGTTGGTACGGACACATTCCGCGGTGTGTGGAGGAATTCAGCCGTGAACGACCCTGGCCTGCCGAATTCCCGCCAGCGTTCCGGCCGGCCCGCGACCACGGACGAGGAACTGAGCGCCGAACTGCGGAAGTGGACGGGCGGCACCCCGGCCGTCAGTCCCGTGGGCCAACTGCTGGACCGGCACTGGGAAGCGGCCTGCGCCTACGCCCGGCTGTGCACCGACGGCCCGCATCCCGCCGGGATGCTCACCACCGCGGCCTTCACCCGCCTGTTCGGGCAGACCCTGCGGCAGTCCGGTCCGGCCGCCGCGTGGCGGCCCCAACTGCTGGTCACCGTACGCCGGATAGCGGCCGAGTGGGCCGCCGACCACCGGCTGGAGATGCTCCACCCCGAACTCAGGGCCGCGGCCGGCGAGGGCGAGCGGATCGCCGCGCGGCTGCTGCCGCCGACCGACCGGCGCCTGCTCTCCCAGGCGTTCCAGCGGCTGCCCGAGGCGGCCCGCGCGCTCCTCTGGCACACCGAGGTGGAGGCCGAGCCGCTCGCGGCGCCGGCCCGGCTGCCCGGCCTCGACGAGGAGGGGGCGCGCATCGAACTGCGGCGGGCCCGGGAGCGGCTGCGCGAGGAGTGCCTCCAGGTCCACCGCGAACTCGCCCCCGAACAGGACTGTCTGCGCTACTTCCGGCTGCTCGACGTCACCTACCGGCGCGGCGGCGTCGCCATGGACCCCGACCTCGCGCGGCACCTCGCCGGCTGCACGCACTGCCGTCACACCGCCGACCAGCTGGGCCGGTTCAACGCCGACCTCGGCGGCGCGCTGGCCGAGGGAGTGCTCGGCTGGGGCGCCCGGGCCTATCGCGCGTCCCGCCTGGGCGCCCTCGAGGAGACGCCGGGCACAGAGAGGGGACCGGACCCGGCCGAGACCCCGGGCGGAGCCGAGACCTTCCTGCCCTCGTCCCCGACCGCACCCGCCGCCGGCGGGGCTTTCGGGTCCGCGCCCAGGGGCGTCCCTGTGGGCGGTGAGG
Organism: Streptomyces sp. NPDC086766; assembly: GCF_044746005.1. Classification (NCBI taxonomy): domain Bacteria; kingdom Bacillati; phylum Actinomycetota; class Actinomycetes; order Kitasatosporales; family Streptomycetaceae; genus Streptomyces; species Streptomyces sp. NPDC086766. The sequence continues at coordinate 152,383 of NZ_JBIVBI010000004.1, read as the reverse complement.
ACTTCGGGGCCGCGTCGCTCGTAGGGCCCGGCAGCGGTGGGGACTTGGGGGCCGCGTCGTCCGTAGCAGGCGGCGGCGGTGGGGACTTGGGGACGGGTTCGTCCGCAAGGTCGGGCGGGCGCCAGGACTTGGGGGTCGGTTCGCACGCGGGGTTCGGCGGTGGCGGGGTCTTCGGGCCCGTGCTCTCGGGTGCGGCCGACGGCGCCGAGGCCTTCGCTTCCGCGTCTCCCGCGGCGTCCGCCGGCGGCGGACGCGCGCCGTCGCCCAGGACCGCGGGCCGCCCGTCCCGGCGGCCCGTCGCACCGCGCCGCGGGGCGGGGACGGCGGCCGGGGCCGCCGAGGTGTCCGTGCCCTCGGCGTCTTCCGCGACGGCTGCCGGACCCCGGACCGCAGGCCGCCGTTCGGCCCACCGGGCGGCCCGGCGCGCCGCCCGCCGGCGCAACCTCACCGTCGCCGTGGCCACCGTGAGCGGCCTGGTCGTCCTGCCGCTCGTCCTGTGGTCCGCCCTCGGCTCCGGCGACGGCGGCGCCCCGGGCACGGACGCCAGGCCCTCCGACACCCCCGGCTCCCCCTCCGACACCCCGACCGCCGGGCCCTCGTGGGCCGGGGCCGACCGGGCCGGGCAGACCACCCTGCGCGGACGGCTGCACAACGTGGCGTCCGGGCTGTGCGTAGGCCTGGTCGGCAAGAAGGCGGTCAAGGGAGCGGAGGCCGAGCTGGCGACCTGTTCCTCCACGCCGGGCCAGCAATGGATCTACGAGAGGGACGGGTTGCTGCGCAGCGCCGCCGCCCCCGGCCTGTGCCTGGACTCCCACCTCGGCTACTCGGTCCAGTTGGCCCCCTGCACGGAAGCCGGCCGGCCGGGCGCCAAGGACGTCCGCTACGACTTCACCCCGCACGGCCTGCTCGTCCCGCGGTTCGACCAGGACCTGGCGCTGACGCCCGCCGCCACCGACGGCGCGGGCTCCCTCGTGCTCAAGACCCGCGCGGACAGCGAGGTCCAGCGCTGGGTGATCGACACCTCGCAGCCCGACCTGCAGATGGCGGCGGTCGACTGGGACGCGGCCGGCAGCCCCTCCACCGGGGCCACCCCCGGGCGCTCGGCGTCGGGTAAGCCGTCGGCCGTACCGGCTCCGTCCGCCGCGCCGACCGGGCCGGCCGGGCAGCCCACGCCCGCCGGCTGCTCCCCGTACGGCTACCGTTGCCAGGGCGACGGCCGCAACGACCGTGGGCACGGCTACGGACACGGCTCCGGGTACGGATACGACGGCGGCTCCGGGTACGACGGCGGCTACGGCGGCTACGGCGGCTACGGCGGCTACGGGGGCCGCTGAGCGGCCTCAGTGGTGGTGGGGCGGCGGCGGAGGCAGGGTGGCCAGGCCGGGCGCGGCCTCCGGCCACACCAGCAGCACCGGGCACGGCGCGTGGTCGACGACGAACCGCGCGGCCGGTCCCAGGCTGTGCGGGCCGAGCCTGGCCCGGTCGCCGTCGCGGGCCAGCACCAGCAGATCGGCGCCCTCGGCCGCCGCCACCACCTCGCGTTCGACCCGTCCGGTCCGCTCCATCCGGGCGCACGGCCCGCCGAGCCGGGCGGCGGCCGCGTCCATCAGCTCGGCCGCCGACGTGCCGCCGAGGTCCGTCAGCCGGTCGCCCGGATCGCTGCCCCAGCTCCCGGCCGGGGTGTGCCCCCGGGGATGGCCGCGGCCGAGCAGCCCGGCGAACGCGCCGTGCGCCACGTCGGCCACCTCCGGACCGCTCACATGCAGCAGCACCACGTCGGACGCGTCCGGCGCATGGGTGCGCACGGCGTCCACGCAGGCGGGCCAGGTGCCCTCGACGAGCCAGACGATCACGCGCATCAGTTCGGCCTCCTCCGGTCAGCCTCACAGAACGAGCAGCGAACCCCACAGTGCCACCACGGCGGGAACGAGGGCGGCGGGCACGGCCAGCAGACCGAGCCGGGTGAACTCCCTCAGGTCGACGCCGTGTTCGTGCTGGTGCACGATCCGCCGCCACAGCAGCGTCGCCAGCGAGCCCGCGTAGGTGAGGTTCGGGCCGATGTTCACCCCGAGCAGCACGGCGAGCACGGCGCCGGGACCCGCCGGGACCGTCAGCGGCAGCAGCACCAGCACGGCGGGCAGATTGTTGATCAGGTTGGCCAGCACGGCGGCCAGCGCGGCGATGCCGAGCAGCGCGGGCAGCCCCGTGCCGTCGGGCAGTACGTGCCCGAGCGCGCCGGCGAGCCCGTTGTCGACCACCGCGCGCACGACGACGCCGAGCGCCAGCACGAACGCCAGGAAGGACGGCGCCGCGGCCCGCACCACCGTCAACGGGGTCGCCTTCCGCCGCAGCAGCGCCCGTACCGCGAGGACGAGCGCCCCTGCCAGCGCCGCCCACGCCGGCTCGACGCCGAACGCGGAGGTCACCACGAACCCCGCGAGCGTGCACGCCACCGTGACGAGCGCGAACAGGGGAAGCTCCGGCCGCCCGGCACTACGGCCCGGGGGCGCCGCGGCCGCCAGGTCGCGGACGAAGAAGCGGCGGAAGACGGCGTACTCGGCACCGATCGCGACCAGCCACGGAAGCGCCATCAGCGCCGCGAACCGGGTGAAGCTCAGTCCGCTCGCGGCGAACGCCAGCAGGTTGGTCAGGTTGGAGACCGGCAGCAGCAGCGATGCCGTGTTCGACAGATGCGTGCAGGCGTACACGTGCGGTTTGGGGCGTACGCCGGTGCGCGCGGCCGTGGCGAACACCACCGGCGTCAGCAGCACGATCGTCGCGTCCAGGCTGAGCACGGCGGTGATCGCCGAGGCCAGTGCGAACGCCGCCGTCAGCAGCCGCACCGGGCGGCCCCCCGCCCAGCGGGCCATCCACGCCCCGCACGCCTGGAACAGCCCCTCCACGTCGCAGAAGTGGGCCAGCACCAGGACGGCGGCCAGGAACCCCACCACGGGCCCCAGCCGCTCGGCCTCCTCGCGGGCGTGGTCCAGGGAGATCGCGCCGGTGGCGACGGCGATGCCGGCGGCCGGGACCGCCATGACCGCCTCGGGCAGGCCGAAGGGGCGGACGACGGCCCAGGCGAGCACGGCGACGAGCAGGACGACGGACAGGCCCTCGGCGAGCGGGGTGTTCAGGACTCGGTCCTCCGGACGCGATCAAGTGGTGCGCGCCCCATCAAAGCAAACGAGCGGGGGAGAGGCGCCCTCAGGCGCCCGTCCCCGGGCCGGGGGATGCGGGGTCAGGCGCCCGTCCCCGGGCCGAGGGGTGCGGGGTCAGGCGCCCGTCCCCGGGCTGAGGACCGTCAGGAACACCGAGGAGGCGTTGCCGCCGACCGGCACCCGGCCTCCCGTCCAGGTGACGGTGAGGTGGTCGCGCTCGTCCGGCGGGGTGACGATCAGCGCGGCGGGCGTCGCCGTCCTCGCCCCGCTGATCTCGGGGTTGGAGAAGCTCAGTCCCGCCCAGGCGCTGCGGCCCGGCTTCAGGGTGACCGTCGTGGGGCTGCCTTCCGAGCGCTTGGGGTCCGGGCCGAGCTGCCCTCCGGCGGCGTCCACGAAGGCGGCCCCGGGGTAGCCGTGCAGGGTGCAGGTCCGGCCGGAGGCGTTGGTGAGGACGATCGGGAAGTTCTCCTGACCGGCGCCCGGGTTGTTGCGGCCCACCGACGCCCGCAGTTCGGAGGTGTGACAGCGGGTGCTCGCGGCGGCGGTGGCCTTGCCGGTGCCGGCGCTCTTCCCCGCGCCCGTCCGGGCGGCGGAAGGGCCGGTGGCCGCGGCGGTGGCCGTCCTGCCCGTGCCGGTGCCGCCGCTGGCCTCGGTGCCGCCGGTGGGTGTCGTGGCGGTCGTCGGGGCGCCGGTCGCGGGCGCGGCGGTGCCCGACACCTTCCGCGGAGAGCCCGTCGCGCCGCCGTCGTTGCCGCAGGCGGTCAACAGGCCCAGCACGGCGGCCGCGCTCGCGAGCAGCACCGCCCGGTGGTGAGTCGGGGACGTGTGCGCCATGTTCCACACTCCTGGAGGTTCGCCGCACGCGTCCGCCGCGTGCGTCCGGCGCCTCGTGCGCCGTCATGAGTGTCCGATGCCGGGACCGCGCGAAAGGTTCGCGGTTCGCCGTGATTTTTCCCGAACATGGCCGGGTTCTCCCGTCCGCGGACGGGTGATCCCGAGGGTGAGTGGGCGCGGTACGGAAAGTGCCGCTGAGACGGATCACGGTCGTGGCACGTCGGCTGGGGCGGCCGCGCGGCAGCCCGCGCAGTTGTGGCGCCGCGCCCATCACCGCCCCCTCCCGCGTCCCGGGCAGCATGCCCCGCCCGGCGAGGTCCGTCGGGGGCTGGACGGTGCGCAGGCCCGCCAGGAGGGCGAGCCCCCCCGGCGGCTGTGGCGGGTCGCCCGGCGTCTGCCCCGCAGCAGCCGGGGGCGGACGGGGCGGCCGGTTCAGCGGGCGCCGGGCCGGTGCTCGGTGATCCAGCGGGCGGCGAGGAGGCCGGAGGCGGCGGTGAGGACGGCGGCGGCGAGGACGGTGGCGTTCAGGCCGAGGGCATCGGCGAGGACGCCGGCGACGAGGGCGCCGGCGGCGTAGCCGATGTCCCGCCAGAACCGGTAGGTCCCGAGCGCGTTGGCGCGCCAGGCGGGGTGAGCGTGGTCGGAGATGGACGCGATGAGCGCCGGGTAGACCATGGCGGTGCCCAGGCCGAGGGCGACAGCGGACAGGACGCCCGCGAGCAGGGGCCGCCCCAGCAGGGCGAGGGCGAGGACGAAGCCGCCGGCTTGGACGAGCATGCCGTAGACGATGAGCGGTTTGCGGCCGATGCGGTCGGCGAGGTGACCGGTGGAGATCTGCCCGAGCCCCCACAGGATGGGGTAGAGGCCCTTGATCAGCCCGACAGCCGCGATCCCGAGCCCGTGGTCGGTGAAGAGCAGGGGGAAGACGCCCCAGGTGAGGCCGTCGTTGAGGTTGTTGATCAGCCCCGCCTGGCTGGCGCCGCGCAGGGAGCGGTTGTGCCAGGAGGTGCGGGTGAACGTGGCCTTCAGACCGGTGTCCTCGTCGGTGGGCAGCGGGGCGGTGTGGTGGGCGAGTTCGAGAGCCACGTGGGCGGCGGTGTCGCGGACGACGAGAGCCAGGGCGAGCCCGGCGGCGACGAAGACGACGCCGATGAGCTCAGGGACCGGGCGCAGGCCGTAGCCGGTGGCGAGATAGCCGGTGAGCAGAGCGGTGACGCCGACCGCGGTGTAGCCGGCGGCTTCGTTCAGGCCGGTGGCCAGCCCGCGGCGCGCCGGACCGACGAGGTCGATCTTCATGTTGACCGTCATCGACCAGGTCAGGCCCTGGTTCAGGCCGAGCAGGACGTTCGCTGCGACGATCCAGCCCCACGAGGGGGCCCAGGCGAGGGCGAAGGGAACGGGGACGCCGATCAGCCAGCCGGCCACCAGCAGCTGCTTGCGACGGAACCGGGCGGTCAGTGCCCCGGCGGCCAGGTTCGTCAGCGCCTTGGTGAGGCCGAAGGCGATGATGAAGGAGAACACCGCCAGATCGCTGGTCAGGCCGAACGTCTCGGAGCCGATGAGCGGCACGGTGGTGCGCTCCAGCCCGACCAGGCCGCCGACGCAGACGTTGACGATGACCAGCAGGGTGAACTGCAGCCAGTTCTCCCGGAGTCCGAGTTGTACAGGACGCTTGGTCGCGTCGGTCGGTGAGGTGGTCGTTCGGGTGGCGTTCACGAGCGGGTGTCCTCCGTGCCCTGGACGAGACGCAGGCCCTCGGCGGCGGCGTAGTCGGCCGGTCCGCCGTCGAGGACGGCGACATCGGTGTGGCCGGCGCGCTCCAGGAGGCTGGCGGCGGTCATGGCGCGTTCGCCGTGACCGCAGGCAACCACGGGGCGGTGCGGGGCGTCGGAGGCGGCGTCGACGAGACCGCCGAGTTCGATGTTGACCGCGCCGGGGACGTGTCCGGCGGTGAACTCCGACTGCTGCCGCACGTCGGCGTAGGGGCGACCGTCCGTCCGGCCGGCGGTGACGAAGGCGGCGGGTGGCCGGCGGGTGGCCGGCGGCGGTCCAGGCGGGCATACCGCCGTCGAGACGGCCGAACAGCCGCTCGTACCCGATTTTGTACGCCTGCCAGACGATCTCGCTCGGGTCCTGGTCCGGGCGCGGCCGTCGCCGAGGTCGAGCAGGTAGGCACTGTTGCCCAGCCCTTCGTCGGCGAGCGGTATGAGGTGATCCTCCGCGAAGCCCACGGCGTCCTCCAAGATCTCGGGAGGAGGGAGTGTGTGGTCACACCCTCCGGGCTCAACTACAATAATCCATGGATTTATGGAGGATGTCATGTCGGAGGACACGAAGAACGGGACGAAGGCGCGGCTGTACGACGCGTTCGCGGCCAGCGGCAAGGCGTTGGCCAGCGGAAAGCGCCTGGAGCTGCTGGACCTGCTGGCCCAGGGCGAGCGCACCGTCGACGCCTTGGCGAAGACGGCCGGGCTGAACCTGACCACCGCGTCGGCGCATCTGCAGTCCCTCAAGCAGGCCGGCTTCGTCGCCACCCGCCGCGAGGGCGTGCGCATCCACTACCGGCTCGCCGGCGACGACGTCGCTCAGCTGTTCGCGCTGCTGCGCAAGGTCGCCGAGAGGCATCAGGCCGCCGTACCCGCGGCCCGTGACGCCTACCTCGGCGAGGACACCGCGGCCGAGGTCAGCCGTGAGGAGCTGCGGGTGAGGATCGCTGCCGGCGACGTCGTCGTACTCGACGTCCGACCGGTCGAGGAGTACCGGGCCGGGCACATCCCCGGGGCGATCTCCATCCCGGTCGAGGAGCTGGCCGGCCGGATCGACGAGCTGCCGGAGGACACCGAGATCGTCGTGTACTGCCGCGGCGAGTACTGCGTCCTGGCCTACGACGCGGTCCGGCTGCTGACCGACCGCGGCCGCCGGGCGATCCGCCTCGACGACGGCATGCTGGAGTGGCGCCTGTCGGCGCTGCCCGTCGACGCCTCGGATCTGACGTGAGGGGCCCGGGCGGCGACCTCCCGCCGCACCCGGGGCCGGCCGGCGGACCGGTCTACCTGGACTACAACGCCACCACCCCCGTCGACCCGCGCGTAGCCGAGGCGATGGCCCCGTACCTGACGGACTTCTTCGGCAACCCCTCCAGCGGCCACCCCTACGGCGAGACGCCTCGACGGGCGCTGGCCGCGGCCCGCACCCGGGTCGCCGGTCTGATCGGCGCGCACGCGGACGAGGTCGTCCTCACGGCCTCCGGCTCCGAGGCGGACCTGCTCGCGCTGCGCGGCGCCGTCCTGGCCTCCGGACGCCCCCGCCCGCATGTGATCACACAGGCCACCGAGCACCCGGCCGTCCTGGAAACCTGCCGCGCGCTGGAGCGCCTGCACGGCGCGCGGGTGACCGTCCTGCCCGTGGACCGCGACGGACTCGTCGACCCCTCCGGCCTGGCCGCGGCCCTCGCCCAGGACACGGTGGTGGTGTCGGTGATGGCCGCGAACAACGAGACCGGCACCCTCCAGCCGGTCGCCGAACTCGCCTCCCTCGCCCACGAGCACGGGGCGCTCTTTCACTGCGACGCCGCCCAGGCGGTGGGGAAGATCCCGCTCGACGTGAAAGCCCTGGGCGTGGACCTGCTCACGGTCGTGGGGCACAAGGTGTACGCGCCGAAGGGCGCCGCCGCCCTCTACGTGCGCGACGGCGTGGAGCTGGAGCCGGTCGTGTACGGCGGCGGCCAGGAGCGCGGGCTGCGGGCCGGCACCGAGAACGTCGCCCTGGCCGTCGCCCTCGGCACCGCGGCCCGGATCGCCGAGGCCGACCTCGCCGACGGCGCCCCGGCCCGCACCGCCGCGCTGCGCGACGACCTCCACCGGCGGCTCACCGACGGGCTGCCCGGCCGCGTCCACCTCAACGGCCCGGAGAACAACCGCCTGCCGAACACGCTGAACATCAGCATCGACGGCGTGCTCGGCCACGACGTCCTCGCCGTCGCCCGCCGGATCGCGGCCTCCACCGGATCGGCCTGCCACAGCGGGACCCACACCCCCTCACCCGTTCTTGCCGCCATGGGCGTCGACCCGGCCCGCGCGCTCGGCGCGCTGCGGCTCTCCCTGGGCCGCTGGACCACGTCGGCGGACATCGAGACGGCGGCGACGGCCCTCATCCAGGCGGCTGCCTCGCGGTGACCGGGCCCAGCCGGTCCGACGCGGAGGAATCCGGCGACGAGCAGGAGGGGCATGACCGACACGACCGGGCCTCCGCCGACGAACGACCCCGGCGCGCACAGGCCCACGGACGCCCTGAGCTGGGCCGGGCCGGTGCGCCACCACGCCCGCGCTCCTGCTCCGGAGGAGAAATGACCAGTACCGCACCCGCCGTCGCCCTCCTGCCCGCCGTCGCCGCCACCCCGTACCGCCGATGAGCACCCCCGTGAACCCCGGAACCCGCGGGACCTTCCAGCTCCCTCCCTGACCCGGGCCACCTCCCGGCAAGACCAATCCCAGCGGAACCTTCGGTACCGCGACTGCTCGCACCCGGATCCCGTGGACGTCAGGTGACTCGGAGGGAGCGGAGTACGCGGTCGGTCGGGTCGGCGCCGTCGTGGCGGCGGATCTGCACGTACACCTGGGGCCGTACCGCCCCGTCGGCCGGGACGAGCGCGCCCTCCGTGATGCCGCCCCCGTCGCCGCAGCGGCTCCACCGGCGGATCCGGCCGTGCCAGTGCCCGCCCGCCCAGGCGCGGTCGCCGTCGTAGTGGCAGCCGCGGTGGGACAGGGCGCCGACCCGGGCCGTGACGTCGCCGCTCCGGCTCAGGCCGACGAACACGCCGTCCACGGGAGACCCGGCGTCCTGCCACCGCGCCAGGTCGTCGGCGACGGCGAGCCCGGGCTCGTGTCCGGCGCGCAGCCCGAGCGCCGCCGGATCCCAGCCGGAGTCCCGCAGTTGGCCCGCCCAGGCGGCCGGCACCTGAACCGTGATCCGGCCGGTGGCGTCCCGCACCCGTACGTCGTGCGGTGCCGCGGGCGGCCGGATCGTCAGGGCGAACATGACCACGGCGGCGGCGACCACGGCAAGCGCGGCGGCCACGGCGGCGAGCGCGATCACCGCCTCCCGGCGCCGGCGGGGACCGGCGGCCGAGGGCGCCGACTCGGCCGTCCCGACCGCCTGACCCGAGTTTTCCGCCTCCTCCGCCCCGGCCGCCTGGTCCGGCTCCTCCGCCTCCTTCACCCCTGCCGGGCGCTCCCTCGGCTCGGGCAGCTCCGCCAGCTCCTCCAGCTTCTGCGCGAACGCCATTGCGGTGGGCCAGCGTCGTTCGCGGTCCGGTTCCAGGGCGCGCAGGACGGCCTGCCCGACAGCGGCGTCCAGGCCCGGCCGCAGCCGCTCCGGTGGCTCGACCCTGCCGGGGGCGCCGGGGACCGCGCCGGTGAGGAGCCGGTAGCCGACCGCGCCCAGGCCGTAGACGTCGGCGCGCGCGTCGATGCCGGCGCCCGGCTCGGCCTGCTCCGGCGGCCGGTACCCGGCCGAACCCGCGGCCTGGGTCAGACCCGACGCCTGCGCCAGGCTCTTGGCCAGCCCGAGGTCGGCGAGCAGCACCCGCCGGCTGCCGTCCGGGGCCGTGCGCAGCAGGATGTTGCTCGGCTTGACGTCCCGGTGCACGATGCCCGCCTCGTGCAGGGCGTGGGCGCAGCGGGCGGCCAGGGCGGTCAGCACCAGCGCCTCGCGGACGGGGAGGGGCCCGGCGGCGGCCCGTTCGGCGAGGGTGCCGGCGTCGGCGTACTCCATGACGAAGTACGGCCTGCCGTCGGGCAGTTCACCGATGTCGTAGACCTGCACCACCCGGTCCGAGCCGGCCCTGCGCAGCAACCGTGCCTCGGCCAGGAACCGTTCGCGGATGTCGAGCCGGTGCGCCCAGTTCTCGGCGAGGACCTTGACGGCCACCGGGGCCTCGAGCGCATCGTCGTGGGCGAGCCACACCGTGCCGAAGGCGCCGGTGCCCAGGCGCCGTTCGAGCCTGTAGCGGCCGATCCGCTCGAGGGACTGCATGGCACTATCATGCCCGCCCGAGATCGACTCCGAGGGAGACCCGTCGTGCTGAACGCGGCGCTGACCGAAGACCTCGCCCGCCGGGCCGCCGCGGGCGACGGGGCCGCGCTGGAGGAGCTGCTGCGGGAGGTGCGCCCCGAAGTGCTGCGGCGCTGCGGGCGCTTCCTGCCCTGCCGCGAGGACGCGGAGGAGGCGGCGCAGGACGTCCTGCTGCAGATCGCGCGGAAGATCACCGGTTTCGAGGGCCGCAGCCGCTTCGGCACCTGGCTCCACACGGTCGTCGCGAACTGCTGCCGGCAGAAGTACCGCGAGCTCAGGCGCCGGGCCGCCGAGCAGCCCGCCGCCGTCGAGCCCGCGCAGCAGGCCGACCCGCGCACCACGAGCGTGATCGCCGGGTCCCGGGTCGACCTGCTGGAGGCGCTGGACCGGCTGGAGCGGGAGCATCCGCATCTGGTGGGGCCGCTGGTGTACCGGGACATCTGCCGGCTGGAGTACGCCGAGGCCGCCGAGCGGATCGGCATTCCGCTCGGCACGTTCAAGTCGCGGCTGCACGAGGCCCGACGCCAGGTCAGGCCCTGGCTGAAGGACGCCTCCTGACCGTGCACGCGCACTCCGCGCGGCTCAGTCCTCGTCGAGGGGGGACAGCTCCGCCCAGATGGTCTTGCCCTCGGCGGTGTGCCTGCTGCCCCAGCGCCGGGTCAGCCGGGCGACCAGGAGCAGACCGCGCCCGCCCTCGTCCCAGGTCTTGGCGCGCCGCAGGTGCGGGGCGGTGTGGCTGGTGTCGGACACCTCGCAGATGATGCGGTCGTCGTCGTGGATCAGCCGCAGCCGGATCGGCGGGGTGCCGTACCGGATGGCGTTGGTGACCAGCTCGCTCACCACCAGCTCGGTGGTGAACACCGCCTCGCTCAGGTCCCATACACCGAGCTGCTCGACGGCCTGCCGGCGGATCGGGGCGACCAGGGCGGGGTCGGCCGGGATCAGCCAGGTCGCCACCTCGGACGGCGCCAGGCCCCTGGTCCGGGCGAGCAGCAGGGCCACGTCGTCCGAGGAGCCGCCCGGCGGCAGCAGCGCGTGCAGCACCCGGTCGCAGGTCTCGTCCAGGGAACCGGACGGCGCGCCCAGCGCCGTGCACAGTGCCCGCCGGCCCGCCTCGGCGTCCCGGCCGCCGCTCTCGACCAGCCCGTCGGTGTAGAAGGAGAGCAGGGTGCCCTCCCGCAGCTCGAACTCCGCCGACTCGAACGGCAGTCCGCCCAGGCCCAGCGCCGGGCCCTCCGGCAGCTCCAGCGGCCGGGGCGGCCCGTCGGGCGGGATCATCACCGGCGACGGGTGTCCCGCGCGGGCGAGCGCACAGCGGCGCGACACCGGGTCGTACACCGCGTACAGGCAGGTGGCGCCGACCTCGCCGGGGCGGTCCTCGTCGCCCGCCTCGGCGGTCGTCCGGCCGACCAGGTCGTCGAGGTGGGTGAGCAGCTCGTCCGGGGCCAGGTCGATGTCGGCGAGCGTGCGTACGGCGGTGCGCAGCCGGCCCATGGTCGCCGACGCCTGCACCCCGTGCCCGATGACGTCCCCGACGACCATGGCGACCCGCATCCCGGACAGCGGGATCACGTCGAACCAGTCGCCGCCGACCCCCGCCCGCGCCGCCGGGAGATAGCGGGACGCCGCGTCGACGGCGGCCGTGCGCGGCAGGGTGCGGGGCAGCAGGCTGCGCTGCAGGGCGAGGGCGGTCTCGCGCTGCCGGCTGTAGCGGCGGGCGTTGTCGACGCAGACGGCCGCGCGGGCCGTCACCTCCTCGGCCAGCAGGACGTCCTCGGGCCGGAACGGGTCCGGACGCCGGAACCGGGTGAACACGGCGACCCCTAGGGTGACACCGCGGGCCTGGATCGGCACCGACATCGTGGAGTGGATGCCGTACTCCTCCACCCGCCGGCTGCGCACCGGGTCCCAGGACAGCCACTTCTCCAGGTCGCCCGCGCCCTTCGACACCACCACCGCGTGGCCGGCCAGCAGGGAGGCGCCCTGGGGCGACATGAGGGGGTAGGTCTCCAGCTGGCCGGGCCGCGCCACGGCCTCCGGGCTGCCCGGAGTCACGGACCGGTGGGCGGCGCGGCGCAGGCCGACCGGCACGGCGAGCGGCCCGGTGGGGATCTCCCCGCCGGACTCCGGAGGGTCCAGCAGGTCGACGCTGACGAAGTCGGCGAGCGCCGGGACGCAGACGTCGGCGAGCTCCTGCGCCGTGCGGGTGACGTCGAGCGTGGTGCCGATACGGACGCTCGCGTGGTTCACCAGTTGCAGCCGTTCCTGCGCCAGGTACTGCTCGGTGAAGTCGTGGACGGCGACGCACACCCCGCGCACCCGCCCGGTCGCGTCGGTGATCGGGGACATCCGGGCGAGCCACGCGTTCGTCGGGCTGTCGCCCCTCATCGGCAGGTACGTCCGTACGTCGTGCCCGCGGCCGGTGGCGAGCACGTGCTGCAGGTTGCGTTCGATGTCCTCGCTCTCCGGCCGGCCCCCGATCTCGGGGGCGCGCAGCCCGCGCAGCCGCTCCCGGGGCAGCCCGATCACCTCGGCCATGGCGGCGTTCATGGAGTGCAGGCGCAGCCGCTCGTCGTAGACGGAGAGGGCGCAGGGGGAGTCCAGGAGTCCGGCCCGGGAGAGCGTGTCGTCCGCGTCCGGCGGTCCGCCGCCCGGCAGAGGTGTGACGAGCAGCCAGTCGCCGCCGTCCTCCGGCGGCCGGTGGTGGGCGAGGACCCAGACGGACACGGGGCGCCCGTCGCCGTGCCGCAGGGTGAGCGTGCCGTTCCAGCGGCGGCCCTCGGGCGGCGCGGCGGGCGGGCCGTCGGCCAGCAGCTTTGCGGCCGGCCTGCCCACGACCTCCTCCGGAGGCCGGCCCAGCAGACGCTGCGCGCCCTCGTTCCACTCGACGACGACGCCGCTCTCGTCGACGACGGCCCGAGCGGTGACGGCCTCGTCGAACGGATGCACCGGGCTCATCGTCGCCACTCCATCGCGCACACTCACGGTAAACAGGCGCGTCCCTTGCGTTCCAGCGTAGTGCTTTCCCGCCCCCGCGCGAGCGGCGATCCACTGCCGTCGCGAGGCTGCCGGGACGCCGGCGTCCGGGCGCGACCGACGTCGGCGTCCTCTGGCGGGAGGCGGCGCGGCCCGGCCCGCGCCGCCTCCCGCCGGGATCGGCCCCGCCCCTCCCGGGCCCGGCCGGAGCAGGTCTCCAGCCAGCCCCCGGTACCATCCCTCCACGGCTGTGACCAGCGGATATTTACGGCCGAACAGCCTCGCGGTACCGTGACGTCATGCCAGCCCTGAATGTGGAGTTCAGCGACCGCGAGCTGGAGGATCTGCGGCAGATCGCCAAGGAACGCGGTACGTCGATGAAGGCGCTCGTACGCGAGGCGGCGGCTGCCGACATAGCCCGGCACCGGGCCCTGCAGGAGGGCGCCGAGGCGTTCCGTAGGTTCTTCGCGGCCCACGCCGAGGAGTTCGCGGCCGCCTTTCCCGAGGACGAGCAGCCCAGCAGCGGCGAGGGGCGGGCCGCCTGACCGATGACTCCCGTCATCCATATCGACGTGCCCTGGCTGCTTCAGCGCCATGAGGAAGTCCTGCCCGACCAGCCCACGGTGAACGACTTCTCGGCACTGGTGGCCGCCGTGGCCCGCCACCGTGTCGACCCGCCCCGCCTCGGCGTGGACTCCGACCCCGCCTGGCGGGCCGCCGCGCTCCTGCACACCCTCGCCCTGCTCAAACCGCTGCCCTCGGCCAACGCCCGCTTCGCCTGCGCGACGGCGGTGGCGTACATGTTCGTCAGCGGAGTGGGCATCGACCCGCCCTACGGCGCCCTCGTCGACCTCGCACGCGACCTGATGTCCGGGAAGTCCGACGTCTATGGCGCCGCCGACCGGTTGCGCTCCTGGCAGATCTGACACGGCGTCCCCCGGGGGCCGCCGACCGAGGGCGGGAGGAACACGGTCGGCGGCCTTCGCGCGCGGGAGAGCCGCCGTTCCGCGCCGGGCCTGATCCGAGGGGCCGGCTCCAGTGGACTCCTCGGACGGGCGGCCCGGGAGCGTGCGTGACGCGCCGGCGCGTGCGCGGGTTTCACACGGGGCGCACTCCCGAGGCGCGAGTCGGCGCCCGGGACAAGGGACGCGCTGTGTCCCGACTTTCCGTCAAAGAGGCGGATGTCGCCCCGGGCGCCTTGTTGGCCGTCGTCCCGGTGTGGAAGGGTGAGCCACCTTGTGGGGGGCAACGGCCTTTTCCGCAGCGACAGTTGGGGCATTCGAGCCGATTCGCCGCCGGGCGGAGCCCTGCCCCTCGCGCCCACACCTCCTGGTTACGCACCAAAGGAATCCGCTCCGTGCCCACCCCCCACCCCCCGCTTCCTCCCTACCCGCCGCCGGGCGGGGTCCCCGAGGAATCCGACGAGTCCCTCGCCGCCCGGCTCAGAGGCAGCACGGACGACGAGGTCGCGCACTGCGTCGCCCTGCTGATCGCCCGCCACTGGCAGCCCGTCCACGACTACGCCGTCATCTGCCTCGCCTCCTCCGCGCCGATCGCCGCCATGGTCACCTCGGCCGCCTTCCACCACGCTCTGGACCGGCTGACGCTGGGCGAACCGGGCACGGCGCTGCGCCCCCGGCTGCTGCTCGGCGTCCGCGACACCGTGCGGCGGTGGGCCGCCGAGGACCGCGTGTCCGAGGTGCTGCCCGCACTGCGCAAACCCGCCGGCGGACGCGGTATGCGCGCGGCCGTGTCCCTGACGCCGGAGAACCGCCGGCTCGCCCAGCGCTCCTTCGAGAACCTCCCCGCGGTCGCCCGCTGCCTGCTGTGGCACACCGAGGTGGAGGCCGAGCCGCTCGCCGCCCCGGCCGCCCTGCTCGGGATGGACGACGACACCGCCTCGTTCGCCCTGGAGCAGGCGCGGGAGCAGTTCCGCGAGGGCTGTGTCCGCGCCCACCGGGAACTCGCGCCGACCGACGACTGCCGCTTCTACAACCGCCTGCTGGACGTGCCGATCCGGCGCGGCGGCGCCCTGCTCCCGGACGTCCAGCGGCACTTGGCCGAGTGCCGCTACTGCCGGGACGGGGCGGAACAGCTCGGCCAGGTGGAGCGCGGGACGGGCGCCCTGCTCGCCGAGGCGGTGCTCGGCTGGGGCGCCCGCCGCTATCTGGACTCCCGCCCCGGCCGGACCCCGCACCGGGCGCGGTCCAGGGGCGCCGCCCGGCACGGCGCCGGCCGGCCGCCCGGCGCCGGCCGCCATCGGGTGCTGTCCCGCTTCCCGGCCGCCGCGCGGTTCCTGCCCCCCGGTCGGCGGTCGTCCCGGGCGCTGCGCACCGGCGTCGGGCTGGCCTCGGCCGGACTGCTGGCCACCGTGCTCGGCGTCAGCCTGTGGTCGCACGACGACGGCGGCACCCCGGCCCCGGGGGTGACCGGCGCACGGCGTACGGCACCCGGCCCCGGCTCCCCGGCGCCGACCGCCGGCTCCCCGGGGCGGCCCGGCACGGCGGGGCTGCCCACCGCCACCCGGCAGACGCGGCTGCGCGACGCCGCCGCCGGCCTGTGCCTCGACATCCGGGGCGAGCCGAAGGCCGGGGCGGACGTCCGACTCGCCCCGTGCTCCCCGGCGTGGACCCAGCTGTGGTCGCTGGAGAACGACGGGCTGCTGCGCAGCTTCGCCGATCCCGGCCTGTGCCTGGACTCGCACGCGGACGCCGGTGTCGTCATCCTCGGCACCTGCGCGGACGCGGACGCGCGGCGCGGCCCCGACGTGCGCTACGACCTCACCGTGCGGGGCGAGTTGCTCGCCCGGTGGGACGAGCGGCTCGCGCTCGCCCCCACCACCCGCACCCCGGGCGCCGACATCGTCGTCAAGGTCCGCGACGGCTCCGACGACCAGCGCTGGCTGACCGACTCGCCGTCGGCGAGCCCCGGTTCGCTGTCGATCGCGGGCACGGGCGCGCCGTCCGCCCACCCGGTGGGACTCTCCCGCACCAACGCGTGAACGGCCGTGGCCGCCTCCCGCATCGGGGGAGGCGGCCACGCGGAACCCGGCCGGCGGTCAGACGGCGTCCTCGACCAGGTCGCCGGGGCCCACCGTGCCCGGTCCCGCGTGCCCCGACAGGGCGAGGGTGAGGTCGAACTCCGCGAGCAGGCAGCGGATCACGTGTTCCACGCCCGCCCGGCCGTCGAGGCCGAGCCCGTACACGTACGGCCGTCCCAGCAGCACGGCGGACGCACCGAGGGCGAGCGCCTTGAAGACGTCGTCCCCGGTGCGGACGCCGCTGTCGAACAGGACGGTCAGCCGGTCGCCGACGGCCCGCGCCACCCGGGGCAGCGCGTCGGCTGCCGCGACCGACCCGGCCACCTGGCGGCCGCCGTGGTTGGAGACGACCACCCCGTCCATCCCGGCGTCGGCGGCGAGCCGGGCGTCGTCCGGGTGCAGAATGCCCTTGAGGACGATCGGGCCGTCCCAGTTCTCCCGCAGGAACGCCAGGTCGGGCCAGGTCTTGCCGGGGTCGGCGAACATGCCGACGAAGTGCATCACCGCCGCGTTCGGGTCCTCGTGCACCGGCTTGGCCAGACCAGCTCGGAAAGCCGGGTCGGAGAAGTAGTTGGCGGTGCCCACGCCGTGCAGGAACGGCAGGTACGCCTGGTCGAGGTCGCGCGGCCGCCATGCCAGCAGCGGCGTGTCCAGTGTGACGACGAGGACCGAGAAGCCCGAGGCCTTCGCCCGGTTCAGGAAACTCCGCGTCACCTCGCGGTCCTTGGCCCAGTAGAGCTGGAACCACCGCTCGGCGTCGCCCATCGCCTCCGCGACCTGTTCCATCGGAGTGCTGGACGCCGAGGACAGGATGTACGGCACGCCCTGCGCGGCGGCGGCCCGCGCGGCCGCCGACTCGGCCTCCGGATGCATGATCGACAGCACTCCGACCGGGGCCAGCGCCAGCGGCGCGGGCAGGTCACGTCCCAGCACCCGCACCGACAGGTCGCGTTCGTGCACGTCCCGCAGCATCCGCGGAACGATCCGGCGCCGGTCCAGGGCCGCCCGGTTGGCGCGCGCCGTGCTGCCGCTGCCCGCGCTGCCCGCGACATAGCCGACCGGGCCGGGGCCGAGCCGCTGCTCGGTCAGCTCCTCCAGCCGGGTGAGATCGGTGGGCAGCCGCGGTACGGCCCCCGTCATCCCGTTGAGATAGATCTCGTACTGGAAGTCCGCCCAGTGCCGCGCCATGCGTCCGTCCCGCCTCTCGTCGCTGAGCCCGCGTGGCCCCCGACGATACTGGCGGGTAGGAGCCGTCCGACGGTCAACCCCCCGCCGCCGCGAGGAGGATCGCGGCCAGCTCGCGCGGCCGGGAGAACATCGGCCAGTGTCCGGTGTCCAGCTTCTCCAGTTCCCACCGCTCGCCGGTGAGCAGCGCGGCCACGGCGGGCGGCGGTTCGGGGCCGTCCAGCAGGCACTTGACGTACGTGGCCGGCAGCTCGGCGAGCGGACGGCTCAGCACGGCGGGCTCGGTGAGGGTGCCGCCCGGGTGGGGCGTGCCCTCGGTGACGATGCGGTCGATCTGCGGGCCGGTCAGTTCCTGTCCCGCGTAGTCCTCCGGGGCGAGGGGCGGCCAGACGCCGTCGTGCTCCGCGAGCGCCTGCCGAATGTGCTCGCTCGGGAAGCTCGCGAGGAACGACGTCCCGTCGACAGGGACGTTGGCGTCGACGAACACCACGCGCCGGAGCCGGTCGCCGATCCGCTCGGCCGCCTGGCCCACCGGGATTCCGGAGTAGCTGTGCCCGACCAGCACGACGTCCCGCAGGTCGAGGCGCTCGACGTGGTCGACGATGTCCCGCACATGCGTCTGCTGTCCGGCCGGCGTGCCCTTTTTCTCGGCCAGGCCGGTGAGGGTGAGGGGATGCGCGCCGTGCCCTGACTTCCGCAAGAGGGGGACGACCTCGTCCCACGCCCACCCGCCGAGCCACGCGCCTGCCACCAGTACGAAGTCCGTCATGGCCCCAACGTAGCGGGCGGGTACGACAACGGGGCCCCGCGGCGGGCCGGTTGTCCGGGGGCGCGTGCTCGGCGGCCGCGCCCCTCGGCCGTGCGGGGCCGGTATACGGCCGACGGCGGTGATCTCCCCGCGCTCCACCGTCACGCCCACATGAACACAAGGGGTCGCGAAGCGGTCCGCCGAGAGCGCAACCGGAATGTTTCAGGACGATTAACGAACGTAAGGAATCAAGCCATCCGACCTGATTCGGCGATCCGCAACCCCACAGATTGGGGGTCGGAACGTTCGGACTCTGTGACTTCACGCCACTGCTTCAACACACAAGGTTACCGAAACCCATGCCTTCGATGTGAGTTTCGGCGGCGGACTCGGCAGACTCCGGGGCGCCGGTCAGGCACCGACCGTGCCGGCTCCGGTATCTCTCATCGAAGAAATCTCGAGCGGAAGGAAGCACACAATGCGGAACACCGCGCGCTGGGCAGCGACTCTCGGCCTGACGGCCACCGCCGTCTGCGGACCCCTCACGGGGGCCGCGCTCGCCACCCCGTCCAGCGCCCCCGCCTCGCTCTACGCCCCCTCGGCCCTGGTGCTCACCGTGGGCCACGGCGAGAACGCGGCGGCCGCGACCCCCGAACGTGCCGTCACCCTGGGCTGCGCCCCCACGTCCTCCGGCACCCATCCGGCGCCGGCGCTGGCGTGCGCGGAACTACGCGCCGCCGGCGGGGACTTCGACGCCCTGACGGTCAAGCGGGACGTGCTGTGCACCAAGGAGTACAACCCGGTGGTCGTCACGGCCGCCGGCGTCTGGCAGGGCAAGCGCGTCTCCTACGAGCGCACCTTCGCCAACACCTGCGTGAAGGACGCCGCCATGTCGAGCGTCTTCGCGTTCTAGGGACCGGGATCGCGCCGTCCCCGTGAAACAACTGAAGGGTCCCGTAGCTGGGGAGTGCGAGCCCCTGTAGCGGGGACCACGGCGATCTCGCACCAGGGGTCGGCCGGGCGGAGTGGGGCCGCCCGCCGACCCCTGGTATCACCTTCGCTCCGTGTTCCGCCGGTCCGCCGGCCGGACGCGGAGCGTTCTCGTTCCCGCGGCCTCAGGCCCGGTCGCGGTGACTGGTGTCGCACCACGGGTAGCGGCGGCTGCGGCGGCAGGTGCACAGGGCCACCCGGAAGCGGTCGGAGGAGACGGTGGTGCCGTCCTCCAGTTCCACCTCCACGGGTCCGTCCACGAGGATCGGCCCGCGCCGCCGCATGGTGACCCGGCGGGGCGGGTCCGGACGGGGGCCTTCAGAGGGTGCGTTCGGCACGGATGACCACCAGCTCTTCCTTCTCGTCGGCCACGGAGAGCAGACCGCGCTCCCGCAGCCAGCTCCGCCGCGCCCGCAGGACGGGCCCGAGTGCGATCCACCGGCGGCGCACCACGGCGGCCTTGAGCCCGGCCGCGCGCAGCCGGTCCACGGTGTGGCCGGGCCCGCTCAGCGCGGAGTGGACGATCAGCAGGACGCCTCCGGGCCGCAGCAGGCCGGGCGCGTCCCGGCAGAGCCGGTCCAGCACGAGCCGCCCGTCGTGCCCCGCGTCCCAGGCGCGCGACCTGCCCCGCGGCTCGCCTCGCGCGCCGGGCGCCGGCACATAGGGCGGGTTGGCGAGGATGAGGTCGAACGATCCACCGCGCACCGGACCGAAGAGGTTGCCGCGCCGGATGTGGACCGGCAGGCGGGCCAGCCACGCGTTGAGCCGCGCCGTCCACACCGCCCGGCGCGAGACGTCGACGGCGGTCACCTGGGCGCCCCGCCGGGCGGCCTCGAGGGCCAGCGCGCCGCTGCCGGTGCCCACGTCGAGCACCCGCGCGCCCGGCGGCAGGGGTTCGGCGGCCAGCGCCTCGGCCAGCAGGGCGGTGTCGTCCTGGGGGGCGTAGACGCCCGGGAGTACCAGTGAATGCACAGGGGCGCGAGTACCCAGACAATCAGGATATATGGGTCATGGGTGCCGGCAGCGGCGTGCGCAGCGAGGACCGGCCCGCCCGCCAGTCGGCGAGCAGACGGGCGGCGAAGCGGCCCTCCAGGTGTTCGGTCGCGTCGATGCCGAAGGCGATGTCGGCCGCCAGATGCGGCTCCTCGGCCAGCAGCCCGCCGATGACGTCGTGGCGCACCACCTGCTCGTGCACCGCGTCCGCCTCGACGTGCTCGTCGTAGAAGAACTCCGCGGCCGGTCCGGCGCCGGTGCGGCGCATCGCCTCGGCCAGCCGCCGCGAGCCGGGGGAGGAGGTGATCTCCACCGCGGCGAAGTGGCCGACCAGGGCGCCCCGCAGCGCCCGGTGCAGGCCGAACAGGGACATCATGTTCACGATGGCCAGCAGTTCCGCCGAGGCCGCGTCCAGGTGGCGGCCGTACGCCGTGTCCAGGTCCAGGTCGGTCATCAGGTCCGCGAACAGGCGGGCGTGCACCCGGTCCGGGCGGCCCCCGCCGAACTCGTCGTACTCCACCGCCGCCATCGCCGCCTTGGCCCGCCCCCACAGCCGCGGCAGCACCCAGGCGTGCGGGTCGGCCTCCTTGAGGTGGTACAGGGAGCGCTGGGCCGCGTACTCGCGCAGCTGCCACAGTTCGCCCTCGTCCCGCAGGTAGTGGGTGACTCCCGTGCCCTCGACCGGTTCGACGAGGAGCGCGGCGAGCGCGTCGTCGAGACCGGCGTGCGCGGGCGTGTCGGCGCGCAGGGCGGACAGGAAGCGCTGTTCCAACGCCGCCCGCACCCGCAGCAGGTCCGGGTCCCATTCGCGCTCCGGGGCGACGCCCGCGAACCCGCGGTAGTGCAGCTCGTAGCAGAGGTACAGGGCGAGCTGCAGGTCGTCACCGTACGGGTCCGCGCCGCCGGACTCCTCGGCGCCGGGCAGCGGCCCGCGACCGAGCAGATACGCGACGACGGCGGCGGAGACCGGGCCCCGCGCGGTAGGCAGCTCGGGTCCTCGGCGATCGTGGTTCATGGGGCTCGGGTACCCGGGAGGGGCGGGCGACACCCGCGGCGGGGTGAGACGGGGTGTGCGGCGGGCCCCGGCACTGGGTCGAGTGCCCCCGGCATGAGGTCGAGTTTTCGGCGTGGGACCGAGTCCGCCCGTGCTCGGCGCCTGGCGCCCGGCATGGGGCCGAGCGCCCGGCAGGGGCGCGTGCCCGGTGGCCGTGCGGGAGGCTGGTGCCGTCGAGGCCGGTGAGGGCCGGTCGAAGCTGGTCGAGGCCCGTCGGATCCGGTCGTGGCCGGTCGAGGCCGCGCGGGGGTTCCCGGCGCGGCCCCTCTCAGTTCGTGGCGGTCGCGACGCGCAGGGGGAGCGGGTCGGGCGGGCCGACCTCCTCGCTGCGGCGGGACATCTCCGCCCACCAGCCCGGCCCGTCCTCGATGTGCCGCAGCAGCACCCCCTCCCGGATGGCCCAGGGGCAGATGGTGACCGCCGAGATGCCGGTCAGCTTCATCGCCGTGTGCGCGACCACCGCTCCGGCCAGGCTCTGCGCGGCGCGCGGCGCGGAGATGCCCGGGAGCGCGGCGCGGGCGGCGGCGGGCAGGGCGGCCAGCCTGTCGATCGCCTCTCTGAGGTCCGCCCGGCGCAACGGCCGCTCCACGAAGGGGCCGTAACGACCGGGTGCGGCACCGCACAGCCGCCCGAGCTGCTGGAAGGTGCGCGAGGTCGCCACCGCGGTGCGCGGCCCCTCCCAGCGGATCCGGGCGGCCGCGTCCCGCAGTTGATGCCGCACCTCGCGCCGCAGAGCCTTCAGCCGCTCCGGGGACGGCGGGTCCTCGGGCGTGAGGAACTGATGGGTCAGCCGCCCCGCGCCCAGCGGCAGCGAGGCCACGAAGTCCGGCAACCGGCCACGCCCGAAGGCGACTTCGAGTGAACCGCCGCCGATGTCCAGCAGGGCGAGCGGCCCCGAGCGCCAGCCCATCCAGCGCCGCGCCCCGAGGAACGTGAGCTCGGCCTCGACCTCTCCGGGCAGCGTGCACAGCGCGACCCCGGTCCGCGTCCGGACCGCCCGCAGCACCTCCAGCCGGTTCGGCGCACCGCGCACCACGGCGGTGGCGAAGGCCAGCGGACCGGACGCGCCCCACCGGGACGCGGTCGCGCTCGCCTCGGCGACCGCCCCGACCAGCCGCTCCACGGCCTCCTCAGGGATGCGGTCCCCGGGCCTGACCTGTTCGGACAGCCGCAGGCGCCACTTCGCGGTGTGGACCGGCAACGGCACCCCGCCCTCCGCGTCCGCCACCATCAGCCGGACGGTGTTCGACCCCACATCCACCACGCTTGTCCGCATGGGCCGGTGGGTACCCAGTCCAGGGGTTTCGTACGCCGATCCGGGGCGGACGAGGCTGTCTTCGCGCCGGCGCCCCGCCCCTGTCGGGCCCCGACGGACGACTCCGGGACGGCTGCGCGCGGGTGCCCGCGGCGCCCTGACGCGCGCCGCGGGTGTCGTAGCTCCGGGTGCCGCCGCCCTACAAACCTGGCGGCAGCGCCGAGTACGGCCTCGGTGGCGCGCTCGTGGGCGGCGGACCCGGCTGGTACGAGGCGAGCGAACGGCCCATCACACCCTCGAGTTCGCGATGTATGTGCAGGGCCGCGTCACGGACTCGGGCCGGCACGTCGCCGCGCTCGGCGACCAGCCGGTGGTAGATGGGGGCGTCTTGGAACACGTTGCCTGGACCTTCCTGTCTGCGTTGTGTCTGCGGTTTCACGCCGTATGGCAGCGGGTGCCCACTGTAAGGGCAGACGCGGACATCGCAGACCGCGAACGGGAGTTGACGGGCCGCCGCCCGCACCCTCCATCACGCTTCCGCCCGGACGGCCGCCGGTGGTGTCCGCCGGGTTCCGTCGCACTGGCGGGACGGGGACGGGCGGAACCGGTTTCCGGCCGTTCGCTCACGCCAGCTGGCGTCGGACCAGTTCGTGGAGGCGTCCGCCGGTGTCGGCGAGCAGTTCGGCCGGCGCCCCCTGCTGGGCCACCTTGCCGTCCTCCATGACGATGACCCGGTCGGCGTCCAGCACCGTCGACAGACGGTGCGCGATGACGATCCGCGTCGCGTTGAGCTTGCGGGTGCTCTCGATCACCGTGCGCTGCGTGTCGTTGTCCAGGGCGCTGGTCGCCTCGTCGAAGAAGAGGATCCGCGGGCGCCGCACCAGGGCCTGGGCGATCATCAGGCGCTGCCGCTGCCCTCCGGAGACCGCCCCGCTGCCCGCGACGATGGTGTGCAGCCCCATCGGCATCCGCTTGATGTCCTCCGCGAGCCCCGCCATCTCGGCCGCCGCCATCGCCTCCTCCGGCGTGCACGGCTCGGTGCCCCGGATGACGTCCAGGATCGAGCCGTTGAACGGCTGGGCGTGCTGGAGGACCACCCCGCACTGCCGCCGCACCGCCGACTGGTCGAGGGCCGCGAGGTCCTGACCGTCGTACAGCACACCTCCGGACAGCGGGCGGTCGAAGCCGATCAGCAGCCGCAGCAGGGTGGACTTGCCGCAGCCGCTCGGGCCGACGATCGCCACGAACTCGCCCGGCCGCACCGCGAACGACACGTCGTCCAGCACCAGCGGCCCGTCGTCGGCGTACCGGAACGACAGCCGGCGCGCCTCGATCGCGCCGGACAGCGGGCCGGGCCGGGTGCTCGCCTCCCGCACCTCCGGCACCGCGTCCAGCACCGGCTTGATCTCCTCGTACAGCGGCAGCGCGGCCACGGCCGAGACGAAGGCTCCGGTCAGCTGGGTGACGGAGGTCAGCAGCATCGTCACCGAGGTGTTGAAGGTGAGGAAGGCCGCCGCCGACATCGACCCGCGCGCCGGGCCCGCGAGCAGCATGAACATCAGCAGGGTGCACACCGGCAGGTAGACCGCGCCCATCACCGTGGTGAGGTTCTTGATGCGGCCCACCTTCTGCTGCAGCTCACGGCTGCGCGCGAACTCCGACGCCCAGGCCGCGTACGCGTAGTTCTCCGCCGCCGCCACCCGGAGCTTCGGCAGCCCGCGCAGCGTCTGGAAGGCCCGGTTGTTCAGCTTGTTTCCGAGCACCACCAGCCGGCGCTGCCAGCGCACCTGCCACAACCCGAGCCCCAGGAACACGGCGGCGATGACGACGAGCATGCCGATGGCCGCCAGCGCCATCGACGCGCTGAACCAGAACAGCAGGGCCAGGTTCATCACGCCCACGGTCACCGACTGGGCGACGACCGGGCCGACGCCCGCCAGCAGACGGCGGATCGCGCTGATGCCCATGGCCGCGCTGGCCAGCTCGCCCGTGGAGCGCTCGGTGAAGAACTTCGTCGGCAGCCGCAGCAGCCGGTCCCAGACGGCCGGTTGCAGGGTGGCCTCGATCCGGCCCTCCAGCCGCAGGATGGTCAGGTTCTCCAGAAGCATGAAGGCCGCCGCCACCACACTGCTGATCATCACCGCCAGGCAGACCTGCACGATGAGCCCCTGCTGGGCCTTCGGCACGTACTGCCCCAGCACCTTCCCGGTGGCGACCGGCACCAGGGCGCCGATGGCGACCGTCACCAGGCCGCTGAGCAGGAGGTTGAGCACGTCGCTTCCGGTGCCGCGCAGGGTGAACCGCAGCAGCCCGGCCGGGGTGAGCCCGCGGTCGGGCAGCGGGCGGTAGAACATCACCGCCCGCGGCTCGAACTCCTCCGCGTTCGCCTTCTCGATCGGGGTCTCCCGGCCGGTGGCCGGATGCACCGCGACGTACCCCCCGCGCCGCCACAGCAGGGCGACCGGCGCGCCCGACAGGGCCCGGTGCCCCACCAGCGGGCCGACGTTCTCCCGCCACCAGCGGCCGTACAGGCGTACGGCACGGGTACGCACCCGGGAGGCCAGGGCGACCCGCTCGACGGGATCGAGACGGTCGCTCTCGGTGCCGCTCTGCGCGGGTTCGGCGAGGGTGATCCCGGCCGCGCGCGCGACCAGCCTGCAGGCGGCGTAGGTGGCGTCGGCGTCGGCGGCCGTGGTCCGCTGCGCCGAGGAGCGGCCGATGGACGCCAGCAGGGTCCGGTCGGCCTGCGCGCGGACCGCCTCACCGGCCTTGATGCCCTCCGCCGTCCGGTTCTCGTGGGTGCGCTCCAGCTGCTCGATCCAGCGGTCCAGAGCGGTCAGCAGCCGGTACTGCTGGTCGACCATGCTCTGCCACAGCGCCGGGTCCATCAGCAGGTCCGCGGCCGCCTCGGCGCCGTACAGCGCCCCGTACTGGACACTGCCCGGCGGCACCTGCATCCAGAAGACGTCGTCGTCGGTGGGCGCGGCCGCCCGCTCCTCGGCCATCGGCGCCTGGAACAGGACGGACAGGCTGCGGCCTACGCCGAGCGCGACGGCGTACTCCAGCGGGCTGGTCTCCGGCGGCACGTACTGCGGATTGCCGTACTCGTCGTACGACCAGGTCTGCGTGTGCGCCGGCTGGTACAGCTCGCGCAGCTCGACGCGGCGCACCACGCAGTCCCGCAGGGGGCGCGCGATCAGCGTGTGCTGCGGGCCGGCGACCGGGCCGAGCAGCAGCGAGCCCGCCTCCAGCCGGCCCAGGTGGTGCCAGTGGCCCTGCTGCACCTCGTCGACCGCGAACAGGTCCACCGCGCCGGCCGCGACCAGCCACAGCACCTGCGGGCCCTCCAGGTCGAGCCGGTTGAACCCGGCGCAGTCGACCGGCGTGCCCAGGGACCCGAGCGCGCCCAGAACCAGGTCGCCCTGGTGGCCCTCGTGAAGGGACGTCATCTCATCGCTCCCTGACCAGCGCGGCGTACGCGCCGCCGCGCGCCACCAGCTCCTCGTGCCGCCCGCGTTCGACCACCGTGCCGTGCTGGAGCACGACGATCTCGTCGCTGTCGCGCACGGTGCTGAGCCGGTGCGCGATCACCACGCAGGCGCAGCCGCGCCGCCGCAGGTTGTCCATCACCAGCTGCTCGGTCTCGGCGTCCAGGGCGCTGGTCACCTCGTCGAGCACGAGGATGCTCGGCCGGCGCACCAGCGCCCGGGCGATCTCCAGGCGCTGGCGCTGCCCGCCGGAGAAGTTGCGGCCGTCCTGCTCGACCCGGCTGTGGATGCCGCCGGGCCGTCGCACGACCACGTCGTACAGTGCCGCGTCCCTGAGCGCCTCCGTCACCGCGTCGTCCGGGATGGAGGGGTCCCACAGGGCGACGTTGTCGCGGACCGTGCCCTCGAACAGGAACACCTCCTGGTCGACGAAGGACACCGACGCCGCGAGCGCGCCGCGCGGGATGTCCTCCAGCCGCTGCCCGTCGATGCGGATCACGCCCTCCCAGGGCGCGTACAGGCCCGAGATGAGGCGGGAGACCGTGGACTTGCCGCTGCCGGAGCCGCCGACCAGGGCCACCTGCTGCCCCGGCCCCACGACCAGGTCGAACCCGGTGAGCAGCGGCTTGTCCAGGGGGCTGTAGCCGAAGGTGATGTTCTCCAGCTCCACATGGCCGTGCAGCCGGCGGGTGGACTCGCCGGTGCCCGCGCGCGCGTACAGCGGGTCCGCCTGGAAGTTCTCCACGTCCTTGAGCCGGGCCACGTCCGCCGCGAAGTCCTGGATGCGCCCGGCGACCCCGTTGAGGCGGGTGAGGGGCGCGGTGAACCGGGTCACCAGCGCCTGGAAGGCGACCAGCAGACCGACCGAGATGTGGCCCTCGACCGCGCGCATCCCGCCGATCCACAGGATCAGCGCGCTGTTGAGCGTCGCCAGGGTCGGCGCGACCACGCCCAGCCAGGCGCTCGGCACGCCGAGGCGCTGCTGCTCCTCCAGGGTGGTGGCGTGCTGCCCCGCCCACTTGCGGAAGTAGCCGTCCTCGCCGCCGGTCGCCTTCATCGTCTCGATCAACTGCAGCCCGGTGTAGGCGGTGTTGGTGAGCCGTGCGGTGTCCGCGCGCAGCTTCGCCGTCCGCGTCGCGCGCAGCCGTACGACGACCCGCATCGCCACGACGTTCAGCAGCGCGACGCCGATGCCGACCAGCGTGAGCTGCGGGTCGTAGGTGTAGAGCAGGATCGCGTACAGCACGACCACGACCGCGTCCACGCCCGCCGCCGCGAGGTCGCGGGCCAGGGTCTCGGCCACCTGGTCGTTGGACTGCAGGCGCTGCACCAGGTCGGCGGGGCTGCGCTGGGCGAAGAACGTCACCGGCAGGCGCAGCAGATGGCGCAGGAAGCGGGCGCTGGAGAGGGTGGAGGAGATGATCCGGCCGTGCAGCAGGTTCGCCTGCTGCAGCCAGGTCAGCACCACGGTGAGCAGCACGCACGCGCCCATCGACGCGAACAGCACGCCCAGCAGCGAGGTCTGGCCGCCGATCAGGAACATGTCGATGTAGGTGCGGCTGAGGGCGGGCACCGCCGCGCCGACCGCCACCAGCAGCAGGCTCGCGAGCACGGCGGCGGGCATCGTGCCCGCGGTGCCGCGCAGCCGGGCCGGCATGGCGCCGAGGACCCCGGGTCTGCGGCCGCCCTTCTCGAAGCCCGCGCCCGGCTCCATGACCAGGACGACGCCGGTGAAGCTGCTGTCGAAGTCCTCCATGGGGACGAAACGGCGGCCCTTGGCGGGGTCGTTGATGTAGACCCCGCGCCGGCCGAGCCGGCGGCCCATGCCGTCGTAGACGACGTAGTGGTTGAACTCCCAGAACAGGACCGCCGGTGCCTTCACCTCGGCGAGGGCGGCGGTGTCCATCTGCATGCCCTTGGCGGTCAGCCCGTAGCTGCGGGCCGCCTTCAGCAGGTTGCTGGCGCGCGAGCCGTCCCGCGAGACGCCGCAGGCGATGCGCAGCTCCTCCAGCGGGACATGGCGGCCGTAGTGGCCGAGCACCATCGCGAGCGAGGCGGCGCCGCACTCCACGGCCTCCATCTGGAGCACGGTGGGGGTGCGGACGGTCTTCCCCCGCCCCTTGGGGACCGGGCGGCGCTTGGGCGGGGCGGCGCGCCGGCGGCCGCGGGTTTCCTGGGCGGTGGTCACGGCAGCAGCCAATCGAGCGGACGCTGGTCGGCCAGGCGGATGGAGGCCGTGGCCAGGGTCATGGAGTCCAGCCGGTACGGGGGGCCGTCCGCGGAGGACCAGCGGTAGCCGCTCTTCGTGGCGGACGACGGGTCGAGCCGGACGAGGACGGCGACCGGACGGCCCGTCCTCGTGAACTGCTCGCCCAGCTGGGCGTCGCCGAGGAACGCGGCGATCCGCTGGGCCGACTCCGCGGTGCGGTCGACCGACTTCACATGGCCGCGCAGCACGCCGTACCGCTGTGCCGGCACCGAGGCGACGGTCAGGTCGACGGAGGCGTGGGCGGGGATGGCGGCGGCGTTCTCCGCGGGGACGTACACGGTCGCGTACAGCGGGTCCGAGGCCTGGGCGACCTTCTCGACGGCGGCGATGTTCGCGCCGGTCTGGACGATCTGGCCGATGGTGGCGGCGAGCGCGGTGACCCGGCCCGCGGCGACCGTGCGGACGACCTGGTCGCCCTGGCCCGTACGGACCTTCACCACGGGCGCGCCCGCGGGCAGCCGACTTCCCTCCTGGGCGAGGACCGCGGTGACCTGGCCGGCGACCGGGCTCTGCAGGAGGTAACTGCCCTGCCCGTGCGTGAGGATGGCCTGCGCGCCGACCGTGGAGGCCACGGATCCCGTCACGGCCCAGACGGAGGCGGCGGCCATGGCGACCAGTGCGACGGACAGCACGAGCCAACCCTGGGGCCGGGCGAGCCGCACCGGAAGGTCGAGTTCCTCCGGGGACTGGAGCTTGGCGAGGGCCTGTTGGCGGAACTGCACGGAACTTCCCTCACCTGTGGGACGTGCGGGACGGATCTTTTACGGCACCAGAGAATCCCGGAACCGGCATACGGCTCCGGGACTCAACGGCAACGAGGCGCGATCAGAGACCGGCGACCAGGTTGGTGACCGGGGCGACGTTGAGGCCGGTGACGCCCTCGACGGTGCCGATGGCCATGTTGGCCGTGCCGGAAACCGGGGCAACGCCGTCCACCAGGCCGGTGGCGGTGCCCACGGCGTTCAGGGCGAGGCCGCCGGAGACGTTGTCGAGCTCGGCGTCGGAGATCTCGACGGTCTCAACCTGGGGGGTGGAGTTCATGATGGAACTTCCCTTCGTATGGATATCTCACAAGGGGGAGCGGCCCCCTCTGGGGACAGAAGGACGGCCGCCTACGCGGGCACCGCGGGCCCGTTCCCCGAGCCCGGTGCGATTCCCGCGATGTGAGGGATCAAAGCACGCGGCGACGCGCCGCTTCCAATCAACCAGCCTTCCCACCTGGGGACTTGTTGCTTCGGCGCGGGCATCCGTGACGGCGTCGGCACGAGTTGTCGGCGACTTCTTCACACGCGGCACCGCATCGACGCGCCCGGATACTTGCGAGTACGACGGCGAATCCGGCACTCCGCGCCAAAGGCCCCGCCGGGGGCGCGCGATTGTGCAGATCCGACGGGTCCGGTGACTTCGTTGAGTATTCAATGTGCAGATTCGCTGAAGCCGGGATTCCGCACGCCGTGAACGACGGAGCGAGATCGGACGGTCACCGAGCGTGTCAGCCGAGCAGGGCGTACACCGTGCTCGCCCGTGCCGCGAGCGCACCGGCGCCCTCGTCGGTGAGCGTGATGTCCGCGAACGCCATCCGGCGGCCCAGCTTGGTCAGGACCGCTTCGATCAGGACGTCGGAGCCGGTCACCGCCCGCTGGAACGACGTCGACTGCTGCACCGTCGTCATCGGCACGTAGCCGCCGCGCGCGGCCGAGACCGCGATCACGGTCGCCGTGTCGGCGGCGGCCATCAGCGCCTGCCCGGACAGCGCCCCGCCCTCACGGGCCAGCCGCTCCGACCAGGGCAGTCGCAGGGTCGCGCGGTCCGGTCCCAACGCCTCCACGGACAGGCCGAGTTCGAGAACCCAGGGGGCGAAGTTGCCGTAGAGGATCTTGCCCGCTTCCGCGGTGGTCATCGTCATAGGGGGATTGTTCCCGGCACCGCCGGGGCCGGACACGGGAGTTGGCCGATTCGGCGTGCCGCGGGGCGGGCCGGCCGGGGGAGTTGAACGCCCCGCGTGCCCCGTGCGTACCAACAGCCATCCAGGCGCCCCGAGTCGCTGCCGAACGGCGGCACAGACCCCGTCCCCCCAGGAGGTCGAGAAGTTGAGTCACAAGCGAATTCCGAAGCGCAAGGCCGCGATAGCGGCAGGCAGCGTGGCGGCGCTCGGAGCGGCGGCCCTGCTGCTCCCGAACGCCAACGCCTCCCAGGACGGCGCGGCGGACAACGCCACCCCCAAGACGCTCAAGGCGACGGACGCCTCGGACCTCGCCGCGAAGCTCTCCCAGGCACTCGGCGGCGCCTTCGCCGGCTCCTACTACGACAGCGCCAAGCAGCAGCTCGTCGTCAACGTGGTGGGCGGCGACAACAACAACCTGGTCGTCCAGGCCAAGAAGGCCGGCGCGGCCGTCCGTCAGGTCGAGAACAGCACGGCCGAACTGAAGTCCGCCGCGCGGACGCTGCGGACGAAGGCCACCATCCCCGGCACGGCCTGGGCCGTCGACCCGCGGACCAACAAGGTCGTGGTCACCGCAGACAGCACCGTCACCGGCGCCAAGTGGGACAGACTCCAGTCCACCGTCCAGGGCCTCGGTTCCGGGACGGCGACCCTGAAGAAGTCCGCCGGGACCTTCAAGACCTTCGTCTCGGGCGGCGACGCCATCTTCGCCCAGACGCAGGGCGGCGGGGTCCGCTGCTCCCTCGGCTTCAACGTCACCGCGAGCGACGGCAGTCCCGCGTTCCTGACGGCCGGTCACTGCGGCGTCGCGGCCAAGCAGTGGTCCGACTCCCAGAACGGTCAGCCGATCGCCACGGTGGACCAGGCCACCTTCCCCGGCAGCGACTTCTCCCTCGTGAAGTACGACGACCCGAACACTCAGGCGCCCAGCGAGGTCAACGCGGGCAACGGCCAGACCGTGCAGATCAAGCAGGCCGCCGACGCCACCGTCGGCGCCACCGTCTTCCGGATGGGCAGCACCACCGGCCTGCACAACGGCACGGTCACCGGTCTCGACGCCACCGTCAACTTCCAGAGCGAGACCAACCCCGGCGGCGTCGACACCGTCAACGGCCTCATCCAGACCAACGTCTGCGCGGAGGCCGGCGACAGCGGCGGCTCCCTGTTCACCCAGGACGGCAGCGCGGTCGGCCTCACCTCGGGCGGCAGCGGCGACTGCACCGCGGGTGGCGAGACCTTCTTCCAGCCGGTCACCGCCGCCCTCCAGGCGACGGGCGCGACGCTCGGCGCGGGCAACGGCGCGGGCGCGGGCGGCCAGGCCGGCGGAGGCCAGCAGGCGGGCGGTGGCCAGCAGGCCGGCGGAGACCAGTCCGGAACGGCCGCCCCGGGCGACCAGTCGGGCACGGCCGCCCCCGGTGACCAGTCGGGGACGGCCGCCCCCGGTGACCAGTCGGGCACGGCGAACCCCGGCGACCAGTCCGGGGCGGCGAACCCCGGTGACCAGTCGGGCGCGGTGAACCCGGGCGACCAGTCCGGCGCCGGCGACGGCTCCGGGATCGCCCAGAGCCAGTGACCGGCCGCCCGGCCCGCTGATCGCCGGGCGGGCCGCCCCGGCGCCACGCACCCCCCACAGGCCACTGACCGGCCTGCCCAGCGGTTCCGGTCGGCCAGTGGACCGGTCCGGCCCTCCGGCGGGAGGGTCGGACCGCTCGCGTGTCACCGCCGTTGCCCGCCGTCCGCCGCTGATCCCCGCCCCAGTGGTCCGCCCCTGCCGCGGCAGCCCCCCGGCGGTCACCCCGCGCGCGCCCGCAGCAGCAGCAGCGCCACGTCGTCGATCCGCTCCCGCTCCGGGGCGCCGTGCGAGACCAGGAGATCGGCCAGCTCGTCCAGTGGCGCGTCCCCGGCCTCGGCGAGCCGCTGCCCCAGTTCCACGAGCGAGTCCTCGATGTCGGTGTCCGGCGACTCGACCAGCCCGTCGGTGTAGAGGGCGAGCACCGAGCCGGGGGCGAAGTCGACCAGCGTCGTCGGATACGTGGCCGACGCGTCGATGCCCAGCAGCGGGCCCACCGCCAGGTCCAGCACGCGCACCCGGCCGTCCGGCCGCCGGATCAGTGGTGGGGGATGCCCCGCGCGGGACATCACGGCGCAGCCGTTCACCGGATCGAGCCGCAGGTACAGGCAGCTGGCGAACAGTTCCACGCCGAGGTCGATCAGCAGCCGGTTGGTGCTGCGCATGACCTCCTGCGGTTCCTGCCCCACCGTCGTGTACGCCCGCACCGCGGTGCGGATCTGTCCCATCAGCCCGGCCGCGGTCACGTTGTGCCCCTGGACGTCCCCGATCACGGCGGCCGCCAGCGGCTGCCTCGGCACCAGGTCGTAGAAGTCGCCGCCGATGTCCATGCCTTGCGTCGCGGGCAGATAGCGCGCGGCCGCCTCGATGCCCGGCAGCCGCGGCAGCGAGTGGGGCAGCAGCGCCTGCTGCAGACCGTGCGCCAGCCGGTGCTTGGCGTCGTACAGCCGGGCCCGCTCCAGCGCCTGCGCGATCAGCCCGCCCAGGCTCGTCAGCACGGCCCGCTCGTCCGCCGGGAACGGATGCGGCTCGGCGTACGCGAGCACACAGGTGCCCACCGGGCGGCCCGAGGCGATGAGCGGCAGGTAGGCCCAGGCCTCGAAGCCGTCCGGCGTCGCGTGCCGTGCCGGATACAGCCGCTCCAGCTGCTGCAGGGAGTCGAAGAAAGCGGGCACCCCGGTACTCAGCACGTGCGCGCCCGGTGTCGGCGCGGTCAGCGGCATGCCGTGGAACCGTTCCACGGTGTGCGGATCCTCGTACCCGCGGTGCCCCAGCACGTGCAGCCGCCCGGACTGCGAACCGAGGACCACCAGGGCCTGGCTGCCGACCGCCGGGGCGATCTCGTCCGCGACGAGCTGGACCACGTCCTGCACCCCGACCGCCTCGGTCAGCGCCCCCGCCAGGCTCAGCACGTGCGAGATGGTCACCAGGGTGGAGGGCCCGTCGCCGGGCTCGGGCGCGGACCGGCCCATCTCCGCCACCGCCCGGGCCCGGCTGATCCGCACGCTCAGGCCCGTGGTGCTCGGATACAGCCGGAACGACAGCCAGTCGCCGGGCGGGCGCAGCGCCACGAAGGAGGTGACGTGCTGGCTGATCAGGGCGGCCCGGTAACGGTCCTCGTACATCGGGTCGTTCAGCCACGGCACCGACGTCCACAGCCGGGTGCCGAGCAGTTCCCGGGTGGGCAGGCCGAGCAGGTCGGCGGCCGCCGCGTTCACGTAGGAGATCCGGCCGTGCAGATCGAGCGAGGCGAGACCGTAGGGCAGCCGCGCCACCATGCGCGCCGCCTCCATCGTGCCGAGCGTCCCGGCCGCCCCGCCCGCCGGGGGCGCGGCGAGCAGATCGGGCTCCGGGCCCACCGGGCGCCGCTCCGTGGCGGCCCGCTCCAGCCGCAGCGCCAGCCGGTCGCAGGCGGCGGTCAGATGCTCGCGCTCCCAGTCGGACAGCACGGGAGGGTGCGATGCCGGCCAGGTCACGTAGGCGGCGCCGTACACGGTGGTCCGCGTGGCCACCGGCAGGGCGGCGAGCGCGAACGGGTAGGGCAGGACCACCGCGATCCGCGGATAGCGCCGGGCCATCTCCTCCTCGCCGCCGACCCAGACCAGCCGCCGCTCGCGCACCGCCTGGGCGACCGGGATCGGGGCGCTCAGCCCCACCCGCTCCCAGGGCGCGGCGAACGCCCGCGGCATTCCCCCCGCCACCGCCATCTCCAGCACCGGCTGGTCCGGCGACAGCAGGTACACGGCGCCGGAGTGCGCGTGGACCTCGTCCAGCATGGAGGCCAGGGCCAGGGAGAGCAGTGGCCGGTCGGCTCCGCGGCCACCGGCCGCCGGTCCCTGTCCGGGCGTCCGGCCGTGGGACACGCCGACCACCTCCTCGCACGGCCGCGCGACGGATCCCCGGATCAAGGCTGCCCCGGTGCGGTGTCCGGCGCACGGCGAGCGGTCCCGCACCGGTTGCGTACCGGACGGAATGGTTCCGGCGTGGCGCGCAGAAGTATCCGCGGCACGGTCAGGGCGCCCGGGTACCCCCGCGCCCCCGCCTCATGCCCCCATGGCGTTACCGAGGAAACCGTGCACGGCGAGCTGAAAGGGGCGGCAGTGATCCGGGTACTTCTGGTGCACGACGCGTGTCTGGTCAGATCGGTGCTGGCGGAGTGGCTCCGAAGAGAGCCCGGCCCCGGGGTGTACGACACCCCGTGGCGGACCGCGCCGGGGCGGGTGCGCACCGTGCGGCCGGACGTCTGCGCGGTCGACCTCGACTGCTCCGACACCTACGGGCTGCCCCCGCTGGGCGAGCTGTGCCCGCGCGGACCGGGCGCGCCGCCGCGATTACTCGTGCTGGCCACGGCCGACCGCCCCGGTCTGCTGAAGCGCGCCATCGAGGCGGGAACCCTCGGCTACGTCGACGAGGCGAGTTCGCCGGACCGGCTGGTGCGCGGCATACGGCACGTTGCCGCGGGGGAACGTTTCGTCGACGACTCCCTGGGCTTCGGCTTCCTCAAGGTCGCCGAGATGCCCCTCACCAGACGCGAGCTGAGCGTGCTGTCACTGGCCGCCGAGGGCGCCTCCGTCGCGGAGATCGCGGGCAGCCTGCACCTGTCCCACGGGACCGTGCGCAACTACGTCCGTCGGCGCCGAGCGACGTCAGATTCAGCCAGTCGCCGATCCGTGCCGCCTCCCACCCCTCGGGCACCGCGCGCCGGGCCGCGGCGTACTGCGGTGCCGCCTCCGGCGCTCCCGCCGACAGCCGGTCGGGCGCGTCGTAGAAGTGCCGGTCGGCGAGCGCGTACACCTCGTAGCGCTGGTCCATGACGGTCCCCCTCCCTGATCGGCACCGAGCCTTCCAGCCGGGCCGGCCGGGCCGACAGTCACGCCTGTCACGAGACCACCGTGCGGAACGCACGGGTCAAGAAATGTTCGGCCGGTTTCGAGCGGCGTCTCCTCGGCATGTCCACAGAACCGTCACAGGGGCTGCGCGGGCCGCCGATACGCGCTGTAATGGCCAACGTGGTCAGTGAGGGCGCTACGACACGCAGAACGCGAAGTCCGCGGGTCGAACTTGCGCTTAAAACGATCACAGCCGATCCCGCCTCCCGCGACCGGCTGCGCCGTGTCCTGGAGCAGGCCCTGGTCTTCACCGGCTCCGCGTTCGCTGCCGTCTACGCCTTCGGCGGCGACGAGGGCGAGCTGCTGTGCCTGACCGAGTCCGCCGGCGTGCCGCGGAGCCTGTACGGGCTGCGCGACTCCTACCCCCTGGAGGGCCGGTCCCCGGCGGCCGAGGCCCGCCGGACCGGGCGGCCCGTGTGGCTCGGCCCCGAGGAACTCGCCGAGTGCGCCGACGCGCGGCGGATGCCGGCCGGGGACGTCTTCCTGGCGGTGCTGCCCCTGCGCGAGCAGGGCAGCGGCATCCTGCTGGCCGTCACCGAGAGCCCCGGCGGCTTCGACTCCGAGGACCGCGCGTGCCTGGAGCTGATCGCCGAGGCCGTCGCCTGCCCGTCCCCCGTCGAGGCCGCCCGCGCCGGGGAGCTCCCGGCCGGCGCGTTCAGCCTGGCGATGGACTCCGGCCGGGTCGAGGTCGGCGACGACATCCTCGCCCTGTTCGGGATCGGCCGCACCGACTTCGACGGCAAGGTCGAGACACTGCTGGCGCTCACCGTGCCCGAGGACCTGCCCTCCCTGATGTCCGTCGTCGAGGCGGACCACATGTCGATCGGCGAGCGGGAGCTGGAGTTCCGCATCCTGCAGCCCACCGGCCCGCCGAAGTGGCTGCGGCTGCGCGGCCGGCTGCTGGCCGGGGGAGAGGGCCGCCCGGCCCGCCTGGTGGGCACCGTCGCCGACGCCTCCACCCTGCGCCCCGGGGTCACCGACGTGGCCCGTGTCCAGCGGCTCGCCGCCGCCCTGGCCACCGCCGGCACGGTGAAGGACGTCAGCCAGGCCGTGGTCTCCGCGCTGCGCAAGCCGCTGCAGGCCGACCGGATCGCCCTGGCCGAGCTGGAGAACGACCGGCTCGTCGTCACCGTCCTCGACCCGCCCGAACCGGAGTCCTGGCCGGAGCTGTGGCGCCTGGAGTGGCGCACCGAGTGGCCCGACGCGCCGGTGCGCGCCATGCCCACCCTCGCCTCCGCCCTGCGGGAGGGCCGCGCACAGATCTGGCCCGCCGGCACCGAACTGGAGCCCGCCCTCGCCGACGTCGGCCCCGGCGGCCTGGCCGTGCTGCCGCTGCCCGGCGGCAGCCGGATGGTCGGCGCCTGCCTGATCGGCTGGGACGCCCCGCACGAGTTCGGCCCCGACGAGCGGGCCCTGCTGACCGCCTCGGCGACCCTGGCCGGCCAGGCCCTGATGCGGGCCCACGCCTTCGACGCCGAGCACGAACTGGTCGGCATGCTGCAGCGCACCCTGCTGCCGCGCCGGCTGCCCAGGCTGCCCGGCGCGGAGGCGGTGGCCCGCTATCTGCCCGCCACGGCCGGCCTGGAGGTCGGCGGCGACTGGTACGACGTCATCCCGCTGGCCGACAACCACGTCGCCCTCGTCATCGGCGACGTGCAAGGCCACAGCACCGGAGCCGCCACGCTGATGGGCCAGATGCGCACCGCGCTGCGCGCCTACGCCGCCGAGGGCCATCCCCCGGACGTGGTGGTCTCGCACGCCAACCGCCTCCTGCTGGAGATGGAGACGGACCTGTTCGCCACCTGCGCCTACGTCGACGTCGACATGGAGGCGGGCTCCGCCTGGTGCGTCCGCGCCGGCCATCTGCCCCCCGTGCTGCGCCACCCCGACGGCGGCGTGGAGGTCCTGGAGTCGGAGGGCGGCCCCCCGCTCGGGGTCGTGACGCAGGCCGACTTCCCGATGACCCCGCTGCGGCTCCAGCCCGGCACCGTGCTCGCGCTGACCACGGACGGCCTGGTGGAGGCCGCCGGTACCGACATCGACGACGGCGTGGACCGCCTCGCCCACGGCCTCGCCGCCTCCGACCCCGCCCACCTCGGCCTGATGGCCGACGCCCTGCTCTGGAACGCCGGCCGCAACGACGACATCGCGCTCCTGCTCATGCGCTACGACGGCCTGGCCGTGCGCCCGCTGCGGGAGAGCTGGACGGTGTGGCGGGTGCCCGAGGCGGTCCGCCACGCCCGCCGCTTCACCCGGCGCACCCTGCGCGCCTGGGGGGTCACCGAGGAGATCGACTCCGTGCTCCTCGTCGTCTCCGAACTCGTCACCAACGCCCTCGTGCACACCGACGGCCAGGTCCGCATGGACCTCAGCCTGGTCAACCACCGGCTGCGCATCGCCGTCGCCGACGGTTCGCCCCGCTCCCCGGTCAAGCCGACCAGCATCGGTTGGGAGGCCACCGGCGGCCGCGGCATCCTCCTCGTCGAGGCCGTGTCCGCGGCCTGGGGGACGCTGCCGGCCAGCGGGGGCAAACAGGTGTGGAGCGAACTCGTGCTGGGGGAGTGAGACGTCCCCCGGGCCGGGAGGAGAGAGGGCCGGTGGCGCCCCGCGTCCCGCCACACGGGTGCGCCGACCACCGGCCCCGGCAGGTCGCGGCCGCCCCCCGCCCCCGGGGTGCTTAGGGTCCTGGGCTGTGTCACACACCTTCGAAGAGCTCGTGGAGAAGCAGCGCGCGGCCGGCCAGGCGCATGCCAGGGTCGTCGAGCTGCGGGAGAACTACGGGCCGCCCGCGCACGCGCGATGGACCGGGACGCAGACCGAGACCTACGAGACCGCGTGGCGGGCCTGGCGCGACCTGGCCCGCGACCTGCAGGCCGCGGTGAACGAGTACGCGAGCGTCGAGGGAAGGCCGCGGACCGAGGTCGAGGCGGACGTCGAACGGGCCGCCGGAACCGGCGGCGCCGGACTGGAGCACCCGCCGGACGGCGCGTGACCCGCCCGCGGGCGGGCGCACGGGCGCCGGCCACGGGGGTGCCCGGCGGCCGTGCCCGGTTTCGTCGCGCTCGCCCGGGTTTGACATGCCCGATTCCGGTTACGCGGAGAGCTCAGGGGTACGGCGGTTCGACGCGGAACCACCGGACAGTACCGGACACAGGCAGAAGGAAGATGAGGCGTCGTGACCGCGCGCACCAGTGACAAGCCCGTCATACCGGACTCCGAGACGGGATGGGCGACCGCCCGTCGGCTGCGCAAGAGGAGCGTGCGCACCTGCCTGCCGGCGGTCGAGGACCGCGCCCGGCAGGAGGATCGCAACCGCCCGGAGTGGAACATCGTCCGCGGCGAGGACTGACGCCCGGGGGCGCCGGCCGCGAGGTGCGCGGCAGTACCCGAACATCGGTCCATGAACATCCTCGTCACCGGCGGCGCCGGCTTCATCGGCTCCGCGTACGTCCGTACGCTGCTGGACACCCCCGAGCCCGACGCGCCGCACGTCACCGTGCTGGACAGGCTCACCTACGCCGGGACACCGGCCAACCTCGAA
Organism: Streptomyces sp. NPDC086766; assembly: GCF_044746005.1. Lineage (NCBI taxonomy): Bacteria > Bacillati > Actinomycetota > Actinomycetes > Kitasatosporales > Streptomycetaceae > Streptomyces > Streptomyces sp. NPDC086766. Next base: position 113,879 of record NZ_JBIVBI010000004.1, on the reverse strand, counting down.
CTCGGCCACCCGCGGCTGGAGTTCGTCCACGGCGACATCTGCGACGCCGCTCTCGTCGACAAGCTGACGGCCGCGGCGGACCAGGTGGTGCACTTCGCGGCGGAGTCCCACGTGGACCGCTCCATCGCCGGCGCCGCCGAGTTCGTCCGCACCAACGTGCTGGGCACCGAGACCCTGCTGGACGCGGCCGTGCGCCACGGCGTCGGCCCGTTCGTGCACATCTCCACCGACGAGGTCTACGGCTCCCTCGCGTCCGGCTCCTGGGGGGAGGACAGCCCGCTCGCGCCCAGCTCCCCCTACTCCGCGTCCAAGGCGTCCGCCGACCTGCTCGCCCTGGCCCACCACCGCACCCACGGCCTGGACGTCCGTATCACCCGCTGCTCCAACAACTACGGGCCGCGCCAGTTCCCCGAGAAGATCGTCCCGCTCTTCGTGACCAGCCTCCTCGACGGCGGGACGGTCCCGCTGTACGGCGACGGGCGCAACGTCCGCGACTGGCTGCACGTCGACGACCACTGCCACGGCGTCGAACTCGTCCGCACCCACGGCCGGCCAGGCCGGGTGTACAACATCGGCGGCGGCACGGAACTGAGCAACCGCGAACTCACCGGCCTGCTCCTCGACGCCTGCGGCGCCGGCTGGGACCGGGTCGAGTACGTCGAGGACCGCAAGGGCCACGACCTGCGCTACAGCGTCGACTGGAGCAGGGCCCGCGACGAACTGGGCTACCGTCCGCGCCGCGACTTCACCGCGGGCCTCGCCGAGACCGTCGCCTGGTACCGCGACAACCGGGACTGGTGGGAGCCGCTGAAGCGGCGCGCCGGACTGCACGTGCCGGGCACGGTATGAGGCGTTCGGCCGCCCCCTTCACACCCCGTCAGCCGTGGGTCTTCTCCAGGAGTGCGAGGATTTCCGCTGTCGTGCCCGTCTCGCCCAGCCGCGGGAAGATCCGCTCCACGGTGCCGCGGTGCGCCTCGGCGTCGAGGTCGGTCATGGCGTCGGTGGCCAGGGTGACGTGGTAGCCGTGCTCGTAGGCGGCGCGCGCGGTGGACTCCACGCCGATGCTGGTGGCGATGCCGGTCAGAACGATCTGCGTCACCCCGCGACGGCGGAGCTGCACGTCGAGGTCGGTGCCGTGGAACGCGCCCCAGTTGTGCTTGGTGACGGTGATGTCGCCCGCGTGGCCCGCCAGTTCGGGGACGAGCACGTCCCAGCCGGCCGGACGGGAGCCGCCGCGGGGCGTCTCGGTGCGGCCCGGCGGGACGTCGCCGAAGTCCGCGGCGAAGGAGACCCGGACCAGGACGACGGGCAGGTCGCGGGCACGGAAGGCGTCGGCGAGCTCCACCGTGCGGGCGACCACCTCGGCGCCCGGCAGGGGAGCGGTGGGCGCGCCGACGATGCCGGCCTGGAGGTCGATCACCACGAGGGCGGTACGCGGGTCGAGGGCGGTCAGCGCCATGGGTCAGGCCTTTCGGGGGGTGAGGGTGCGAAGGGAACGGTCGGGCAGGACGCTCACCAGGAGCAGCACCGACCCGGCGAGCATGAACAGCGCCAGACCGTGCAGCCCGGCCGTGTCGGCGCGGTGCGGGAAGAACGCCGCGGCGGCGGCCGAGGCCCCCAGTGCGCCGAGGTACATGAAGGTGCGCAGCAGCCCCGCGGCCGAGGCGATGCGCGCCGGATCCGCCTGCCGGTACAGCGCGTTCTGGTTCGCCAGGCCGATCAGCCCCTGCGGGACGCCCATCACGGCCCCGGCGGCGAGCAGCACCGGGACCGGACTGCGGGCACCGACCAGCAGCAGGGCGAGGCAGGCGGCGATCTGCACGGCCGCGCCGGCGAGCAGCTTGGCCCGCACCGCCTCGCGGCGCCCGGTGAGGACGGAGACGGTGAGCGCGCTCGCCGACAGCGGCAGCAGCACCAGCCCGGCGGTGGACGCGCTCAGCCCGCGCCCCTGCTCCAGCCACTGCGTGTAGCCGTACATGAAGGCGTACGAGGTGGTGTAGCCGAGCAGTTGGCGCACATAGGTGGCCAGCAGCGGCGCCCTGCCGCCCAGCACGCGCAGATCGACGAACGGCTCCGTCGTGCGCAGCTCCCGCGCGGCGAAGGCCCAGGCGGCGACCGCGCAGAGCAGGGGCAGGTACCAGTGCGCCGGCCGCGGCTCCATCAGGAACAGCATCAGCGACACCAGCAGCACCGCGAACAGGGCCATGCCCGGCAGGTCCACCGGACGGCGCGGGCCCGCCGTGCTCCTCTCCCGCGGCAGCCGCAACGCGCCGAGGACCAGACAGGCCGCCGACAGGGGCAGGTTCACGGTGAAGACGGCGCGCCAGCCGGCGGCGCCGATCAGCAGCCCGCCGAGCGCCGGGCCCACCACGGCCACCGTCTGGTTGGCGACGGCGAGCGCGGTCAGCACCCCGGCCGGGCGGTCCCGCCCGGTCCGCTCGGCCTCGCGCCGGGTGAGCTGCATGGACGCCGGAAACGCCGCCGAGGTCCCGAACCCCAGCAGCACCCGCGCGCCGATCAGCGCGCCCAGCGACGGCGCGAGCGCGCCCAGCAGCCCCGCCACCCCGACCAGCGCCGTACCGGCGAGGTAGAGCCGGCGGGGGCCGTACATGTCCACCAGCCGCCCGGCCACCGGCTGGCCCACGGCGGTGGCCAGGTAGAGCGCCGTCACCAGCCAGACGGTCGTGGCCGGGGGAGCGCCGAAGGCGACGCCGATCGGCACGAGCGCCACGGCGATCATCGAGGAGTTGACCGGGTTCAGGACCGAACCCAGGACCATCGGGGCGATCAGCCGGCGGTCGAACCCGGCCGGCGGGGCGGCCCGCCCGGTGCGCCGGCCGCCGGGCACGGTGCCGGTGCGCCTCGGTATCACTGCCGGGTCAGCCGTTCCAGCAGGGCGAACGCCTCGATGAGCGTCCGCCGCTCGTCCTCGGTGTACCGGTCCGCCAGGGCCCGGGCCAGCCACTCCTCGCGCACCTGCCGGTCGTCCTCGATGCGCTCGCGGCCGGACTCGGTCAGGGCGACGAGCTGGCGCCGCCCGTCGGCGGGGTCGGGACTGCGCCGGATGAGCCCGTGCTGTTCGAGCGCCGCGAGGATGGCGGCCATCGACTGCGGACGCACGCCCTCGGCGGAGGCCAGGGCGCTGGCCGTGGCGGCGCCGTGCTTGCCGACCAGGGTCAGCGCCGACACCTGCGACGGGGTGAGGTCCTCGTCCCGCGCCACCTCACGGATCCGGCGCCGCAGCCGGCTGAACACCACCCGCAGATCGCGCGCGGCCCGGGCGGCGGAGGCGGAGATGCCGTCGGGCGCCTCGGCGGGAGCGGGGTCGGGAGCGCGATCCATGCCGCCACGGTAGAACCGTCAGTCGAAACTGTCCAGTTTCAACTGAACAGTTCGGACTGACCATCGCGCCGCTGATCGCTGATCGCTGATCGCTGATCGCTGATCCGCCGCATGCCCGGCAGTACGCTGCCCCCGTGCGACTGCTCCTGATGTCCGACACCCATCTGCCCCGGCGCGCCCGGGAGCTGCCCGCGCCCCTCCTCGCCGAACTGCCCCGCGCCGACGTCGTGTTCCACGCCGGGGACTGGGTCGACGCCGCCACCCTCGACCTGCTGGAGAGCCGCAGCCGCCGGCTGGTCGGCGTGTACGGCAACAACGACGGCCCCGAGCTGCGCGCCCGCCTCCCCGAGGTGGCGTACGCCGAACTGGGCGGTGTGCGGTTCGGCGTGGTCCACGAGACCGGCCCCGCTCAGGGCCGCGAGGCCCGCTGTGCCGCCCGCTTCCCGGACCTCGACGTACTGGTCTTCGGCCACAGCCACATCCCGTGGGACACCACCGCCCCCTCAGGACTGCGCCTGCTCAACCCGGGCTCCCCGACGGACCGCCGCCGCCAGCCGTACTGCACCTACCTGACGGCCACCGTCGCCGACGGCGCCCTGACCGACCTGGAGCTGCACCGGCTGCCGCCGCGCCGGGGCGGGTCCTGATTCCGTTTCGGCACTCCGTGCCCCGGGCACCCGGAACGATCGAACAGCCACGATGCCCGCGGCGCCCATGACGGCCTTCCCGCCCGCCGGGCCGCCGGCATCGAAGCCGAGGAAACCGCTAGGTGGGTGTGAGCCATGCAGCACGACGTATTCATCGGCCAGGTGCAGGCCCGGGCCCGGCTCGACAGCCGAGGCGCGGCCGAACGGGTCACCCGGGCCAGTCTGGAAACCCTGGGGGAGCGGGTGCCGTCCCCCGTCGCCGAGAAGGCCGCGGCCCAGCTCCCGCACGAGATCGGCGAGCATCTGCGCCGGGTGGCCCACGCGCCCGACCACCGGCCCGGCGGCGAGCACATGACCCAGCACGACTTCTTCGCCCGCGTCGCCGAACGCGCCGGCGCCAAGTACCCCAAGGCCATCTTCGAGGCCCGCTGCGTGATCGAGATCGCCAACGAGGCCACGCACGGCGCCTTCGCCCACGACATCCGCCCCTCGCTCGACAGCGACCTCGAACGCATCCTGTTCGAGATCGGCGACCAGCGGAGCTGACGCTCGCGGGCCCGGGAGCGGAACTTCCGGGGCACCCACAGAGAAGGGCGGCCCGTTTCGAGGGGCCGCCCCGGGGTCACTCTTCCCTTTCTCGATCTCTCGAGGAGAGCCGAGCCGCTCCGTGCGTGGAAGCGGCCCGGACGTTGCGAGTGTGCGCTGTCACGGACCTCCTTCCGGGGGAGATGAGCTGCACATGTGCTGCGGAGGCCATGCATGCCTCATCCGTTGCTGCCGCGCGTACCCGTCTCCGCGCACTCCACACCCTCCCTTTCGGTAAACCCCTGGCAAAGTCCGCGCGGGGCGGTTCAGCGGCGCCGGAGCCGCCGTACGCCCGTGATCGCCAGGACCACCAAGGCCACCGCACCGGCCACCACGGCGGCGCGCTTGGCGACGGGCACCCCGGCCGTGCGCAGCAGGTCGAGCGGTTCCGCCTCCGGCGCCGGCTCCGCCGTCCTGCGCCCCGGCTCCGCCGGACCCGGTGCGCCCTCCCCGGCGGCCTCCGCACCGGGCTCCTCCGGCGTCGTCTCGGTGAGCCTGCGCGACAGGCACTGCGCGAACTGGCCCACCAGCCGGTCACCGACCTCCGCCAGCACTCCTCGCCCGAACTGCGCCGGACGGCCGGTCACCGTCAGATCGGTCCGCACCGACACCTTCGTACCGCCGTCCCTCTCCTCCAGCGTGCTCGTCACCGTGGCCCGGGCGGTGCCCGGCCCACGGGTCTCCCGCCCGTTCGCCAGCAGCACGATGCGGCGGCCCGCCTCGTCCTGTTCCTCGAACACGGCGGTCCCCTTGTACGCCACCGTCACCGGGCCGACCTTGACCTTCACCGAGCCGTTCACGGTCTTGCCGTCGTACGACTCCACGGTGGCGCCCGGCAGGCACGGGGCGATGCCTTCGATGTCGAGGAGCGCCCGCCAGGCGTCGTCGACCGGCACGGGGACGGTGAACTCGTGGTGCAGCTCCATGTCTTCCTCCTCGCTCAGGCGGAACCGGCCGCGTGGATGGCTCCGGAGGTCGCGGTCAGCGGCACCCCGCTGCCGCCCCAGCGCAGCGCAACGATCTCGGCCGCGACGGACACGGCCACCTCCTCCGGGGTGCGCGCCCCGAGGTCGAGGCCGAGCGGGGAACGCAGCCGGGCCAGTTCCCGCTCGTCGAGACCTGCCTCGACCAGCCGTTTCCTGCGGTCGTCGTGGGTACGGCGGCTGCCCATCGCCCCGATGTACGCGGCCGGCCGGCGCAGCGCCTCCTCCAGCAGCGGCACGTCGAACTTGGGATCGTGGGTGAGGACGCAGATCACCGTCCGCTCGTCGGTCTCCGTGCCCCGCAGGTACCGGTGCGGCCACTCCGCGACCACCTCGACGCCCTCCGGGAACCGCTTCGGCGTGGCGAACACCGGGCGGGCGTCGCAGACCGTGACCCGGTAGCCGAGGAAGGCGCCGATCCGGGCCACCGCGGCCGCGTAGTCGATCGCGCCGAACACCAGCATCCGCGGCGGCGGGGCGAACGAGTGCAGGAACACGCTGACGGAGTCCTCCCGCCGCTCCCCGTGCGGCCCGTAGTGCCGCAGTCCGGTGGCGCCGAGCGCGAGTTCGCCGCGCGCGTCGGCGGTGACCGCCACGTCCAGTCCGGGGTCGCCGAGCGAGCCCGCCACCGCCTCCGGCCACACGGCGAGGGTCGCCCCGCGCCGCGCGGGCCCGTCGACGACCGTGGCCACGGTCACCGGCTCGCCCGAGCCGACCGAGGCCGCGACCGCGCCGAACGCGGGGTCCGTCTCGGGCGTCACGGGCCGGACCAGCACGGTGATCTCACCGCCGCAGGTGAGCCCGACCGCGAACGCGTCCTCGTCGCTGTAGCCGAAGGTCGCGAGGCGGGCCTCCGACTCGGCCACGACCTCCTGGGCGAGGTCGAAGACCGCCCCCTCCACGCAGCCGCCGGACACACTGCCGACGACCTCGTCGTCCGGTCCCACGGCCATGGCCGCCCCCGGTCCGCGCGGCGCGCTGCGGCTCACCGACACGACGGTGGCCAGACCGAACGGCACACGCGCCGCATACCAGCGCTCCAGCACCGGAAGAAGATCACGCACGCTCCGCTCCTCTCCTCTCCCACGGCACGCGGTGCCCGGCCGCCCCTTCGCTGCGGGCGGTCCCCGCCTGGCTCCCTGCTCCGGCGTTCGTCGCCTGGTTCCCGGCGCCTCTGCCGGGCGGGGCTTCGCTGCGGATGGTCCCCGCCTGGCTTCCGGCTCCCCTGCCTAGGGAGGCCTCGCTGCCCGCGGTCCCCGCTCCTGCGGTCCCCGCCTCGCCCTCCGCTCCGGTGACCGTGACCGGGGCGTCGCCGCGCACCAGCGCCGCCAGGTGCTCCAGCGCGGCCAGACTGTGTCCCTCCACGAAGGCGTCCACGCTCGGCAGGGCCGCCGCCATCCCGGCGGCGAGCGGTGCGTAACCGGGCCGGGCCTTGCGGGGGTTGGCCCAGATCACCCGGTGTGCCAGCCGGTGCAGCCGCCGCATCTGGGCGGCGAGCAGCTCGGGGTCGCCGCGCTCCCAGCCGTCGGACAGCAGCACCACGACCGCGCCGCGCGCCATGCCCCGCTGTCCCCAGCGGTCGAGGAACTCCCGTAGCAGCTCCCCGAGTCGGGTGCCCCCGCGCCAGTCCGGCACCGCCTCGGCGACCGCGGCCATCGCCAGGTCCGGGTCACGGTGCGAGAGCTCCCGCGTCACCCGGGTCAGCCGCGTGCCGATGGTGAACACCTCCGCCCGGCCGCCCCGGGCGGCCGCGTGCGCGAACCGCAGCAACGCGTCCGCGTACGGTGCCATGGAGCCGCTGATGTCGACGAGCAGCACCACCCGGCGCGGCCGTTCGGCCCGTGCCCGCCGCCGCAGCCGCGCCGGCTCACCGCCGCGCCGCAGCAACTCCCGCACGGTGCGATGCGGGTCGACGCCGCCGCGCCGGGCCGGGCGCCGCCGCGCGGTGCGCCGCGGCCGCCCGCGCAGCGCGAAAGCGGCGAGCAGCCGCCGCACCTGTGCGCGCTCGGCCTCGTCGAGGCCGGCCACGTCCCGGTGCCGCAGCACCTCCGCGGTGCCGGCCAGCGTCGCGGTGGGCGGGCCCTGCCGGGTTCCGTCGGGCGGTCCGGTACGGGCTCCGGCGGGAGCGTCCCGCAGCACCGGCCGCAGCCGGGGCGGGGGAGCGGAGCGCGGGGCCCGGGCCGTGGCCTCGCCGGGGCCGAAGTACGCGGCGAACACCCGCTCGTACCGCTCCAGGTCGTCCCGGTCGCCGCAGAGCGTCAGCCGGCCCGCCCAGTACACGTCCGCCCGTGCCCCGGGCCCCAGGACGTCCACCGCCCGCAGGAAGGCGTGCACCCGCTCGGCGCTCGCCGCCACACCGGCCGCCCGCAGCGCCCGCGCGAACCCGAGCAGCGCGGCGTCCGCTCCGGGCGGCCCCGCCGTCCCGCCGTCCGGCCGGAAGCCCCCGTACCCCCGGCCGCCGGGCGTGGGCCCCGCCGGTACGGCGCGTTCGCGGTCGGCGGCCGGCACGGTCGTCACGCTCCCCGGGCCGCGAGGACCGCGGTGAAGTCCAGGGTGCGCGCCCGTTCCGCGTCCTCGCGGTACTTCAGGACCGAGCCCAGGGTGGCGACCGCCAGTTCCGCGTCCACCTCGTCCGCGCCGAGCGCGTCCAGGGCGCGGGCCCAGTCGATCGTCTCGGCCACGCCCGGTGGCTTGACCAGGTCCTCGGCGCGCAGAGCCTGCACCAGCGCCGTCACCTGTTCCGCCAGCCGCGCGGACACCTCCGGCAACCGCCGCCGTACGATGGCGAGTTCGCGGGCGAAGCCGGGGTGGTCGAACCAGTGGTAGAGGCAGCGCCGCTTCAGCGCGTCGTGCACCTCACGGGTCCGGTTCGACGTCAGGACGACCACCGGCGGCACCTCGGCCCGCAGCGTGCCCAGCTCCGGAATGGTCACCTGGAACTCCGAGAGCACCTCCAGCAGGAACGCCTCGAACTCGTCGTCCGCGCGGTCGATCTCGTCGACGAGCAGCACCGACGGCTGCGTCTGCAACGCCCGCAGCAGCGGCCGCGCCACCAGGAACCGCCGGTCGTACAGCTCCCGTTCGAGGCGGTCGGCGTCCTTGACCCCGGCCGCCTCGGCGGCCCGCAGATGCAGCAGCTGACGGGGGAAGTCCCAGTCGTACAGCGCCTGCGAGGCGTCGATGCCCTCGTGGCACTGGAGCCGGATCAGCGGGGCGTGCAGGGCCTCGGCGAGGGCGGACGCGAGCGCGGTCTTGCCGACGCCCGCGTCGCCCTCGCAGAAGATCGGCCGGTGCAGCCGCAACGCCAGGAAGCAGGCGATCGCCAGCCCCTCGTCGACGAGGTACCCCGTCTCCTCCAGGCGGGCCCGCACCTGCTCCGGGCTGTCCATGGGCACGATCGGCGCTCACCCCATTCCGGCTGCGGCCAGCACGGCCCGCCTGGTCAGCACCCGCGCGAGATGCGCCCGGTACTCCGGCGAGGCCGAGGCGTCCCGCGACGGCCGGGTGCCCTCGGCCGCGGACTCCGCCGCCCGCGCCACGGCCCCGGGATCGCCGGCACCGGCCAGCGCGTCCTCGGCCGCGGCGGCCCGCAGCGGGGTCGCCCCCATGTTGGTCAGCCCCAGGCGCGCCTCCGCGACGCGCCCGTTCTCGCGCCGCACCAGCGCGGCCACGCCGACGATCGCCCAGGACTGGGCCACCCGGTGGAACTTCTCGTAGTGGAAGCCCCAGCCGTCCGTCTTCGGCACCCGCACCTCCACGAGGAGTTCGTCCGGCGCCAGCGCGGACTGGAGGTAGTCGACGAAGAACTCGCGCGCCGGGATCGTGCGCCGTCCGCCCGGCCCGACGGCGACCAGTTCGCCGTCCAGGGCCAGCAGCACCGCGGGCAGGTCCCCGGCGGGATCGGCGTGCGCGAGGGAGCCGCCGAGGGTTCCCCGGTGCCGTACGGCCGGATCGGCCACCGTCCCGGTCGCCGACGCCAGCAGCCCCGCGTACCGCCGCACCAGCGGGTCGCGCACCACGTCGTGGTGGGTGGTCAGCGCCCCGACGACGAGCGTGCCGCCCTCTTCGCGGACACCGCGCAGCTCCGGGATCCGCCCCACGTCGACGACGAGTTCCGGGAAGGCCAGCCGCAGCCTGAGCAGCGGCAGCAGGCTCTGCCCGCCGGCCAGCACCTTCGCCTCCTCGCCCGCGCCGGCGAGCGCGCGCACCGCCTCGTCGACGGTCGCCGGCCGGGTGTAGTCGAATGCCGGAGGAATCATGCCGAGGTCTCCTTCCGCGCCGAGCGCACCGCCTCCCACACCCGTTCGGGCGTGCAGGGCATCCGGACGTCGCGGACCCCCAGCGGACGCAGCGCGTCCACGACCGCGTTGACCACGGCCGGCGTCGAGGCGATCGTGCCCGCCTCGCCGACCCCCTTGGCCCCCAGCGGGTTGGAGACGGCGGGCGTCTCCGTCCGGTCCGTCACGAAGTCGGGCAGGTCCGGCGCCGCCGGCACGAGGTAGTCGGCCATCGAACCGGACACCAGGTTGCCCTCGTCGTCGTACACGGCCTCCTCGTACAGCGCCTGCGCGATGCCCTGGGCGAGCCCGCCGTGCACCTGGCCCTCCACGATCAGCGGGTTGATCACCCGGCCGACGTCGTCGACGCAGACGTAGGACCGGATCCGGGTGAAGCCGGTCTCGGTGTCCACCTCGACCGCGCACAGGTGGGTGCCGTGCGGATAGGAGAAGTTCTCCGGGTCGAGCAGGTACTCCGCGTTGATGGTGGGCTCCATGCCCTCGGGCACGTCGTGCGAGAGGAAGGTCTCGAAGGCGACCTCCTGGATGGTCTTGCGCGCCTCGGGCGATCCCTTGACGGAGAACACGCCGTGCGCGAAGTCCAGGTCGTCCTCGCTCGCCTCGAGCAGGTGCGCGGCGACCCGGCGCGCCTTCTCCACCACCTTCTCCGCCGCCCGGTGCACGGCCGCCCCGCCGACGACCAGCGACCGCGAGCCGTAGGTGTCCATGCCCTGCGGCGCGGTCAGCGTGTCGCCGTGCACCACCTCGACGTCGTCGAACGGCACGCCGAGCACGTCGGACGCGATCTGGCTCCAGCAGGTCACATGGCCCTGGCCGTGCGGGCTGGTGCCGGTGACCACCTCGACCTTGCCGGTCGGCAGCATCCGGATGCTCGCCGCCTCCCAACCGCCCGCCGCGTACCTGAGGTCCCGCAGCACCCGGCTCGGCGCCAGGCCGCACATCTCCGTGAACGTCGACACGCCGATGCCGAGCCGGACCCGGTCGCCCCGTTCGTTCCGCTTGCGCTGTTCGGCGCGGAGGTCGTCGTAGCCGAACAGGGCGAGGGCCTTGTCGGTCGCCGCCGCGTAGTCGCCGCTGTCGTAGGTGAGGCCCGCGACCGTGGTGTACGGGAACTCCTCGTGCCCGATCCAGTTCCGGCGGCGCAGCTCCACGGGGTCCAGGCCGAGCTCGGCCGCCAGCTCGTCCATGATCCGTTCGATCGCGAACGTCGCCTCCGGGCGTCCGGCGCCGCGGTAGGCGTCGGTGGGGGTCCGGGTGGTGAACACGCCGGTGCAGGTGAAGTCGTAGGCGTCCATCTTGTAGATGCCCGGGTACATGAACGCGCCCAGGATCGGGATGCCGGGGGTGACCAGCATCAGGTAGGCGCCCATGTCGGCCAGCAGGTCCACCTTGAGGCCGAGGAGCCGGCCGTCCCGGGTGGCGGCCACCTCGACGTCCTGGATCATGCCGCGGCCGTGATGGGTCGCCAGGTAGCCCTCGGAGCGGGACTCGGTCCACTTCACCGGCCGGCCCAGCCGCCGCGCGACGGCGACGGCGATCGCCTCCTCGCCGTACACCTGGAGCTTGGAGCCGAATCCGCCGCCCACGTCCGGGGCGACCACGCGGAGCTTGTGCTCGGGGACGCCGGTGACGGCGGAGAGCATGATCCGCAGGATGTGCGGGATCTGGGTCGCCGAGTACACCGTGTACTCGCCCGAGGCGGAGAGCGGGGTGACGACGACGGCGCGGGGCTCCATCGCGTTGGGGATCAGGCGCTGCTGGTGGAAGCGGCGCCGGACGACGACGTCGGCGCGCTCCCTCACCGCCGCGTAGTCCTCGCCCGTCTTCAGCGGCCACACGTAGCAGCGGTTGGTGCCCTGGTCGGCGTGGACCAGGGGGGCGTCGTCGGCGAGCGCTGCCTCCAGGTCCAGGACCGGGGGCAGCGGCTCGTAGTCGACCTCGATCGCCTCCAGCGCGTCGGCCGCCGCGTACCGGTCGCGGGCCACCACGACCGCGACCGGGTCACCGGCGTGGCGCACCTCGTCGAGTGCGATCGGCGGGTGGTCCGGCAGCACGATGTCCTCGGTGACGGGCCAGCCGCAGGGCAGTGAGGCGAGGCCGTCGGCGAGGTCGCGTCCGCTGAAGGCGGCCACCACGCCGGGGCGTTCGAGCGCGGGGGAGACGTCGACGCGCTCGATACGGGCGTGCGCCATGGGGCTGCGGAGGACGGCGAGGTGCAGCAGCCCGGTGACGGTGATGTTGTCGGTCCAGTTGGTCTGCCCGGTGATGAGACGGGCGTCCTCCTTGCGGAGCCGGGACCGGCCCACCTCGCGTCCGACGGCCTGGTCGGTCATGCCGTGACCTCCTCGGACGGCGCGGCGGCGGCCTTCGGGGCGGCGCCGTTCTCCTCGGCGGCGGCGAGCACCGCGCGGACGATGTTCTGGTAGCCGGTGCAGCGGCACAGATTGCCCTCGAGCGCCTGGCGCACCTCGTCCGAGGTGGGGTGGGGGTTCTCGCGCAGCAGATCGCGCGCGGCCATGATCATCCCGGGGGTGCAGTACCCGCACTGCAGGGCGTGCCGCTCGTGGAAGGCTCGCTGCAACGGCGTCCACTCGCCGTCCCGGGCCAGCCCCTGGACGGTGGTCACCTCGCCGCCGTCCGCCTGTACGGCCAGCACCGAGCAGCTCTTGACGGTCGCGCCGTCCAGCTCGACGGTGCACGTCCCGCAGCTGGAGGTGTCGCAGCCGATCGGCGTGCCGGTCAGGCCGAGGCGGTCGCGCAGGTAGTGGACCAGGAGGAGGCGGGGTTCCACGTCGTCCTCGTAGGCCGTGCCGTCCACCTTCACCGAGATACGGGTCATGTGCCCTCCCTGAGACCGTGCGGGCAGAAGTGAGGGATATCAGCTACGTTGCGTGATGCAAGTCACTCTATGGCCGCTCCCGAGGGGCGGCGAGTGCTGTGACCCGCTTTTGTTGAGCGTTGATCCATCGCCGTCGGCGCCCGGCTCGCCCCGCCTCTGCGCCCCGCCGCGCTCCCCGTGACCGGGTTTCCCCGGCGGTCGTCCCGCCGTCGGCCCTCCGGGTGCCGCCGGCCGCCCGGGCACGGTCCCCGAGCGGCCGAGCGCCGATCTCAGCCGGAGGACGGGCCCGTCCAGTCCGACCGCACATGCCCCAGCCGCACGCGTTGCGGATGGTCGCCGACCGCCACGGACGTGACCTTCCGCCCGGTCGCGAAGTCCACGGCCGTGACCCGGTCGGCGCCGCTCTCGGAGACGACGCAGTCCCTGCCGTCGCCGCTGACCGTGGCCCAGTAGGGCTTGGACGCGGGGACGAGCGGGCCCTCCTGGAGGGTGGCCCGGTCGACCACCGTGGCGTAGTCGTCCATGGTGCCCGCGACACACAGCTTCGTGCCCGCGGGGTTCATCGAGAGGCCGTGGTGGCGCGAGTCGTTGACCCAGGTGGTGCGGTCCTCGCCGGTCGCCGGGTTCTTCGGCAGGGTCTTCAGCCGCGTGATCCGGTCGCCGGCGACGTCGTACTCCAGGAAGCCGTTGAAGAACGAGACCTGGAAGTAGAGCTTGGACTCGTCGGGGGAGAAGACCGCGGGGCGCACCGCGTCGGAGAAGTCCCCGAGGCCGAAGGCGTCCAGCCGTTCCCGCATGTCGATGGTCCTGACCCGCTGGTACGTCGTCGCGTCCACGACCGTGATGTGCCGGTCGCCCTTGGTCCAGTCCCAGGCCGGGTCGTCGAGGGCGGTGTCGACGTCCCCGATGGACATGTTCCAGATGTACTTGCCGTCCCTGGTGAAGATGTTCTCGTGCGGCTTGTCGCCGGTCGCGAACGAGCCGAGCCGCCTGCCGGTGTCGATGTCCAGCACGTGCACGGTGTTCGCGGTGGAGGCGGAGACCGCGACGCGGGTGCCGTCGGGGGAGACGGCCATGTGGTCCGCGCGGTAACCGGACACCGCGAAACGCCAGTTGATCCGTCCCGTGGCCAGGTCGATCGAGACCACGTCGGCGAAGCTCGGCCGGGAGACCACCACGGACGTCCCGTCCGGAGTGGAGTACATGTCGTCCACGAACTGGTCGTGTCCCTCGCCGACGCTGTTGCGGATGCCCAGGAAGTAGATCCACTTGATCGGGTCGGCGTGGATCTCCGCCATGCGCGCGTCCTTGTCGGGGACGACGTCGATCCGGCCGACCTTCGCGAAGTCGCCGGTGGACCTGATGACGTCCGCCGTGCCGTCCCAGTTGTTGCCGACGAACAGCACCTCGCGCAGGGCGGCGGAGCCGCTCGCGGTATCGGCGGCGGGAGTGGCCGTGGTGGTCGTGGCGATGGCGGCGGTCGCGGGGGCGGCGACGGTCAGGGCGAGGGCGGCGGCCACGGAGCAAAGGTGCCTGGGTCTGAAGGCAGGCATGACTGCTCTCTCCTCTGTGAGGGGGGTCCCCGCGCGGGCGTCGTGCGGACAGGCCCGCGCGAGCCGGGAAGTCTGAACACGCGTGCTTTCACAGTGAACTTACTGCAAAGTAAGGAAGGGGCCGCCTTCTCCACAAGACTGCGTACACGACAAAATTGGCCCTCGGGTGGCGGAAGGAGGGGACGTGACGGGCAGACTGAGGGCGCCGACCGGCCGCTACGGCGGCAAGTCCGCCGCCGAGCGACAGGCCGAGCGACGGCAGCGCTTCCTCGCCGCCGCGCTGCGGCTGTTCGGGGACGCCCCCGGCTTCCGCTCCACCACCGTCGCGGCCCTCAGCGAGGCCGCCGGGCTGTCCACCCGTCAGTTCTACGAGGAGTTCCGCACCCTGGAGGACGTCCTCGCCGCCCTCCACCTCCAGGTCAACGACTGGGCCGAGCAGGCCGTCCTGGACGCGCTCGCCGGCGCCGGGGACCTGTCGCTGCCCGAACGGGTCGCCGTCCTCTTCCACGCCTACGCCGCGAGCGTCACCGCCGACCCGCGCCGGATCCGCATCACCTTCGTCGAGATCATCGGCGTCAGCCCGCGCCTGGAGGAACAGCGCCTGGCCCGCCGGTCCCGCTGGGTGGACCTCATCTGCGCCGAGGCGCGGGCCGCCGCCGCCCGGGGGGACGCCGCGCCGCGTGACTACCGCCTCGCCGCCACGGCCTTCATCGGCAGCGTCAACGGCCTGCTCCACGACTGGAGCGCCGGGTGGGTGGACGCGACCCTGGACGAGGTCGTCGACGAGCTCGTCCGGCAACTGCTGGGCATCCTGAGACCGGCGGACCGGGGCGTGCCCGGGGCGTAGCGGGAGGCCGCCGCCCGCCCGGCCCGGACGGGTCCTGGCCCGCGAGCCGCTCGAGCGCCGTCACGACCGGGGGTGACGCCGTCGACCGCGTGAATGAGGGCGCCCAGGGAGCCGGCCCGCTCGCGGTGGACGGGGTCGTGGGTGGTCCGGGCGAGAGCCTCGGCCCGCATCCCGGCGGTCAGGCCGCCCGGCGGGACCGCACACGGTGCCGCGCCTAGGCCGACGGGTCGGTCCGGCCAGAACCTCTCGTCGATCCGGACCGGCACCGGCACGGCGGCCACCCCGGAGCGACCCGGCCGGGCCGGCGGCCTCCACCCGCGCCGCGAGAGCGGCCGGTGTCATCCCGGCCCGCCGGGCCGGACGCGCCTGCGGACCGGGCTCGTCCGAGGCGCGGACTCGCCCACGGACCGGGCGCGCCCGGGGCCGGGACGCCGGTGGTGCGGCTCACCTGCGCCGGGTGTGCCGCGCCGGCAGGGGCCGTGGGACGTGTCGTCGCCCAAGGCGCGGGCGCGGCCGTGCCCCGCGGAGCGCGGAGCGCAGCACGGTGGCGGAGACCAGTCGCCGGGCCGCCGAGGCCCGGCGCGGCCGCCGGAGCGCCCGGCGCGGCCGGCCCAGCGCCGCCCGGGCCGAGAAGGTCAGGGTCAGCCGGGAACCGACCTGGAACCTCGCCGCTCTGCCCCCTATTCGTCCCACGCCTGGATCATGATCTGCTCGGCGATCTTGCCGTCGCGCAGCGAGATCATGGACTCGGCGAGGACACGGACCCCGTCCGCGTACTCGCAGGACTCGACGTACGCGGCCCGGTCGCCCTGGACGACGCACTGTTCGAGCCTGTGCGTCATGTCGCGGCCGTAGACGTCGTCGAGCATCGCCCCGATCTCCTCGCGGCCGTGCAGGATCTTGGGGTGACTGGGCTGGGCGCCGTGGTCCACGATGCGCATCTCCGCGTCGTCCGCGTAGAGCGACAGCAGCGTGGACGCCGTCTGTCCTTCGATGCCCCGGCGCAGTGTCTCGGTGTCGAAGGCGGGGTTTGCCGTTGCCATGCTGACCTCCTACGAGGGCGCGGCCCGGCGGGCGGCGGGCCGCGGCGCGCCTCACCTTCGAGGCTCCTCCGCCCCGGCGGGCCCGGCAAGCGCAACCGGGCCGCTCGGCCCGACGGGTGGGCGGGTGCGCGTGCCCGCGTCCGGACGGGTCCTCGCCGTCGTCGTCGGCTGCGGCCCTACGTCGCGGGGCAGGACCAGGTCCCCACGGTGCTGGAGCAGTTGTCCGCTCGCCCCCCGTCCGTGCCCGTCCCGCCCCGCGGCCGTTCCCCCCGGCCCTCCCACCGCGCCCGTTCCGCCCGCCCCGCGCCACACCCCCGGCCCCCGAGGTCTTCCACCCCGTTATGGATCAGTTACGCGTAGGGTCGGAGGGACGGACACCGGTCGACGGAAGGACCACCACCATGGCGCAGGAAGTGCGCGGCGTGATCGCACCCGGGAAGAACGAGCCCGTGCGGGTCGAGACGATCGTCGTGCCGGACCCGGGACCCGGCGAGGCCGTGGTCCGTGTCCAGGCCTGCGGCGTCTGCCACACCGACCTGCACTACAAGCAGGGGGGCATCAACGACGAGTTCCCCTTCCTGCTCGGCCACGAGGCCGCCGGCGTGGTCGAGTCGGTGGGCGAGGGCGTCGACGAGGTCGCACCCGGTGACTTCGTGATCCTCAACTGGCGTGCCGTGTGCGGGAAGTGCCGCGCCTGTCTGCGCGGGCGGCCCTGGTACTGCTTCGACACCCACAACGCCCGGCAGAAGATGACCCTGACCGACGGCACCGAACTCTCCCCGGCCCTCGGCATCGGCGCCTTCGCGGAGAAGACGCTCGTCGCGGCCGGCCAGTGCACCAAGGTCGACCCGGCGGTCTCCCCGGCCGTGGCCGGGCTGCTCGGCTGCGGTGTCATGGCCGGCATCGGCGCCGCGATCAACACCGGGAACGTGGGCCGCGGCGACTCGGTCGCCGTCATCGGCTGCGGCGGCGTCGGCGACGCGGCCGTCGCGGGGGCCCACCTGGCCGGTGCCGCGAAGGTCATCGCGGTCGACATCGACGACCGCAAGCTGCAGACCGCCCGCACGATGGGCGCCACCCACACCGTCAACTCCCGCGAGAACGACCCGGTCGAGGCGATCCGCGAGCTGACCGGCGGCTTCGGCGCCGACGTCGTCATCGACGCCGTCGGCCGCCCGGAGACGTACCAGCAGGCGTTCTACGCCCGCGACCTGGCCGGCACCGTCGTCCTGGTCGGCGTGCCCACCCCGGAGATGAAGCTGGAGATGCCCCTGCTGGACTTCTTCGGCCGGGGTGGCGCGCTGAAGTCCTCCTGGTACGGCGACTGCCTGCCCTCCCGGGACTTCCCGATGCTGGTCGACCTGCACCTGCAAGGGCGCCTGCCGCTGGACAAGTTCGTCAGCGAGACCATCCAGCTCGACGAGGTGGAGAAGGCCTTCGAGCGGATGCACCACGGCGACGTGCTGCGCTCGGTGGTGGTGTTCTGATGACCACCCGCATCGAACGCCTCGTCACCTCCGGCCAGTTCACCCTGGACGGCGGCACCTGGGACGTGGACAACAACGTCTGGATCGTCGGCGACGACCACGAGGCGGTCGTCATCGACGCCGCCCACGACGCCGAGGCCATCGCGGCGGCCGTCGGCGACCGGCGGCTGACCGCCATCGTGTGCACCCACGCCCACAACGACCACGTCAACGCCGCGCCCGCGCTCGCCGACCTGACCGGCGCGACGATCTGGCTGCACCCCGACGACCTGGGCCTGTGGAAGATGACCCACCCCGACCGGGACCCCGACGAGCATCTGGCCGACGGCCAGGTGATCGAGGCGGCGGGCGCCGACCTGACCGTCATCCACACCCCCGGCCACGCGCCGGGCGCGGTCTGCCTGTACGACCCTGGGCTCGCCACCGTCTTCACCGGCGACACCCTCTTCCAGGGCGGCCCGGGCGCCACCGGACGCTCCTACTCCCACTTCCCGACGATCATCGACTCGATCCGCGACCGCCTCCTGACGCTGCCGCCCGAGACGAAGGTCCTCACCGGCCACGGCGACTCGACCACGATCGGCGCGGAGGCCCCGCACCTGGAGGAGTGGATCGCCCGCGGACACTGACTCCCGGCTGACGCGGCCGACCCGGCGCCGGAAAGGGCGACGGCGGATGTCCGGCTTCCACGGCACCCTCGATGACGACGTCGACGCGATGACGCCGTCGACGGGAGAGCGGGGGAGGCCGGACATGCCGGCACCGCTGGAAGCCAAGGTCGCGCCGGTCGGGACGCGACACGAGGCGCGGGGCGGGGGATCGCCGTGGAACGGACTGGCCCGTGCGTACCGCTTCGCCGCCCCGGACGGCAGCGGGTCCGACGCCGGCGCCGCCTCGCCGAGGTGCGGGACGAGGACGGGCCGGCCGGCACGACCGGCCACCGGTGACCCTCATGCCGGCGGCGGGTACGGCAGCGGCCACCGCGCCGAGTGGCCCGGCGGCAGCGCCAGATCGGTGCGTACGGCCGTGTAGTAGCCCTCGCGGGCGGCGCGCTGCCGCTCCAGCAGCGTCCGCCAGGCCTCCGGGTCCCGCCGTCCCTCGCGCAGGAACCGCTCCATATCCATGACCGCGACGACCCACTCCCGGGCCTTCTCCACCACCTCCGTACTGCCCAGCATGATCAGGGCCTCCCCGGACGGATCCCGGGCGACGGCCGCCTCGGCCAGCGACGGCTCCGCCTCCGCGAGGGACAGCGGATGCGGATTCGGGTCGTTGCCCAGGTGGGCGGCGACCCGGTAGGTCAGCGTGACCGACTTCTTCAGCGAGCGCGCGTAGTCGGCGTACACCGCGAGCCGCCGCTCGTCCCAGCGCGCCGCCTGCTCCCGCCGGAACCGGGCCCGGTCGCCGCGCACGACCGCGAGATACGAACCGAGTGCGCCGATCACGACGCCTATGAGCGCGGGGAGTTGCTGGAGGAATGCGGACATGGGCGCACGCTATCCGCCCGTCCGGTCGTTCCGTCACCGGGTTTCGGCGGACGGCTCACAGCAGACGTCCGCACCGGCCAGGACCTGAGGGCACCTTCACACGCCCGCCGCCGCGTGCCACCGTACGTGTCACCGTTTCGTCTCAGGGCGGCCGGCCCTACAACCACCGCCGCCCGGCGGTTGTCCAGTAATCGGAGAGCAGTGGGCCGCACGAAGGGGGATCCGGAACATGAGGGGCATATCCAGGCGGGGAGTCGTCGCGCTCGGCGTCACGGGGCTCGTCGCGCCGCTCGGTCTCGCGCTCGGCGCCGCGCCGGCGCAGGCCGCGAGCTGCACGACGCGGACCGGGCCGTACCAGAAGCAGGTGGAGAAGTTCCTCGGCCGGCCGGTCGACGGCCGCCAGTCGGCCGCGGACTGCAAGGCCATCCAGGCGTTCCAGACCAAGCACGGCATCACGCCGAACATCGGCTACGCCGGGCCCGTCACCTGGGGCGTGATGGACCTGATGAACAAGCAGAAGGCGGTCGGCGGCAACCCGAACAGGGACGGCAAGTGCCCGGTCGACAAGGGCCGTATCGCCTGCGTCAACCTCACCCTCCAGCTCAGCTGGATCCAGGACGGCAGCCGGCTCGTGTACGGTCCCGTCCCGGTGCGCACCGGCCGTGACGGGTACGAGACCCGCACCGGCCTGAAGAAGATCTACTGGCGGGACATCGACCACGTGTCGACGATCTACCACGTGCCGATGCCCTACAGCCAGTTCTTCGACGGCGGTCAGGCCTTCCACTCGGTCGGCCTGAGCATGTGGAACCCGCCGGGCTCGCACGGCTGCGTCAACATGACGACGACGGACGCCAAGAAGTACTGGTCGCTGCTGAAGCAGGGCGACGACGTCTTCGTCTACGGCCGCAAGCCGGGCACCTGACGGGACGCCGGACGTGAGTGTTCCTCTCACGCGTCGGGAGGCGAACTCCCGTTTTCCTCCCGGCGGATGGACGTGATGAGGGACACTGTCCGAAATGTCCGCATAGCTAGCACTTACTCACAGCGCCTTCACGTCGATCGGCATATGCTTCACAACATGTCCACCACTGTTGAACCCGTCTCCGAGCGATCGGCCGCGGAGGTCAACGAGGAGATCCGGGCCCTGTGGCTCCGGTCGGGCGGGACACTGACCACCGAGCAGCGCGAGGAGTACCAGCGGCTCGTGCTGGAGTGGGCTGCGGCCGCTCCAGACCCGGTCAGGGCGGCCTGAGCGCCACCGCCGGCAGCGGACCACCACCCTCCGGGGCACCCGTGAGCGCACGGGTGCCCGTGCCACACCCTCCTCGGCCGCCCGTCCCGCGACTATCCTTCCCGCGGCCCTCGGTCATCCGTCCCGCGGCCCGGCGGTACGCCCCGGTCAGCCCCAGGTCGCCGAGTAGTACCGCTGGTAGGCCTTGCGGTCCTGTTCCGCGCGGATGTAGCGCGTGGCGACCAGCGCGATCAGACTGCCCGCGATGACCAGCAGCCCCGGGCCCACGTTGCGCGGGTCGGTGAGCCGGGACACCAGCGTGGAGCCGTTCGCGCCGCCCGCCACCGGCGCCGAGGACCCCGGCGAGACGGCACCGGGCGCGATGGCGCTGTGGGTCGCCGACGCGGACGGAGCGGCCGACGGCGCCGCGCCCCCGCCCTGGGGCGCCGACACGATCAGCCGCACACCGAGCGCGGACAGCGCCTTGGTCACCGGCTGGAAGAACGTCGTACCGCCCGTCTTGCAGTCGCCGCTGCCGCCCGAGGTCACCCCCAGCGCGACCCCCTCGGAGAACAGCGGTCCGCCGCTGTCGCCCGGCTCGGCGCACACCGTGGTCTGGATCAGCCCGGTGACCGTGCCCTCCGGATAGTTCACCGTCGCGTTCAGTCCCGTCACCTGGCCGTCGCGCAGCCCGCTCGTGCTGCCGCTGCGGAACACCCGCTGCCCCACGGACGGATCGGCCGCGCCCGTGATCCGCACGCCCTTGCCGCCGCCGATCGCCACGACGTCGGCGCCGTCGCCGGCGCGGCCGGAGGCGTACTGCACCAGGGAGAAGTCGCTGCCGGGGAAGGAACCGGCGACCGTCCGGCCCAGCTGCTGGTTGCCCTGGTTGTCGGCGAACCAGGTCGACCCGGTGGGACCGCAGTGCCCGGCCGTCAGGATGAAGTCGCCTCGTCCGTCGGTGACGTTGAATCCCGCCGAGCAGCGTCCGCCGGTCGACAGAATGGGCTGCGCCCCGTTGAGCCGGGTGGTGAA
This sequence comes from Streptomyces sp. NPDC086766, assembly GCF_044746005.1. Classification (NCBI taxonomy): domain Bacteria; kingdom Bacillati; phylum Actinomycetota; class Actinomycetes; order Kitasatosporales; family Streptomycetaceae; genus Streptomyces; species Streptomyces sp. NPDC086766. The sequence continues at coordinate 92,499 of NZ_JBIVBI010000004.1, read as the reverse complement.
CCTGCCCTGGGCGCGCTCCATGTGCACGAACGTGCCGAGGCGGTCGGCGACGCGGGTGAGCCGGGCCCAGTCGCCGGCGGAGACGGAGCTGTCGCCCTGGACGACGACCCGGTTGGTCCGGTAGTCCAGCGCCCACGCCGTGCCGGCCACCCGGGGCGCGGCCCGCAGGCCGGCCGCGGCCGCCTTCAGCTCGTTCATGCTGTGCCGGACGACCTTCGGCTCGGCCCCCGCCCGCCGCACCTCGGCGGCGGCACCCTCGTCGGTGACGGCGACGACCGGCCGTCCGTCGGCGCCGATCCAGCTGCCCGCCGTACGCGCGGTGCCGAGCCGTGACGCCAGGTCCGCGCCCATGCCGGCGGCCGACGGCGTGGCGGCCCGGAGCGGCACGGCGGACGTGCCGGGAGCCTCGCTGGCCATCGCCGCCTGCGTGACCATCGCTCCTCCCAGGAGCAGTCCCGCGACGGCCGTCAGCCGTGTCACTCGCCGGACGACCCGTCGTCGTGCGTGCCTCATGCGTGGCTCCCGAACCCCGAACACACGGTTGCAACACCGTCGGGACGCTCCGTTCGTTGAGCGCCCTGCTCTCCATACGCGGCGCGGGACACGGGCGTTCAGCACCCCGGTGAGATCCGGAAGCCAGGCCCTAGACTGCGCGTATGAACGACACCGTGGTGGAGCGGCTCGGGGCCGGCAAGTACGTGCTGATCACCAGCTACCGCAAGAACGGCACCCCGGTCGCCACCCCGGTGTGGGTGGTCAGGGACGGCGACGCGCTCGGCGTGTGGACGGCCGCCGACTCCTGGAAGGTCAAGCGGATCCGCAACCGGCCCGACGTGCTGGTCGGTCCCTGCGACGTGCGCGGCAACCCGACCGGCGACCAGCTCCCGGCGACCGCGGAGATCTGCGACGCGGCCACCAGTGCCCGCTACCGCGGCCTGGTCGCCCGCAAGTACGGCCTGCTCGGCCGGCTCACCCTGCTCGGCAGCCGGCTGCGCCGGGGCGAGCAGGGCTCGGTCGGCATCCGGGTGATCCCGAGGACCACGACCTGACGGCACGTCAAGAGTGCTCGGACCCGGGCAAGTCGGCCGCGCGGCCCCGGGAGGGAGCCGCGCGGCCTGCCGGTCCGCGACCGCCACGGCCGCGCGGACCGGCTACGACGCGTCGAGCACCGTGCCGGTCAGCTCCGGCCCGCCGTCCTGCGGCCGGCCCTCGTCGTCGGTCAGCCGGAAGCGGACCGATTCGGCGGGCTCCACGCCCCGGTCCCTCACCGTCGGCACCGTGACCTCCGCACTCAGCCGGCCCGCCGGGACGGACACCCACAAGGACAGGCCCTTCACCCGGGACAGGGGCCGCTCCGGGTCGGGTGACGCGCCGGTGCTCTCCCGGAGCCACCGCGGATCGACGTCCTTGGTGGACAACTCCGGTCCGCGCACCACCGGTTGTACGGCGAACAGCGCGGACATCTCCTGGTCGGCGGCCGCGGACAGGGTCAGCCGCCACTTCAGCGGCTGTCCCTCGGTGACCCGGCCGGCGAGCGGGGTGACCGTGAACGTGGGCCTCGGGTCGTCGTTCCCGACCGTCACCCCGCCCCGGTAGGAGCCGATCACGGCGGTGTGCACCGCCTTCACCAGCACGTCGTGGGACACGTCCTGACCGAACCGCGTGTTGCCCTCCACCTTCACCGGTACGTCGATGTCGTGGCCGCCCGGCCGCACGGTCACCAGCCGGTCCGTGGCCCCGCCGGTCGCCGGGTCCACGACGTACAGGCGCACCTGCCCGCTGCCGTGCCCGGAGACCCGCACCGGCACCCGGTAGGTGCGCACGCCCGAGTCGCCCTCCTCGACGGTCAGCCGCCCGATGTCGATCCGGGGCAGCGCGGCCGCACGAACCGCGGGGGTGCCGGGGCGCCGGCCCCAGGCGTCGATCAGCCAGGCGCGGCCGGAGCGGGTGCGCGGGGTCAGTTCCAGAGCCGTGACCCGGCGCAGGTCGACACCGGCGCGGACGGCGGGGGCGAGCGGGACGCGCAGTTCGCGCGCCCAGTAGGACGCGGTCCGCTCGCTGCCGGGCAGCCCGTCGACCCGGACCCGGCCGAGCGTCGCACGGCGCCCGGAGGCGTCGGCGACGGACACGTCCAGCAGGGTTCCGGAGGTGTCCGGCGGCACGATCACGCGCAGCGCCAGGCCGTCGGCGCCGCCGAAGGAGACCGGGGCGGCGGGCCGCACCCGTACCGGGCTCCCGGCTGCGGACCAGCGCAGCGCCACCGCGCGGCGGCCGGTCTCCCGGGCGGTCTCCCACGGTGCGAAGTGCGGGGACACCCCCCTCGCGCCGGGGCCGAGGCAGGCGACGGAAGGGCTGGGGTCGACCGCCGAGCACAGCCGGCCGCCGGTCACCGACACCGGGCCGTCCGGCAGGAAGGCGCCGGTACGGCCGGCGCCGACGGCGTGGGTGAGCACCCGGGCCGGGTCCGCCGACGGCGCCCGCACGCCCGAGCCGTCGAGCAGCGGGCGCACCCGGTCGTCACCGGCGACGAACAGCCGGGCCGCGGCGGCGATGTAGGTGGCGCCGGCCCGGTGCTGCCGGTCCGCGGTCAGCCGGGTGCGGGTGCCCGGTGAGCACACCGGGTCGTGGTGGCCGGGGTCGTTCCAGAAGTCGTCCTCGGCGGGCGCCTGCGCCCTGCCCGGCGTCCACTCGGTGTTGAAGAAGTTGTGGTTGGCGCCGACGACGTACACGGCGCTGTGCAGCGCGGCGCCCCGGCTGACACCTCGGGTCCCGTCGACGTAGAGCTCGCCCTGCAGGTCGGAGACGTCTCCGTCGCAGCCCGGCAGAATCGTGGCCGACGGCACGTCGGCGACGGGGTTCTGGCCGAAGGCCGTCGGTCCGATGAGGACCGTGCCGCGGATGTGCCAGCGGACCGGGCCGTGGTAGCCGTCCTGGCCGGCGGGCGGCGGGTAGAGGCTGTCCATGGCGGCGCGGTTGACGCCCTCGCCGCCGCGGGAGTGCCCGACCAGCAGCACCCGGGAGAGGTCGGCCCGGGGCGCCTCGCGTACGACGTCCGGCGCCGAGGCCGGACGGGCGGCCCAGCCCGCCCAGCGGGCCAGGTGCAGGCGCACCAGCGAGGAGCGGGCCTGCGCACCGCCGTCCTCCGCCGTCCAGTCCTGGCCGTTGATGCCGTCGGCCGCGATCGACACCGTCACATAGCCCTGCGAGGCCAGCAGCCTCTGGTCCCGCAGATAGCCCATGTGGCTGGGGATCGGCCTGGTTCCGGAGGGGCAGGGCCAGTCGCCGGTGACGGCGCCGTGCGGCTTGTAGCAGGTGGCGTGGCGGCCGTGCAGGAACAGAGCCAGCGGCCGGCGGCCGGTGGCGCCCCGGGGAGCGACCACCACGGCCCGCATCTCGACCGGCGCCGGAAGGCCGGGCAGCCGGACGGAGTCGAGGTGGTACTCGCCTGTGGCGGTGCGGTAGGGGCCGGGCCTGCCGGGGTCGACACCGTTCGCCGGGAGCCGGGCGGGCGGGGCGGCCGCGGCCACGGAGTTCCGGCCCGGTGCGGGGTCCGTGGCGCCGGGCCCGTCCAACCGCCTGCCGGACGCGCGTACTTGCAGTCCGCCCAGGCTGTCGGCGCGCGCCCGGTCCAGGGCGAGCCGGAACGTGTGCCCGTCCCGGCCGGGCTGCGGGCGGCCGAGCAGCCGGCCGCCCGCGTAGAACTCGACACGCGCGTCGCCCATGGGCACCGGGGCGCCCGACCGCCACACCAACTGCCGGGCGGCTCCCTCGCCGGTGACGCGCCAGCCCGGCGGAAGCCCGCCGTCGCTGCCGCCGTCGGCCGCGGCCGACGAGGCCCGGGGACCGGAGGGCGGCGGGGCGGCCTGCGCCGACACGGGCGCGGCCGAGAGCAGGGCGAGCACCGCCACGGCGGTCACCCCTGTGCGCCGGACACGGATCAATGGTTCCTCCTGGCAACCGATGCGCGGGCGCCCCGTCGGTCCCGGGGGCCTCTCGCGCCCCGGAGGACGGGAGGCGAGGGCCGCGGGTTGCCTGCGCGGAGCGGAGGAACGAAGCCCAACAGCACTATCCAGCCGACGAGTTGGTGTCACTCCGGCCCGAGTGCGGCCTCGGCGCAGCGGACCCGTTCCGGGGCCCCGCCCGGCCTGGCTCCTGGGCGGCGGACGTGCGGAAGGCGCGTCGAACGGTCGTCGCCCGCGTGGCAGTGATCGGGCGCCGTGCGCGCTGGACTAGGCTGCGGTCCCCGTGGACATGACGGGACTGGTGCGGGTGAGAAGGATCGGGGCCAAGCGCCGGAGGATCGGCGAGTGGCTCACCGGACATGCCGGCTGGTGCCTGGCCGTCTCCCTGACGGCGCACGTCCTGGCGGTCGTCTCGCATCCGACCGAGCCGCTGGACCTGCGCGTCTACCACGGGGCCGCGCCGCACGTGCTCTCCGGCGGCCTGTACGACTTCGCCGTGCACACCGGGCCGCCCATCCCGCTGCTGCCGTTCACCTACCCGCCGTTCGCGGCGCTGGTGTTCCTCCCGCTGTCCCGCCTCCCCTGGACGGCGACGGTCGTGCTCTGGCAGGTGCTCTCGGTCGCCGCTCTGCTGGTGATCGTGGCGTGCGCCTTCCGGCTGCTCCCCGCGCGCCCCGACGGCCGGGGCAGGGCCCGTGTCCTGCTGTGGACCGCCGTGGGGCTGTGGCTGGAACCGGTGCGCCACACCCTCGACCAGGGCCAGGTCAACCTGCTGCTGGGCGCCGTGGTGCTGGCCGGTCTGGCGGCCCCCTGGGGAGCGGGGCGCCGGGGAGCGGCACCCGGTTCGGAAGAGGCCGGGGGAGGAGCCTTTGGGGCAGGAGCGTTCGGGGCGGAGGAGTCCACGCGGGGAGCGCTGTGGCGGGGCGCGGCCGTGGGTCTGGCGGCGGCGGTGAAACTGACCCCGGCCGTGGGCGGGTTGTACCTGCTGGCGACCCGGCAGTGGCGGGCGGCGCTGTGGGCCGTCGTCGCCGGCGGCACGGCCACGGCGGTGGCCTGGGGCGTGGCTCCGGAGGAGTCGGCGCGTTACTGGACGGTGCTCGTGACGCGGACCCAGCGCGTCGGCCCGCTCTGGTCGGTGCGCAACCAGTCCCTGCGCGGGGCGGTCGCCCGGCTGGTCGGCCAGGACGGGGGCGCCGTCGCCCCGGTCTGGTGGACGGCGCTCGTCCTGGTGACCGGGGCGGCCGCCTGGGCGCTGTGGGCGGCGGTGCGGCGCGGCGACCGGCTCGGCGCCCTGGTCGCCGTGGAGCTGTACGGGCTGCTGGTGTGCCCCGTCTCCTGGAGCCACCACTGGATCTGGTGCCTGCCCGCCATGATCTGGCTGGCCCACGGTCCGCTCCGGCGGCGCCCGTTCGCCCGGCTCGCGCTCGCCGTCTGGGCTCTCGCGGCCGGGGCCCGTGTCGTCCCGCTGCTCATCCGGGCGGAGGACCACCTGGCGCACCCCAGCCCCTACCCGGCACTGCTCGCCTGGCCCGGATGCGTCTACGCCGTGTGCGCCCTGCTGACCTTCCTGGCCCTCGCCGTCGGTCCCCCTGAGAGCCAGGCGCGCGCCGGCACGTCCGGGGCGGGGCGGCCGGGGGAGCGAACGGGGCGGTCGGCGGAGGAAGTTTGGGGGGCGTCGTCCTCCCGGCCGATGAGGTGACGGACCGCGGCAGTCCGTCAGGTCTCCATCCGTGAGACCCGTCCCTCAGGTCTCCGTCCGTCAGGTCCAGGCGCGGTACTCGTCCAGCAGCTGGAAGACCGGCTCGCCGCGCACGGGGTCCTTCGCGGTGGACAGCCGGACCCGGTCGCCGCTGTGGATGCCGATGGGCGGCCCCATCACGCGCCCCCGGACGACGAAGCCCTCGGCCATCTCGATCAGCGACACATTGCGCGCCGCCGGGGTGTTGCGGTGCACCACCGTCGAGTGGCGGACGGTGCCGCTGCCCTCGCTGCGCTCCGTGAGCAGTTCGCTGCCCCGGCAGACCGGACACAGCAGCCGGTGGTACATGGCGCTGCCGCACCAGGCGCAGCGCTGGAAGTAGAGGGCCTCCGGCTCGCGGGCCCCGGGTTCGAGGAGGCCCGTGGCGGAGCCGATTGCCACATGAGCGACGTTTCCTGAGTGGTGGTACACGCTGGTCAGCTCCCTGCGCTCGGCCGGAATGCCGCGTGCCGGGTAGCCCGCGCACGCCCGTGCGCGGCCGCCCGTGCCACCGTGCACGGAGCACAGCGTATGGCACTCAGTGCCACTCGTAAAGGCACTGCGTACCCTCAATATTCGGAACCGGGGCTCAGCTCCGGCCGAGTGCCGACTCGATCTCCTGCACGACCCGCCACAGCGGTGCCCCCCGCCGCGAGACGACCACGACCACGTCCTCCCCCTCCTCCTCGGCACGGTGGCCGCCCGCGGGGGCGCCGAGTGCTTCGCCGAAGGCGGACTGCACGTATCCGAGCGCGTGGTCCACGGCGTCGCCCGCGTCGCCCTGCCCCTCGGAACGCAGCCAGGAGCGCAGGGCGTTGTTGTGCGCGGCGACCACGGCGGCCGCGATCACGTCGGCCCGCAGGGTCCCGTCGCGCCGCCCGGCGAACCGGGTGCGCAGATAGTCGGCGAGCGCGCGCTCGTAGCGCCACACCACCGACAGCTCGTACGCCCGCAGCCCGGGCACCTGCTTGGTGAGCCGGTAGCGCTGCACGGAGAACGTCGGGTTCTCGGCGTACATCCGCAGAACCAGCCGGGCCGCGTCGCAGACCCGCTGCACCGGCTCGTCCTCGTCGACGCCGGCGGCCAGGAACGCCGTCATGTCGGCCAGGCACCGCTCGTGGTCGGGGAAGACCACGTCCTCCTTCGAGGGGAAGTAGCGGAAGAAGGACCGCCGTCCGACCCCGGCGAGCGCCACGATGTCGTCGATGGTGGTCTGCTCGTACCCCCGCTCCAGGAACAGCCGGAAGGCCGCCGCCACCAGGGCGTCCCGCATGGGAGGCTTCGCGGCGGCCGCCTCCGTCTTCTCGCCGCGACGGGCGGTCGCGCTGCTGGAGCTCATGAACGGGAACGTAGCATCCGGACGGACCAGAATGGCACTCAGTGCACTCCACGGAGGGAACTGAGTGCTCACACGGGGGTGCCGAGCAGGGGAAGTAACCTTTCTCCGCCCGTCTCCGCCCTCCGCGGGGCCCGCCCCGGACCCCGCCCGAGCGCAGGCTCGTATCCCCGCCCCAGGAGCCCGTATGCCGTCCGCCCGACCCCGCCTCCTCTACGTCACCGACCTGGCGTACCCGGCCCGGGGGCGCCGCTACTGCGACGAGGACATCCACCTGACCTCGCGTCTGCGTGATGACTTCGACCTGGCCCTGTGCCATCCGCGGGAGGCGGCCGCGCTGATGGACGCCTTCGACGCCGTCGTGGTCCGCAACAGCGGACCCGTCCTGGAGTACCCGGCGGCCTACGAGGACTTCCGGGCGCGGGCGCTCGCCCGCGGGACCCGGGTCTACAACCCGCTCACCGGAAAGGCGGACATGGCGGGCAAGCAGTACCTGCTCGACCTCACCGCCGCGGGATTCCCGGTCATTCCCACCGTCGACCGCCTCGACGACCTGCACCGGCTGCCCACCGCGGACCGCTACGTGGTGAAGCCGAGGCTGGGCGCCGACTCCATAGGGCTCAGGACCGTCCCCGCCGACGGGCTGCCCGGCCTGGTCGACGGCGGCGTCCTCGTCCAGCCGCACATCGACTTCGTGTACGAGGTCTCGTTCTACTTCGTCGACGCCGACCTGCTGTACGCCCTGTACGCGCCGGACCCCGAGCGGCGCTGGGACCTGCGGCCGTACCGGCCCACCCGCGAGGACGTGGAGTTCGCCCGGCGCTTCGTCGACTGGAACGCGCTCGGCCACGGCATTCAGCGGGTGGACGCCTGCCGCGCGCCGGGCGGCGGACTGCTCCTGGTGGAGCTGGAGGACCTCAACCCGTACCTGTCCCTCGACGCCCTCGACGACCCGGGCAGGGACGCGTTCGTCACCGCGATGAAGACCTCCCTGCACCGCTTTCTCGCCGCCGCCGGCTGAACCGGCCGGCCGTGTGAACCCGCGGGGCGGCGGCCACGTATCACTCCTCGGGATGGGGTCCGTGCGCAGGGACGGAAGGAGTGCAGTGTGTCGACACCGCGCGGAGGCGGGCAGCCGCACGGCGGGCCGCCCCTCGAACCGGTCCGCGTCATACGGCCCCGGCGGACGGACGCCCTCGCGGAGCTGATGCGGGAGTTCCAGGAACGCCGCACGGGGACCCTCGCCGGCGGGGACGTCCGGCCCGGGGACGACGGAGCGGAGCACGGCCGGAGCGGGGACGGGAGAGCCGAGGACGCCGCCGTCGTCGAGGACGCCACGGAGGAGCTGCCGCCGGTGCCGAGCGGACCCGCGCCCCACGGTGCGCCGCGCACCCGCCCGGCCGCCGGGGAGACCGGCCGGTCCACCCGTGCCACAGGCCCGAACGCCCGTGACAAAGGCGCAGCCGCCCGTGGCACGGGTCCAGCCGCCCGTGGCACAGGCCCGAGCGCGCGTGGCTCCGGACCGGTCGAGCGGGACTCCGGCCCGGGCGCACGGGGCATCAGCCCGGTCACGCCGAAGAAGGCGGCCTCCGTCGGGCGGGACGCGGGCCCCGGTGCGCCGGGGCGTGGACTGCGCCGGGCGGCCGTCGTGCTCGCCGTCGCCGCGGCCGCTCTGACCGGCTTCGGGTGCGCCCTGCTGCTGCCCGGCGGGGGCGAGGCCGCCGGTGCCGGAGCGGCACCGGCCCCGAGCCCGTCCGCGAGCGTCTCCACCGCCCCCGCTCCCGCCCCCACGGCGTCGCCCGGCCGGAACGGCGGGACCGACCCCGACGGGCCCGGGACGCTGCGCGAGGGCGACAGCGGCCCGGAGGTCGCCGAGCTGCAGGAGCGCCTGCTGCGCGTCCCGGACGTGTACCGCGACGGCTCCACCAAAGGCACCTACGACGCCGTGCTCAGGGCGGCCGTGGCCCGCTTCCAGCTCTGGTACGGCATCAGCGGCGACGAGACCGGCGTCTACGGCGACGACACCCGCCGGTCGCTGGAGTCCCGCACGGCGCTTGACGGCGGGTGAGGAGGGCACCCGCCGACGTGAAGAGGTGAGCCGGCGCGCGGGCGTACGGACGTACCGGCGTACGGACGTACGCATACGCGGCGGCGCACGGAGGTACGGAGTGGCAGGAGCGCGGCTGACATGGCGGGCATGGACACCTTCACCCAGCGGCTGGACCCCGACATGTACGTGGTCACGGCCGCGGCGGACGGGGAGCGGGCCGGCTGCCTGGTCGGCTTCGCCGCCCAGTGCTCCATCCGGCCCACGCGGTTCATGGTCTGGCTCTCCAAGGCCAACCGGACCTTCCGGGTGGCCGAGCGGGCCGACCGCCTCGGCGTGCACCTGCTGACCCGGGACCAGCACGCGCTGGCCGCCCTGTTCGGCGGCCGCACCGGCGACGACGGGGTGGACAAGTTCGCCGAGGCCCACTGGACGCGGGCGGGGAGCGGTGCCCTCGTCCTGCCGGACACGCCGGCGTGGTTCGTCGGCCGGGTGGTGCGCCGCCTCGACGCGGGGGACCACGTCGGGTTCGAGCTCGACCCGGTGGAGTCGGGCGGCCGGGAGGACCTCGGCGGGCCGTCGCTGCGGCTCTCGGACTGCCTCGACATCACCCCGGGCCACCCGGCGGACTGACCCCCGCCGGGGCCGATCGGCCTGCTCGACGGGCCTGACCGAGCGAGCCGACTCGGCCGACTCGCCGACTTGACGGACTAGGCCGGTTCCGTCGGCACCCGCACGTCCACCACGCAGACGTCGTCGCGGCGCTCGCCCGCCAGCATCGAGCCCAGCAGCGGACCGAGGGAGCCGAACCCGTCCGCGCGGTGCGCGGCGGCCGCCCGGGCGAGCCGGTCCAGACCCAGTTCGATGCCCTCGCCGGGTCGTTCGACCAGGCCGTCGGTGTAGAACAGCAGCCGGTCGCCGGGCTCCAGGAGGTACTCCGCCTCCTCGTAGACGGGAGACCGGGCGGCTCCCAGCAGCATCCCGTGCGGGCGCTCCAGGAAGCGGGGCTCGCCCCCGCGCAGCAGCAGCGGCGGCGGATGACCCGCCTGAGCCCACTTCAGACGCCGCTCGCGCGGGTCGTAGCGGGCCAGCACCATCGTGGCGGTGCCGTGCTGGTCGCGGGAGTGCAGCAGCAGGGTGTTGAGCCGGGTGAGCGCTCCGGTCAGCGAGGAACCCGTGATGATCATGCCCTTGGCGGTGAAGCGCAGCTGGGCCATGGTGGCCACCGCGTCGAGACCGTGCCCGGCGACGTCGCCGACCACGAACAGGGCGTCCTCGTTGGGCAGTTCGATCGCGCTGAACCAGTCGCCGCCGACGTGGAGCCCGGACTGGGCGGGCAGGTAGGCGACGTCCACCAGCAGCCCCGCCAGTTGCACCGGCCGTCGCGGCAGGGGCAGCAGCGCGTGCTGGAGCCGGCCCGCCAGGGTCCGCTCGGCGCGCAGCACCCCGTGCTGGGCCAGTATCGCCCGCTCGCTCTCGACCAGGGCCAGCTCCGCGCTCCGCTGTGCGGTGAGGTCCTGCACGAAGCCGTGGACCTGGACCGGCGTACCCGCCGCGTCCGGCACCGCCTCGGCGACGGCCCGCAGATGGCGCATCCCGCTCGCCGTCCCGATCCGGAACGAGACGTCGAACGGCTTGCCCTCGGTGGTGAGCTCGCGCACGGCGCGGGCGAGCACGGGGCCGTCCTCGGGCAGCGCGAGGTCCGGCAGTTCGCCCAGCCGGACCGGTCCGCGCGCGGGGTCGCGGTCGAGGAGGGCGAAGACCTGGGACGACCAGGCCGCCTCCTGGGTGACCAGGTTCCAGGTGGCCCAGCCGAGTCGGCCGAGCCGCTGCAGGTCGGCCAGGCGCAGTTCCTGCCGGTCCGAGGAGTCGTGCCGCAGCCAGGTGACCATCAGGCCGTTTCCCAGGCGGGCGGCGCGCACCGAGTACGTGGACAGCTCCTGGCGGCCCGCCACGAGTTCCTGCTGCGCGAACGGCTCGCCCACGTACGGCTCCCCGGTGGCGAGCGTGCTCTGCCAGCCCTGCCACAGCGGCTCCTCGGCCACGGTCGGCCAGCACTCCAGGACCCGCAGGCCGACCAGTTCGCGTCCGCCGCGGCCGATCACGTCGACGGTGCGGGAGGTGGCCGCGGTGATGCGGTAGTCCTCGACGTCCCCCGAGGCCGACCGCAACGGGGTCAGCAGTACGGTCATGCCGGGCAGGGCGTCGAACAGGGGCTGCACGGCGTCCTCGGGGCCTTCCGCGGCGTGCTCCGGGCGGCCGTCGAAGGCGCGCAGCCGGCCCGCGCACAGCCGGACGACGCCGCGCAGCAGTTCCCGGGTGCGTGGGGCGAACGGTCCCTCGCGGTCGCGCAGCACACCGATGACCACATCGGCCGCGCCGCCGGTCACCAGCGGCAGCCAGGCGCGCGAGCGCCACCGGTCCGGGGCGTCATCCACCAGGGAGTACCGCTTGCTGTCCTCGGCGACGTCCTCCAGCCAACACGCCTCGCGGGCGGTGAGGGCGTCCAGCGCGGCGATCCCGCTCAGCGGGGGAACGTGGCGCCACTGCCCGGCCATCGTGTCGCCGATGCCGGCGTGGCCGATCAGCTCCAGCCCGCCACCGGTCAGCCGCCGGTAGATCATCACCGCGTCGGCGCCCACGGGCGCGGCGAGCCGCTCCTGCAGGTTTCGGGCCAGGTCCTGAGGGGTCTTGACCCGGACCAGGTCCCGGCCGAGACCGGCGAGAACGGCGGCGTCGTCGGCCCGTTCCGCGGCGCTCGTCCGGGCGCGTCCGGGAAGCGGCCCGGTGGACGGCTCCGCGCCGGCGGCAGCGGAGTCGGCGGAGTCGGGAACCGCGGACGCGGCGGCGGAGGGGAGAGGGGCGGTCTCGTCGGAGAGGTGGGCCGAGGGCGGCACCAGGGCGCCCAGCGTGATCCAGCACTCTTCCATCAGCGTGCGGTCCGCCGCCTGGGCCCGCTGGAGCAGCTCCTCGTGCGCGGACTCCGGGGAACAGCCGGTCAGCGCCATCAGCACGCCCTTGGCCCGTTCCACGACGGCCGAGGTGGCCGCCAGGTTCTGCAGCCGGTCCATCTCGGCCCGTTGCAGGGCCACGACCTTGGCCAACGCCGCCATGTCGGGTACGGCGCTGGACTCCCCGGGGACGGCGGGCTCGCTGCTCACGCGATGAGCATCGCACATGCCGCCCGGTCCGATCACAGGGTTGTACGTCCGGATCCGCGCCGGGCCCTCCGTTTCCGCGAGCGGGCCGCCGCGGACGGGCGGCGGCTTGTCCGGCCGGGTGCCGCGGGTGTCTCGCGGCCGGTGGCCCGGCGATGTCCCGGCGGAGTCCCGGTCTCAGCGGTGTCTCAGCGGTGCCGGCGGTGTCTCAGCGGGTGGTTCCGCGCTCCACCAGCGCCTCGCTCACGGCCCGCACGCTGCGCGCGATGTGCTGCAACTGCATGACCTCCGCCGCGTACAGCTTGATCGTGTGCTCGATGACCGACTCGGGCATCCCCAGCCGGGGCAGGTCGGCGCGCGCGGTCTGCAGGGCGGTCCGGGCCACCCGTATCTCCTGCTGGACCTGGAGGTGGGCGTGACGGGCGAGCAGCACGGGGTGGCGGATCAGCGCGGGGTAGCTGGCGTAGCGGGCGGGCACCAGTTCGCGCAGCCACTTGGCCGCCGAGCGCTCCCAGTCGTAGGTACCGGGCGTCTTGACCTGGCAGGGCCAGTCCGTGCTGATGCGCGAGGTCGTCAGGGGCATGATCTTCGCTTCCGGGTGTGCGGCGTCGTGAAGGGTGGTCCGACGAGGGTGAGGCGGCCCCGGCCTAGGGGATGACCGGGGCCGCCGCGATGGGCGCTCGCGCAGGCGAGGCCCGATCGAACATCCCGTGCGCCGACGCGGGTAGGAGACGGCGGCGCGGGATGCCCGTGCGGGAGCCCGGGAGGCGGACGGTGCCCGTGCGGGGGATGGTGCGGGGTGCGCATGGGTGGTCCGTCGGCTTTCTCGGGCGTGCGGTGGTGAGCTCTGGGGTGCGGAACGTGCCTGGAGTGGGCCGGGCGGGCGATCCGTGAGCAGTATTTATATATGCCGTTCGCTTTGCAAGACGTATGAAAACATTCATGCCTGCTTTGAATGTATGACTCCCGTCCCCGCACTACGGGAGATACGGACCGGGGGAGCGGCCGCGTTCAGTCCTTGAGGAAGAACTGGTGCTGGTCGGCGATCTGCTCGTAGTCCTCCAGGCGGCCCTGGGTCCGCTCGGGGTCGGCGTCGGTCATCGCCTGCAGCAGCGCCGCGCACATCACGTTGGAGGCCGCGTAGGAGTCGAACACCAGGCGGGAGCCGGTGCCGGTGGCGAAGGTGACGTCGGCCTCGTCGGCCACCGGGCCGAGCGCCAGATCGGTGATCAGGGCGACCTTCAGTCCGGCGCTGCGCGCCACCCGGACCGCCGTGAGCGTCTCGTGGGCGTGCCGGGGCATGGAGAACGCCAGCACCCAGGTGCCCCCGGCCTCCCGGGACTGCAGCAGCGCGTCGTAGGCGACGCTGCCGCCGAGCGTCACCAGCCGTACGTCCGGGTGGATGCGCCGGGCGGCGTACGCGAAGTACTCGGCGAGCGACACCGAGATGCGCAGCCCCAGCACCGTCAGCGGGGTGGAGGCGGACAGCTTGCGGCCGATGTCGATCACGCGGTCGGGGTCGGCGAAGTCGCGGCGAAGGTTCTCCAGGTTGGCGATCTCGGCGTCGACGGCGGCCTGGAGCTCGTTGCTCCGGTCCTCCTCCGCCGCGCCCGGACCGCCCGCGAGGGTGCGCAGCGCGATGGACTGGAGCTTCTCGCGCAGCGCCGGATAGCCGGTGAAGCCCATCGCGGCGGCGAAGCGCGTCACCGACGGCTGGCTGACGCCGACCCGCTCCGCGAGGTCCGTGATGGACAGGAACGCCGCCTCGGCGATGTTCTCGATGAGGTACTGGGCGATGCGGCGCTGGCCGGGAGACAGGTGCGGTCCGTCGAAGAGTGCCCTGAGCTGGGACGTCGGCGCGGCCTCCGCCTCGGGATCCGTCTTGCCCGAAGTGATCGCGGATGCCTGTGCACGGGCCTGCTGCGGCGATGACACCGAAGCGCCTCCTTTGTCTCCCACAGGGGTTCAACATAGCTCACTCACCGTTGTGACCAGGGCTTGTAGGGGGCATCGGGCCGGTGGCCGGGGGCACCGCCGGGCGTGCGGAGGCGCGCCGCCGGGCGACCGGAGGGATAGGCGCGTGCGGTGCGGGCACCCGCCCCGTCCGACCCCGACGACTTTCGGCAGGTGGACATCCTCATGAGCACCCTGAGCGCGCTGGAACAGGCCCTGGAGAACCGGTGGGGGGCACTCTGGGCGCGGATCGCCGGCAAGGAGCCGGTGGAGCTCCTCGACGCGCTGCGCCGCGAGTGCGACGCACACGCCGTCGTGTGCAGCGACCAACTGGTCATGGTGCCCAACGCCTTCGACGTCGAGCTCGCCGACACGGTGCACGACGAACTGACCCGCCGCGGCAGCCGCGTCGGACAGCTGCTCACCGACAGTCTCGCCCGGCACGCCGAACGGCGCGGCTACGCGTGGGCCGGCCCGCTGACGGTCCACGTCGTCCGCTCCGACCAGGTGCCCAACGGCCGCTACCGGGTGGCCAGCCGGGTCATGCAGCACGTCAGCGCCGCGGGCTTCCAGCAGCAGCCGAACCCGGCCTGAGCGGCGCCCGGCCCACGCGGCGCCCGACCCGCGCGGCGCCGTTCCCCGGGCCCGGGCCGGCGGGTCAGCGCCGGTACAGGGTGATCGAGTGGCCCACCTCGTCGACCGGCCGGCTGCTGTCGATCAGCGCGGCCAGCCGTCCCGTCGCCTTGGCCGCCGCCGAGTCGGACACCACCAGCAGGCCGCGCACCCGCCGCGGGGGCACCTCGCGCGGGTCGGCCGCGTGGATGCCGTAGTACGAGGGGACGCCGCTGCCCTTGTAGACCAGCCAGATCCGCTCGCGCGGATACCGGGCGCGCAGCCGGTCGGCCAGCCGGCCCAGGTCCTGACCCCAGTCGACATTGGCGTCGTGCAGCAGCTCGTGGGTCCGGGCCGGACCGCCGAACGCCTCGTTGGCGTACGGCAGGTAGTACGGGTACGTCCGCAGGGAACTGACCGCGGCGAACGCCACCAGCGCCCCGGCCGCGCCCCGTGCCCACCCGCGCCGCACCACGGCCGCGCAGGCCGCGGCCACCGCCAGGAACATCGGCAGGAACAGGGCGTACCGGGTGCCGAAGTCCCGGGAGGAGTGCATCGCCGCGGCGAGCAGCACCGCCGGGGGCACCAGCACGTACGGCGCCGCCGGCCGCAGCCGCCGTACCGCGACCAGCACCGCGGCCCCGGCCGCCCACAGGGCGATCATGCCGAGCGGGGTCTTCACCGCCAGCGCGACCGGCAGGTAGTACCAGCGCGCGCCCGTGTACACGTGCCCGAACAGGAAGCCCTGCCACGGACGGCCCTCCAGCCCGAACTGGATCCGCATGCCGTCGCGGTACGCCTCCGGCAGGGGCAGCAGCCCGGTCAGCGTCCCGCGCAGCCCGTGCACGGCGGGCACCGGATCCCCGGACGTCCAACGCAGCCGCGGGTCCACCACCAGGTACGCGGCCCAGACGACGGCGATCGCGGCCGTGGCCGTGACGGCGGCCCAGCCGGTGCCCAGCGCGAGCGCCCTGGCCCGCGCGGCGCGGCCGGACGGTCGGTGGGCCGCCCACACCGACAGCACGGCGAGCGTCCCCACCACCGGCGCCGCGGGCAGCGTGCTCATCTTGGTGGCCAGCGCCGCGCCGAGCGCCGCACCCGCGGGCGGCAGATACAGCCGGGGCCGCCGGCGGGCCCGCCACAGCAGCCACACCGAGGTGAGCACGAAACCGGCCGCGGGCACGTCCAGCGTGGCCAGGGAGCCGTGCGCGATCAGGTCGGGCGAGAAGGCGTACAGGGCCAGGGCCGCGAGGCCGCCCGCGGTGCCCGCGAGGTCCCGGGCGAACGCGAACGCCACCAGCCCGAAGAGCAGCGTCAGCACGATGACCGGCAACCGGGCCCACCGCATCAGCCGCCAGGGGTCGTTGCCGGACTCGTACAGCAGGTGCCGCCCGAGCCGCCCCTGGTCGCCGGTGAACGACGGATCGACGTGCGGATCGGCGACGGCGACCCCGGCGGCGATCAGCAGCTTGCCCAGCGGCGGGTGTTCGGGGTTGTAGGCCAGGCTGTGCTCGCGCAGGTAGACGGCCGCCGTTCCCACGTACACGGGCTCGTCGATGGTCGGTGTCTGCTCGGCCGCGGCGGTGACCATGGCGGCGGTCATCTGGGCGAGCAGCAGCGCCACGACGAGCGGCACCAGCCACCGCCGGTGCCGCCGCAGCCGGCCGCCCCACGGTCCCGCCGCGTCGTGCCCGTCGCGCGGCCCCCCGGCCCGCGACTCGTCCCTCCCCGGCCTCACGGGCGCCGGCTCCCTGGCTCCCGGCCCCCTGGCTCCCGGCTCCCTGGCTCCCGGCTCCCCGGGCACGGTGCCGGGGCCGGGGGCCGGGACCGTGTGCTGTTCGCGCGTCATCGTCCGCCCCGCGGCGCCGTCCCGCGGGGACGGGGCGGCAGCGAGCGGCAGCGGCGTCGTGCCCGCCGCGCCGTCGTTCCGGCTCCCCCGCGCGGGCGGCACCGCCGCACGAGTCGTACCGGCGGACCCTCCGCCGTGCCCAGGGGTACGGTTCGCGGGCGCGGGGAGTTCAGTGACGGCCTGGCGCGGGGGGCGAGTTCGGCGCCGGGACCGGCACGGCGGTTCCGGGCACGACCAGGTCCGCCCGGTCCCGGGTGGCGGCGATCAGGTCGGCGTTGCGCTGGTCGGTGCCCAGCACCCAGGCGACCGCCTCCTCGTGGCCCTTGCCGAACTCCTCGTGGCGGGCGACGAGACGGCGGATCCGCTCCGACTCGTCCAGTTCGCAGAACCACACCTCGTCCAGCCGGGCCCGGACCCGCGGCCAGGGGCCGGTGCCGAGCAGCAGGTAGTTGCCCTCGGTCACCACCAGACGGGCCGACGGCGGCACGGGGATCGCGCCCGCCAGCGGCTGCTCCAGGATCCGTTCGAAGCCGGGGGCGTACACCGTCTCGCCGTCGTGCTCCTCCCGCAGACGCCCGAGCAGCGCCGCGTAACCGGCCGCGTCGAAGGTGTCCGGCGCCCCCTTGCGGTCCCGGCGGCCGAGCCGGTCCAGCTCGGCGTCGGCGAGGTGGAAGCCGTCCATCGGGACGTGCGCCGCCCACGGCTGCCCGGATCCGTTCAGCGCCCGCACCAGCTGCGCGGCCAGGGTCGACTTGCCCGCGCCGGGACTGCCCGCGATGCCGAGCAGCGCGCGGTGCCCGCCCCCCGCCAGACGGCGGGCGCGGGCGAGGAGTTCGTCGAAGGTCGGCGGCACACCGGACAGTGTGTCACCCGGGCGGTGGCATCGAATGCTCCCATGTGGCACTCGACACTCTCTCGACGCCGACGCACGGGGAAAGGTGCCTGTATGACAGAGCTCGGTCTGCCCGAAGAAATCGTGGCCTGCCTCTTCGACCTCGACGGGGTCGTCACCAAGACGGCCGTGGTGCACGCGGCCGCCTGGAAGGAGACGTTCGACGCGTTCCTGCGCGAGCGGGACGGCGCGCAGTTCACGCCGTTCGACCCGGTCGCCGACTACGACGAGTACGTCGACGGACGGCCGCGCGCCGACGGGGTGCGCACCTTCCTCGCCTCCCGCGGCATCGAACTGCCCGAGGGGTCCCCGGACGACCCGCCGGACGCGGCGACCGTCAACGGAGTCGGCAACCGCAAGAACGAACTGCTGCTGCGCAGGATCCGCACCGAGGGCGTGGAGGCGTACGACGGCACGCTGCGCTACATCGACGCGGTCCGCGCCAGGGGACTGCGCACGGCGATCGTCTCCTCCAGCGCCAACACCCTCGACGTGCTGCGCTCGATCGACGCCGAGCACCTCTTCGACGTCCGCATCGACGGCGTGGTGGCCCGCGAGCGGAAGCTGCCGGGCAAGCCCCGCCCCGACACCTTCGAGGCCGCCGCCCGGGACCTCGGCGTCGGCGTCGGGCAGGCCGCCGTCTTCGAGGACGCGCTGGCCGGCATGGAGGCGGGCCGCGCGGGCCGCTTCGGATACGTCGTCGGTGTCGACCGCGTCGGCCAGCGCGACGCCCTCTACGCGCACGGGGCGAGCGTCGTCGTGAAGGACCTCGCCGACCTCCTCGACGGCCGGGGAGGCGCCGCGTGATCACCCACCGCTCGTACGCCGTCGAACCCTGGACCGTGCGCGAGACCGAACTCAGCCTGGACGTCCTGGCCCAGAGCGAGTCCGTCTTCGCCCTGTCCAACGGCCATGTCGGCTGGCGCGGCAACCTCGACGAGGGCGAACCGCACGGTCTGCCCGGCTCCTACCTCAACGGCGTGCACGAGGTGCACCCGCTGCCGTACGCGGAGGCCGGTTACGGCTACCCGGAGTCGGGCCAGACCGTCATCAACGTCACCAACGGCAAGATCCTTCGGCTGCTGGTCGACGACGAGCCGTTCGACCTGCGCTACGGCCGTCTCGTCTCCCACGAGCGCACCCTCGACCTGCGCACCGGCCTTCTGGAGCGCGTCTGCGAGTGGGTCTCCCCGGCCGGCTCCACGGTCCGGGTGCGCTCCACCCGGCTGGTCTCGCTCACCCAGCGGGCCGTGGCCGCGGTGGCGTACGAGGTGGAGGCCGTGGGCAGCCAGGCCCGCGTGGTGATCCAGTCGGAGCTCGTCGCCAACGAGCAGCTCCCGGAGGCGGACGGCGACCCGCGGGCGGCGATGGCGCTGCAGGGGTGCCTGGAGCCGGAGGAGGACTTCTCCTGCGGCAACCGGCTGCGCCTGGTCCACCGCACCCGGAACAGCGGTCTGCGGGTCGCGGTCGCCGCCGACCACGTCGTCACCGGCCCCGAGCGCACGACGACGGGCAGCGAGAGCCATCCGGACATCGCCCGGATGACGGTCACCTCGGTCCTGGAGCCGGGGCAGCGGCTGCGGGTGGAGAAGTTCGTCGCGCACGGCTGGTCCGGCGTCCGCTCCCTGCCCGCGATGAGCGACCAGGTCGACGCGGCGCTCGCGGCCGCCGCGCACAGCGGCTGGACGGGCCTGGTGGACGCGCAGCGGGCGTACCTCGACGACTTCTGGGCGCGCGCCGACGTCGAGGTGGACGGCGACGAGGAGATCCAGCAGGCCGTCCGGTTCGCCCTCTTCCACGTGCTGCAGGGCGGCGCCCGGGCCGAGCAGCGGGCGATCCCCGCCAAGGGGCTGACCGGGTCCGGCTACGACGGGCACGCGTTCTGGGACACCGAGATGTTCGTGCTGCCCGTGCTCACCTACACCTCGCCGGACGCCGTGGCCGAGGCGCTGCGCTGGCGGCAGAGCACCCTGCCGGCCGCCCGGGAGCGCGCGGCCCAGCTCGGGCTGCGCGGCGCCTCGTTCCCCTGGCGGACCATCGAGGGCCAGGAGGGTTCCGCCTACTGGCCCGCCGGCACGGCCGCCTTCCATGTGAACGCCGACATCGCGCACGCGGTGGTGCGGTACGTGGCGGCCACCGGCGACGAGGACTTCGAGCGGGACACGGGGCTGGAGCTGCTGGTGGAGACGGCCCGCCTGTGGCGGTCGCTCGGCCACCACGACCACCACGGCGCCTTCCACATCGACGGCGTCACCGGCCCCGACGAGTACAGCGCCGTCGCCGACGACAACACGTACACCAACCTCATGGCCCGGGCGAACCTGCTGGCCGCCGCCGACGTCGTGGAACGCCACCCGAAGCACGCCGACCGGCTCGGCGCCGACGACGAGGAGGCCGCCGCCTGGCGGGACGCCGCCGAGGCCATACACCTGCCGTACAACGACGAGCTGCGGGTGCACGAGCAGCACGCGGGCTTCACCCGCTACCAGCGCTGGGACTTCGCCGGGACCCGGCCCGACCAGTACCCGCTGCTGCTGCACTTCCCCTACTTCGACCTCTACCGCAAGCAGGTCGTCAAGCAGGCGGACCTGGTGCTGGCGATGTACACCTGCGGGGACGAGTTCGACGAGGAGCACATCGCCCGCAACTTCGCCTACTACGAGCCGCTGACCGTACGGGACTCCTCGCTGTCGGCCTGCGTCCAGGCGGTCATCGCCGCCCAGGCGGGCCATCTGCGCCTCGCCTACGACTACGCGGCCGAGGCGGCGCTGATGGACCTGGAGGACCTGGAGCACAACACGCGCGACGGGCTGCACATCGCCTCGCTGGCCGGTACGTGGATGGCGCTCGTGGCGGGCTTCGGCGGCACCCGCCGGGCGGGCGACGCGCTGGAGTTCGCGCCCCGGCTGCCGGAGAAGTTCAGCCGGCTGGCCTTCTCGCTGCTCTTCCGCGGCCGGCGGCTGCGCGTGGAGATCGGCCAGGAGAGCGCGACGTACCGCCTGCTGGCGGGACCGCCGCTGACCATCCGGCACCACGGCACCCCGGTCACGGTGCGCCCGGACGCCCCCACGGCCTGCCCTCTGCCGCCGCCGCGCCACCTCCCGGCGCCCGAGCAGCCCCCGAACCGCCGCCCGAACGTGCGCTGAGCAGCGCCGCGCCCGCCCCGGCCCCCGCGGTGGGGGCGGGCACCGCGGGCGAAGGGTGGGCCAAGGCCTTCGGTGTGCCGACACCGCGAGGATCGCAAGATCGGCAGCCGTCCCGGAGCAGCACCGGCAGAGCGGCTTGAGACACTCTGACATTCCATGCAATTATTGTCAGCATGTTGGAGGACGAGCGGCTCAAGCTGATCCTGGACGCGGCCTACACCTGCTTCACCCGGCACGGGGTCAGGCGCACGACCATGGACGACATCGCGCGCGAGGCGGGGATGTCCCGCCCCGGGGTCTACCAGTACGTGCGCAACAAGGAGGACGCGTTCCGCCGCCTGGCGGCGCGTCTGCTCGCCGGCGCTCTGGCCGGGGCTCATGGTGCGATCGAAGCCCAGGGGGACCTGCGCACCCGCCTGACCGGGGCGCTGGAGGCGAAACTGGGGCTGGCGGTGCGGCTGTGGCGCGACAGTCCCGCCCACGCGGCCGAGCTGCTGGGCGTCGACACCCGCATCTCGGCCGAGCAGGTCGAGGCGTACAACACCGCCATGCGTGATCTGGTCGCCGCCGCCGTCGCCGCGGACCACCCGGACGCGGACGCCACCGAAGTGGCCGAACTCCTGCTGGCCTTCACCCGAGGCCTGGAGGCCGACCTCTCCGACACCGACGCTCCGGCCCGGCGCCTGCGCCACGGAGTGGCACTGATCGTGGCAGGCCTCGACCGCACGAAGAACCACCCTCACCCACCCCGCAAGGAGCCGTCATGAGCACCTCCGTACTGATCACCGGAACCTCCTCGGGCATCGGCCGTGCCACCGCCCTGCGTCTGGCACGCCGCCCGGAGCTGACCGTCTACGCCACCGCCCGCCGCCCGGAGACCCTGGCCGATCTGGCCGCCGCGGGTGCCCGTGTTCTCGAACTGGACGTGACCGATGAGGCGTCCATGACCCGGGCCGTGGCGGCAGTGGAGGCCGAGCACGGATCCGTGGGCGTCCTCGTCAACAACGCGGGCTACGGCGAGTACGGCACCATCGAGGAGACCGGCCTGGACGGCGTGCGCCGGCAGTTCGAGACCAACGTCTTCGGACTCGCCCGGATGACGCAGCTCGTCCTGCCGGGCATGCGCCGGGCGTCCCGGGGACGGATCGTCAACGTCGGGTCGATGGGCGGGCGCATCGTCTTCCCGGTCGGGGGCTACTACCACGCCAGCAAGTACGCGGTGGAGGCCCTCACCGATGCCCTGCGCTTCGAAGCCGCACCCTTCGGCGTCAAGGTGAGCCTGATCGAGCCCGGTCTGATCCGCACCTCCTTCGGTGACACAGCGGCCCACACCCTGGCTGGCTCCGCCGCCCCCGCCGGCCCCTACGCCGCGCTGAACACCGCGGCCGATCAGCAGATGGCGCAGTCCTACGGCTCGACGATCCTCACCGCCCCGCCCGAGACCGTCGCCAAGGCCATCGAGCACGCCACGACCGCTGCCCGGCCGAAGACCCGCTACGTGGTCACGCCCGCGGCGAAGGCGCTCATCCACACCCGGCGCCTGCTGGGCGCTCGCGTCTTCGACGCCTTTCTGCGGACGCAGTTCAGGGGCGCCGCATGAACATCGACCGCCCTGCTCAACCCGGCGCCTCCGTCCTTCCCGGCTCCTGAGTCCGCCGCGGTCACCCGCCCCGGGCGGAAGACAGGCGACCGGCGTACGCGCCTCGGGGCGCCCAGCGGCGACGGAACACGGCGAACGGAAGGCATCGCAGGGCCGGCGCCGAGAGGGGCCGCCGGCCGACGGGGGAGGCCCTAGACGAGGACGTTCGTCAGCAGGCGCAGCAGGTCGTCCGTGGCGTCGGCGGCGCCGAGGGCCGGGAGGAGGCCGAGGGCGAGGACGGCCGCCGCGACGGACCACAGGTGCGGGGGCGGGGCGGACTGGAGGGCCGCGATACGGCGGGTGACGGCCCGGTCGGTGAAGCCCAGCGCGCACGACGGCTTCGCATGCCCGGCGGTGAGCGCCGCCCGGGCCAGCGCACGGGCGGTGGCGGTGCGGTCGCCCACCGCGTCCGCGGCCCGCTCGTCCGCCCAGCGCTCGACGAGGAACGCGACCGTGGTGCGTACCGGCGTGAGCAGCGGGTTGGCGCGGGCGGCCAGGGTCGCGGCGGTCATCAGCAGCGCGTGGCGGTGGCTCAGGTGGGCGCGCTCGTGGGCGAGCAGCACCCGCCGCTCGACCGGGTCGAGCGCGCCGAGCATCGCGGAGGTGACCAGGATCCGGCCCGGGCTGCCGGGGACGGCGAACGCCTGCGGCACGGGCGAGGCGACGACGATCAGTTCGGTGTCCCCGGGCTGCGCGGCGCACAGCTGGCGCAGGGCCCGGCGGGTGCCGTACTCGGCGCGGACCGCGCGCCACAGCCGGTGGGCCACCACGGCCAGAGCCAGGCAGGCGGCGAGGCCGACGGCCTCCGGCACCGGCGCGGCGAGGCGCTGCCCGTGCGCCCGGGCGTGCGCGACCACGGGCGGCGCGTCGTCGAGCAGGGTGGCCGCGAGCAGGACGAGGGACCAGACGGTCGCCGCGGCCGTCACCGCCGAGGCGGCGGTCAGCACCCGCGCGGCGAGCGCGGGCGCCACCCGCCGTCCGACCACGGGGCTGATCGCGGCGAGCAGCAGGGACAGCAGCAGCGGGATGTAGACGTCGAGCCTCACGCCGCGCCTCCGTTGAGCAGTTCGCGCAGCGCCCGCTCCTCCTCCGGGCTCAGCCCGGTGACGAACTGCTGGAGGGCGGCGATCGGATCGGGGCCGCGGTCCAGGGCCTCGTGCATCGCCTGGGCGGTCAGCTCCGCCGCGTTCTTCGCCGGCCGGTACGCGCCGCGCCGCCCGTCGACCTCGCGCAGCACCAGGCCCTTGTCGTAGAGCCGCTTCAGGATGGTGTGCACGGTGTTGTAGGCCAGGTTTCCGCCGATCTCCGACTGGATCTCGACCGGCGTCAGCGGCCGGTCGGTGGCCCACAGTGCCGCGAGGACCTCGCTCTCCAGCTCTCCCGAGCTGCGTCGTTCCGTCCTGCCGTGAGGCACCGTGCCAGCCATGCCCTCAACCTTACAGCGCGTAGGGGTGTCAGACGGGTGGCGGTATAGCGCCTGCGTGCCCGACCGACGCGGGTTACTTTGTCCGTGATCTTTCCGGAAATCCCGCCCGACTCCCGCTCACGGTCCGGCAGACTGTGGCGTCGATGGAACCCTACATCGTGTAGGGGTGAGAGAGGGAGATGACCGACATCAGTCACGCCATACTCACCGGGGCCCGCCGCTCCGGACCCGGAGGCGCGTCGCGCCGGGTCCCGCGACTGCGCGGCGACGGCCTTCTCGCGACGGTCGCGGCGGCCTTCACTCTCGCCCAACTCCTCCTCGTCCGGCCCCCCATGGGCCTCGGCTGGGACGAGACCGTCTACGTCAGCCAGGTCAGCCCGCACGCCCCGGCGGCCTTCTTCAGCGCCCCGCGCGCCCGCGGCGTCCCCCTCCTCGTGGCGCCCGTCGCCGCGTGGTCCACCTCCACCCCGCTGCTGCGCGTCTACCTCGCCCTGCTGTCCGGCCTCGCCCTGTACCTGGCCCTGCGGGTGTGGCGGGACCTGTTCCCCTCGCGCGTCCTCGCCCTCGCCGGGGCCCTGTTCGCCTCCCTGTGGGTGACGCTCTTCTACGGCCCGCAGGCCATGCCCAACTACTGGGTCGCCGTCGGCGCCCTCGTCTGTGCGGGCTGCTTCCTGCGCGCCCGGGCACGCCCCGGCGACCGCGCCGCGCTGTGGGGTCTGGTCGCGGGGGCGGCGCTCATGGCGTGGATGCGCCCCATGGACGCGGTGTGGGTGATCCTTCCGCTGCTCGTCCTCGCCGCGGTGCGACGGCACGGACGGCCCCTCCTCGCGCTGCTCGCCGGACTGGCCGCCGGGTCCGCGGAGTGGGTGGTCGAGGCCTACGTCTCCTACGGCGGCCTGCTCCAGCGGCTGTCCGACGGCTCGGCCATCCAGGGCGGTCTGGGCTGGCACCTCGCCGTGGCCGACCAGTTACGCAGCCTGGACGGGCGGACCCTGTGCCGCCCGTGCACCGGCCCCCTGCCCGAACCGGTGCTCGTCGGCTGGTGGTTCGCCCTGCCGCTGCTCGCCCTGCTGGGCCTCGTGGCCGCCCGGCGCGCCCGGCGGACCGTCCCCACGCTCGTCGCGCTGGCCTGCGCCGCCACGGCCGCCTTCCCGTACCTGTTCATGATCGGCTACGCGGCCCCCCGCTTCCTGCTGCCCGCCTACGCCCTGCTGGCGATACCGGTCGCCGACGCACTGGTCCACCTCGTCACGGCGCCGGGCCGGGCGTGGCGCCCGGTGGCCGTGACCCTGGTCGCCCTCGCGCTCGCCGTGCATCTGGCCGTCCAGTACGCCGTCCTCGCCCACACCGTCGAGCGCACGACCGCCGACCGCCGCGCCTGGGACCGCACCGTCGCCGAACTGCACCGCCTCGGGGTGCGTCCGCCCTGCGCGCTCACCGGCGAGGAGGCCGTGCCCCTCGCCTTCTACGCCGGCTGCTCCTCCGTGGACACCGGGGGCCACAACGCCAACATCACCCCGGACGGCCTCGTACGCACCGCACGGCGGATCCCCGTCGCCGTGCTCACGCTCCCGGGCGACCGGCCGCCGGCCTATGCCCGCTCCTGGCCCGTGCACCGGTCCGGCGCCCTCAGCCTGTACGTCGCACCGAGTGCGCACCGGGCCGCGGGCTCCTGAGACACCGGGCCCCGGCCGCCGTCACCGGGCCCGGACGGCTCCCGCCGGCCCGGCGGCGGCGCGGTGCGTCAGGTCCGGGGTGCGCGGCCCGGGCCGTCGCCGGGGTCCGGCGGCGTTCCCTTCTCCACCGGCGCCCCGGACGCCGGCCCCAGGCCGGCCACGAGGCGGGAGGGCAGCCATCGGGCCGCCGCGCCCAGGCACGCGCCGAGCCAGCCGAGGGCGAACAGCCAGCCGCCGGCCACGTCGGTGAACCAGTGCACGCCGAGATACACCCGGGTCAGCCCCACCAGCACGGCCCAGCCCCCCGCGACCAGGCAGAACGCCGTACGCCCCCTGGGCGCGCGCAGGCAGACCGCCGCGATCACCAGCCCGGCGGCCAGCGCCGACGTGGTGGTGTGCCCGGACGGGAACGCCCAGCCCGACGCGTGCGTGGCCCAGTCCTGCCGCGGCGGCCGGGGGCGGCCGGCCAGCTCCATCACGCCGTACCGCAGGGCCTGGCCCGCGGCGAGGCAGGCGGCGCCCAGGCCCGCGGCGAGCACCCGCTGCCGGGGCGTGCGGCCGAGGAGGAGCCCGGCCAGCGCCACGAGCGCGTAGGGCACGACCCCGGTCCCGGTGGCGGTCAGCCCCCGGGCCGCGGCCACCGCCACCACCGGGCGGTGGGCCACGGACCAGGACAGCAGCCCGGAGTCCACGGCCGGCGGAGCGCCGGAACCGGCGACGAACAGCCCGAGCACGGCGAACGCCGCCCACGCGCCGAGCCCGACGCTGCCCGCGAGGTCGGCGGTCTCCCTGCGCCTCATCCGGTCACCCTGCGCCCCGGACGGCGGCCTTCCCGGCGACGGGCGCGCCCAGCAGCGGCCGCAGCGGGGTCGCGGCGACCCACTGGGCCGGCACGTCCGGCCGGCGCTGCAGCGCCCCCATCGCGGCGAAAGCCGCGACGGAGCCGAGAAGCAGTCCGGCCAGCACGTCGTGCGGATAGTGCGCGCCGACCCAGACCCGGGAGACGGCCATCGCGACGGCCGCCACGGCCGCCACGGCGCCCAGCCGGCGGGAGACGAAGAAGAGGGCCACCGCGGCCGCCGCGGCGATCGCCGCGTGGTTGCTCGGGAAGGACCAGTCCGTGCGGGCCGGGCAGGCCTCCAGCGTCACCAGGCGCAGGGTGCGGCAGGGGCGCACCTCCCGCACCCCGAGCTTCACCAGCGAGTTCACCGCGTAGGCCGCGACCACCACGACCGGCACCGCCAGCGCCGTCACCGCGGCCTCGGGGCCCACCTGGCGCGCCCGCCACCAGCCCACGAGCATCAGCACGGCGAACACGGCCAGCCCGTACGCCGACCACGCCGAGACCGTGTCGTCGAACCAGACGGGGGAGTGGCGGGCCAGGTCCACCACGTCGGTGTAGGCGGGCCCGTCGAGCGAGGCGCCCGTGAATGCCGGCCTCATCCGCGCGCCTCCCCGGTCTTCGCGGCCCGGCGGGAGCGGAGCACCTCCACGGCCAGCGGGATCAGCGACACGACCACGATCAGCGCGATCACGGGGAGCAGGTACTTGTCGACGTTCGGGATCGACGAGCCCAGCGCGTACCCCGCGAGGACGAGGCCGACGGACCAGACGAGACCGCCCACGACCTGCCACAGGGTGAAGGTGCGGGCGGGCACCCCGAGGGCGCCGGCCATCGGGTTGAGCACCGTGCGCACCACCGGCACGAAGCGGGCCAGCACGATCGCCTTGGCGTGCCCGTAGCGGTCCAGGAGCTCCTCGGCGCGCCGCGCGCCGTCGTGCAGGCGCCGCGAGCGGCTGCGGGCGAGCAGCGCGCCGCCCGCCCGGCGGCCCAGCAGATAGCCGCACTGCGAGCCGGCCAGCGCGCCCACCACCGCCGCGACCAGCAGCGGAGCCAACGTCAAGCGCACTCCCCGGTCGGCCCCGCCGGTGCACAGCAGCCCCGCCGTGAACAGCAGCGAGTCCCCCGGCAGGAAGAAGCCGATCAGCAGCCCGGTCTCGGCGAACATCACCACGCCGACGCCGAGCACGCCGAAGGCGGCCAGCAGCGACTGGGCGTCCAGCACATTGACGGCGAGCTGCGACGACAGGTGCGGGGGTGGGATCATCGGCGCGCGCCCTTTCGCTGCGGATGTCTACACTTCTGTAGACCGTCTACTGAACTGTAGACGATAGCGGGTCCCGAATCGTTCCCGTGACCGGCGCGGCCGTGCGCGGGGCGTTCGCCCCCGCGTCGGCGGAGCGCGCGGACCGGCGCGGACACGGCCCGCGGGTAAGGGCCCGACCGCGTCCGCGTCCCCGCCGCGCCCGGCGCCCCCGCGCCGGCCGCCCGTCACGGCCCGAGCCCCGCCTCCCTGCGCACCCGCTCCAGCTGCTTGACCGGATCGCCGGTGTACGACCAGGGGGTGCGGCTGGCCCGGCGGCCGAGCAGCCGCAGCACCCCGGCGGCGACCTCGTCGACGCCCGCGTGACAGGCGGCGTGCGCCAGGTGGTTGAGGTCGCGCAGTTCGACGGGGGTCACCGCGGAGTCCGCCCGGTGCAGCACCCAGCGCTCCCAGGTGCGCCGTACGTCGCTGACGGCCCCGTCGTGGTCCCAGTGCTGCCCGGAGCCCACGGCGGAGCGTCGGCCCTTCGCGCAGTCCAGCACGTACCGGAACTCCTCGACCCTGGCGTACTGCACCAGCACCGGCAGCGCGCAGCCGGGCGGCGCCGCTCCGGCGGCCTCGCGGGCGAAGTCGTACATCATCCCGTGCGTGCCGTGCCAGCGCGCGGAGTAGTAGTGGAGCACCTGCAGGTGGCCCTCGACGCTGAAGGGGTCGCGCCGGTGCACCTCGTCCCACCAGCGCGCCAGATCCCCCCGCCGGACACCGGCCGGGTGCAGCCGGGCGACGGAGATCAGCGAGATCCACGGCGTGGGGTCCGCCGGGTACGCCTCGGCGGCCCGCAGACAGGCCAGCACCGCGGCGTCGATGCGGCCCCGCTCGATGGGCACGCCCCGGCCCGCCGCGATGGCCAGGTGGAAGGCCCGTGCCGTCTCCGTCGCCGCCCGCAGCACCAGCGCGTCGGCGCCGCGCGGCTCGGCGGCCAGCCAGGACTCCACGGTCGAACTGCTCGCGCACGCCTGCGCCAGCAGCCGGATCCGGTGGCCCCGCAGGGCCCAGTCGGCGCCCGTGTCCCGCAGCAGGTCCCGCACCCCCTGCCAGCGCCCGATGACGATGTCGTGGCGGGCGGAGGTGAGGGGCGCGTCCCCGCAGTCGGGGTCGAAGTCGGGGGCGAGGCGGTCTCGCGCCATCGGGATCTCCCTCAGAAGTCGGTGGGGAGGCCCTCGTACAGCCGGACCCGCTCGGCCGGATGCCCGCGGTCGGGGACGTAGTCGAACGGGACGGCGCGGGCGGCGTCCAGCTTGGCCGGGCGGTAGTAGTCGCTGCCCTGCCGCCAGTACCACAGCATCGGCACCAGCCCGGCGGCGAGCCCGCCGAGCCCGATCGCCACGGCGGCCGGGCTCAGCTCGTCCAGCGACTCGACGAAGACCCAGAACATGAACAGGGCGCCGAGCAGCGGCCACAGCCCGCCGAGGACGAAGTGGGCCGCCGACTTGAGCAGCATCCTGCGGTAGGCGACGACGACCGCGAGACCCGCCAGTCCGTAGTACACGGCGATCTGCAGGCCGATGGCCGAGATGGCGGCGGAGAGGATGTCGCCCACCGTGCCCAGCGCGTTGGACGCGATGAACATCGCCAGCGCCACCGCGCCGACCACGGCGATGGCCACCCACGGGGTGTTCCAGGTGCGGTGCACCCGGCCCAGCGCGGACGGCATGGTCCGGTCCCGGCCCATCGCGAACAGCGAGCGCGTGACCTGGATGAGGGTCGTCTCCAGGGTGGCGATGGTGGACAGCATCACGGAGACGGTGAGCAGCTTGCCGCCCCAGCCCGGCCAGACCTCCTCGCCGAGCACGGCCAGCACGTTGGCGTCGTTGCCCTGGATCTGCCGCGACGTCAGGATGACGTTCACCGCGATGGTGAACACCTCGAAGAGCAGGAACACGATGCCCACGCCGATCAGTCCGGCGAGCCCGGTCGTACGGCGGCTGTTGCGGGTCTCCTCGCTGAGGTTGCTGGTGACGTCCCAGCCCCAGTAGTAGAACGCGGCGATCAGCGCGCCCGCGGCGAACCCGGACACCCCGTCGAAATGGCTGAAGCCCAGCCAGGACCAGTCGAAGGCACGGGCGTTGTCGGTGTGGAAGAGGGCGAGGACGGCGAACAGCGCGAGGAGGGCCAGCTCCACGCCGGACATCAGCAGCTGCGCCCGCACGGTGAGCCGGGCGCCGCCGAGCACCACGAGCAGCATCACCAGGAACCAGGCCGCTCCGACGACGGTCGACAGGGCCGTGTCGTCGGCGAGTCCGGGAGCGAGGAGGGCCAGGGTCATCGACCCGGCCGGCAGCGACCCGGCCACCATGAAGATGGTCGCGGAGATCACCAGCGCCCAGCCGCTGACGAAGCCGAGGAAGGGGTGCAGGGTCCGCCCCACCCAGGAGTAACTGGCGCCCGCGTTGACGTCGATGCGGCTGAGGTAGCTGAAGGCCAGGGCGATGCCCAGCATGGGTATCGCGCAGTACAGCAGTGCCGCCGGGCTGGCCAGTCCCACCGCACCGACCAGGACCGCGCTGGTCGCCGCCAGCGAGTACGCCGGGGCACTGCCCGCCACGGCCATCACCACGGTGTCGAACGTGCCGAGGGCGTCGGCCTGCAACCCTCTTCCGCTGCTCTTGCTCATGGATGCGCTGCTTTCCGTCGTGCACGACGCCAGGGGGTGTGGGGCCCGGGCGGCGTAAAGGGCGTGGGGGGTGGCCGGCGCGGGTCCGCCCGGAGGGTGGCCCCGGGCCGGGCAGCCGGAGAAACAAGGGGGATGCCCCGTTCGGCCGCTGCGTCGCCGGACGGTCACACCGTGTGTGGCAGTGATGATAGCCGTGCTGGTTGCCCGTTCAAGATTGACCGGAGGGTAATTCTCCGCTCGCTGTACGAAGTTCAACCAGTGTCGCTGCCACGTACTTTGATTGGGACCGGCCCACCGGGAAACGCGGACCACGACGTCCCGCGGGAGCCGCTCGAGCGGAGCCGCGGGGCGGGACACGGAGAAGCCGAGGAGAAGGAGAGGCCCGTGAGCACGGATCCGATGGCCGACGACGCCTACCAGCCCACCGGGAGCAACGAGGAGCAGCAGGACGCCGCGCCGCTGGATCTGGAGGACGCGCTCGACGAGCGGTCCTACGACGACCTCCTCGACGAGGGCTACTCCCCGCCCGAGAAGCCGCTCGGCGTCACCAAGTACGGCACGACGGCCGCCGAGCAGCACGCGGGCGAGACGCTCGACCAGCGCCTGGCACAGGAGGTGCCCGACGCCGGGGAGCCGGAGGGCGACGGCGTGGGCGACCTGCCCGGCGGCGAGGGCGAGCCGGTCGACCCGGAGGTGGGGGAGGAGCGATCCGGCCGCCTGGTGGCCCCGGACGAGGGCGCGCACGCCGACACCGAGAAGGAGGAGATCGCCGCCGACGTGGGCATCGACGCGGGCGCGGCCGGGGCCGAGGAGGCCGCCGTCCACATCGTCCGTGACGACATGCTGCCGCTGGACGAGGACCCCCTGCCGCCGGACGCCACCCGGCCGTGAGCCGGGCGGAGCCCGGCCGCCTCAGCCGTCCAGCCGGTCGATCTGGCGGAGCCGGTTCGTGGCGTCCAGGGCGGCGACCTTGTAGGACTCGGCGAGGGTCGGATAGTTGAACACCGCGTTGACCAGGTAGTCGACGGTGCCGCCGCAGCCCATCACGGTCTGCCCGATGTGGATCAGCTCGGTCGCGCCGGTGCCGAAGCAGTGCACGCCCAGCAGGGTCCGGTCCTCTGGCGAGACCAGCAGCTTCAGCATGCCGTGCGAGTCGCCGATGATCTGCCCGCGGGCCAGTTCGCGGTAGCGGGAGATCCCCACCTCGAACGGAACGCGGTCCTCGGTGAGTTGGTCCTCCGTCCGGCCGACGAAGCTGATCTCCGGAATGGTGTAGATGCCGATCGGCTGGAGCCGGTGCATCCGTCCGACGGGCTCCCCGCAGGCGTGGTACGCCGCCGCGCGTCCCTGCTCCATCGAGGTCGCCGCCAGCGCGGGGAAGCCGATGACGTCGCCGACCGCGTAGATGTGCGGCACCTCGGTGCGGTAGTGCTCGTCCACCGCGATACGGCCGCGTGCGTCGGCGGTCAACCCGGCTTTGTGCAGCTCCAGTTCGGCGGTGAGCCCCTGCCGGCCCGCCGAGTACATCACGGTGTCGGCGGGTATCTTCTTGCCGCTCTCCAGCACGGTCAGCGTGCCGCCCGGATGGCGCTCGACCGCGGCGACGGTCTCTCCGAACCGGAACGTCACGGCGAGATCCCGCAGGTGGTAGCGGAGCGACTCCACGACCTCGGCGTCGCACATGTCGAGCATCCCCGCGCGCTTCTCGACCACCGTCACCCTGCTGCCGAGGGCGGCGAACATGGAGGCGTACTCCATGCCGATCACCCCGGCGCCGACGATGACCATCGACCGGGGGACCCCTTCGAGGGTGAGCACGTTGTCGGAGTCCATGATGGTCCGCCCGTCGAACTCCACGCTGTCCGGCCGCGCCGGGCGCGTGCCGGTGGCGACGACGATGTGCTCGGCGCTCAACCGCCGCTCGTCGCCGTTCACTTCACGCAGGGCGATGGTGTGGTCGTCGACGAAGCGGCCGGTCCCGGCGAACAGGGACACATGGTTGCGGGAGAGCTGGCTGCGGATGACGTCGACCTCGCGGCCGACCACGTGCCGGGTGCGCGCGGTCAGGTCGGCGACGGTGATGTCCTCCTTGAGCCGGTAGCTCTGCCCGTACAGGTCGCGCTGGGTGAGCCCGGTGAGGTACAGCACCGCCTCGCGCAGCGTCTTGGACGGAATGGTGCCGGTGTGGATGGAGACCCCGCCGACCATGTCGGGGCGGTCGACGACGGCGACCCGGCGGCCCAGCTTGGCCGCGGCGATGGCGGCCTTCTGGCCGCCCGGTCCGGATCCGATCACGAGCATGTCGAAGTCGGGCACCCTTGGGAGTCTGACACCTCCGGGGCACCTACGGGAAGGGACCGGAGCGGGACTCCGGCCCAGATCCGGGCCGGAGCGGGACTCCGGCCCCGACCCGCCCCCGCCCCGGCGGGCGGGGGTACCGCCCCGGTTCCTAAGGCAGCAGCTTGTCGAGGGCCGCCGGTCCTTCCGCCTCCAGCTTGCGCTTGGCCCACTCGATGTTCTTGGGAGTGATGTCCCGGCCGGTCGCCAGCACCAGGTCCTCCGGTGAGACCTCGGTGCCGGTTCGGGCGTGGAGCAGGTTGTCCGGGGTGGCACGGTCCCCGGACCGGCGGGATGCATCGGGCTGTGACGTCGACATGTCTCTCCTCCTCGGGCCCGGGTCCTGTCGGGGCCGGACTGCCGCCGTGGCGCCGTGCCGCGGGACCGGGGCTTTCTCCACCATTGCCCGCCCGGCCGCGCCCTGCATCCGGAAGCGGCACGGCGGGCCGCCGCGGTGACCCACCGCACGCGACCGGCTCCACTGCGCGGATCCCGGCCGGGCCTGAGGCAGGAGTACCTCCGCTCCGGCCCCGGAAACCCCCGGACGCCGCCGCCCCACCTAAGCTGGAAGCAGCCCGCGGGCGCCAGGCAGCCCGCGCGTTCCCGGACAGGGAGGCCGTCGCCATGGCCGAGACCCCGGGCCGTCAGGCCTCCATGGACACCCCCAGCTATGTGCCGATCGCCGAACACGGTCTGATCGGCGACCTGCGCAGCGTCGCCCTCGTCGGCAGCAACGGCACGATCGACTGGTACTGCTGCCCCTCCTTCGACGACCCCAGCGTCTTCGCCGCGATCCTGGACGCCGAGCGGGGCGGCCGCTTCGAACTCGGCGCCGCCGAGGGGGCGCGGACCAAGCAGTTCTACTTCCCCGACACCAACGTGCTGATCACCCGCTTCTTCACCGAGGACGGCGTCGGCGAGGTGCAGGACTTCATGCCGGTCGCCGGGGACCCGGCCGGCTCCGCCGAGTCCGACCGGCACCGGCTCATCCGGCGCGTGCTGTGCGTGCGCGGCACCCTGCCGTTCCGGGCCCGGGTGGCCCCCCGCTTCAACTACGGCCTCGACCCGCACACCGTCCGCATGGTCGGCGGCACCGCCCTGTTCGAGTCCGCGGACCGGGCCCTCGCCCTGACCGCCACCGTCCCCGTGGAGGTCCACGGCCCCGACGTACTGGCCGACTTCAAGCTCGCCGAGGGCGAGACCGCCGTCTTCGCCCTCGACCAGGTCGGCGGTGAGATCACACCGCGCCGGTGCGCCTGCGCCGAGGCCGAGGAGCAGTTCGCGGCCACGGTCTCCTACTGGCGGCACTGGCTGTCCGCCTCCCGCTACCGCGGCCGCTGGCGGGAGATGGTCCACCGCTCCGCCCTCACCCTGAAGCTGCTCACCTACGCGCCGACCGGCGCCATCGTCGCCGCGCCCACCACCAGCCTGCCCGAACAGATCGGCGGCGAGCGGAACTGGGACTACCGCTACGTCTGGGTCCGGGACGCCGCCTTCTGCGTCTACGCGCTGCTGCGACTCGGCTTCTCGGGCGAGGCCGAGGCGTTCATGCGCTTCCTCACCCGGCACATCAGCCCGGGCGACGGCCGGGCGGCGGGACCGCTGCAGGTCATGTACGGCATCGACGGCCGCACCGAGCTCCCCGAGCGCGAACTGGGCCATCTGGAGGGGCATCAGGGTTCCGCCCCGGTCCGGGTCGGCAACGCCGCCGCCGACCAGCTCCAGCTCGACATCTACGGCGCCCTGGTCGACTCGGTCTACCTCTACGACAAGTGGGCGCAGCCCATCTCCAGCGACCAGTGGGACGACGTGAGCGCGCTGGTGGACTGGGTCTGCGACCACTGGGACCAGCCCGACGAGGGCGTGTGGGAGACCCGCGGCGGCCGCCGCAACTTCCTGTACTCGCGCCTGATGTGCTGGGTGGCCATCGAACGCGCCATCCGGCTGGCCAACCGCCGCGGGCTCCCCGCCGACCTGTCCCGCTGGCGGCGGTGCCGCGACACCATCTACCGCCGCATCATGGACCGCGGCTGGTCCGCGGAGCGGCGCGCCTTCGTCCAGTACGAGGACGGCGACGTGCTGGACGCGGCCGTGCTGATGATGCCGCTGGCGAAGTTCATCGCCCCCACGGACCCGAAGTGGCTGTCCACCCTCGACGCGCTGACCGAGGACCTGGTCTCCGACTCCCTCGTCCACCGCTACGACACGCGGGCCGGCTCCGACGGGCTGCGCGGCGACGAGGGAACCTTCTCCATCTGCTCCTTCTGGTACGTCGAGGCCCTCGCCCGGGCCGGCCGGCTGGACGAGGCCCGGCTTGCCTTCGAGAAGATGCTCACCTACGCCAACCATCTCGGCCTCTACGCCGAGGAGATCGGCCGCACCGGTGAGCAACAGGGCAACTTCCCGCAGGCCTTCACCCACCTGTCCCTGATCAGCGCCGCCTACAACCTCGACCGCGCCCTCGGCTGAGCGTGCGGCGGGTCGGTCCGTGTCTCAGGGCAGGGGCTGCTCGGACCAGATGACCTTGCCGCTCGCGGTGTAGCGGGTCCCCCAGCGCTCGGAGAGCTGCGCGACGAGGAACAGCCCGCGCCCGCCTTCGTCCGTGGTGGCCGCGTAGCGCAGGTGCGGCGAGGTGTCGCTGGAGTCGAAGACCTCGCAGATCAGGGACCGGTCCCGCAGCACGCGGACGCGGACGGGCCCACTGCCGTAGCGGATCGCGTTGGTGACGAGCTCGCTGAGTATCAGCTCGGTGGCGAACGTGAGCTCGTCCAGGCCCCACTCCGCCAGTCGGCGCGTCACCGCCGCGCGGATCTCGCCGACGGCCGCCGGGTCCGCCCGGACGGGCCATTCGGCCACCCGCTCGGCACCCAGGGCCCGGGTGCGCGCCACTATCAGCGCGATGTCGTCGCCCGCCCGGGACGGCAGCCGGCCGTCGAGCACCGCCCGGCACGTCTCCTCCGGTGACGCGCCCGCTGTCTCCAGGGCCGCCCGCAGCTCCTCCAGCCCGGTGTCGACGTCCCGCTCCCGGTCCTCGATCAGCCCGTCCGTGTAGAGCACCAGCCGGCTGCCCTCGTCCAGCACCAGCTCCGCCGTCTCGAACGGCAGACCGCCCAGGCCCAGCGGGGGACCGGCGGGCACCTCGGGGAAGCCGACGCTGCCGTCCGGCCGGATCACGGCCGGCGGCGGATGCCCGGCCCGGGCCAGCAGGCACGTCCGGGAGACCGGATCGTAGACCGCGTACAGACAGGTCGCGCCGGTGACCGGGGCGGTCCCGCCGGCCTCGGTCTCGTCCTGGTCGATCCGTGCCACCAGCTCGTCCAGCAGCCCCAGCAGCTCGTCGGGCGGCAGGTCCAGCGCGGAGAAGTTGTGCACCGCCGTCCGCAGCCGCCCCATGGTCGCCGCGGCGTGCAGCCCGTGGCCCACCACGTCCCCCACGACGAGCGCGACCCGGGCCCCCGAGAGAGGCAGCACGTCGAACCAGTCCCCGCCCACCCCGGCCTGCGCGGGCAGGTACCGGGAGGCGAGGTCGAGGGCGCTCTGCTCGGGCAGGCTGCGCGGCAGCAGACTGCGCTGCAGGGTCACGGCCATGCCGTGCTCGCGCGTGTAGCGGCGGGCGTTGTCGATGGAGACGGCGGCGCGGGCGACGAGTTCCTCCGCGAGGGCCAGTTCCTCGGTGTCGAACGGCTCGGCCTTCTCGGAGCGCCAGAAGTCGACCACCCCCAGCACCTGGGCGCCGGCCCGGACGGGCACGGTGATCAGTGAGTGGATGCCGTACGCCACCACCCGCTCGGCCCGCTCCAGGTCCTGGGTCCGCCAGCCCGGGGCGGCCTCCAGCCGGGGCTCCAGGACCGGGCGGCCGGTGCGCAGGCTGTGCGCCTGCGGCGACGAGGCGACGAAGCGGATCTTCTCACCCCGCGGGTACAGGGGAGCGTCCTCGCGGATCCCGCCGGCGGCGGTGCGGCGCAGCGCGGAGGCCGGATCGGGGTCCTCGCCGTCCAGGACCGGTTCGTACAGGTCCACGGTGGTGTAGTCGGCGAACCGCGGCACGGAAACCTCCGCCAGCTCCTCGGCGGTCCGGACCACATCCAGCGTGGTGCCGACGCCCATCCCGGCGTCGTAGAGCAGGGTGAGGCGCTCCCGGGCCTCCTCCGCCCGCCCGGACAGGGCGCGCAGCTCGGTGGAGTCGCGCAGGGTGGCCACGGTGCCCGACGGGCCGCCCTCCAGGTCCGTGGACCGCTGGTTGATCGCCAGCAGCCGGCCGCCGACCAGGTGCACCTCGTCGGTGGCGACCCGCCCGGAGGCCAGAAGTTCGGCGGTCTCCGGGTCGAGACCGAGATCCAGGACGTGCCGCCGCTCGGCGTCCCGGGGCAGGCCGAGCAGGCGGTGCGCCTCGTCGTTGGCGAGCAGCAGGTCGCCCTCGTCGCTGACGATGATCACCCCCTCCCGGACCGAGTGCAGCACCGCGTCGTGGTGGTCGTACATCCGGGTCATCTCGCGCGGTCCGAGCCCGTGGGTCTGGCGCAGCAGCCGCCTGCTCACCAGCGCGGTGCCCGCCGTGGCCAGCGCGAGACCGGCGGCCGCGGCGCCGAGGACGACCGGCAGCTGCCGGTTCGCCACACCGCCGACGTTCGAGGTGGTGATCCCCGCCGACACCAGGCCCACCACCCTGCGGTCGGGCTCCTTGACCGGTACGACGGCCTGCACCAGCCGTCCGATGGTCCCGTCGACCTCCTCGACCACGACGCCGCCGTTCAGCGCGGGCCGGATGGTGCCGACGAACTTCTTGCCGATCCGGTCCGGCTCGGGGTGCGTGTAGCGGATCCCGTCGGTGTTCATCACGACGACGAAGTCGACTCCGGTCGCCTGGCGGGCGGCCTCGGCCCGCGGTTGCAGGACGGCCGTCGGGTCCGGCGCGGTGAGGGCCGCCCGGGTGCCCGGGGCGTTGGCGAACGCCTGCGCGACGGCGAGGGACCGGTTGCGGGCCTCCTGGGCGCTGTCGTGCCGCACCTGGAGCACCAGCGCGACCACCGCCGCCACGACCAGCAGCAGCACGACGACGACCTGGAGCACGAACACCTGGCCGGCGACGCTCCGCCCGCCGAGCGCGGCCCTCAGCCCGGTGGGCGGGGCCTTGGGCGGCCCGCCCCCCTCCGGGCGCTCCGGCGCTCGCCGAGCGGGGCCGGGCGCCGCACGGGCGCGCCGACCGCCGTGAGGAGGGGCCGACCGCGTGCCGGTGCGACCCGGGAGCCGGACCATGTGCCATGTCTACACTGCCGGGCCGCGCCGGGCGAGGGCCGGGTACAGGGTGGAAAGGGACGGGGGCACGTGCGGGAGCATGAGGGGGAGCACGTGCGGGGGCACGAGTGGGGCGGGCGCCGGCGGCGCGTCCGGGGCAGGCGCCGAGGGCGCGTCCGGGGCGCCGGGGGGCGCTCAGTTCGCCGGGCGGGGCGCGGGGCGGCGCATCGCCAGCAGGAGCGCGATGTCGTCGGGCCGGTCGGCGGTGTGCCGGGCCGTCGCGGTGAGCCGGTCGGCCACGCTCGTCAGGGACTGCCCGCCCACCCGGGCGGCCATCGCCCCGGCCTCCGCCAGCGCCACGCGCAGCGCCTCGACCCCGAGGTCGATGTCGAGGCCGAGCCGCTCGACGAGCCCGTCGGTGTACAGGGCCAGGACGGCGCCGCGCTCCATGCGGAGTTCCGTCACGGGGTAGTGGGCGAGCCGGTCCACCCCGAGGAGGACACCGCCCGCCACGTCGCAGACCTCCGTACGCCCGTCGCGATGGCGCAGCAGCGGCAGGGGGTGCCCCGCCCGGGCCACCCGGACCACCCCCGTGGCGGGATCCAGCCGCAGGTAGCAGCAGCTCGCGAACTGGCCCGGGTCGAGATCGATCAGCAGCCGGTTGGTGCCGCTCATCACCTCGTCCGGCGGGTGGTCCCCGAGCGCGAACGCCCTCACCGCGCTGCGCAGCTGGCCCATGGTGGCCGCCGCCTGGACCCCGTGGCCCTGGACGTCCCCGATGACCAGCGCCAGATCGTCCCCGGCCGCCAGGACGTCGTACCAGTCCCCGCCCACCTCCATGCCCTGCGTGCCCGGCAGATAGCATCCGGCCGTCTCCACCTCCGGGTGCTCCGGCAGGAGCCGGGGCAGCAGCGCCTGCTGGAGTCCGCGGGCCAGGGCGGACTCGGTGTCGTAGCGCTGGGCCTTCTCCATGGCGTGCGCGATCAGACCGGCGAGCGCGGTGAGGACCGTGCGCTCGTCGCCGCTGAACCGGTGCGGACGGTCGAAGCCGAGGATGCAGGAGCCCACCGGACGGCCCGAGGCGATCAGCGGCAGGAACGCCCGGGAACCCTCCGCCGCGTCCAGCGGTATGCCGGGGTAGGTGGCCGCGAGCTGCGCCATGGAGTCGAAGAAGAGGGGGCGCCCGCTGGTGAGCGTCTCCACCCCGGGCAGGTGCACGTCGAGGCCGACGCCCTCGAACGGGGCCAGGAAGCCCTTCGGGAAGCCGGTTTCCCAGGCCAGATAGAGGTGCCTTTCCTGCAGCAGGTAGATGGCGAGCCGGTTCCCGCCGAACGCGGGCAGCAGCTCCTGCATGACCACGGCCGACACCTGGCGGGCGGTGACCGCCTCGGACAGCGCGATGGCCAGCACGATCGGGCGGTACAGGTGGGCCGCCGAGTCGGCGCCGGGTGCCGGTGCGCCGGCCGCGGTGGCCGCGCGGGCTGCCGGGGCGACGGCGGTGGTCTCCGCGATGCGGGGTGGGGTGGGCACGGCGTCGAGCTCGGAGGACGTGCCCGCCACGTGGTCGGCGGGGCGGACGGTGCAGGTGAGCAGGTCCGCGCCCGGGTGCACGGACAGCGCCAGCCAGTGGCCCTCGCGGCGCTCCGGGGACGGCGACCGGCTGTCGGCGGGGGGCCGGCGGACGTGGAAGTGCACCGGGTCCGGCGCCAGCAGCGCCGCGCGCAGATGGTCCTCGCAGGTCGGCTGGTCCAGCCAGGGCACGGCCTCCCACAGCGACCGGCCGACGAGGGCGCGGCGCGAGGTACCCAGAAGTCGCGCGGCGCACGGATTGGCGTAGACGACGATGCCCAGCCGGTCCAGGCAGAAGACCCCGTCCGGCAGCAGGTCGGCCGCCGCGTCTCCCAGGGGGCCGGGCCCCGGGTCCCGTACGGTGCCGCTGACCTGCCGGACGCCGGGCGGGGCGGCCGCGGGGGAGGACCAGAGCTCGATCAGCCGCAGCGCGCCGTCGCCGGTCCGCACGGGCAGCGGCAGCGCGGGCGGGCGGCCCGCCGCCGTGTCCCGCAGCGCGGTCAGCACATGGTGGCCCTCGTCCGCGGCCACGGCGTCCGCGAGGGCGAGACCGGTGGCGGGGCACGTGGCGCCGGACGTGCCCAGCAGCGCGCCGCAGCGGTCGTCGTACGTGACGGCGTCGGTCGCCGGATCCCAGGAGAAGCGCGCGACCCGCCCTTCGAACGCGCGCGTCGCCGGGGGGCGCAGGCACAGCGGCTCGGCGTCCCAGGCGATTTCCGCCCCCCCTCGCTCGCGTGCCGCCAGCGCGGCGCCCAGGTCGCCGGCCAGTCGCCCGAGCCGGTCCGCGGCGGCCTCCACCGCGGAGGCGTCCGGGGTGGAGGGGCGCAGGACGGTGAGGACGCCGTAGGTCGTCGAGGCGCCGATGATCGGGACGTACAGGGAGCCGAACTCGAACGGCAGTCCGGCGGCGAACTGCGGGTAGCGGCGCATGGTCTCGGTGGCGTTCGGGAGGACCACCGGCACACCGAGGCGGTAGGCGTCGGTGACCGGGGAGCGCGCGTCCACGTGCAGCCGCCACCAGGGTTGGAAGAGGCGGCCCGGCAGCCCCGCGAGCGTGGCCAGCCCCAGCATGCCGGGCGTGGCGGACCGCAGGTGGACGCCGCCCGCGTGGCCGCCCGCCGCGCCGATCGCCTCCGTCGAGACGTCGGCCAGCAGCGCGGCCAGCCGTGCGGCCGACCGGTCCGCTTCCTCGGCTCTGCCCGTCATCGGTCCTACCCCTGCTCCGCCACGAGGACGACACAGCAAGAATGCGTCAGGAGGCACCCGGAGCGCACCCGGCGTCGATCCGGAGCGCGTCCCGAAACGCACCCGGAACACGTCCCGAAACGCACCCGGAACACGTCCGAAGCAAGCCCGTGTCACGTCCTGGGCGCGCGCCGAATCGCGCCCGTGTCACGTCCTGAGCGCGGCCCGACGCGCGCCCGCGTCACGTCCCTGGCACGCCCGAGGGGCCGCGCGGCGGCGGCGACGGCCCGGGCCCCCCCCGCGCTCGTCAGTTCTTCTTCGGGGCGTCGCCGCGGATGTTCTGGGCGACGTCGCGCAGCTTGATGTTGTGGTGCTGCGAGATACGGCGCAGCACGGCGAAGGCGTCGTCCTCGCTGAGCCGGTGGCGCTCCCGCAGGATGCCCATGGCCTCGCCGATGGCGTGGCGGGTCTCCAGCGCGTGCTCCAGCTGGTCCACGGTCCGGGCGCCGGCCAGCGCCACGGCGGCGTGCGAGGCGAGCAGCCAGCCGGCCGTCTCGCTGTCCGGGGTGAACACGCCGGGCCGCCGGGAGTAGAGGTCCAGCGCGCCGAAGTCCTCGTCGCGGGTGTACAGCAGGAAGCCCATCATGCTGCCGATGCCCAGGCTCCGGGCGGCGGGCGCGTACCGGGGCCAGCCCGGTGCGTCACGCAGGTCGGCGATACGGAAGGAACGTTCACCGTTGGCGGTGGAGGCCGCGTCGAAACAGGGCCCCTCGCGCAGTTCTCCCTGGAGCCGGTCGGACTCCTCGACCATGTCCC
Organism: Streptomyces sp. NPDC086766; assembly: GCF_044746005.1. NCBI lineage: Bacteria > Bacillati > Actinomycetota > Actinomycetes > Kitasatosporales > Streptomycetaceae > Streptomyces > Streptomyces sp. NPDC086766. The sequence continues at coordinate 51,144 of NZ_JBIVBI010000004.1, read as the reverse complement.
CGTGCGCGGCGAGCGTCACGGCGCGCCCCTTGCGCAGGGCCAGGACGCCCGCGGCGTCGCACCCGTCGATCAGCTCCACCGCCGCCGAGACGATCTCGTCCAGGGTCGCCTGCGCCGATTCCTGGGCGAGCAGGCGCCGGGACAGCTCGGCCATCTGCTCGGCGAACCCACGCCAGTCCATCCGCACCACCCTTTCTCCCAGCCGGGCGGGCCCACACGGGAGTGCCGTCGCCCGAAGATCGCCCGCATGCGCAGCCTACATACGGCGGGCGCGGGACCGGACATGCCGACGCCCCGGCCGCGGGAGCCGGGGCGTCGGGAGACCCGCAGGGCCTGCGGGACCGGGGGACCGTGGGATCAGGCGCCCCACGTGCCCTGGTTGACCGCGCAGTTCCAGCCGGAGCCGTGCAGGGTGAACTTCAGCTTGTAGCTGTGGGTGTTGAGCAGGTGCGTACGGACCTTGAAGCCGAGGCTCGACTTGCCCTTGAACGTCGAGGTGTAGACCGAGACGGTCTGCGACGTGCGGTGGGTGATCTTGCCGCCCTTGGGCGTCGCCGTGCCGAAGCGCAGGTTCTTCACGTTGGTGACCGTGAAGGTGACCTTCTTGAAGCTCTTGCTGGTCTTGCTCTTGATGCCGAAGTACAGGCCCCCGTTGGTCACCCAGCCGTTGTGGTCGACGTAGAACCGGGACGGGTAGACGATGTTGATCGGGCAGCCGGAGCTCTGCGGCGCGGCGGTCGCCGCGGAGGCGGCCCCGGCCAGACCGAGCTGGGCGGCGGTGACGATGCCGGCCGCGGCCAGGGCCGCGACGGTCGTGCGTGTGCGGTTCACTGCGGTGATACCTCTTCCCCCTGTGGCCCGTTGGGGCCGGAACGACATGACACGCGGCGCCCCGAGGGAACGTCGCACGTCTGTGACGTCGTATTTCTTAGCACGCGGACCGACATGGACGGACAACGGCAGGGACGTCCGGGTGACTTGGTGACAGAACCGGGACATCCCGCGGGCAACCTGCGTACTCTCACGCCCCGTTCCGTCACGCCCCTTTCTCCCACGACCCGTTCGCGTGGGGCGCGCACGCGCGGCCGGGCGGTGGGCGCGGTACGTTGCCGTCATGTACGCCACGACCGTCGCACGGCGCGTGCAGGCGCCGCCCGCCGCCGTGTACCGGGCGCTCCTCGACCCGGACGCGGTGGCCGCCTGGCGCGTCCCCGCCGGCATGACCGCCCGGGTGCACGAGTTCGACCCGCGCGAGGGCGGCGGATTCCGGGTGTCCCTCACCTACGACGATCCCGGGCACCCCGGGAAGTCGGGTGCCCGCACGGACACCTACCGGGGGCACTTCGCGCGGCTCGTCCCGGACGAACTCGTCGTCGAGGTGATCGAGTTCGAGACCGGGGACGAGGCGCTGGGCGGCGCGATGACGATGACGACGTCCCTCACCGCGGTGGACGGCGGGACGGGCGGCGGGCCAGAGGCCGGGACGGACGGCGGGTCGAAGGCCGGGACGGGCGGCTGGACGGACGTCGTGATCCGGCACGAGGGCGTCCCCGACGCCGTGCCGCGCGAGGACAACGCACGGGGCACGCGCATGGCCCTCGACAACCTGGCCCGGCTGGTGGAGGGCACCGCCTAGTGGAGGGCACCGCCTAGCGGGGACGGCTCGGGCGACGGCACGGAGGCGCGACACGACGTACGGCACCGGCGCGCGACGGCCGTAGGACACCGGACGTACGGCACCGGCGGGCGGGCCCGGCGAGCGGGACGGCGGCCGCGCCGGCGGGCGACCGGGCGCCCGCGGCCGGGACGGGCGCGGGGATCAGGAGGCGGCGCTCCGGGCCGCCGCCACCGCCTGGTCGGCGTAGCCGCGTCCGAACAGCACCGTGTGGACCAGCAGCGGGAAGAGCTGGTGCAGCCCGATCCGGCCCCGCCAGCCGTCGGCGAGCGGCGCCGCGTCCTGGTAGCCGTCCAGCACCCGGTCCAGATGGGGACAGCCGAACAGGTGGAGCATCGCCAGGTCGGTCTCCCGGTGCCCGCCGTGCGCGGCCGGGTCGATCAGCCAGGCCTCTCCGTCGGCGCCCCACAGCACATTGCCGTTCCACAGGTCGCCGTGCAGTCGCGCCGGTGGCTCGGCGGGGCCGGCCAGACCGGGCAGGCGCTCCAGCGCTCGCTCGATCACCGCGGCCTCGGCGGGACGCAGGGTGCCGTCGTCCACGGCCCGGCGCAGATAGGGCAGCACCCGGTGCTCGGCGTACCAGCCCGGCCAGTCGTCACCGGGGGCGTTGCGCAGCGGGGCCAGGCCGATGTACGCCTCCTCGGGGCCGCCGGGCGGCGGCGCCCCGAACGCCGGTGCCCCCGCGGCGTGCAGGGCGGCCAGGTCGCGGCCGAAACGGGTCGCGGCGCCCGCGCTCGGCCGGCCGGTCGGGACCAGGTCGGTCACCAGCCGGAGCCGGTCGTGTCCGTGCACGGCGGGGATCCGGACCGCGCCCGCCTCGGCGAGCCAGCGCAGTCCCGCGGCCTCGGCCCGTACGGCGCCCGGTGCGGGACCGCGTTTGACCATCACCACCCGGCCGTCGTCCAGCGTCACCTCGGTGAGCGTCGCGGACAGCCGCCGCTCACCGGTCACGGGGCGTCCGGTGAGGCGGGCGGCCGTCGGCCCCGGTCCCTCGTCGGCGGCGGCCGGGCGGGCGGTCATGCCGCGAGCCGCCCGCGCACCCAGGTGAGCAGGCCGGGCACCGCGGCCTCGATCATGGCCAGCACCTCCTCGAACCCCTCCGGGCCGCCGTAGTACGGGTCCGGCACGTCGAGGTCGCCGGTCGCGTCCGGATCGAAGGAGCGCAGCAGACGCACCCGGGACGGGTCGTCCACCAAGCGGCGCAGCGCCTTGTCGTGGCCCCGGTCCAGGGCCAGGAACAGGTCGGCGTCCAGGTGCTCGGAGCCGACCTGCGCGGCGACGTGCTCGACCCTATAGCCGTGCCGGAGCAGCGCCTCACCGGCCCGCTCGTCGATGGCCTCCCCGGCATGCCAGGGCCCGATCCCGGCGCTGGTGACCCGCACCACCTCGTCCAGGCCGGTACGGCGCAGATGCTCCGCGAACACCAGCGCGGCGGACGGGGACCGGCAGATGTTGCCGCTGCAGACGAAACAGATGTGCACGGGCCCAGGGTACGAGCCCCGCCGGGGCGCCGCGGTGGTCCGCACCCGCTCGTGCCCGCGTCCGACCCCACCCAGGGGTGGAGAAACCGGGCCCGTGAAATCCACCCGGTTCTCCGCTCAGGGGTTGATCACCGCGGCGGCCGCCGTCCCTAGCCTCGCACCATGAACACGATTCGGACGATCGCCTCGCCCCGCACCACGAGCCCCGCTGCGAACCCCGTCCCGGGCGTCCGCCCCGGACTCCGCCGATCCGGCCGCACCCGCCCCGGCCGTCTGGGCCTCCTGCTGGACCTCGGCCTGTCACCCGGCGTCTTCTACGGGGCGCAGGCACTCGGGACAGGTCTCACCGCCTCGCTCCTCGCCGCCACCGTGGCCGCGGGCGCCCGGCTCGCGTCAACCACGGCCCGTACCCGGCGGGTCGACGGCCTGAACGCGTTCATGCTCGGCACCTACGCCCTCATGCTGCTCATCGCCCTCGTCGCCCGGGACGAGCGGATTCTGCTCGCCCGCGACCCGGCCACCAGCGCTCTGGCCGGCCTGCTCTTCCTGGCCAGTTGCGCGACCCCGACCCCCGCCCTCGCCCATCTCGCCCGACGGTTCCGTCCGCGCGCCGGAACCGACTGCCGCCACGCTCATGCCGTATTACGCCGGCAGACCGCTGTCTGGGGCACAGCCCTCACCACGGAGGCGGCCGCCCGGTTCGTCCTGCTCTTCACCCTCCCGACCGAGGTGGTGCCGGGACTGTCGACGGGCCTCGAACTCGCCGTGCTGGCACCCCTCTTCCTCTGGACGATGTGGGATCGCCGTCTCCTCCGCCCGGCGGCGGCCGCGCCCACGGGGGACGCCGACGAGCCGCCGTCCGGCGCTCGGCGTCCGGTGAGACGGGGAGACGACGGTGAGACCAGTGAGGCCAGAGGTCGGTGAGACCGGTGAGGTCCATCCGGCCGAAGTGGCCCGCGTGTCCGGCGCTTCCCGGGCCGGGCCGGCGAACCCCCACGCGGGCTTGTCCGTGGGCGCGCTGCCGGTCACGCCGACGTGCGCAGGGTCCGCTTGGCGAGTTCGTAGGCGGGCAGCATCTGCTCGTGCTCCTCGGTGTCCAGGCCCCCGAGGTGCAGGACGACCGGCCCCTCGGCGGTGGTCACGGCGAGAGCGCGCTCCTTCTTCGTCTCGTCCAGCAGCCGGCTGGTGAAGACGTACTCGACCTCGACGCCGCTCACCCGGGCCGTACGGAACGGGCGGTACCGCTCCCGGCTCGTGTCGCCCTCGGCCGTCACGAAGGCCTCGAGGACCGCGCGGGCGTCCGTGTCGGCCGGCTCGCCGGCCCAGACGCGGAGGAAGCCGATGTTCCCGGCCGGCTTGGCGTCGATCTCGCACACGGCGGTCACCGGCCCCTGGCGGAGCAGCGTGTCGGCGACCTCCTCGGAGATCGAGGGGTCGTTCGGGCCGCCGTCGGCCGCGCCTCCCGCCGCGCCGGAGCCCACTGCCTCGGCCTTCCAGTCCTCGGCGACCTCGAAGGTGACCGGAAGCTCGCAGGCCGAGCCCGGCGCGCCGATGGCGCCGCCGGACGCGGCGGTGGCCTTGCCGTGCGCGCCCGGTGCCGCGGTCGCCGACGCGCGTGCCGCCGGCCCTGTGCCTTCCTCCTCCGCACCGGAGCAGCCCGTCAGGGCCCCGCCCAGCACCAGGGCGGGGAGCAAACCCCGCCACACCGTTCCCGTCCCCACCCGCACCGCGTCTCTCCCCTCGCCGCAGGCGGATCACTGTAATGGAGGCCCTTGCCCATGCCGTCGCCCGTGCCGTGCCCGTGCTGTGGCCGAGGCCACGTGCCGGAAGAGACATGGGCCATGCCGCCGCCCTCGGCGGGCGGGCTACCTTTCCAGGCAGCCCCCTTTCCCTGCGACAGTGCGATCGGTCCGGCACGTGCCCGAAGAACTCTCCCCCCTCATCGCGGCGACCGCCCAGTGGCTGACCGGCGCCTACCCGGCGTCCGGCGGAGCCCTGGCCAACGTCCTGTGCGAAATGCAGGCGCGTCAGGCGGTCACGGTCGCGGCGTGGCTGCGCTACCCGACGCCGATGGACGCCGCGCTGGTCGGCATGGCCGGTCCCGGTGGCTCGGCCCGTCTGGACTGGATCACGGGCGCGGACGGCGTCCAGGGCGGCGACCCGGACTCCTCCGCGTGGCGCTCCTGGGTGGACGAGGTCGTGGCCAGTTGGGCCGCCTGCCTGCTCACCGACCCGGAGCTGGCCGGCCGGGCGGTGGCCGCCGTGGTCGCGGGCGAGCACGCGACGGGCGCGCCGCCGGCCGAGTTCCGGCGTCTGGTCACGCCGGACGAGAACGACCGCCGGGCGGCCGCGCTGCTGCGCCACCCCGACCTCGTGGGCCCGGTGGCCGCCCTGCACCACGCCCAGCTCCGGGACCGCCTGGAGCAGGGCCCGGCCCGGGCCGCCTGACACTCCACCCGCCCGGGGACCGCGACGGCCCCGTCCGCCTCCGGCGAACGACGGACTCCGCGTACTCGCCGGTCCCGTCACACGGCCAACTCGCCCATGGCCTCCCGCGCCGCCTTCAGAGCCATGGCCCGGTCGTCCGGGACGAGGCCGATGCGGGTGCGGCGGTCGAGGAGGTCGGCCTCGTCGAGGGCGCCCTCGTGGCGTACGGCCCACACGAGTTCCGCGCGGGTGACGGGGTGACCTTCCAGGACCTGTTCGCGCAGGTCCGGGTTCTCGGCGCCGAGGGCGTGGACGGCGGGGGCCTCACTGCCGTAGCGCCGGATCAGGTGCCGGGGGGCGGGGAGCGCGGTGAGGCGGTGCGGGGGCGCGGCGCCGACCAGGGGGACGGAGGCGGTGGGGGAGGGGCCCGCCCCGAGGCGATGGGTGGCGACGGCGGAGTCGACGGCGTCCTCGGCCATCCGCCGGTAGGTGGTCAGCTTGCCGCCGACGACGGTCGTCACGCCCTCCGGCGAGGTGAGCACCGCGTGCCTGCGGGAGATGTCGGCGGTCCTGGGCGCGGCGCCGGATCCCGTCTCCGGCGTGGTGTCCAGCAGCGGACGGAGTCCGGCGAAGGCCCCGACCACGTCGTCGCGGTGGACCGGTACGTCCAGGGCGGTGCCCAGTACGTCGAGCAGGAAGCCGATGTCGGTCTCGGGGACCTCCGGGACGTCGGGGACGTCGCCGTCGACGGGTTCGTCGGTGAGTCCGACGTAGACCCGGCCGTCGCCCTGCGGCAGGACGAGGACGAAGCGGTTCGTCTCCCCGGGGACCGGGACATGCAGTCCGGCGGGCAGCGGGCCGAGGCGCTCGGAGCGCAGGACCAGGTGGGTGCCGCGGGAGGGCCGGATCCGGATGCCGTCCACCAGGCCGCCCGCCCACACCCCGCAGGCGTTGATCACGGCACGGGCGCGGATCTCGCCCTCCTCGCCGGTGAGTTCGTCGCGTATCCGGGCGCCGGAGCCGGTGAGTTCCAGGGCCCGCACCCGGGTCAGGATGCGTGCGCCGCGCGCCGCGGCGGTCCGGGCGACGGCGGTGACCAGACGGGCGTCGTCGGTGAGGCGTCCGTCCCAGGACAGCAGGCCCCCGCGGAGCCCGGTCGGCCGCAGCGCGGGAGCCAGGTGGCGGGTCTCCACGGCCGACAGCCTGCGCGGCGCCGGCAGGGTGGCGCGGGCCGTGCGTGCCGCCAGGCGCAGCCCGTCCCCGGCGCGGAATCCGGCCCAGGCCAGGGCGCCCTGACCGCGGGAGACCAGCGGCGTCAGCGGCAGGACGAACGGCTGGGCGCGGACCAGGTGCGGCGCCGTGCGCTCCATCAGCACCCCGCGCTCGACCGCGCTCTCGTGGGCGACGTCGAGCTGCGCCGAGGCGAGGTAGCGCAGCCCGCCGTGGATGAGCTTGGAGCTCCAGCGGGAGGTGCCGAAGGCCAGGTCGTGCGAGTCGACGGCGGCGACGGTCAGTCCGCGGGCCGCCGCGTCGAGGGCGACTCCGGCGCCCGTCGCGCCGAGGCCGACGACCAGGACGTCCACGGGCGGGCCGCCGACGGTGCGGGCCAGGTCCCGGGCGCGCCGGGCCGCGGTCAGGGAGGAACCGGGGGCCGGGTGCGCCGCGCCGACCGGGCTGGTGGGGGAGGTCATGGCGTGAGGGTCCTCTCCAGGATGGTCCGCAGTTCCCCGAGGAAGGCCTCGGAGGTCAGGTCGGGGTCGTCCGACTCCGTCATGGTGCGCAGCGACAGGGTGAAGGACTGGACGACCAGAAGCAGGGCGCGGGCCTGCCGCTCGGCCGGGCCCGGACGGACCGAGCCGTCGGCGTGGCCCTCGCGCAGGGCGTCGGCGAGCAGGCCGAGAAGGGCCTCCTGGCTGGCGCCGCGCCGGTCCAGCACATACGGGAGGAGCAGTTCGGGGTCCACGTCGACGATCTTGCGGAAGAGCGGATGGGCGCGGAACGCCTCCACTCCCGCCACGAGGCCGTCGACGATCAGCGTGCGGGTGTCCGTCCCCGGCCGGCGCTCCGGCATGGACCGTGTCGCCACATCGACCCACTCGCGGGTCATCAGGTCCCCGACCAGGGACCGCACGTCGGGCCAGCGCCGGTAGAGCGTCATCCGGGAGACGCCCGCGCGGCGGGCCACGTCGGTCAGTGTGGTACGGCGGACCCCGACGGCCAGGACACAGTCGCGCACGGCGTCGAGTACGGGATCGCTGTCCGAACCGTTGTGACGAATAGGCGTCATGTGTCACAGTGTAACGCGCCCCGGGCGCCGCAGGGCAAGGCACGACGCGGCACGCCGGGGCGGAGCACGGCACGACTCGACACGACCGGTGAGGAACAACCCCATGGACATGCTGTGGAGCGGCTGGGGCGACCCGGCCAAGGCCGCACCGCTGCCCGACACGGTGATCGGGCTGCTGCGCGACCTGCTCGGGGTCAAGCCCGGCGACGCCGCGCCGGCCGGCCTGGACGAGATCGCCGTACCCGAGTCGCCGCTCGGACCCGCCGCGCGCCGGGCTCTGCTCGACGCCGTCGGAGGCGAGGCGCACGTCCGTACCGACGCGGAGTCCCGGATCCGGCACACCCGCGGCAAGTCCACCCCCGACCTGCTGCGCATCCGCCGCGGCGACGTCGACGACGTCCCGGCCGCCGTGGTGCTCCCCGCGGGCCACGACGACGTGGTCGCCGTCCTGAAGGCGTGCGCCGAACACGGTCTGGCCCTTGTCCCGTTCGGCGGCGGCACCTCCGTGGTCGGCGGCCTCGCCCCCGAACGGCGGCGCCCGTACGTCGCCCTGGACCTGCGCCGGATGGACGGACTGCTCGCGCTCGACCCCGTCTCCCGCACCGCCACCCTGCAACCGGGGCTGCGCGCCCCGCAGGCCGAGGCGCTGCTGGCCGAACACGGCTTCACCCTGGGCCACTTCCCGCAGTCGTACGAGTGGGCGACCATCGGCGGGTTCGCCGCCGCCCGCTCCAGCGGACAGGCGTCCGCCGGATACGGCCGCTTCGACGAGATGGTGCTCGGCCTCACCCTCGCCACCCCCGAGGGCACGCTCGACGTCGGCCGCGCCCCCCGCTCGGCGGCCGGCCCCGACCTGCGCCAGCTCGTCCTGGGCTCCGAGGGGGCGTTCGGCGTCATCACCTCGGTGACCGTGCGCCTGCGCCCGCTGCCGCACACCCGCGTCTACGAGGGCTGGCACTTCGCCTCGTTCGAGGAGGGGGCCGCCGCCCTGCGCCGCCTCGCCCAGGACGGGCCGCGGCCGACCGTGCTGCGCCTGTCCGACGAGACCGAGACGCTGATCGGCCTCGCCCAGCCCGACGCCATCGGCTCGGCGGACACGCAGCAGACCGCCGGATGCATGGCGATCGCCGGTTACGAGGGCACCGTGGAGGACACCACCCACCGCAGGGAGCACGCCGCGGCCGTCCTGCGCGAGTGCGGCGGCCGGTACGTCGGCGAGGAGCCCGGCGAGCGCTGGGCGCACGGCCGCTACTCGGCGCCGTATCTGCGCGACTCGCTCCTCGACGCGGGCGCGTTCGCCGAGACGCTGGAGACCGCGGCCTTCTGGTCCCGGATCCCCGAGCTGTACGCCGCCGTCCGCACCGCGCTCACCGCGGCCCTCACCGAGGCCGGCACCCCGCCCCTGGTGATGTGCCACATCTCCCACGTCTACGAGAACGGCGCCTCGCTGTACTTCACCGTCGTCTCGGCCCAGGGCGACGACCCCGTGGCCCACTGGACGCCCGCCAAGCACGCCGCGAACGAGGCGATCCTCGCGGCGGGCGGCACCATCAGCCACCACCACGGCGTGGGCACCGACCACCGCGACTGGTACGTCCGGGAGGCCGGACCGCTCGGCGTCGAGGCCCTGCGGGCCGTCAAGCGACGTCTGGATCCCGAGGGCCTGCTCAGCCCCGGGGTCCTGCTGCCTCTCGACTGACACGCGCCTGTCACACTGGCGCACCATCCGACCGTTTCACGGTTCAACCGCTCGAGCGGATCGCTCAGGCACTCGACCGCTCGAACGCCCGGCCACTCCGTCGCTTCATTGCTTCATCGACAAAGCGTCACACCCCCCAGCCCGCCGTCCCCGGCTCCCGCCACCGACCCGCACCGCCCCGGAGGCCCACCGATGCGACAGTTCACCGCCATCGTCAATCCCACCGCGGGCGGATCCAGTGGAGCCGCGGCGCTGTTGCGGGTGGGGCGGCTGCTCCGGGAGGCGGGGGCGGAGCTGGAGACCGAGTACAGCCGCAGCCTCGCCCACGCGCAGGAGCTCGCCCGGGAGGCCGGAGCGCGGGAACGCGTCGTCCTCGCCGTGGGCGGCGACGGCATCGCCGGCGGCATCGGCGGGGCGCTCAGCGGCACCGGCGCGCTCCTCGGCCTGGTCCCGGCCGGCCGCGGCAACGACTTCGCCCGCGCCCTCGAACTCCCCGCCGACCCGGCCGCGCTGGCCCGGATCCTGCTCGACGGGTCCCCGCGTATGGTCGACACCATCGAGGTGGAGTCGGCGGTCCACCCGCGCACCGTCGTGCTCGGCAGCGTCTACGCGGGCGTCGACGCGCTCGCCAACCTGCACGCGAACCGGGCCCGGCTGCTGCGCGGCGCCGCCTCCTACTACGCGGGCGGGCTGCGGGCCGTCGCGAGCTGGCGGGCGGCGGACTACCGCGTCACCGTCGACGGGGTGGAGCACGACCACCGCGGGTACACCGCGGTGATCGCCAACTCCCCCTACTACGGCTCCGGCCGCATGATCGCCCCGGGCGCGCGGGTCGACGACGGCGTGCTCGACGTGGTCCTCATCCGCGAGGCGCCGCGCCTTCTGTTCTTCGCCCTGATGAACGAACTCAAGACGGGCGCGCACGTCGAGCGGCCGGAGGTGCGGATCCTGCGCGGCAAGGAGATCAGCGTCACGGCCGACCGCGCGGTGCCCTACGGGGCGGACGGCGAGGTCGACGCCGCCCTGCCCGTGACGGCCCGGGTGCTCCCCGGCGCGCTCGCCGTCCTGTGCTGAGCGGGAGCCGCTAGCGCCCGGCCCAGGAGCAGCCCCAGGCCGACATGCCCTGGATACGGGCCAGCCGTCTGGCGACGTGGATCTGGTCGCGGCGCGTGGCCAGGTCGGCCCGGCGGGCGAACCGCAGGCCGCCGGCCGCCACCCAGCTGGACTGGCGGAACTGCAGCCCGCCGAAGTACCCGTTGCCGGTGTTGGCCCTCCAGTTGCCCCCGGACTCGCACGCCGCGATGGCGTCCCAGTCGGCACGGAGGGCGGCGGCGGAGGGGCGGGCGGTCGCGGCCGGACCGGTGGCCAGGGCCGCGGCGGTGGTCAGGGAGAGCAGCGCCGCGCGCAGTCCGCGACCCGGTGCAAGCAGGCGCGCGGTCCCGTCGATGTTCTGCTGACTGATCATGTGCAGACTGTTACATCAGATAAACAGAAAGTATCTGATCGACGCGCCGTCAGTACCCCACGCCCCAGGGGGACCTGGCGTTTCGGATGCGGCAAGCCCGGCCGGAAGAAGTCCGGATGGAGGAAGTGGCGCGGCGTGGGCGGGCGAAACGCCGTCGCGGTCCTTCCCGGTGCCGGACGAACCGGCGAACATGCCGCGTCATGGACATCCTGCTCGTCGCCAGCGCGTTCAACAGCCTGTCCCAGCGCCTGTACGCCGAACTGTCGGACCACGGCCACCGGGTGGACGTCGTGCTCGCCTCGCACGGCGCGGACGCCGTGCGTGCCGCCGTCCGCGAGACGCGCCCGGAGCTCGTCGTCGCGCCGATGCTGAGGACGGCGCTGCCCGAGGACGTGTGGCGGCAGCACACCTGCCTCATCGTGCACCCGGGACCGCCGGGCGACCGCGGCCCGTCCTCGCTGGACTGGGCGATCGCCGAGGAGGCGCCGCGCTGGGGTGTGACGGTCCTGCAGGCCGAGGCGGGCCTGGACGCGGGCGACATCTGGGCGGCGCTGCCCTTCGACATGGCCCCGGCCGGGAAGAGCGACCTGTACCGCAACGAGGTGTCCGACGCCGCCGTCGGCGCCGTACTGCTGGCCGTACGGAGGTACGCCGAGGGCTCCTTCAAGCCGCAGCCGCAGAGCGATCCCGCGATCCACGTGGTGTGGCGCGACGCGCTGCGCCAGGAGCGGCGGCGCATCGACTGGGACGACGACACCACCGCCACCGTGCTGCGCAAGCTCCGCGGGGCCGACTCCCGGCCCGGGGTCCTCGACGAACTCCTCGGCCCCGAGGTGTTCCTGCACGGCGGCCACCCCGAGGACCGGCTGCGCGGACGGCCCGGCGAAGTGCTCGCCACCCGGGCGGGAGCGGTGTGCCGGGCCACGCGCGACGGCGCCGTGTGGATCCCCGAACTCCGGCCCCGCAAGGACTCCGGCGACCCCGCGCCCTTCAAGCGCCCGGCGGTCTCCGTCCTCGGCCCGCTCTCCGTCCCGGAGGCGCCCGTCCCGTTCGAACTGCCCCCCGGGCGGCGCACCTGGACCGATGTCCGCTACCGGCAGTGCGGAGACGCCGGCTTCGTCACCTTCACCTTCCCCGGCGGGGCGATGAGCACGGACCAGTGCCGGCGGCTGCTCGCCGCCTACCGCCACGCCCTCGCCCGCCCCACCAGGGTGCTGGTGCTCGGCGGCACCCGCGACTTCTTCTCCAACGGCATCCACCTGAACGTCATCGAGGCCGCCGCCGACCCGGCCGCGGAGTCGTGGGCCAACCTGAACGCGATGAACGACCTGGTCGAGGCCGTGCTGCGGACCACCGACCGGCTGGTGGTCGCGGCGCTCGGCGGCAACGCGGCCGCGGGCGGCGTCATGCTCGCCCTCGCCGCCGACGAGGTGTGGTGCCGCACGGGCACCGTCCTGAACCCGCACTACCGCAGAATGGGCCTGTACGGCTCGGAGTTCTGGACCTACAGCCTGCCCCGCCGGGCCGGCGCCGGGACGGCCGCCCGGCTGACGGCCGAGGCCCTGCCGGTGAGTGCCGCGGCCGCGGCCCGGCTGGGACTGGTGGACCGTCAGGTGCCCGCCCCGGCGGCCGGGTTCGCCGCCGAGATCGACCGCATGGCCTCCCGGCTCGCCCGGTCCCCGGACCTGGACCGGCGGATCGCGGCCAAGGCGGCGGCACGCGACCGCGACGAGGCGCACCGCCCGCTCGCGGAGTACCGCCGCGCCGAACTCGCCCGTATGCGCGAGATCTTCTTCGACCCGGACGCCCCTTATCACGCGCTGCGCTCGGCCTTCGTCCGCAGGGCGCCGGGCGGCTCGGCCCGTCCGCTGTCCCCGGCCGGCGCCGCGCCCACCGGCATCCCGCCCACCGGCATCCCGCCCACCGGCATCCCGCCCACCGGCATCCCGCCCACCGGCATCCCGCCCACCGGCATCCCGCCCACCGGCATCCC
>NZ_JBIVBI010000004.1:0-38020 GCF_044746005.1 Streptomyces sp. NPDC086766 | reverse complement strand
GGCATCCCGCCCACCGGCATCCCGCCCACCGGCATCCCGCCCACCGGCATCCCGCCCACCGGCATCCCGCCCACCGGCATCCCGCCCACCGGCATCGCGCCCGGCGCCACCGCGCCCACCGGGAACGGCCGATGACCGCCACGCGCCCCGCCCGCCTGCTGGTGGCGGGCGTCGGGAACATCTTCCTCGCGGACGACGCCTTCGGCCCCGAGGTGATGCGGGCCCTGCGGGACCGCCCGCTGCCAACCGCCGTGCGGGCCCGCGACTTCGGCATCCGTGGCCTGGACCTGGCGTACGAACTGCTGGACGGCTACGACGTGGCGGTCCTCGTCGACACCGCGGCCCGCGGCCACCGGCCCGGCACCCTGACCCTGGTCGAGCCGGAACCGCCCGACGGCACGGCGTCCGGGGCCCCGCCGGAGGCGCACGGCATGGACCCGGCCAAGGTGCTGGCGCTGGCCGCGCACCTGGGCGACGGCCCGCTGCCCAGGGTCCTCGTCCTGGCCTGCGAGCCGCAGGTGCTGCCGCGCGACGACGAGGACATCGTGCCCGGGATCAGCGCACCGGTCCGGGAGGCCGTCGGGCGGGCCGTGACGGCGCTGCACACCCTGGTCCCGCTGCTCCTCGCCGACCCGGCGGCCACACCGGCGTTGGGCCGCCCGGAGGAATCGGACCGGCCGCACACGGCTGCGCTGCCGCACCTCGCGGCCGACGGCCCCGAAGATCGGTGACGGACCCGGGCCCGCCCGCCGCGCGGCGGGCGGACCCGGGCCGCCCCTCCCGAGCCGACCCGAGGAGCAGCGCCCATGTGCCGGTCCGACGTCAAGCAGGCGGTCCTCGCCAAGAACGACGACCTGGCCGCGGCCCTGCGCCGCGACCTGGCCCGGCAGGGCGTCGCCGTGGTCAACCTGCTCTCCAGCCCGGGCAGCGGCAAGACCGAGCTGCTCGGCCGGGTGCTGGCCCGCGCGGTCGAGCGGGGCGTCCCGGTGGCCGCGCTGACCGCGGACCTGGCCACCGAGAACGACGCCGTCCGGCTGGCCCGTTCGGGGGCGCCGGTGCAGCAGCTGCTCACCGACGGGCTGTGCCATCTGGAGGCCCGGCAGGTCCGCAGCCGGCTGGCGGGCTGGCTCCCGGCCGGCACCTCGGTGCTGTTCGTGGAGAACGTGGGCAACCTCGTCTGCCCGGCCTCGTACGACCTCGGCGAGACCCTGCGGATCGCGCTGATGGCGGTGACCGAGGGCGAGGACAAGCCGCTGAAGTACCCCACCGCGTTCGGCTCCGCCCACCTGGTCGTGATCACCAAGACGGACCTCGCCGAGGCCGCCGGTTTCGACGAGGGCGCCTTCCGCGCCCATGTGCACCGCGTCAACCCGGGGGTGGAGATCGTACGGTCGTGCGCCCGCACCGGCGAGGGCGTGGACGTCCTCCTGGAACGGGCGCTCGCCGCCCGTGACGGCGTCCCGCCGCACCGCCCCCCGCTCGCACCCCACCCGCACGGCCACCACCACGGCGACCACGACGACGCCGACGGCCACGAGCACGACGGCGACCCCGCCCACGACGAACGGCACGCCCACAGCCACGCCCACGAGCACGCGAGCCCCGGCACCGAGGCCCGCGGCGGCCACCCCGCACACCCCGACCCGGCGTCCACCCAGGCCTCATGACCGCACCCGCCACCGGGCCGGTACGCCGCCGGCTCACCGTGCGCGGCACGGTGCAGGGCGTCGGCTTCCGGCCCTACGTGCACCGCCTGGCCGCCGACCTCGCACTGGCCGGGTTCGTGAGCAACACCGCGAGCGGGGTGGTGATCGAGGTCGAGGGCCCGCCGGACGGCGTCGCACGGTTCTGCGACCGGCTGGCCGAGCAGCCGCCGCCGCTGGCCGCCGTCACCGCCGTCGGACTGGAGGAGGTTCCCGCCACCGGCGCGACCGGCTCCTTCTCCATCCGCCCCTCCGAGCACACCCCGGGGCGCACGCAGCTCCCGCCCGACACCGCCACCTGCGCCGACTGCCTGCGCGAACTGGCCGATCCGGCCGACCGCCGCCACCGGCACCCGTTCATCACCTGCACCCACTGCGGCCCCCGCTTCACCATCGCCACCGCGATGCCGTACGACCGCGCGGTCACCACCATGGCCGGCTTCCCGATGTGCCCCGGCTGCGCCCGGGAGTACGGCGATCCCGCCGACCGCCGCTTCCACGCCCAGCCCGTGGCCTGCCCCGACTGCGGGCCCCGGCTGCGCCTGGTGACCGCCCGGGAGGACGGCCACGGCGACGGCGCAGGCCACGCGGCCCGGGACACGGACGCGCTGACGGCCGCCCGGGCGCTGCTCGCCGCTGGACGGATCGTCGCCGTCAAGGGTGTCGGCGGCTACCACCTGGCCTGCGACGCCACCGACCCGCGGGCCGTCGCCACGCTGCGCGGCCGCAAGGAGCGCGGCGGCAAGGCCTTCGCGGTGATGTGCGCAGACCTCGCCACCGCGGAGCGGATCGCGGTCCTGACCGGCGCGGAGCGGGCCGCGCTGACCGGCCCCCGGCGCCCCATCGTCCTGCTGCGCCGGCGCACCGGCGCGGACGGCCCGCGGCTGGCCGACGAGGTGTGCCCGGGCAGCCCGCACGTCGGCGTGATGCTGCCCTACACCCCCGTGCACACCCTGCTGTTCGGGCTGCCCGGCGATCCCCCCGGCCCCCGCGTGCTGGTCATGACCAGCGGCAACCGCTCCGGCGAGCCCATCGTCACGGACGACGGCGAGGCACTGACCCGGCTGGCCGGACTCGCCGACGCCTGGCTGGCCCACGACCGCCCCGTCGCCTCGCCGTGCGACGACTCGCTGCTGCGGGTCCGCCCCGACGGCACCGAGCAGGTGCTGCGCCGCTCCCGCGGGTACGTGCCCCGCCCGCTGAGCCTGGCGGTCCCGGTGCGTGCGGCGCTCGCGATGGGCGGCGACCTGAAGAACGCCCCGTGCGTCGGCGAGGGTGACCACGCCTGGTTCGGGCCGCACATCGGCGACATGGGGGACCTGGCCGCGCTCCAGGCCGCCGGCCGAGTCGAACGGCAGCTGCTGCGGCTGACCGGAGTCACCCCCACGCTGGTCGCCGCCGACCGGCACCCCGGCTACCACTCATCCCGCCTGGCCCGCTGCCGGGCCGCCGAACTCCGGGCGCCGGAAACCCTGTTCGTGCAGCACCACCACGCGCACATCGCCTCGGCGATGGCCGAGCACGGCCTCGACGGCACCACCCCCGTGATCGGCGTCGCCTTCGACGGCACCGGCTACGGCGACGACGGCACCGTGTGGGGCGGCGAGGTGCTGCTCGCCGACTACGCGGGCTACCGGCGCTTCGCCCGCCTGGCCCCCGCCCCGCTGCCGGGCGGGGACGCCGGAGTGGCCAACCCGTGCCGGCTGGCGCTGGCCCGGCTGTGGGCGGCCGGCCTGCCGTGGGAGCCCCGCCTGCCCAGCGTCACCGCCTGCACCCCTGAGGAACTGACCGTCCTGAAAAGGCAGTTGACGCGCCAGGTGGCCTGCGTGCCGACCTCCAGCATGGGCCGGCTCTTCGACGCCGTGTCGTCCCTGACCGGCGTGTGCCAGCGCGCGGGATACGAGGCGCAGGCCGCGCTCGAACTGGAGGCCGCGGCCGCCCGCGCCTGGGCGCGGGAGACGGCGGCCTACGCCTTCGGGTTCACCACCGGCCCCGGCCCCCTGGAGTGCGACCCGGCGCCGCTGCTGCGGGCGCTCCTGACCGACCTGCGGCGCGGGACCCCGGCGCCGGTGCTCGCGGCCCGCTTCCACCGGGGCGTCGCGCGGGCCGTCGCCGAGATCTGCCGGCGCGCCCGTACGGCCACCGGGCTCGGCACCGTCGCCCTCAGCGGCGGCGTCTTCGCCAACGGCCTGCTGGAGGAGGAGTGCACCGCGCTGCTGGCGGCGGACGGCTTCACCGTGCTGCGCCACGGCGAGGTCCCGCCGAACGACGGCGGGCTGGCGCTCGGACAGCTCCTGGTCGCGGCCCACCGGCCACCGGGCCGCCGGCCGCCCCCGAGAGCCGCCCGATGAGCGGCGACCGCCCCGGCCCCCGCACGAGGAGGCCGGCCGACGACGGGACGGCCGCAGAACCGGCGACCGCACACAGCGACGAGACGGAGTGACCCATGTGCTTGGCAGTGCCCGGCAAAGTCGTGGCCATCGACGACAGCGCCGACCCGCTCACCGGTCTGATCGACTTCGGTGGGGTGCAGAAACAGGCGTGTCTGGAGTACCTGCCCGATGTGCGGGTGGGGGAGTACGTCATCGTCCACGTCGGGTTCGCCCTGCAGCGCCTGGACGAGGAGTCGGCGCGGGCGTCCCTGGAGCTGTTCGAGCAACTCGGGCTGCTGGAAGAGGAGTTCGGCGACGCCTGGGAGCAGGCGGCGCGACAGTCCGGGAGCGCCGCCCCGCACGCCCCCGTGGCCGCGGAGAGCGGGGAGAACGGGAGTGAGGTGCGATGAAGTACATCGACGAGTTCAACGACCCCGGCCTGGCGCGGCGGCTGCTGGACGAGATCCGCGCGACGGTCACCCGGCCCTGGGCGCTGATGGAGGTCTGCGGCGGTCAGACCCACTCGATCATCCGGCACGGCATCGACCAACTGCTGCCCGAAGAGGTGGAGTTGATCCACGGCCCGGGCTGCCCGGTGTGCGTCACCCCGCTGGAGGTCATCGACAAGGCGCTGGAGATCGCCTCCCGCCCCGAGGTGATCTTCTGCTCCTTCGGGGACATGCTGCGGGTGCCGGGCACCGGCCGGGACCTGTTCCGGGTCAAGGGCGAGGGCGGTGACGTACGCGTGGTGTACTCGCCGCTGGACGCCCTCCAGCTCGCGCGCAGGCACCCCGACCGTCAGGTCGTCTTCTTCGCCATCGGCTTCGAGACGACCGCCCCGGCCAACGCCATGGCCGTGCACCAGGCCCGCCGCATGGGCCTGGACAACTTCAGCCTGCTGGTCTCCCACGTGCGGGTGCCACCGGCCGTCGAGGCCATCATGAGCGCGCCCGCCTGCCGGGTGCAGGGCTTCCTCGCCGCCGGGCACGTGTGCAGCGTGATGGGCACCGCCGAGTACCCGGAGCTGGCCGAGCGGCACCGCGTGCCGATCGTGGTGACCGGCTTCGAACCGCTGGACATCCTCGAGGGCATCCGGCGCTCCGTCCACCAGCTGGAGCGCGGCGAGCACCGCGTGGAGAACGCCTACCCCCGCGCCGTCCGCGAGCAGGGCAATCCGGCCGCGCTGCGCATGATCGAGGAGGTGTTCGAGGTCACCGACCGCAACTGGCGCGGCATCGGACGCATCCCGGGCAGCGGCTGGCGCCTGTCCGAAGCCTTCCGCGCCCACGACGCCGAGCACCGCTTCGACGTCGGCGGCATCCGCACCGAGGAGCCCGCCGAGTGCCGGGCCGGCGAGGTCCTCCAGGGCCTGATCAAGCCGACCGAGTGCGCCGCGTTCGGCACCACCTGCACCCCGCGCACCCCGCTCGGCGCCACCATGGTCTCCAGCGAGGGCGCCTGCGCGGCCTACTACCTGTACCGGCGGATGAACGGTTCGGCCCCGCAGGGCTCCCGCATCCCGCAGGAGGAGATGAACTCCGTTGGCTGAACTGGCTTCCACGGCGGCCACGGCTCCCCGAGGCGCCGCCCCCGCCGAACCCGCCCCCGTCGACCCCGCGAACTGGACCTGCCCCGCCCCGCTGCGCGACCAGCCCGTGGTGGTGATGGGGCACGGGGGAGGCGGCGCCCTGTCCGCCGAGCTGATCGAGCAGGTCTTCGCCCCCGCCTACGGCAACCCCACCCTCGCCGCGCTCGCCGACTCGGCGGTCCTCGACCTCGGCGGCGCCCGGGTGGCGTTCTCCACCGACTCCTACGTCGTCCGGCCGCTGTTCTTCCCCGGCGGCTGCCTCGGCGACCTGGCGGTCAACGGCACCGTCAACGATCTGGCGATGAGCGGCGCCCGGCCCGCCTACCTGTCCACGGCCTTCGTCCTGGAGGAGGGCGTCGGCCTCGACGTCGTCGAGCGGGTGGCCCGCGCCATGGGCGCGGCCGCCGAGGCGGCGGGCGTCACCGTGGCCACCGGCGACACCAAGGTGGTGGAGTCCGGGCACGGCGACGGCGTGTACGTCACCACGGCAGGCGTCGGTCTCGTCCCCGAGGGCGTGGACATCCGCCCGCAGCGGGCCCGGCCGGGCGACGCCGTCATCGTCAGCGGGCCCATCGGCCTCCACGGTGTGGCGATCATGAGCGTGCGGGAGGGCCTGGAGTTCGGTGTCGAGGTCGCCAGCGACACCGCGCCCCTCGCCGACCTGGTGGCGGCCATGCTCGCGGTCACCCCGGACATCCATGTGCTGCGCGACCCCACCCGGGGCGGGCTCGCCGCTTCCCTCAACGAGATCGCCCGCGCCTCCGGCACCGGCGTACGGCTGCGGGAGCGCGCGATCCCGGTCCCGGACGCGGTCGTCAACGCCTGCGGATTCCTGGGCCTCGACCCGCTCTACGTCGCCAACGAGGGCCGGCTCGTCGCCTTCGTACCGGGGCCGGAGGCGGAGGCCGTCCTCGCGGCGATGCGCGCCCATCCGCGAGGCGGCGGCGCCGCCGTCATCGGCGAGTGCGTCGCCGACCACCCCGGCATGGTCGTGGTCTCCACCGGCCTCGGCGGCACGCGGGTGGTGGACCTGCCGCTCGGTGAGCAACTGCCGCGCATCTGCTGAGCCCGCAGCGCACGGACTCGACCAGGCGCCGACCCCGCCGGAGCGCATCGCTCCGGCGGGGCCGGTCGTTCCGTCTCCCGGCCCGTCAGGGCGGCGCCGGCACCGGCTCGATCCCGGTGATCTCCAGCTCCCGCCCCCTCCGCAGCTCCTGCGACGGGCGGTCGCAGCGCGGACACCAGAAGAACGGGGGCATGCCCACCGGGAACTCCTCTGCGCACGGGGCGCAGTAGGCGTGCGCGGGAACCTGCTCGACGACGAGCCGGGCCGCGGCGAGCGCGGTCCCGTCGCGCGCCACCTCGAAGGCGAAGGCCAGCGCGTCGGGCACGACACCGGCCAACTCGCCCACGCGGACGGTCACCGCCGCGACGGCGTCCGTCCCGTCGGCGCGGGCGAGGTCTCCGGCCTGTTCCACGATCGCGGTCGCGATCGACAACTCGTGCACGACGGGCTCACGGGTACCGGTGGCCCGCGCGGAAGCCACCGGTCATGCGCCAGATCCGCACCTCGCGCATCAGGCTGGGGTACAACCAGGCGAACAGCGCCAGCGCCAGTCCGCCCGTCAGGGCGGCCTGGGCCGCCAGCACGCGCCGCGCCGTTCCGCCGGCACCTCTGCCGGCGCCCGCCGCGCCCCTCGTTCTCGCTCGTTGGAGCTTCATCACGGCCACTCCCTGCTGTCTGTCATCCAGGTGAGATGTTCGGCATGACCTTCAGGAGCGTGTCATGCCGCTTCCAGTGGATCCCGGTGGAGCGGCGCGCGTCGGCGGTGCCGTCCTCGTGGTGCCCGGTCTGCTCCGCGTAGGGGCCGGTGTTGCCCTGGTGCGTACCGGGCACATGCGTGGGCATGTCGGGCCGGGCCTGGGGCCGGCCCACTCGGATGCTGCCCATGGGTGCTCTCCTTCCTCCTCGCCTCCGCCGCTCCCGCCCTCGGGGGCGGTCCGGCGGAGCGCGTGCTCACGGACGCTCGGTGAGGTCCGCGAAGAACCGCTCGACGGCGGGCCACACCCGGCCGCCGCCGGACAGGCCCCGCCACTCCCGGCGGACCACGGCCACCATCCGGAAGCAGTCGTCGATCGGCACGATCCAGTGGTGGTCGAGACCGTGCACGGTGTTCACCAGCAGCGCCTCCACCTCGGGTTCCACGGAGGCGAGCTGCGGACACAGGGCGGCCATCCGCTGCCAGGCGGCCGCCTCCACCTCCCACCGCATGGCACCCGCCGGGCTCGGGCCCTGGGCTGTGACCGTGCCGTCGGCGCGCGGCACGAAGAAGACCAGGCCGACCGGCACGCCCAGCGGCCCGGTGTCCAGGTGGGGCAGCCGGATCCGGCGCCGGGGCACCAGGCGGAAGTGCCCGTCGCCCGCCCCGTCCCCGGGGAACAGCACCGAGCAGGGGCCGCAGACGCAGCGCACCTCGTCCTGGCCGGTGTCGTACAGGTGGGGGTGCTCGTCGGCCACCGGGGCCGCGCACAGGTCGCACCCCTCGGCCTGCTCCGCCGCCCGGTCGCCCGCGGAGCGGATGACGCGGGCCAGTGCTCCGTCCGTGCTCACCGGGCCTCCCGCACCCGCGGCGCGGCCCGGACCGCCAGCGCGTCCAGCGGGACGAACGCGGGCGCCGGGCGCCGCTCGTTCCCGTCCGGCACCGGCTCCACCGCCGTCAGTTCCGGGGCCGCCGCGAGCACCGCGGCGCGGACCGCGTCGGCGACGTCGTCCGTCCCGCCGCCGCAGCCGGAACCGCATCCGCCGCCGGTGGTCAGGCGCACCCGGCCGACCCGGCCGTCCGCCTTGTCCTCCACGCCGGCCCACTCCAGGTCGCCGCCGCGTTCGCGGACGGCGGGCCGCAGCCGCTCCACCGCGCGGGCGGCGCGGTGCTCGGCCGACTCGGGGTGGATCTCGTGCAGCACCAGCAGGTGCCCCAGCAGCTCGTCCTCGGCCAGGCGGCCGGCCGTCGGGCCGTCCGCGTGGTCCAGCACGCGGGCCAGCGCCTCGCCGTAGACCTCGGTGAGCAGCCGTACGGCCTCGATCGCACCGCGCACCGTCGGGCCGGGCGCGGACTCCAGCCCCGCCAGCAGCTCGTCGAGCCGGGCGAGCCGTGCCTCGACGGCCGGGTCGGCGAGCCGTCCGGCGGGGGAGCCGGCGGGGGAGTCCTGCCCCGCCTCAGCCATGGTTGGCCCCGTACGTCGGCGAGTGCAGGGTGGTGAGCGTCTTGCCCTTGCCCATGTACATGTGCACCCCGCACGGCAGACAGGGGTCGAAGCTGCGCACGGTGCGCATGATGTCGACGCCCTTGAAGTCGTCCGGCCCGTTCTCCTCGAAGATGGGCTGGCCCTGCACGGCGTCCTCGTACGGCCCGGGGGTGCCGTAGATGTCGCGGGGGCTGGCGTTCCACGGGGTGGGCGGGTACGGGTGGTAGTTCGCGATCTTCTTGTCCTTGATCACCAGGTGGTGGGAGAGGACGCCGCGCACGGCCTCGTGGAACCCGCAGCCGATCGCCTCGTCCGGCACCTCGAAGTTCTCGAACACCTTGGTGTCGCCGGCCCGGATCAGCCCCATGGCCTCCTCCAGGAACTGCAGAGCCATGGCGGCCGCGTAGGCGACGAAGTAGGGCCGGGCGCGGTCCCGTTCGATGGTGTTGCTCCACTGCGGGATCCGCCACTCCAGCGTGGTCTCCGGCAGCGTCTCGCCCTTGGGCAGGGAGATGCGCACGCTGTCGCCGGTCGCCTTGACGTAGGGGGTGTCCACCAGGCCGCTCAGCGCGGTCGACCACAGCCGGGCGAGCGGGCCGCCGCCGGTGTCCAGGGCCAGGTGCTGCCCGGTCTCCGGGTGGTACCAGCGCGGGCTCATCACCCAGCTGTACTTGCCCTCGAACTCGCGCTTCTGCGGCACCGGCAGTGTGGTCTGGTTCCACGGGTGCCGCATGTCGACGGGGTTGCCGAGCGGGTCGTGGGTGACGAAGGGCTGCTCGTTGACCCAGTCCTCGTAGAAGGAGCTGCCGAGCATGATGCGTAGGCCCAGGTTGATGTCGACCAGGTTGTTGGTGACGAGCTTGCCGTCGACGATGATGCCGGGGGTGACGTACATCGCCTTGCCCCAGGTGTTCATCGTCTCGTAGCGGTAGTCGACGACGTCGGGGTTCTGGAAGGCGCCCCAGCAGCCCAGCAGGATACGGCGTTTGCCGACCTCCTCGTAGCCGGGCAGCGCCTCGTAGAAGAAGTCGAAGACGTCGTCGTTCATCGCCACCGCCTTCTTCACGAAGTCGATGACGCGCATCAGCCGGCTGAGGTAGTCGGTGAAGGTGCTGGGCGTCGGCATCGTGCCGACCCCGCCCGGGTACAGCGTGGAGGGGTGGACGTGCCGCCCCTCCATCAGGCAGAACATCTCCCGGGTGACCCGGCTGACCTTCAGGGCCTCCTTGTAGACCTCGCCCTCGAAGGGGTTGAACGCCTTCATGATGTCGGCGATGGTCCGGTAGCCGTGGACGTCGCCGCGGGGCGCGGGGGTGCGCTCGGCGCGGGCGAGCACACCGGGGTTGGTGGCCTTGACCATGGCCTCGCAGAAGTCCACGAACACCAGGTTGTCCTGGAAGATCGTGTGGTCGAACATGTACTCGGCGGCTTCGCCGAGGTTGACGATGTGCTCGGCCAGCCGCGGCGGCTTGACGCCGTAGGCCATCTGCTGGGCGTAGTCGGAGCACGTGGTGTGGTTGTCGCCGCAGATGCCGCAGATGCGCGAGGTGATGAACCCGGCGTCGCGCGGGTCCTTCCCCTTCATGAACACCGAGTAGCCGCGGAACAGCGACGAGGTGCTGTGGCACTCGACGACTTCCTGGTTGGCGAAGTCGATCTTCGTGTAGATGCCCAGGTTGCCGATGATCCGGGTGATCGGATCCCAGGACATGTCCACGATCTGTGCGGGCTTGCGCCCCGTGGGCCGGGCCTCGGTAGTGGTCATCTGCGTTACTGCCCCTCGCTGTCCGTGTTCCGTGGTTCTGGGTGGGTGTGCGGTCCGCGCGGCATCAGGGGCGCCAGTGCGGGTCGTAACCGCTGGTCAGCTTGCGCTTGTTGTGGCGCCATCTGGGTTCGTGGTTCACCATCTCGTTGGTCAGCCCGCGCAGTCGGCGGATGACGGCCCCGTACGGCTTGATGGCGAGCGACGACAGCGTGCCGCCGGGAGGCTCGTCCATGAACGGCATGAACGCGTCGGGGAAGCCGGGCATGGTGCAGCCGATGCAGATGCCGCCGACGTTGGGGCAGCCGCCGATGCCGGCCATCCAGCCCCGCTTGGGCACGTTGCAGTTGACGACCGGGCCCCAGCAGCCCGTCTTCACCAGGCACTTGGGGGAGTTGTAGTCCTTGGCGAAGGTGGCCTGCTCGTAGTACGAGCCCCGGTCGCAGCCCTCGTGCACCGTCTTCCCGAACAGCCACTGCGGGCGCAGCATGTGGTCCAGCGGCGGCGGGGGAGCCGAGCCGGCCGCGTGGTACAGCGTCCAGATCAGCGTCTCCATGAAGTTCTCGGGCTGGATGGGGCAGCCGGGCACGTTGACGACCGGCAGGCCGCCCTGCGACTTGTAGTCCCAGCCCAGGTAGTCCGCGAGCCCCATGCAGCCGGTGGGGTTGCCGGCCATGGCGTGGATGCCGCCGTAGGCGGCGCAGGTGCCGGCGGCCACCACCGCCCAGGCCTTGGGCGCCAGTTGGTCGATCCACCAGTTCAGGGTCTGCGGTTCGCCGGTGTCCGGGTCGTTGCCGAAGGACGTCCAGTAGCCGTCGCCCTTGATGACGTTCTGGTTCGGGATCGACCCCTCGATGACGAGGATGAAGGGGGCCAGGTCACCGCGCGCCGCCGCCCGGTAGGGGGCGAGGAAGTCCTCGCCGCCCAGACTCGGCGAGAGCACCTTGTTGACCAGGTTCACCTTCGGCAGGCCGGGGATCAGGCCGAGCACCAGGTCCTCCAGGGAGGGCTGGTCGGCGGCCGTCAGCGAGACGGTGTCGCCGTCGCAGCTCATCCCTTCCGAGATCCACAGGATGGTGACCTCGTCGAAGCCCTTCCGCTCCTCGGCCCGGCTGGGTTCTCGGCTGACGTCGGTGGTGCCGGTGTGCGTGCTCATGTGTTCGGCCTCCCCTGCAGGGGGTCTCGGAGTCGGTCGGGTGCCGCCGCCACAGGTGCGGCGGGAGTCGCCTCGGGCGGCTCGTCCGGGGTGTCCGTGAGCGGCTCGAGTTCCTCGGGCCGGAAGTAGTGGAAGCGTCCGTACCAGCCGTTGAGTTCGGCGGCGGGGTCGTCGTCGAGGGTGACCGCGAGGTGCGTGCTGCCGTCCACGTCGTGGAAGACGGCGGCGACCTGGGCGGTCCGCCCGAGCAGGAACATGTCCTGCGCGTCGGCGCCCCGGCCCCGCGGGCACAGCCGCACGCGGCTGCCGCGCCCCACGGGCACGCCGTCGACGGGCACCGTGTCGGTGGCGGGTGACAGGCCGTCGTCGGCGTCCTCCCGCCACCAGGCGGCGCGCCCTGGGCCCGGGTCCGTGGGCGCCGTGGGCGCCGCAGGCGCCCCGGGCGCCGCGGGATTGGCCGGGGACAGGGAGCGGATGGCGCCGTGCAGCCGGGCGAAGACCTCCTGGGGCATGGAGTCGACCCGGTCCAGGATCTCGGCCGCCCGCTGGTCGGTGGCGCGTGCCTCGCGCTTCTCCTCGTCGGTCAGGAGCATGGTGCGCAGCGTCAGGATCTCGTCGATCTCCCCGGCGTCGTGCAGATCGCCCGGGCTCTCCGGCGCCACCCGCGGGTGGTCGGGAAGGATGATCGGGGCGGAGAGCAGGGCGGGCCCGGTGTCACCGTCGCGCGGTGCGCCGCCGGGGGAGGGAGACGCGAGCTCGTCCGGGGAGCAGCCGCCGAGGACGGGGAAGGTGAACGCGTTGCGGCAGTCGCGGACGTGGTCGCTCAGGGCTGCGGGCGGGTCGATGAGCGAGGCGAACTCCAGCCCCTCGCCGCCGACCAGGGTGTGCGTGGCGATCAGGGCGTCGCGCAGCACCTCGTCCCGCGCGGCCCGTGGGTCCGCCGCCCGCCCGGTGTTCTCGGTGCGCACCCGGAGCCGGTACACGTCCTCCGCCAACCGCTCGGCGGCGACCGTGGCGCTCGCCCGGACCTCCCGGCGCCGCCGCACCACCCGCCCCGCGCCCGCCGGCAGCGGCTCGGTCTCCTCGCCGGCCGGCGCCCCCACCGAGGCGGTGAACCCGCCGCGCAGCAGGTCGGCCAGGGGGACCACGAGGTCCGTCTCCCGCGGCACCGCCTCGTCGAAGGTCAGGTGCGCCGTGCCGTCGGCCGTCCGCAGCGACTCCACCGGACGGTGGCCGCCGTCGCCGGTGGCCTCCTCCACCTGCTTGTGCTGCATCTGCAGGAAGCGCACCCGCACGCGTAAGACGGCGTCGGTGTTCCGGGCGCGCAGCACGCACTCGGTCTGCTGGTACCAGGAGTCGGCGGAGCCGGAGACGCCCGGCACGACCGGTCCGTCGCGCTCGACCCAGTCGGGCGGCAGCAGGACGCCGAACTGCCAGCGCACCCGGTTCTTGGGCGAGGAGCGGCGGTACGGATAGAGCAGGTAGCCCTCGTACAGGACGGCGTCGGCGACCGCGCTCAGCCGTGCGAAGGGATGCCCGCCACGGCTCGTGGACTCGGCTTCGCCGTCCACGGGGGCGGCGTACGGAACGCCACCTTCGACCACGGCCTCCGGCATCACGCCTCCTCGAATTCGCACGTGGACCATCACTTCCACCACCGTCACACCGCTGACGCGGCTTCGCCCCCTGCGGCCCAGTGCGGCTGGGCCGGTCAGGTGAACGGCGGACGCCGCGCGGGGCGGATGCCGGAAGACTGACCGGGCCGGTCCGAGCCGGCCCGGCCCCCTTCGCACGCTCCGGACGGCCCCATGCAGACGTTCCTGCCGTACGCCGACTTCGCCGCCTCCGCGCGGGTGCTCGACCGCCGCCGCCTGGGCAAACAGCGGGTCGAGGCCGTGCAGGTGCTGCGCGGCCTGACGGTCCCCGGCTACGGATGGCGCCGGCATCCGGCCGTGCGCATGTGGGCGGGGTACGAGGAGGCGCTGGTCCGCTACGGCCTGGAGGTCTGCCGTGTCTGGCGGGAGCGGGGCCACCAGGACAGCTGCGCGGCCACCCTCGTCGCCGACCTCGCCACGGTCCGCCCCGGGGCTCCGGTGCGCGACCAGCGCGACCTGGCGGCCGCCGGAGAGCTGCCGCCCTGGCTCGGCGACGAGGCCGTGCACCGCAGCCACCGGTCGGCACTGGTGCGCAAGGACCCGGACACCTACGCCGCGCTCTTTCCCGGGGTGCCCGGCGACGTGCCGTACGTCTGGCCGTCGTCGGACCGTGAAGGGGCGGGGGAGGCGCGCCCCCCGGGCGGCGACTGACCGGGTGGGCGACTTCCGGACGGCGACTGACCGGAGGGCGCCCGCCGGGCGGTGACTGACCGGGCGGGTCCCCCTGGAGGCGCGGCCAGGGGGTGCCCGCCGGACACGCCTCGCGCCGCCCTCGCGTGTTCGAATTTTAGTTCGATAGTGTGGGTCGTGCGAGGTGAGAGACATGACGGCGAACGCGAGGGGGCCCGAGGTGGCGACGGTGATGCACGTGCGCTGCCCCGACCGTCTGCCGGAGGAGACCTACCGGCAGGTACTGGAGCAGCTGGCGGAGCTGTCCCCGGTGGTGCAGGCACTGCCCCCGGCCGCGGCCCTGGTGGAGCTGAAGGGGGCCCTGCGCTACCACGGCACGGACGCGCGCCGGCTGGGCGAGGTGCTGCGGGTGCGGACGATCTCCCGGCTCGGCGTCGACGTCCGGGTCGGGATCGGCCCCTCGATCACGGTGGCGGCCACCGCGTCCGCGCAGGTGGGCGCCCCGGGCGGCGTCCTCGCCGTCGACCCCGGCCAGGTCACGCGGTGGCTCGGGCCGCTGCCGGTCGAGGCCCTCCACGGCATCGGCCCGCGACAGGCGGAGGCCCTGCACGACTACGGCATCCACACCGTGGGCCTGCTCGCCGCCACCCCGCCCGCCACGGTGCAGCGGCTGCTCGGGGGCAGGGCCGGGCGGTCGGCCGCCGAGCGGGCACGCGGTGTCGATCCGCGCGCGGTCGTCCCCCGGGCGCTGCCCGCCTCGGCCTCCGTGCGCTGCGCCTTCCCCCGGCACGCCCTGGAGGGCGCCGAGGTGCGGGCCGCCCTGCTGGACCTGGTCGTCCGGCTCGGGCGCCTGCTGCGCGGGCGCCACCAGGCCGCCAGAGCGCTGACCCTGGTGCTGCGCTTCGCCGGCGGCACCTCGTGGGACACCACCCGCCGTCTGCCGGAGCCCTCCGCGCACGACGAGGACCTGCGCACCCTGGCCTACCGGCTGATGGACGCCGCCGGACTCCAGCGCGGCCGTCTGACCGGCATGGCCCTCAGGGCCGAGGACCTCGTCGACGCCGACCGGGTGGCCGAGCAGATCAGCCTGGACGGCGCACGCGAGGCCCGGCTGGTCGCCGAGGAGGCCATGGACCGGATCCGGGACAGGTTCGGGCCCGGCGCCGTCGGCCCCGCCGCGGTGTTCCGGCGCGCCGGGTGATCCGGAGGCCCCGTGCCGGCGCGTCGGACCACCCCGTGGGCCCCGTGCCGCCGGTCGGGCCGCGGGTGAGCGACGGGGAAATCCGGTTGCGAGGGGCCGGGCGCCCTGGCCGAGGATGATCGTATGAGTCGAGAAGCGGACGAGGGCGGGGTGGCCGGGGCCGTCGCCGGCGAACTGAGCCTGATGGACCCGGAGGTGCGCGCGTCACGGTCCCTGGCCGACCGGCTGCTGGACCCCGAGTTCGTCGAGGTCGGCGCCTCGGGCCGGCGGTGGACCCGCGAGGAGATGCTCGCCGCGCTCCCGGACCCCGAGGGCGGCACCGCGCACGGCCCCCGCCACGAGCCGTCGGACATCACGGGAGTCGTGCTTGCCCCGGGCCTTGTGCACCTCACCTACGAGACCGTCACCGGCGGCCGGCGCGCCCGCCGCAGCTCGCTCTGGCGCAGGAGCGACGGGGCGGACGGCTGGCGGATGTACTACCACCAGGCCACCCCCCGTACCGCCGGGCACCGGATGAACCGCCGTCGGCCGCGGCCGTGAGCCGTGGCGGCCGGCCCGGCCCGACGGGGACGTGCCGGCCGCACGGTGTCACTGCACGTCGACGTAGTCGCCGCTCGCCTTGACGGCGGGGGTGGTCGAGGTGCCCGTGAAGTACCAGCGCCAGTAGCCGTCCTCGGCCGCGGTGGCCGTGGTGCTCAGCCCGCCCGTGCTCGAGGTGTACACGGTCTTGACGGTGGAGTAGGTGGTGCTGCCGGCCTTGCGGAACTGGAGCTTGACCGGCTGGTTGGCGTAGCCCCGGTAGTCGAGGCTGTCCCAGTTGGCCCGGGACAGCTTGCCCGTGACCGAGAGGGTCTGGCCCTTGGCGACCGGCTCCGGGCTCGCGTTCACCGTCAGCTTCGACAGGCGCTGCAGCCGCGTGGTGCCGTAGGCCCAGCGGTCGGTCCAGCTGCCGTCGTTCGCCGACGCCTGCACCTCGACCTTCCACGTGCCCGCGTCGGCGTTGGTCTGCCACCAGTCGGGCTCGAAGGTGAACGTCTTCGAGCAGGTGGACGTCGTGGCGCTCGCGGCCACGCAGTCCGCCGGGGTGGTGTCCTGGTCCGTGGCGATGCTGTCGGTGGCGTCGAAGTAGGGGTCGCCCCCGTCCGGGCCCCGCCACAGGGAGAAGTCGGCGTCCCAGATGCCGGAGGGGTCGCTCGCCGTCACGGACACCGTGACCGTGCGGTCGGTGGTGCCGACGACGATGCTCTTGCCGCCGTTGACGACCACGTTGTCGATCTGGATGTCACCGGTCCCGTCGTCCGCGTAGGCGGCCGGGACGGTGATCCCGGCCAGCGCGGTGACGGCGAGCGCGGCGAGTATGGCGCGTCTTCGCACAAGTCTCCTTCGTGAGCACGGAGGATGTCCGCCCGGAAGGCGGCTCCGTGGCGGCGCCCACTATAAGTTGATCTTCGAGGCCGCAGAACCCTTCCGGCACCGGCCGCGGGACGGGGTGATCTCCGCGGCGATCAGGCGTGTCGCGGTGTCGTCCGTGGGCACTGGGAGACGATGGGGCCGCCCTCGGGACGTTCCGGACAGCGGGTTTCCGGACACGCCGGGAGGCCGGGCCCGGAGGGAGACACTTCGTGGAACAGCGGGTCACACCGGAGCGGACCGGTGCCGTCGGGACGGCCGCGACCGACGGCGGCGCCGGACGGGGCGCCGGTCCCGCCGACGCGCGGCGGCGGATCCCCCGCACCGACGTCGTCCTCGCCGATCCGCGGCTCGCCGCGGCGGCGGCCCGGCTGGGCCAGGACACGGTCAAGGCGGCGGTCCGGCGGGCCCAGGAGCGGGCACGCGACGGCGCCGTCCCGCCCGAGGACGTCGCCGACACCGCGGTCGCCCTGCTGCCCGCCACGTCCGGCGGACTGCGGCCGGTGCTCAACGCCACCGGGGTGGTGCTGCACACCAACCTCGGCCGGGCGCCGCTGTCGGCGGCGGCCCGGCAGGCGGTCCAGGACGCCTCCGGGCCCACGGACGTCGAGCTGGACCTGGTGACCGGAGTGCGGGCCCGGCGCGGACGCAGCGCCCTGCGCGCGCTGTGCGACCGGGTGCCCGCGGCGGCCGCCGCGCACGTGGTCAACAACGGCGCCGCCGCGCTGCTGCTGGCCGCCACCGCGCTGGCCGCCGGCCGGGAGATCGTCATCAGCCGCGGCGAGATGGTGGAGATCGGGGACGGCTTCCGGCTTCCGGACCTGCTGGTGTCCACCGGGGCGCGACTCCGCGAGGTCGGCACCACCAATCGCACCACGGCCGCCGACTACGCCGCCGCCATCGGCCCGGAGACGGCGTTCGTGCTGAAGGTGCACCCCTCCAACTTCCGCGTCACCGGTTTCACCCGCGCCGCCGAGGCCCACGAGCTGGCGGGACTGGGCGTGCCGGTCGTCGTCGACATCGGCTCCGGACTGCTCGCCCCCCACCCGCTGCTCCCGGACGAGCCCGACGCGCAGACCCAGTTGCGGTCCGGCGCCAGTCTCGTCACCGCCAGCGGCGACAAGCTCCTCGGCGGACCCCAGTGCGGACTGCTGCTCGGCGCCGAGGACATCGTGCGGACGATGGCACGGCACCCGCTGGCCCGCGCCCTGCGCGTGGACAAGCTGACGCTGGCGGCCCTGGAGGCGACCCTGACCGGCCCGCCCTCCCCGACCGCCGCCGCGCTGGCCGCCGACGCCGGCCGGCTCAGGCGGCGGGCGGACCGCCTCGCCGCGGCGCTGGCCGCCGACGGCGTCGAGGCACGGGCCGTCGACAGTGCCGCGACGGTGGGCGGAGGCGGCGCACCCGGTGTGACCCTGCCCAGCGCCGCGCTGTCCCTGCCCGAGGCGTACGCCGCCCCGCTGCGCACCGGAGCGGACCCGGTCGTCGGACGGCTGGAGGCCGGGCGCTGCCTGCTCGACCTGCGGACCGTGCCGCCCGAGGACGACGAACGGCTCGCCACGGCCGTACGCCGGGTCGCGGGGAGGTAGCCGCCATGCGGGTGCTGGCCACCGCCGGACACGTCGACCACGGCAAGTCCGCCCTGGTGCGGGCGCTGACCGGGATGGAACCCGACCGCTACGAGGAGGAGCGGCGCAGAGGGCTCACCCTGGACCTCGGCTTCGTGTGGACCCGCCTCGACCCGGACGCGGAACACCCGGACGGCGAACACCTGGCCTTCGTGGACGTACCCGGCCACGAGAAGTTCGTCGCGACCATGCTCGCCGGGGTCGGCCCCGTCCCCGCCGTGCTGTTCGTCGTCGCCGCGGACCAGGGCTGGCAGCAGCAGTCGCAGGAGCACCTGGCGATCCTCGACGCGCTCGGCGTGCGGCACGCCGTCCTCGCGGTCACCCGCAGCGACCTCGCCGACCCCGAACCCGTGCGCGCCGACGCCGTGGAGCGCATGGCCGCCACCTCGCTCGGCGCCGTGCCGTCCGTCGCGGTGAGCGCGGTGACCGGCGCCGGACTGGACGAACTGCGGGCGCTGCTCGGCCGGTCGGCCCGAGCGCTGCCCGTGCCGCCCGCCGACGCGGACGTGCGGTTGTGGCTGGACCGGGCCTTCACCGTGCGCGGTCACGGCACCGTGGTGACCGGCACGCTCGGCGCGGGCACCCTGCGCGTGGGCGACCGGCTGGTCACCGGGGACGGCTCGGCCGAACTGCGGGTGCGCGGGCTTCAGGCCGCGCACGAGGAACGCCCCGCCGTCAGCGGCGTCGCGCGCGTGGCGGTCAACGTGCACGGAGCGGTGGACGGCGCCCTGCGTCGCGGCCAGGTGCTGCTGACCCCCGGCCGCTGGCTGCCCACCACCGTCGCCGACGTCCGGGTCACCGGCGAGCCCGTCGACGAACTGCCCCGCCGCGCCACCCTGCACCTCGGCACGGCCGCCGTCCCGGTGACCGTCAGACCGCTGGGCAAGGACACCGCCCGGCTGACCCTGGACCGCGCCCTCCCCCTGCGCGTGGGGGACCAGGCTGTGCTGCGCGAACCGGGCGGCGGACGGACGCCCTGCGGCGTGACGGTGCTGGACGTGCGCCCGCCGCGGCTGAACCGGCGTGGCGCCGGACGGGCCCGGGCCGACGAACTCGCGGACCTCACCGGAGTGCCCGACGGGCCCGCGGAGCTGCGGCGCCGCAGGCTCGTGCGGCGCTCGGAGCTGCTGGCCATGGGCGTTGCGCCGCCCGTCGCGCCCGGGGCCGGGGACTGGCTCGCCGACGAGGGCCACTGGACCGGGCTGCGCGCCCGGCTGGCCGCCGAGGTGGAGCGGTACGCGAAGGACCACCCCCTCGAACCGGGGCTGCCGACCGAGGCGGCCCGCCGCCTGCTCGGCCTGCCCGACCGGGCCCTGGTGGACGCGCTCGCCGCGACGCCGGGCGAACCGCGCCTGACGTGCCGCCAGGGCCGGCTGCACGGGCCCGGGGGCGTGCGGCCCACGCTGCCGCCGCCGCTGCGGGCCGCCGTCGACGCCGTGCGCCGGGACCTGGAGCGGGCGCCCTTCCGCGCGCCCGAGGCCGACCGTCTCACCGAACTGGGGCTCACCCGCAGGGCGCTGGCCGCCGCGGTCGCCGCGGGCGCGCTGCTGCGGGTCGCCGACGGCATCGTGCTGCTCCCCGGCGCGGACGCCCGGGCCGCCGCCGTCCTGCGCGGGCTTCCCCAGCCGTTCACGCTGAGCGAGGCGCGCCGGGCGCTGGACACCACGCGGAGGGTGGCGGTGCCCCTGCTGGAACTGCTCGACGCCAAGGGCCTCACGGAACGCGTCGACGACCGGCACCGGCGATGCCGCAGCGGCGCGGAGAGCGGAGGCGGACGGGAATCGAACCCGCCTGCCCGAGATCCTCGGACACCTCGGTTTTGAAGACCGGGAGGGCCACCAGGCACCCACACGCCTCCACCGCCCGGCCAGGCTACCGGAGCCGACGACCGCCACCGCACACCACCCCGGCCACCCGGCACACCCCCGGCCCGAAGAACCCGAAAACCCCGACCGTTGGAGACGCGGCATGACGACGGCCCCCGAAACGCCCCTACGGCTCACCCAGTTCGCCCACGGCGGCGGGTGCGCCTGCAAGATCCCGCCCGGAGAGCTGGAGGACGTCCTCGGCTCCCTCATGGCGTCCGCGCCCGCCACGGGCGACACCCCGCTCCTGGTCGGGCTGGCCACCGGCGACGACGCGGCCGTCGTCGCGCTGCCCGGGCAGGGGCCCGGCCCCGCCCGGGCCATGGTGTCCACCGCCGACTTCTTCACCCCGGTCGTCGACGACCCCTACGACTGGGGGCGCATCGCCGCCGCCAACGCCCTGTCCGACGTCTACGCGATGGGCGGCACCCCGGTGCTCGCGGTCAATCTGCTGGCCTGGCCGCGCGGGGTGCTGCCCTTCGACCTGGCGCGCGAGGTGCTGCGCGGCGGGCTGGACGTCGCCACCGAGGCCGGCTGCCACGTCGGCGGCGGGCACAGCGTGGACGACCCGGAGCCCAAGTACGGCATGGCCGTCACCGGACTGGCGGATCCGGGGCGGCTGCTGCGGAACGACGCCGGACGCCCCGGCGTGCCGCTGTCGCTGACCAAGCCGCTCGGCCTCGGCGTGCTGAACAACCGGCACAAGGCCACCGGCGAACGCTTCGAGCAGGCGGTCGCCACCATGGTGGCGCTCAACCGGGACGCGGCCGCGGCCGCCCTGGACGCCGGCGTCCGCTGCGCCACCGACGTCACCGGCTTCGGCTTCCTCGGCCATCTGCACAAGCTGGCCCGGGCGTCCGGCGTGACCGCGGTCGTCGACACCGCCGCCGTGCCGCTGCTGGACGGCGCCCGGGAGGCCGTACGCGAGGGCTACGTCAGTGGCGGCACCCGGCGCAACCTGGACTGGGTCGCCCCCTTCACGGACTTCGGCGGCACCGACACCGACACCC
This sequence comes from Streptomyces sp. NPDC086766, assembly GCF_044746005.1. Taxonomy (NCBI): domain Bacteria; kingdom Bacillati; phylum Actinomycetota; class Actinomycetes; order Kitasatosporales; family Streptomycetaceae; genus Streptomyces; species Streptomyces sp. NPDC086766. The sequence goes on along the minus strand of NZ_JBIVBI010000004.1, from coordinate 16,794 downwards.
GGCTGCTCCTGGCCGACGCCCAGACCTCGGGCGGCCTGCTGGTGGCGGGGGAGGTGCCCGGGGCGCCCGTGGTGGGCGAACTCGTGCCCCGCGGGACGCACTCCGTCGTCCTGAAGTGAGCGTCCGGTGCTGAGCGCCCTCGAGTGACTCGGGGCGCCCGGTCGTCGTCCCGCGGGCCGGGTCCGGTGCCAAGACCGGACCCGGACGGGTACCGGGACCCCGAGGGCCGTTCGTCCCCTGGCAGGCGGGGGCGGCCGGGCGCAGGCTGGAGGGCGAACCGGTTCGGGAGGCGAGCTGCCCATGGGTGCCCTCGACATCGTCGTCGTCCTGGTCGCGGCCGCGCTGATCGCCGCGCTGGGCCGCTACTTCTTCGGCCCCCGCCGGGCCGGTGCCGCCCGGCTGGAGGGCGGGGTGCAGCGGGTGGAGGTGACGGTCCGGGGAGGCTACAGCCCCGACCTGATCAAGGTGCGCGAGGGCATCCCGGTGGAGCTGGTCTTCGACCGGCAGGAGGCCGGCGAGTGCACCTCCCGGGTGGTCTTCCCCGACCTCGGGGTCGGCGCGGGGCTGCCCGCCCACACCCGCACCACCGTACGGCTGAACCCCGACTGGCCGGGCACCTTCGCCTTCGCCTGCGGCATGAACATGATTCACGGCACGCTGCTGGTCGAACCGGCCGACGGCGGCGCACCGCCCGCCCCGGACGGCCACGGCGCCCTGGCCGCACCCCCTGCCGCCGCCGGAGGAACTCCCGCGGGCGCCGAACGGACGGCGGCCGAGGCGGAGGCCGCGGACGCCGCCGAGCGGCAGGCGGAGATCGGGGACCTCACCCGCAGGGTGCTGCTGGGCGCCGTACTCACCGCACCGGTGCTGTTCGCGGTGATGGCGCACGAAGTGTTCGGCGCGTCCTGGGTGCCCTCCTGGATGCTGAACCACTGGCTCCAACTCGCCCTGATCACACCGGTGATGTTCTACACCGGATGGCCGATCCACCTGACCGGCTGGCTGACCCTGCGCCACCGCGCGGCCGACATGAACTCCCTCATCACCCTGGGCACGAGCGCCGCCTACGGATACAGCCTGCTGGTCACCCTCGCCCCCGGGCTGCTGCCCGAGAACGTGCGCGAGGTCTACTTCGAGGCCGTCGGCGTCATCCTCACCCTGATCCTGCTCGGGCGGCTGCTGGAGGCACGGGCGAAGGCCGGCACCGGCGAGGCCATCCGCGCCCTGCTGGGCCTGCAGGCCCGCACCGCCCGTGTCGTACGGGACGGGACCGAGACCGAGGTCCCGGTCGAGGAGGTGGCGGTCGGCGACGAACTCGTCATCCGGCCGGGGGAGAAGATCCCCGTCGACGCCGAGGTCCGCTCCGGCTCCTCCGCCGTGGACGAGTCCATGGTCACCGGCGAGCCGATGCCGGTGACGAAGCGCGCCGGGGACACGGTCGTCGGCGCCACCGTCAACGGGACCGGGTCGCTGCGCGTGCGCGCGGCGAAGGTCGGCGCCGACACGATGCTCGCCCAGATCATCCGCCTGGTGCAGCGGGCCCAGGCGTCCAAGGCCCCCATCCAGCGACTCGCCGACGCCGTGTCCGCGTACTTCGTGCCCGCGGTCATCGCCGTCGCCGTCGGCACCTTCGCGGTCTGGTTCACCCTGGGGCCGCCCCCGGCGCTGACCCTGGCGCTGGTCTCCGCGGTCGCGGTGCTGATCATCGCCTGCCCGTGCGCGCTCGGGCTGGCCACCCCGCTGTCGGTGATGGTCGGCACCGGCAAGGGGGCCCGGGCCGGCATCCTGATCCGCTCCGCCGAGGCGCTGGAGACCGCGCACAAGCTGGACACCGTCGTGCTGGACAAGACCGGCACCGTCACCGAGGGAAAGCCCGTCCTGACCGACGTCCGCCCCGTGGACGGATTCGACGAGACCCTGCTGCTGCGGCTGGTCGCGGGGGCCGAGGCCGACAGCGAGCACCCGCTCGCGCGGGCCGTCGTCACCGGCGTCCGCGACCGAGGCCTCGTGCCGTCCGCGGCGACGGGCTTCGACTCGGTCACCGGCAAGGGCGTGCAGGCCACCGCCGACGGCCGCGCCGTCCTGGTCGGCACCGCCCGGCTGCTGGGCGACGTCGGCATCGACACCACCGCGCTCACCCCGGTCGCGGCCGCCCTCTCCGCCGAGGGCAAGACCCCCGTCCTCGCCGCGGTCGACGGACGGGCCGCCGGTGTGCTCGCCGTCGCCGACACCGTCAAGGACGACTCCGCCGCCGCCGTCGCCGCCCTGCGCCGCCTGGGCATCGACGTCGTCATGCTGACCGGCGACGACGCCCGCACCGCCGGGGCGATCGCCGCGCAGGTCGGCGTCACCCGGGTGCTCGCCGAGGTGCTCCCCGAGCACAAGGCCGACGAGGTACGGCGACTGCAGGGCGAGGGCCGCACCGTCGGCATGGTCGGCGACGGCATCAACGACGCCCCCGCGCTCGCCGCGGCCGATGTCGGCCTGGCCATCGGCACCGGCACGGACGTGGCCATCGAGGCCGCCGACATCACCCTCGTCTCCGGCTCGCTCGGCGGGGTCGTCACGGCGATCCGGCTGTCGCGGGCCACCCTGCGCAACATCCGTCAGAACCTGTTCTTCGCCCTGGTCTACAACGCCGTCGGCGTCCCCCTGGCCGCGGGCGTCCTCTACCCGCTGTGGGGCATCCGCCTCAGCCCCGTCATCGCCGCCGCGGCCATGGCGCTCAGCTCCCTTTCGGTCGTCACCAACGCCTCCCGGCTGCGCCGTTGGCAACCCGAGCCGCTGCCCGACACCCGGCCGGACCGCACCCGTACCCGCCCCCGCGTCGAGTCCGCCACCGGCCGCGCCCCGGCGGGCGCTCCTTCGGGCGGCGAGGACGCGGTCACGGACCCGGTGTGCGGGATGCGGGTGGAGCGGGCGAGCGCCGCCGAACACCGCCGGACCGACAGCGGCATCCACCACTTCTGCTCCGCCCACTGCGCCGCCGTGTTCGACGCCGACCCGGACCGCTACACCGCCCCCACCGCCGACGGGCCGCACGCCCACCACCGCCGACGGCCACGCCCGGGCCCCGGCTGACCCGCCCGCGCACCCCCCTCGGTCCGGCCGCCGGCCGGACCACCCTCGCTCCCGGGTCGCCTCGGCTCCCGCACCGCCCCGGCCTCCAGGCCGGACGGCCACGCCCGGTTCCGGCTGCCCCGCGCCCACGCGCCCGCGAGCCCCGCCCCGCCCCAGAACACCCCTACCCCCGGGCCACCCTCACCCCCGGGCGCCCCTATCCCGGGCTACCCCCGCCCGTACAACCGGTCGAGGCCGACCAGCACCACCTCTCCCTCGGCCTCCGCGGCGCGCAGCGCGTCGCTGAAGCCGGCGGCGCCGTAGCACGCGGGCCGGGCACGGCCGACGTCCTCGCCGAGGTCGGCGAGCCGGGCCAGCAGGCCGCGCAGATGGTCCAGATGGGGCAGGTCCATCACCTCGTCCCAGCGCGCGAGGCCCACCGACAGCAGGACCCCGGCCCGGGCGTCGCCCGGCCCGCGCACCACCACGTCCGCCGCCGTCTCCGCGCCTCCGGCGTGCGCCGGGTCGGGGAGCGTGCCCCGGGCGGCCGTGACGGGCCGCGCGCCGAAGACGGCCTGGTCCGCGAAGTCGCGGGCCCACTCCCGGCAGACCTGCGCGAAGTGGGCCGGCATGACCACGGAGTCGAAGACCGGGCGGGCGTGCTTCCACACCTCGACGGGATCCCGGTGCTCCAGCGCCGGACGGTGAGCGTGCACGGCCCCGTGCTCGAAGGCCAGCAGCGGCTCCGCGACGCGCAGCCGGCCCACGTGCGGCCGGAAGGCGTCGGGCTCGGTCTCCAGCAGGCCGTTCTCGCGCAGCAGCGTGAGACAGCGCGCGGTGTCGGTGAGCGGGGTGCCGAGGCAGTCGGCGACCTGCCCCTGGGTGGCGCAGCCCGTGGCGACGGCGGAGAGCGCGGAGTGGGACAGCGCGCGATCCCAGTGGTCGGTCTCCTCCTGGAGCAGGTGGTGCGCCTCCTGGAAGAGACGCCGGCGGCGGTTCAGCACGGTCCTGCACACCCAGTCGTCGAAGTCGTCCGGGCCGGCCGGGACGTCGTCCTCCACGTAGTCGTGCCGGTACGCGGGGGTCCCGCCGACGACGGCGTGGACCAGCAGGGCGAGGCGGGGGTCGTCGATGCCCCAGAACCGGGCGGCCTGCCGGAAGTCCAGCGGACCGACCGTGAGGGCCGGTCCGGCCAGTTCCCGCAGCGGTGAGGCCGGCCCGAACAGCCGGTGCATCAGCGGCAGGGAGCTGCCGCTCAGCAGCAGGCGCGCCTGACCGGGCCGCCCCGCCCGGCGCCGCCGCCGGCAGGCGTTGTGCAGGACGGAGGGCAGTGCCGGGCTCTGCCGCACCAGATGCGGGAACTCGTCGAGGACGACCGGTACGGGCCGCTCGTCGCCGAGGGCCAGCAGCGCCTCGACCGTCTCCTCCCAGCCGTGCCGGTGGAAGGGGACGGGGGTGCCCGTGTACCGGGCGAGTGCCTCGCCGAGCCGGGTCAGCGACTCGGCCTCGGCCACCTGCTGGGCCCCGAAGTAGAAGCCGCCCGTGACGGCGGTCAGGGTCTCCAGCAGGAACGTCTTGCCCTGCCGCAGCCGCCCGGAGACCACGCCGAGGCGGGCGCCGGGCGCGGTGTCCCGCCCGAACGCGACGAGCGCGTCCCACTCGGCCTCACGGTCGAAGACCCACTCCGGCTTCCCGGGCAGGGACAGGTCGGACGACGCCACGGCCATTCCCCTCGTTCGGCGGTGCTCCCGCGCTCGGATCTCTTGCGCCCCGCTGCTCGCTGCTGCGTTTCGGTCCCGCTCTTCAGTACAACGCGGGAAGCCGGGCCCCGCGACACGCGCCGGGGGGGTGGGTGGACCGGCAGGGACCGTTCGGCCCTGTGCCCGGCATGGGAACCCAGCGCACTCTGGTGTTCGAGCGGCCCGTGGTTCGAGCGAGGGCGCCGGAAAGGAGCCGGGGCGATGAGGCACCGCAGCGTGGGCGACCTGATGACCCCCGTCGCCGTGAGCGTTCAGCGCGGCACCACCCTCAAGGAGATCGTGCGGATCCTCGACGAGTACGACATCACCGCGGTCCCGGTCGTCGAGGACGACCGTCCGGTCGGGGTCGTCTCCGAGGCCGACGTGGTGTTCAAGCAGACGCTCGGCGGCACGGCGAGGACCGCCGAGGAGCTGATGACCAGCCCCGCCGTGGTCGCCGGGACGGAGTGGAGCATCGTCCGCGCGGCGCGGACGATGGAGGAGCACCGGATCAAGCGGCTGCCCGTGGTGGACGACGTCGGACGGCTCATCGGCGTGATCAGCCGCAGCGACCTCATCCAGCTGTTCCTGCGCCGGGACCGGGCCATCCAGGAGGAGATCGTCGAGGAGATCATCGCCGGAACGCTCGGCCTGTCGCCCGCCGCCGTGACCGTCGAGGTCGACGACGGGAAGGTCACGCTGAGCGGCACCGTGGCCCGCAGGAGCCTGGTCCCGGTGGTGGTGCGGCTGTGCGAGAGCGTGGACGGCGTCGTCGACGTGGTCGACCGGCTCGGCTACGACCAGGACGACACCTCGGACACGGCGGCAGGCGGCGACGGGCTGCACACCGGGCAGGGGGCGGGCCGGTGACGGCACGGACGGCGGGGGAGGGGGCCGGAGCGTGAAGGTGAACGAGGTGATGAGCGCCCCGGCGGTCTGCGTGCCGCCCGGCACCACCGTGGGGGAGGCGGCCCGGTTGATGGACCGGGAGGGGGTCGGCTCCGTCCTCGTCGTCGAGGACGGGGCGCTGCGCGGCATCGTCACCGACCGGGACCTCGCGCTGCGGGTCCTGGGCGGCGGCGCCGCCCAGGACAGCCCGGTCGAGACGGTGATGTCGCCGCGGATCGTCGCGGTGGACGCGGCCGACGACGTGCACGCGGCGTACCGCACCTTCCGCAGGGCCGGCGTGCGGCGGCTGCCGGTCCTCGACGGGGACCGGGTGGCCGGGATGCTGACCGTGGACGATCTGCTGCTGGACGTCTTCCAGCGGTTGGCCGACCTGCTCGGGCCGGTGGCCTGGAGCATCCTGGAGGAGCCGCCCGGGCCGCCGTCGGCGATGGTGCCTCCCGGGGACACGGCGACCGGCGGGTGAACCGCGGGGAAACTCTTGGCCGTCGACGACTTCCGAGGACCGTTCGGGTGAACGCCTCTGCCTAGCATGAGGTGATCACGTACCGAACGACCCTCGGAGGCCAGGCATGTGGCGGTCCGGCTCCCCGCGCAGGCTGCCGCGCCCATGGGCCGGCGTCGGCCTGGCCGTCCTCCTCGCTCTCGTCGCGGCGGTGGTGTGGGCCGGCGCCCGGCAGCGGCACGGCGCACCCGCCGCCGCCGCGGACGGACCGCCGCACACCGCTGTGGAGGTGTCGCCGGGGCACTGCGGGCGCGGCTGGGACCGTCCGCGGTCCGGCGTCCAGGTCTTCGACCTGCGCAACACCTCGGACGAGGCCGCCGAGGTGTACCTGGAGGACCCCCGCAGCCGGGCCGTCTACGGCGAGGTGGAGGGGCTCGGCCCGGGCACCGCACGGCCGTTGACCGTCAGGCTCGGCAGGGGCGCGTACGCCTTCAAGTGCGTGCCGGAGGACGCGGACGCGGTCACCGGCCCCACCGTCCGCGTCGGCGACGGGACGAGCGGCCCGGCGGCGGCCCCGCTCACCGTGCACGACCTCATCCCCCCGGCCATCGCCTACCAGAAGTGGGTCGGGCGCGGCCTCGACGACGCGGTCCGGCTGGCCGGCCGGCTGCGCGACGCCGTCGACCGCGGCGACCTCGCCGGGGCCCGCACCGCCTGGCTGCCGGCCCATCTGCGCTACGAGCGGCTCGGGGCGGCCTACGGCGCCTTCGGCGACGCGGACCGGCGGATCAACGGCACCGACGCGGGCCTGCCCGGCGGCGTCCGCGACCCCTCCTTCACCGGATTCCACCGCCTGGAGTACGGGCTGTGGCACGGTGAGTCCGCCCGCACCCTGCGCGGCCCGGCGGCCTCGCTGACCGAGGCGCTCACCGCGCTGCGCGGCACCTGGTCGCAGACCCGCATGGACCCGGCCCAACTCGGCCTGCGGGCGCACGAGATCCTGGAGAACACCGTGCAGTTCGAGCTGACCGGGCGGACCGACTACGGCAGCGGCACCGGCCTCGCCACCGCCCGCGCCAACCTGGACGGCACCCGGGAGGTCCTGTCCCGGCTGCACCCGCTGCTCACCTCACGTTACCCCGAACTGCCCTCGCTGGAGCGGAAGTTGACGCGTACGCAGAGCACCCTGGACGGCTTCCGCCACGCCGGCGGCTGGACCCCGCCGGACCGGCTGAGCCGCGCGCGGCGGGAGCGGGTCGACGCCCTGTTCGGCGACCTGGTCGAGCGGCTGGCGTCGGTGGCGACCCTGAGCGACCCGCGGCGGACGGCGTGAGCGCCGCCGAGCACGCCCCGGGGGTGGGCCGGCGCCGATTCCTGCGCGGAGCGGCACTGACGGGCGCCGGTCTCGCCGCGGGCGGCGCGGCCGCCCCGCGGCCCGCGGGCCCGCCCGGGCCGGCCCTCACCCCGGCCGTCCCGTTCCACGGCGCACACCAGCGGGCCGTCCTCGCGCCCCCGCGCCGGGCCACGGTGTTCGCCGCCCTGGACGTCACCGCCGCCGACCGCGCCGAACTGACCGACGTGCTGCGCACCCTCACCGAACGCGCCCGCTTCCTGACCTCCGGCGGCACACCGCGACCGGTGGGCATCACCGGGCCGCCCGCCGACTCCGGCCTGCTGGGCGGCACCGTGCCCGGCGGCGCGCTCGCCGTCACCGTCGGTGCCGGAGCCTCGCTGTTCGACGACCGCTTCGGTCTCGCCGCCCGTGTGCCGCGCCGTCTGAAGACCATGCCGGCCTTCCCGGACGACGACCTGCGGCCCGACTGGTGCCACGGCGACCTCAGCCTGCAACTGCACGCCGACGACCGGGACACCGTCCTGCACGCCCTGCGCGACCTCACCCGGCACACCCGCGGCGGCCTCCAGATCCGCTGGCGGATGGACGGCTTCACCAATCCGCCCCGGCCGTCCGGCACCCCGCGCAACCTGCTGGGCTTCAAGGACGGCACGGCCAACCCGGACGCCACCAGCGCCCGCGAGATGGACCGCCTGGTGTGGGTGGGCCGGGGCGCGGGGGAGCCGGACTGGGCGGTCGGCGGCACCTACCAGGTCGTCCGGCTCATCCGCATGCTGGTGGAGTTCTGGGACCGGGTCTCCCTCGGCGAGCAGGAACGCATGATCGGGCGGGCCCGGGAGTCGGGCGCGCCGCTCGACGGCGGCACCGAGCACGACACACCGGACTACTCCGACGACCCCAAGGGCGACGTCATCCCGCTGGACGCGCACATCCGGCTGGCCGACCCGCGCACCCCCGCCACCGCCGGGGAGCGCATCCTGCGCCGCGCCCACAACTACGACCTGGGCATGGACGCCAACGGCAACCTCGACATGGGCCTGCTGTTCTGCTGCTACCAGCAGGACCTCGCCCGGCAGTTCGAGACCGTGCAGCGGCGGCTGGCGGGCGAGCCGCTCACCGACTACGTCACCCCGTTCGGCGGGGGCTACTTCTTCGCCCTGCCCGGCGTACGGGACACGGCGGACTGGTACGGGCGCGCACTGCTGAGCTGAACCTGTCCGGACAAGTCCGGGGTGACACTTGGTCAATACACGGTCAAGAATTGGCCCGGCATCCCTGACCCGGTGTTCACCCGTGCGCAACCATGACTCCGCCGGAGCGCCGTCCGCACGGCGCAGGATCACCGATCGTACGGCGCAAGAGCGAATTCCGCCCGGAGGGTGAAGCAGCATGGCGATCAGGGGAAGACGAGCAACGATACGCGGGGCGGGGGCGCTTGTCGGAGCCGCCGCGCTCACCGTCCTCGGCACCACGGGACCCGCACTGGCCGCCGCGGAGGGCGACGGGCAGTCCGCCACCACGACGCCCGTCAAGCACGTGGTCGTCCTCTTCGACGAGAACGTCTCCTTCGACCACTACTTCGCCACCTACCCGAAGGCCGCCAACACCGACGGCACGAAGTTCACGGCGTCGAAGAACACCCCGAAGGACGTCGACACCCTCGCGCACGCAGGGCTGCTGACGAAGAACCCCAACCAGTACGCCCCCAAGCGCCTCGGCCCCGCACAGGCCATGACGTGCGACCAGAACCACGGCTACGGGCCCGAGCAGTACGCCGCCGACGGCGGCAAGGCCGACAAGTACGTGGAGAACACCGAGGTCGAGAAGTGCAGCGGCGGCCTGTTCGGCGAGCCCGGCCTGGTCATGGACTACTACGACGGCAACACTGTCACCGCGCTGTGGAACTACGCCCAGCACTACTCGATGTCCGACCGCGCCTTCAGCTCCACCTACGGGCCGTCCACGCCCGGCGCGCTGAACCTGGTCTCCGGCCAGACCCACGGCGTCGTCTCCATGGACCCCGCCTCCGGCACGGAGAACCCGAAGCAGACGTCGACGCCCGACCCGTACACCGTGAAGTCCCCCGACGCCAAGGGCGTCGGCACGGTCGTCAACGACCCCGACCCGGCCTACGACGACTGCGCGGGCAAGAACCACACCAGCGGCAACGCACTCGCGGCCATGCAGGGCCGCAACATCGGTGACGTCCTCAACTCCAAGCACGTCTCCTGGGGCTGGTTCCAGGGCGGCTTCCGCCCCTCCACCGCGTGGGACGGGCAGCAGGGCCACTACGCCAAGTGCGAGACCGCGCACACCAACGTCGGCGGCGCGTCGGTCGTCGACTACAGCCCGCACCACTCGCCGTTCGAGTACTACAAGTCGACCTCGAACCCGCACCACCTGCCGCCCCGCAGCGTCGAGGAGATCGGCCACGCGGGCCAGGCCAACCACAACTACGACCTGACCGACTTCGACGCCGTCCTCAAGGCGGGCAAGCTCCCGGCGGTCAGCTTCCTCAAGGCGCCGGAGTTCCAGGACGGCCACGCCGCCTACTCCGACCCCGTCGACGAGCAGCACTTCCTCGTCGACCGGATCAACGCGATCCAGAGCTCGCCGCAGTGGAAGTCCACCGCCATCGTCGTCGCCTACGACGACTCCGACGGCTGGTACGACCATGCCTACGCCAAGCCGCGCAACGGCTCGACGGACACCTCGACCGGATCCAACGGCAAGGCCACCGACAGCCCCGCCTGCCAGGCGGCACCGGCCCCGTCCGGCGGCTACCAGGACCGCTGCGGCCCGGGCACCCGCCAGCCGCTGCTGGTGATCTCCCCCTACAGCAAGGTCAACAAGGTCGACCACACCGTCACCGACCAGGCCTCGATCACCCGCTTCATCGAGGACAACTGGCGCACCGGCCGCGTCGGCGACCACTCCTTCGACGCCACGGCGGGCTCGATGGCGGGGATGTTCGACTTCCGGCACCCCAACGGCAGGCAGGTGCTGCTGAACACGGACGGCTCCGTGAAGTCCGTCGGCCCGATCCGCTCCGTGGACCCGGTGACGACGAGCATCACGCCCGGCCCGGCCATGCAGACCACGGCCGCGAGCGGCGACGCCTCCGCCTTCCCCGCCCTCCCGGTGGGCATCGCGGCGGGCGCGGCCCTGGCGGCCGGCACCACGGTCACCTGGCTGAGCCTGCGCCGCAGGGCACGCGCCGGCGCCTGAGCGCGGTCCGCCCCGACACGCCGTGCCCCGGCCCGCATCCCGCGGGCCGGGGCACGGCCCTGTGCGTCTACGCGGAGTCGGGCGTACCCGGCCCCGCGCCCTGGACCATCGTGATCTCGGCGAGTCCGGAGACCGTCAGGACGGGGATCAGCAGGTCGGTGGCGATCAGTTCGAGGCGGTCGGCGCGCGTGAAGAGGACGGCCAGACCGGCGCTGTCGAGGTACTCCACCGAGGTCAGGTCGAGGACCACCGGCCCCGGCGTCGCGTCGAGGGCCTCGGCCAGGCTGTCGCTGTTGCTCATGTCGATTTCCCCCCGGGCCGTCAGCACCGCGGTGCCGTCCGGCCGGTGGCCGGGAGTGAGGGTGAGCGGGGTCGTCATGTGCCGATCCTCGTGTGCATCTCGACGGTGGTGCCGAAGGGGCCCGGGGTAATGGTGACCTGCTGCATCATGGCGCGCATCATCGCTATCCCGCGACCGCGATGCGGATGCGAGCCGGGCCGGGGCGGCTTCCAGGCGCCGCTGTCGGACACCACCAGGCGCAGGTTGTCGACGTAGGCCTCGGCGCGCAGCCGGACCGTGTCGCCGCGCGCGTGGCGGTGGCCGTGCTCGATCGCGTTGGCGCACGCCTCGCCCACCGCGACCAGCACGTCCTGCATGGTCTGCCGGGGCAGCCGGCACTGGTCGAGCCAGGTCCGCAGGGCCTTGCGCACCACGACGAGCTGGGCCGACTCGGCGGGGAAGGACAGGTCCAGCGGCCCCGGGTGACGGTAGAGCAGCAGGGCGACATCGTCGTCGTAGCCGTCCTTCGGCGCCATCCCGCTCATCAGCCGGGCGGCGAGGTCCTCGACGGAGACGTCCCGGCCCTCCTGTACGGCCGCGCCGACCTGCTGGATGCCCGTCCGCAGGGAGCGCCTGCGGCGTTCGACGAGACCGTCGGTGTAGAGCAGCAGCGTGGCGCGGGCCGGCACGGTGCACTCGGCCTCGGGGCGGGGCCGGTCCGGGCGGACCGCCAGAGGCAGGGAACGGCCCTCCTCCAGCAGCCGGACCGCGCCGCCGGGCTCGGCGACGATGCCCGGCGGGTGCCCGGCACTGGAGTAGGTCAGCCGGCCGCTGTCGGGGTCGAGGACGCCGCAGAAGACGGTGGTGCACATCGCCCCGGGGACACCGGCGGCGAAGCGGTCCAGCGCCGTCAGGGTGCGGGCGGGGCTGGCGTCCTGCAGCAGCAGCGCGCGGCAGGCGCTGCGCAGCTGCCCCATGACGGTGGCCGCCCCCAGCCCGCGCCCGACGCAGTCGCCGACGACGATGCCGATCCGGCCGTCGGGCAGCGTCACCGTGTCGTACCAGTCGCCGCCCACCTCCAGGGGCGGCGTCGCGGGTTCGTAGCGCACCGCGAAGCCGTCCGGCAGCCGGGCGGGACCCAGGATGGCGCGTTGCAGCGCGATCGCGGTCTCGCGCTGCTGGTCGATCTGGTGCGCACGGGCAAGACCCTGGGCGAGGTGGCCGGCCAGCAGCGACAGCAGCAGCTGGTCCTCGCCGGTGAAGGGCCGGTTGTCCCCCAGGTCGACCCACAGAGCCAGCTGACCGTCCGGGTGCTCCAGCAGGATGCCCGCCCCGGTGGGATCGACGGCGGGTCTCAGCAGGGGCTCCGAACGCAGGTCGGTCAGCGCCCGCCGGCGCTCCGCGGGCAGCGCCTCCCAGGTGCACGGCGGCCCCGCCGTGGTCAGGACGGGCACGTCGCCGTGTGCGAAGACGGCGGCGAGCACCTGCCGCGCACGCCACAGCTCCCTGAGTTCCGCCAGGGCGCCCGACAGCGCGTCGGGCAGGTTCGCGGCCCGGGACAGCCGGGTGCTGAGGGAGGCGAGGGCGCTCTCCCGCTGGATGGCGTAGTGCTCGGCGGTGACGTCGCGGAACGTGCCCACGACCACGCGCCGCCCGGTGTCCGGGTCCCGGACCGGGGTGAAGGTCGCGTTGATCCACAGGCGGTGCCCGTCGCGGTGGGTGACGGGCAGCGTGACGCTGCCCTGGCCCTGGTCCAGCAGGGTCGCGAAGGCGTCGGCGACCTTCTGGTGCGCCTCCGGATCGGTTTCGGCGGCGGGCCACCAGGGGTGCACCGGGCGGTAGGGGAGACGGTCGGGGCCGTAGCCGAGCGTCTCGGTGAAGGCGTTGTTGATCTCGATGACGGCGCCCTCCTCGTCGCAGACGAAGAAGGCCTCGTGCAGGGATTCCACGAGTGCGGCGCGCCAGCGGGCTTGATGACTGCGCAGGCGGGCCAGTTCGATGCTGGCCCGCACCCGCGCCAGCAGTTCCGCGGCGGCGAACGGCTTGACGAGGTAGTCGTCGGCGCCCGCCCGCAGGCCCTCGATGGACGCCTCCTGCCCGGCCCGCGCCGACAGCAGCAGGACGGGCACGGCGGCGGTGCGCGGATCGGCGCGCAGCGCGCCCACCAGCGCCAGACCGCCCAGCCGGGGCATCATCACATCGCTGACGACCAGGTCGGGCTCCCGCGTGCGGATCGCGGCCAGGGCCGCCTCGCCGTCGTCGACGGCGGTGACCTGGTATCCGGCGCCCTCGAGGATGCGGGTCAGGTACTCGCGCATGTCGGCGTTGTCGTCGGCGACGAGCACGCGTGCCGGAGCGACCGGCTCCGGCGCCCGGGCCGGTGGCGGCGGCGGGGCCTCGGAAGCGGGGGCGCCGGGGGACGGCTCCGCCTCCGCGCTCTCCACCGGGGCTTCGGCGCCGTCGCGGGGCAGCCAGCGCAGGGCCTCCTGCACATAGGGGTCGGCGAGGGGCGGACCGCTGCGGCCGGCGACGGTACCGGCGACGGCGTCCGCGGGCAGGTGGGCCGTGCCGAAGGGCAGGCGGACGGTGAAGCAGGTGCCCCGGCCCTCGACGCTCTCGGCGGTGATCGTCCCGCCGTGCAGGCCGATCAGTTCCTTGACCAGGGCCAGTCCGATACCGCTTCCCTCGTTCGAGCGCGACCGGGTGTCCTCGATGCGGTGGAACCGCTCGAACAGCCGTGGCATCTCCGCCGCGGGCACGCCGACGCCGGTGTCGCGGACGGTGAGCACCGCCTCGTCCGCCTCCGCGCGCAGGGCCACCCGGACGGACCCGTGGAAGGTGAACTTCAGGGCGTTGCTGAGCAGGTTGAAGACCACCTTCTCCCACATGTCGCGGTCGATGTGCACGGGCTGCGGCAGCGGGGGGCAGTCCACCTCGAGGGCGAGTCCGGCCTTCTCGTAGGCGGACCGGAAGACACTGGCCAGCTCGGCGGTGACCGCCGACAGGTCGACCGGCTCGTAGCGCGCCCTCAGCCGGCCGGCCTCGATGCGGGAGAAGTCCAGCAGCGCGTTGACCAGCTTGCCCAGCCGCAGACCGTTGCGCCGGACGACCTCCAACTCCTCGCGGACGCGCGGATCGGCGTCGCCCAGCCGCGTCCGCAGCTCCTCCACCGGTCCCATGATCAGCGTCAGGGGGGTGCGGAACTCGTGGCTGATGTTGGAGAAGAAGGTGGTCTTGGCGCGGTCGAGCGCGGCCAGCTCCTCCGCCCGCCGCTGCTGGGCCTGGTAGGCGCGGGCGCCGGCGACCCCCGCGGCGACGTGCCCGGCGACCAGTTCGACGAATCCGCGGTAGTCGTCGGAGAGCGGCCGGTACCGGTTCAGCGCGGCGACCAGGAAGCCGAAGGAGGCGTCCTGCTGCGCCAGGGGTACGACGAGTGCCTGCCGGGGCGGCTGCGGCCACGGCCCGGTGGGCAGGCCGGTGAACGGCGGGCCGTCGAGGTCCACCGTCGTGGTCTCCCCCCGGGCGGCCGCCGCGGCCGGCCACACATCGTCCGCCCCGTCGGCGGGCAGCACCGTCGGAGCCGCCGGATGGCCCCGGTGCAGTCCGGTGGCGCTCGCGAGCCGCGCGCTGCCGTCACCCTGGAAGAGGTACGTCAGCGTGAACGGCAGATCCGCGGTGTCGCGGGCGAGCTGCCCGGCGGAGAAGTCCAGCATCCCCTGCTCGGTGCGGGCCGCGCTGGGGTCGGACCCCAGATCGCGCAGCGTCGCCATGCGCCGCTCGCCGATCACCCGCTCGGTGTCCTCGCTGACCACGCACAGCATCCCGACCACGGCTCCGGAGTCGTCCCGCAGGGGGCTGTAGGAGAAGGTGTGGTAGGTCTCCTCCGGGTAGCCCGAGCGTTCCAGGAACAGCAGCAGCGCCTCGTCCCAGGTCGCCTCCGCCGTGGTCAGCACGGTGTCGATGCGCGGGCCGATGTCGTCCCAGATCTCCGCCCAGACCTCGCGGGCCGGCCGGCCCAGCGCCCACGGGTACTTCCGGCCCAGCGTGTCCCGGCGGTAGGCGGCGTTGCAGAAGAAGGTGAGCTCGGGACCCCACGCCATCCACATCGAGAACCGCGACGACAGCAGGATGCTCACCGCGGTCCGCAGGCTCTGCGGCCAGCCGGCCGGCGGCCCCAGGGGCGTCGCCGTCCAGTCCACCCGGGCGAGGTCCGCTCCGATCACCGCGTCGGCGGCGAACAGATCGATCCCCGATCCCGCGGCACGCGGGTTCGAGGAGACCCCGGAGTCTTCAGTAGGCGCCATCCGACACCCTTTCGCTCACCCTCACCGCTCCGTGGTACCCCCAGATCGGCCGATCGCACCTCAGGTCGCCTCCCGCGGCGCCGAGACGCCGTGGGTCTGCCCGCGGAACCCCGGAATCCGGTCGGCGGTCGCGGGTACGCGACGCCTTGAGGGCCTCGTCGCACCTCGAGCCCGCACCGTCGCCTGCCCGAGTTCGGCGGTGTGATCCGTAGGATAAGACAGTGGCGCGTCCGGCGGCCGCGCCGGCATCACAGGGACGGCACCACCCTGCCCCTCCGGTACGTCCCGCCCCGCTCCACCATCCGACCGCACAGGAGAACCGGTGACCGACCGCACTCTGACCGTCGATGCCCAGACCCACCCCTCCGGTGTCACCGTGCTGACCGTGAGCGGCGAGCTCGACCACCACACCGCACCCAGTCTCACCCAAGCCCTGGAGGACACGCCCTTCGCGCGCGGCAGCCGGACGGTGCTGGACCTGTCGGGGCTGCTCTACTGCGACTCCACCGGCATCACCGTCCTCATCACCGCCTACCACCGTGCCCAGGCCACCGACTCCCGCCTGTACCTGGCCGGAGTCAACCAGGACCTGATGCGCGTCTTCCGCATCGTCGGCCTCGACCAGGTCCTGAGCTTCGAGCCGACCGTGGAGAGCGCGATCGAAGCCCTGCGTTGACTTGCTCTCCCTCCTGAGGGAGGGAGATTCTGGTCTGCTCGCTCGGTGCTGTGCCGCTATGGGGCACGGGCATCGGGCGGGCTTCCGTGGCTTCCTGCTTCGTCGCGCTGTGCCAGATGGGGTTCTGGTCTTACCGGCGCTCCGCAGGCTGTCACCGCCAGTCCGGCGGCCTGTTTCACGTTCTTCGCGGCGTTGTGGTCGCGGTCGTGGACGGTGCCGCAGGCCGTGCAGGTCCATTCCCGCAGGTGCAGGGGCTTGGGGCCGTCGTGGTGGCCGCAGGTGGAGCACACCTGGCTGGTGGGTTCGAACCGGCCGATCTTGACGAAGGTGCGCCCGTACCGCTGCGCCTTGTACTCCAGCATGCCCACGAACTGGGACCAGCCCGCATCATGCACGCTCTTGGCCAGCCGGGTCCGCGCCAGGCCGCCCACCGCCAAGTCCTCCACGGCGACCGCTTGGTTCTCGCGGATCAGCTTCGTGGAGAGCTGGTGGTGGAAGTCCCGGCGCGCGTCAGCCGCCTTGGCGTGAGCGCGCGCCACCTTCCGGCGGGCCTTCTCGCGGTTCTTCGACCCCTTCTGCTTGCGGGACAGCTCCCGCTGGGCCTTCTTCAGCTTCTTCTCCGCCCGCCGCAGGAAACGCGGGGAGCCGATCTTCGTGCCGTCGGACAGCACCGCAAAGTGGGCCAGTCCGAGGTCGATGCCGATGCTGGCCTCGGTGTCGGGCATGCGCTGCGCGTCCGCCTCGGGGTCGGTGTCGATGACGAAGGACGCGAAGTACCGGCCCGCCGCATCCTTGATCACGG
>NZ_JBIVBI010000003.1:560496-573224 GCF_044746005.1 Streptomyces sp. NPDC086766 | reverse complement strand
AGCCCGATCCTCTACTACGGCGACGAGATCGGCATGGGCGACAACATCTGGCTCGGCGACCGCGACGCCGTGCGCACCCCCATGCAGTGGACCCCGGACCGCAACGCCGGCTTCTCCTCCTGCGACCCCGGCCGCCTCTTCCTCCCCACGATCATGGACCCCGTCCACGGCTACCAGGTCACCAACGTCGAGGCGTCGATGTCCTCGCCCTCCTCGCTGCTGCACTGGACCCGCCGCATGATCGAGATCCGCAAGCAGAACCACGCCTTCGGCCTCGGCTCCTACACCGAACTGCATTCCTCCAACCCGGCGGTCATCGCGTTCCTCCGCGAGTACAAGGACGACCTCGTCCTGTGCGTGCACAACTTCTCCCGGTTCGCGCAGCCCACCGAACTCGACCTGAGCGTCTACGACGGACGGCACCCGGTCGAGCTGATCGGCGGGGTGCGCTTCCCCGCCATCGGTGAACTCCCCTACCTGCTGACCCTCGCGGGACACGGCTTCTACTGGTTCCGGCTCACCCGAGCCGCATCCCGGATCGGCAGACGAGCTTGAGCGTGCGGCCGACGAAAGGAGGCGCGACCGTGCCGAAGACCGCAATCCTCCAGCCGGGCACCACGGGCCTCGCCGGACCGATGGACTCGCTCGGCGCGCTGCTGCGCGAATGGCTGCCGCGCCAGCGCTGGTTCGCCGGGAAGGACCGTCCCGTCACCGACCTGCGCCTGCTGTCCATGACGGAGCTGTTCCCGGGCTGTCTGCACCTGCTGGTCCACGCCGACCACGGGGGCGCCCCCGCGGGCCCCGGGGCCGGGGGCGTCCCCGCCCCCGCGGGCACACCGCCGCCCGCCGACTGCTACCAACTCCTGCTCGGGGTGCGTGAGCAGCTGGCGCCGCGGCTGCGCCGGGCGTTCATCGGCCGGGCCGTGGAGGGACCGCTGGCGGGCCTGGCGATCTACGACGCGCTGTACGACCCCCGTTCGGCGCGGCTGCTGCTGGAGCGGCTGCGCCGCCCCGGCACGGCGGGCCCGCTGCGCTTCGAGGCCGACCGGTCGGTGCACATCCCCGGCGACCTGGTGCCGCGGCTGCTGGACGCCGAGCAGTCCAACTCCTCGATCGTGTACGGCGACGAGTTCATCCTGAAGGTCTTCCGCCGCATCCAGCCCGGCGTCAACCCGGACCTGGAGGTCCCGTGGGCCCTCGCCCGGCAGGGCTGCACCCGCGTGCCCGCCCCCGTGGCCTGGCTGCGCACCACGCGGCCGGAGGAGGCCACGCTCGGCGTGCTCCAGCCGTTCCTGCGTGACGCCGCCGACGGCTGGACACTGGCTCTGCGGGCGCTCACCACCGGGGACGACTTCACCGCGCAGGCGCACCAGTTGGGGCAGGCGACGGCGGAGGTGCACCTGGCGCTGGCCACCGCCTTCCCCACCGGCGAGCACCGGGAGACCGCCCGGCCGGCGGCGGGGATGACCGAGCGTCTGGAGGCGGCCGCGCACAGCGTTCCCGCGCTGCGGCCGTACACCTCCCGGCTGCGCACCGCGTTCGCCGCGCTCGCCGGCTGCGACGCCGGGCCGCCTCCCCAGCGCGTCCACGGCGACCTGCATCTCGGCCAGGTACTGCGGGCCGGGCGCGAGTGGTTCGTCATCGACTTCGAGGGCGAGCCGTCCCGCCCCCTCGCCGAGCGGCGCATCCCCGAGTCCCCGGTGCGGGACGTCGCGGGGATGCTGCGCTCCTTCGACTACGCCGCCCGGCAGCGCCGCCCCTGGCGCCCGGAGTGGGCGCGCCGCTGCCGGGAGGCGTACTGCGCCGGCTACGCGTCCCGGGCCGGCTGGGACCCCCGTAAGAAACACGCCCTGCTGCGGGCCTACGAGACGGACCGTGCCGTGTACGAAGTGCTGTACGAGGCCCGGCACCGCCCCGACTGGCTCGACGTACCGATGGCGGCGATCGAACGTCTCGCCGTGAGAGGAGGCTGAACCGGTGGCACTGCGCGACACGTCACTTCCCGAGCCGTCCGGCCCGCCCGCGTCCGCGGACGCGGGCACGGCGGCCGCGCCCCTGGACCCCGCCGACCGTGAGCGCCTCCTGTCCGGCGCCCACCACGACCCGCACGCCCTGCTCGGCGCGCACCCGGTCCCCGGCGGCGTCGCCGTCCGGGCGCTGCGCCCGTTCGCCCGCTCCGTGAGCGTGGTGACCGGCGGGGCGCGCACCCCCCTCGTCCACGAGGGCGACGGCCTGTTCTCCGCCGTCCTGCCGCTGGAGGCGGTCCCCGCGTACACCCTGGCGGTGGCGTACGAGGAGGACGGCGCCGACGAGCGCGAGGTCCACGACCCCTACCGCTTCCTGCCCGCCCTCGGCGAGCTGGACCTGCACCTGATCCGGGAGGGCCGGCACGAGCAGCTGTGGACGGCGCTCGGCGCGGAGCCCATGACCCACCAGGGGGTGGCCGGCACCCGGTTCACGGTGTGGGCGCCGAACGCGCGGGGCGTCCGCGTGGCCGGGGACTTCACCTTCTGGGACGGAACGGCGTTCCCGATGCGCTCCCTGGGCGCCTCCGGCGTGTGGGAGCTGTTCCTGCCGGGCATCGGCGAGGGCACGCGCTACAAGTTCGAGATCACCTCGCAGTACGGCCACCGGTTCCTCAAGGCGGACCCGATGGCGCGCCGCACGGAGGAGCCGCCCGCGACGGCGTCCGTGGTGACCGCCTCCCACCACGAGTGGGGCGACCAGGAGTGGATGGCGCACCGGGGGGACACCCCCGTGCACGAGGCGCCGTTCTCGGTGTACGAGGTCCACCTGCCGTCCTGGCGGCCCGGGCTGACCTACCGCGAACTGGCCGAGCAGCTCCCGGCGTACGTCAAGGACATGGGCTTCACGCATGTGGAGCTGATGCCGGTCGCGGAGCATCCCTTCGGCCCCTCCTGGGGCTACCAGGTGACCTCCTACTACGCGCCCACCGCGCGGCTGGGCCCGCCGGACGACTTCCGGTACTTCGTCGACGCCTGCCACCGGGCCGGCATCGGCGTGATCATGGACTGGGTGCCGGCGCACTTCCCGAAGGACGACTGGGCGCTGGCCCGCTTCGACGGGGACCCGCTGTACGAGCCCGGGAACGCGCAGCGCGCCGAGCACCCGGACTGGGGGACGTACGAGTTCGACTTCGGCCGGCGCGAGGTGCGCAACTTCCTGGTCGCCAACGCGGTGTACTGGTGCGAGGAGTTCCACATCGACGGCCTGCGCGTGGACGCGGTCGCCTCCATGCTCTACCTCGACTACTCGCGCGAGCCCGGGCAGTGGACGCCGAACGAGTTCGGCGGCCGGGAGGACCCGGCCGCGGTGGCGTTCCTGCAGGAGATGAACGCCACCGTGTACCGCCGGGCGCCGGGCGTGGTGACCATCGCCGAGGAGTCGACGGCCTGGGGCGGGGTGACCGCGCCGACCGAGTGGGGCGGTCTCGGGTTCGGGCTGAAGTGGAACATGGGCTGGATGCACGACTCGCTGGAGTACATGAGCCACGAGCCGGTCCACCGCAAGTACCACCACCACGAGATGACCTTCGCGATGGTGTACGCCTACAGCGAGAACTACGTCCTGCCGATCTCCCACGACGAGGTCGTGCACGGCAAGCGGGCACTGGTGTCGAAGATGCCCGGCGACTGGTGGCAGCGCCGGGCCGACCACCGGGCGTACCTGGCCTACATGTGGGCCCACCCCGGCAAGCAGCTGCTGTTCATGGGACAGGAGTTCGCGCAGGGCGGCGAGTTCTCCGAGGAGCACGGGCCGGAGTGGTGGCTCCTCGACGAGGGGTACTGCGCCGCGGGCGACCACCGCGGGGTGCAGAACCTGGTGCGCGACCTCAACACGCGGTACCGGGCCACCCCCGCCCTGTGGCAGCGCGACACCCGGCCCGAGGGCTTCCGGTGGGTCGCCGTGGACGCCGCCGACGACAACGTCTACGCGTTCCTGCGGTTCGACGCCGAGGGCACCCCGCTGCTGGCGGTGTCGAACTTCTCCCCCGTGGTCCGCGCCGGCTACCGCCTCCACGTCCCCGAGGACGTCGCCGCCTGGTGCGAGGTGCTCAACACCGACGCGGCCCGGTACGGCGGCGGCGACGTCACCAACCCCGATCCGGTCAAGCCGGAGGACGGCGTCGTCAGCCTGACGCTGCCGCCCCTCGCCACGCTCTGGCTGTCGCCGTACGCCCCCTGAGAGCGGCCCCCTGGCGTGCCGGCCGTCCTCCGGCGGTCCCGGGTGCCGTGCCCAGGTGTCTCCGGGCCGTCCTGGGGCAGTCGGGGTCGTACGACCCGGCGATCGGCCGGTGTCGCGGAGGACGGAGGAAGGGCGGCGAGGGTGCGCACCGTCGGAGTGGAGGAGGAGCTCCTCCTGGTCGACCCGGAGACCGGCGAGCCGAAGGCGCTGTCCGCGGCGGTACTGGCCCGCGCCGAGGCGGACGGCGCGGGCCAGGAGATGTTCGAGAAAGAGCTGTACGGCCAGATGCTCGAGTTCGCCACGCATCCGCAGACGGACATGGCCCGGCTCGGCGAGGAGATCGTCCGCTGCCGCAAGGAGGCGGCCCGGCACGCCGGGGAGATCGGCTGCGCGGTGGCCGCGCTGGCCTCCTCCCCGCTGCCCGTCAGCCCGTCCATCGTGATGAACGACCGCTACCAGTGGATGGCCGAGCAGTACGGCATCGCGACGCGGGAGCAGCTCGTCTGCGGCTGCCATGTGCACGTGGCCGTGGAGTCCGACGCGGAGGGCGTGGCCGTCCTGGACCGGATCCGGCCCTGGCTGCCCGCGCTCCTGGCGATCAGCGCCAACTCGCCGTTCTGGCAGGGCACCGACTCGTGCTACGCCAGCTACCGCAGCCGGGTGTGGGGCCGCTGGCCGTCGGCCGGGCCGACCGAGCTGTTCGGCTCGCCCGAGCGGTACCACCGGCGGGTGGCGGACATGGTGTCCACGGGGGTGATCCTCGACGCGGGGATGGTGTACTTCGACGCGCGTCTGTCCGAGCGGTACCCGACGGTCGAGATCCGGGTCTCCGACGTGTGCCTGCACGCGGACACCGCCCAGCTGATCGCCACGCTGGCCCGCGGCCTGGTGGAGACGGCCGCGCGCGAGTGGCGGGCGGGGCGGGAGCCGGTCGACCACGGGGTGAGCCTGCTGCGGCTGGCCGCGTGGCAGGCGGGTCGGGGCGGTCTGGAGGGCGAGCTGCTGGACCCGGCGACCATGCGCCCGCGCCCGGCCGAGTCGGTGGTGCGGGACCTCATCGACCACGTCGGCGAGGCGCTCGCCGACACGGGCGATCACGAGCGCGTACACGAGGCCGCGGCGGGGCTGCTGGGGCGGGGCAACGGCGCCCGCGTGCAGCGGGAACTGATGGAGCGGACGGGGAGCCTGCGGGACGTCGTCACCGAGTGCGTGCGCCTCACCCAGAGGTGAGGACTCCCCCGGCGGGGCGGGGGCTCCTCGCGCCCCCCGTCGGGTCCCGCGGACGTCGTAGATCACGGAAACGGGGCTACTTCCCCGTTCGGGGCACCCGGCACGCTCACCTGGGCTACATTCGACCAGCGTCGACACGGTACTCGTCGGCGAAGTCACCCTCCGTACACCCCAGGAGCAGTGCATGCGCGACTTCGCCCTCGCTCCCTCCGCCGTCTCCTCCATGACCGGCGGACTCGCCGACAGCGTCTTCGAGACGGCCGAGCTCCGTCCGGCCCACCCCGTCCTCGCCCGCCGGCCCGACCCCGCCTCCGCGACGTGGGAGGAGGTCACCGCCGTGGAACTGCGGGACGAGGTCGCCGATCTGGCCAGGGGGCTGGTCGCCTCCGGGATCTCCCCGGGACACCGCGTGGCGGTCATGGCGCGCACCCGCTACGAGTGGACGGTGATCGCCTACGCCCTGTGGACCGTGGGCGCCGAGGTCGTCCCGATCTACCCGACCTCCTCGCGCGACCAGGTCGAGTGGATCCTGCGGGACTCGGGGTGCGTGGCGGTGGTCGTCGAGGACGAGCAGGGCGTCATGACCGTCGGCTCGGTCTGCGCCACGCTGCCCGAGCTGCGGCACGTGTGGCAGCTGGACGACGGGGCGCTGGCGCACCTCGTGGCGCGGGGCGCGGTGATACCGCCGACCACGGTCGACTCGCTGCGCCGGATCGTCCTGCCGGACGCGACGGCGGTGATCGCCTACACCTCCGGCACGATGGGCCACGCGATGGGATGCGCGCTGAGCCACCGCGCGCTGGCCAGTCCCTGCGACACGCTGCTGGCGGGCTGGGGGCACACGGCCGCGCCCCCGGGCGAGCAGGCCGCGGTCCTCGCCTTCCTGCCCTTCTCCCACGTGTACGGCCTGATGATCCAGGGCCTGTGCATCCGCGGCGGCATCCTGATGGGCCACGAACCCGAGGTCACCGACGCCTCGCTGGCGTCGGCGCTGCGCACCTTCCGGCCGACGTACTTCTACGCCGTGCCGTCCGTCTTCGAGAAGCTCTACAAGACCTTCCTGCGCACGGCCCAGCAGGCCGGCCGCGGCGCCCTGTTCGAGAGGGCGGCGGGCACGGCGCGCGACTTCGCCGGGGCCCTGGAGCGGCAGCGGCTGGGCCGGGGCCCGGGGCCCGGATTCGATCTGCGGCTGCAGCACGCCCTGTACGAGCGGACGGTGTACCGCAAGCTGCGCGCGGCGCTGGGCGGCCGGGTGGTCCGCGCCACCTCAGGCGGCTCACCGCTCAGCCGCGAACTCTCCCTGTTCTACGAGGGCATCGGCATCTACGTGCACGACGGGTACGGGCTCACCGAGACCGCCGGCGGGATCACCATGCAGCCGCTCGGCCGGGAGAAGTCCGGGACCGTGGGCCGGCCTCTGCCGGGCACCGAGATCCAGGTGGCCGACGACGGGGAGATCCTGGTGCGGGGGCCCTCGGTGTTCCAGGGCTACGTCAACGACGAGGCCACCACCCGGTCCGCGCTGCGCGGCGGCTGGCTGGCGACCGGGGACATCGGGCACCTGGACACCGAGGGCTACCTCACGCTCACCGGGCGCAAGAAGGACATCATCATCACCAGCAGCGGCAAGAGCGTGGCTCCCGCCCTGCTGGAACAGCGCCTGCGGATGCATCCGCTGGTCCACCAGGCGGTGGTGGTGGGCGACAGCCGGCCCTGCGTGGGCGCGCTGATCACGCTGGACCCGGACTTCCTGGCGCACTGGCGGGCCGCGCTGGCGCTCCAGGGCGACACGGCGGGCCGTGAGGCGCGCGAGGAGAACGCGCTGCGCGAGGAGATCGGGCGGGCGGTCGCCGCCGCCAACAGCGCGGTCTCCCCTTCGGAGTCCATCCGCGTCTTCCGGGTGCTCCCGGAGCCCTTCGACGTGGCGAGCGGGCTGCTGACGCCGTCGATGAAGCTGCGCAGGGACGCCATAGTGCGCCACTACGCGTTCGAGATCGACGCCATGTACCAGGCCCGCAGCCGCGGTCCGCGGCGGCCGGCGCCCCATGACGCGACCGCCGACTGGGACGACTCCGACAACGTCTTCCGCTGACCCGGACCGGAAGGTCCGGGTGGCGGGGAGGACGGGTCAGCCGCCCACGTACCAGTGGAACCCGCCGTTGGCCGCGGAGACGGCCAGCAGGACACCGAAGACCACCAGGTCGAGAATGCCCAGCACGATGCCGGCCTTCGCCATGCCCGCACCGCCCTTCGCGGGCGCCCGGCGCAGGCCGACGGCGCCGAGCACGATCGCGAGCGGGCCGAGGATCACGTTGAAGAGGAACACCCCGATGATCCCCAGGACGAGACTGGCGACCGCCAGACCGTTGGTCCGCGAGTTCGGGGAGGCGGTGGGTGAACTGCCGTGACTCGTCATCGTACTCTCCCTCGTTTGTTGACCGGTTGATGACCGGAGCTCTCAGATGCCCCTCGATTCGCCGGGCACACGGCGGAGTTGGGAAAACCGGTGGAACAGGCAGGCGTGACACCGCACCCGCGGGAAACCTGTCCCGCGTGATTCCGACACCGCGAACTCCGTTTGCTCTCCGGCCCGTTCGGACCGAAAGGTGAGTCGTCGTGCTCTTCCTGGTTGCCGCACTTCTGCTGCTGGCCGTGCTCCTCGGGTCGGCGGCCTATCTTCCCTGGCCGGTCACGCTGGTGCTGGGCACGGCCGTCATCCTGTGGCTGGCCGTCTTCACGGCCCGTGAACGCCGGCGGCGCGGCCGGGCGAGGAGGGCCTGACCCATGCGGCTGACAGCTCCGCCCCGGCAGCGCACCGGCAAGCGGGACACCGAAGGCATGGCCATCGCCTCCTTCGTGCTCGGTCTGGTCGGACTGGTGGTGCTCAACCTGGTACTGGGGCCCGTGGCGATCGCCCTCGCCGTGGTCGCCCTGCGCCGGGACACCCCCCGCCGGTTCCGGGCCTGGCTCGGGCTCGCACTGGGCGTCACCGATCTCCTGCTGCTCGCCGTGCTGCTGGCCGTGCACCACGGCACGTCCTGGACCGCTTTCGGCTGAGTCCGCGGGCCAGTGCTCGGGACGAACGCCGAGCGTGACACGCGCCGCGCGCGAAGGACGCGTCACGGGGTTTACATCCGCCGGATCGTCGTAGGCGCACAGGGAAAGCCGTGCCGATCCCTGCGAGGAGCCGTCGTTGATGTCCCGTCACCTCCGCCGTCACCTTCTCTGTGTCCTGCTGGCCGTTGCCGTCGGAGCGGTGGGCCTGTGGAGTGTCGTCAACGGGATGCGGGCGGCCGCCGCCGGGCCGGCGCTCGGCGTGCCGGTGCTCATGGTGGCGGCGGCGCGGGCGGGTCGCTCCCACCGGCTGCTGCTCGCCTCGCACCGGCGCGCCCGGCGGGCCGCGCTGGGCGACGCGCGGCCGGTCGCCCCCGCCCGGCCGTGCTGTTCCTTCTGGCGCGCCCCCGCGGGTGCCGCGCACGAACCGGACTGCGCTCGCGCGTCCCGCCCGGCGCCCCGGCGGACGTCCGGGACGACGCGCGCGTGGCAGGAGCTGTACGAGGCGTGCTGTCTGCGCGGCTGGGAGTCCCGCGGCTCCGTGCACGACGTCCGGCTGTGCGCGCGCCGGGCGGCCGCCTGAGACGGGGTACGGGCCCTTGATCGCCGCTTGCCTCTCCTGCGACCGGTCCCACTGCTGACCCACGCGTAGGGTCCGCGCCCATGGGAACAAGACAGGGGACGCAAGGGTAAGAAAGTCGACAGCCCGGCCACGACGGCGGGCCTGGAAGGCGAGATGGGAACCGAGCCGCGTTGGGACGACACACTGGCAACCGAGGGGATTCCGAGTCGCACCGCTCGCTTCGCGGGTGAGCTGCACCATGTGACGGGTGCACGCCTCGCCGCGGAGGAGTTCATCGGCGAACTCGCGCGCTCGGCTCCGCCGACGGCCCCCGAGCACTGGGACGACATCCTGCTGGTGGTCACGGAGCTCGCGGCGAACGCCGTGCAGTACGCGCCGGGCCCCTTCGAACTGCGGATACGCCGCACCTTCGACGGGGTGCACGTGACGCTGAGCGACACCAGCACCACACCGCCGGCGCCCCGGCCCTTCCACCCCAGCCGCGGTGGCGGCGGGATCGGCTGGCACCTGGTCCACACGCTGTGCGACCAGGTCAGCGTCGTGACGCACGACCGCGGCAAGGACGTGCACGTCTTTCTCCCCTGGTGACTTCTCCCAGGGGGACCCCCTCCGCCGCCGCGGGGTCGCCCGCCGGTCTTCCTCGCCGCCGCGTGGTCGGCCGTCGGCTCTCCCCGCCGATGGGGTCCGGCCGTCGGGTCTCGGAGCCCGTCACCTACGGCACGTCTGCGGAGGCCGGGCGCGCCCGCGCGGCGCACCGGCTAGCCGGCCCGGACGTCCTTCGGCGGCAGGTCGGCGGCGTCGCGCAGCGGGACCAGCACACTGATCGTCTTGCCGCCTCCGGGCCTGCGGTCGATGACGATCTCCCGCGCGAGGCGGATGATCAGCGGCCAGCCGTACCCACTGCCCAGGTGGCCGAGCGGCAGCGCGCCGGAGCCGAAGGCGACCTCGGGGACGACGTCGCTGTTGTCGAGCACGGCCAGCCGGATGCCTTCGGCCGTGGAGACGGCCTCGAAACCCGCGATCCCCTCGCCGTGCCGGATCGCGTTGGTGACCATCTCCGAGACGACGAGCAGCAGGTCGATGACGTCCTCCTCCCGCGCCCGGCGGGAGGAGGAGTTCCACTCTTCGCGCACGACCGACTGCGCGTACGCGCGTGCCGCCGCGGCACTCGTCACCCGGACCGCGGCGCCCGGCCGCCCCGCCGCGGAAGCGGAGGCGGAAGCGGCCGGTACGGTGCCCGCCGTGCCGGTCGGGTGCGTGGGTGCCGTGGCCCCGGGATCCGCCCGCTCGGCGCGGGGCTCCGCCCCGGGGCGCTCGTCCTGCGTCACCGGTCCGTCACTGCCCGGGGCACCTCCATCGCCGTGAAGACGTTCTCGGCGAGGACGAAGTACCCCGCGGTTCCAGTCACGTCAAAAAGCCTTTCCACGCTCTCGCCGAACGGCCCCGCCAGCACCAGGAGCAGCCCGTCCGCCCGGTGCGCCTGCTGGGCCTCGAGGAGGGCGTGCAGGATGGCCGAGTCCGCGAACGTCGTGTCCGACAGGTCCACGACGGTCCGCGGGGTGCCGGCGAGCAGGCCGGCGGCCAGTTCCTCGACCAGCCGAGGGGCGCTGTCGCCGTCGATGTCGCCACCCACGGTCACGACGAAGGCGTTCCCGCGGACGGACGACGCCACGGCGGGCTCCCGCTCGTCGCTCATCGGCACACTCTTCCTGTTCTGCTCTCCGGTCCGCGGCGCGCGTCGCACGCGTCGCTCCAGCATAAGAGCGGCCTCCCGGGTCCGGCCCCGGCGCCCTCGACGCCCCGCTCGTCCCCGGTGACGGGCCGTACGCCCCACACGTCCGTCCGCCGTCAGGCGGTGGCCGTCGTACGCGGCGGAAGCGAGTGGTAGTACTCGCCCACCCGGGTCAGGTAGTCCGGGTCCATCGTCTCGCTGTCGATCCGGAAGCGCGGCGCCGCCTTGATCTCCCCCCGGGAGCAGGCCACCTCCACCTTCCGGTCGTCCGTGTCGATGACGGTGACGACGCCGACCGGCACGAGCACGCTCCTGCCGAACACCCAGACACCGGTGTCGACGACCAGGTGTCGCATCCCGAAGGGATCGGCCTCCCGGTCCACGTGCCCGATCGTTCCGTCGGCGGCGACGACGGTGAACCCGGTCAGGTCCTGGCCCTCGACACGACCGACCTGCGGCGGGTACGACCAGATTCTGTCGATGGTCACGCTGCTCCTCAGCTCCCCGGACATAAGAGTCACGAGTCCGCAGGCGGGTGGTCCCCCCTCACGGCTCTTCTTGCAGCAACTACCCTGCCGTCGCACTCGCATTCGGCCCTGGCAGGACGGCGTATCGGCGTGTTCACCGGTCTCCCTCCCCCGGGCGGCGCGCAGTTCGGGGCGCCGGTCGCGGCCGGCGGGCGCGCGCGCCGGCCGACGCCAGGTCAGATGGAGGGCGGAGCCCGCCTCCTCGGCCCGGCGCACCCCGGCCGAGGACGGTCCCGCGTGCACGGAACGGCGGGGGACGAGCGCGGAAATGTGGACATATTCGTAGTCCGTGGAGCGGAGTCCCGCGGGCCGGGAAGGGAGTGGGCCGAGGGCGGTCCGGCGCCCGGCCGGGCGCGTCCGGCGCCGAGGGGGAAGCGCCTCGCGGCCGCGCGGCCCGCCCCGCGTCGGCCGGCCCCGCCGCCGCAGGTCACGACCGGTTCGCAAGCCAGTTCCCGTACTCTGGATATCCACGCTCGTGTACAACGGGCGCATACGGTTCCAGCCGGGCTCGCGGTGCGCCGGAAGGTTTTGTTCGGAGCACTCGGGGTGAGTTAGCCTTCGGCGTATTTTTACAAACGTGCAGATTCCGTGAACTGCGGAAATGCCGGCACGACAGCCGAGCCCTCAGGGCCGGTGAGGGCCGAGTCCTCTCACGAGGAGGGCTCCAGGGGAGCGGGACGAGGATGCGCATGACCAGCGACAGGACCGAGGTGGTCGACGCCCTGCCCGGCGATCAGGAGCTGAGGCAGCTCCTGGCGGGCCTGACGGCCGTGCGGGACGGCGACTTCGGTACGCGCCTGCCCGAGGACACCGACGGACTGATGGGCGACATCGCCACGGTGTTCAACGGCATGGTCGACCAGCTGTCCGTGTTCACCTCCGAGGTCACCCGCGTGGCCCGGGAGGTCGGCACCGAGGGCACGCTCGGCGGGCAGGCGGAGGTGCCCGGCGTGTCCGGGACCTGGGCCGACCTGACCGACTCCGTGAACGCGATGGCGGGCAACCTCACCACCCAGGTCCGCGACATCGCGCAGGTGGCGACGGCGGTGGCCAAGGGCGACCTCTCGCAGAAGATCGACGTGCCCGCGCGCGGCGAGATCCTGCAGCTGAAGGAGACCGTCAACACGATGGTCGACCAGCTCTCCGCCTTCGCCGACGAGGTCACCCGCGTCGCCCGCGAGGTCGGCACCGAGGGCCGCCTCGGCGGCCAGGCCAAGGTGCCCGGCGTGGCCGGCGTGTGGCGGGACCTGACCGACTCGGTGAACTTCATGGCGGGCAACCTGACCAACCAGGTCCGCAACGTCGCCCAGGTGACGACGGCGGTGGCCAAGGGCGACCTGTCCCAGAAGATCACCGTCGATGCCCGCGGCGAGATCCTCGAACTGAAGAACACCAT